>CAMAZP010000001.1 GCA_945863605.1 Chitinophaga pinensis
CAAAACGTCACAATTTGTGAAGGAGATACGGCGACTTTAAATGCAACCGTAAACATTCCAAATGGCAATTTCAATTGGTACAACGAAGGAGATTTTTCTGCAAGCATTGGAACAGGAAGCAGTATCAGTTTACCAAACTTATCAGATACAGTTAATATATACAATCTAGTTTACCAAGTGAATGGTTGTTCGGATACGGCTACTGTAAATGTTACGGTTAATCCAAAACCAACGATTAGTATCAATGGATCTGACACCTTGTTGTTCTGTCCGGGTGCACAACCGATTACGCTCACAACGGTTGTTACTCCAAATGGAATAGGTGGAACATACCTGTGGTTACATGATGCTTCAAACACAACATCATCTGCTACTATTACACCAAGTGTAAGTGGTGTTTACCAAGTTCAATTTACTTCGCTGCTCGGCTGTCAAAGTGATTTAGATCAAATAGTTGTCAATTTGGTCGGTAATCCAGATGCAACAATTAACGTTATTCCTGGGGATATAGTCTGTTCAGGAACGACAATAACCTTAACGACCGTGCAAACTGGAGCACTTTATTCTTGGTCTCCAAATGGAAACACGCAAAGTATTTCTGAAACAGTATTATCTAATGGGCAATTAGCAGATACCTTAACTTACTCAGTAATAGTGACTATACCCGGATGTTCAGATCCTGCTTATGATACGGTTGCTGTTATTGTCAATCCAATTCCTATTATTAATACAATTACCGCTAACCCTGATACGCTTTGTTTTGGAGATTCGATTATCTTATCCGCACTTGTCGATCCACTTGGAGGAACTTATACTTGGAACCCAGGTGTTGTAACCAATAACGATACTTTAGCATATACGCCAGGTAATTTAGGGGTTAACTCATACAATTTAACTTACACCATAAACGGTTGTTCTTCTCAAGATTCTTTGTTTGTTGTAGTGAATCCAACGCCGGTTATTCAAAACTTGACAGGTGCAGGAATATGTAATGGTGATACGGCAAACATATGCGCAATAATTGATCCTGTAGGAGGAGTAGATACTTCAAACGGAATATTTGAATGGTTTAACAATGGAAGTCAAATCGGTCAAGGAGCTTGTTTGGCTGTAAATCCGAGCGATACAACCATTTACGATTTTGTTTATACTACTCCAGGATTGTATGGTTGTACGAGTGACACAGGAAGTATTGAAGTGCGTGTTTTCACCGTACCGATTATTCAAAATTTAGTTAGTGGAAATATTTGCCCTGATTCCTCATTCATTTTGGATGCGACCGTAAATATTGCAGGTGGTATCTTCATTTGGTCTGACAGTGTTCAAAACGTTGGAAGTAGTGGAATAAATTACGGAAACACGAATCCTTTGACTATTGCTCCCCAAGATACAACGTTGTACACATTGATTTACGGTTTGACGTATGACAATGGTCAAGTGGTTTGCTACGATACAGCACAAGCACTTATAAATGTGTATCAAAAGCCATATGTTCAGAATGTTTTGGATACCATTTGTAGTGGGTTTCCTTTCTCTGTCAATCCAGCTGATTTTGTTGGAAATATTATTCCAAACGGAACAACTTACGACTGGTTGTATACGGACAACCCAAATGTGAACAACGAAGCAAATAGCCCAACTTCATCACCCTTTATTTCTGGATCGGCACTAATTAATAATTCTCCACTTAGTCAAAATGTAACGTACACTGTAACGCCTACTTCAGGTACGACAGGAAATTGTCCTGGAAATGACTTCAACGTTATCATTACAATCATTTCAGCTCCTCAGATAAGTGATAAACTAGACTCCATTTGTAGTGGAGAATCACCGTCAATAATCGCATCAACTGCGGATGTCATACCTTCTGGAACACAATACACTTGGATTGTTCAAACAGGAAGCCCTAATATTACAGGTTATTCTGATAATTCTATACCAGCTCCAGACTTTTCGAGTCAAGATTTGATTAACCAAACTTCTTTTATTGATTCAATCATCTATTTAGTTACACCAACAACTGGAAATTGTATTGGAGATCCGTTTTTATTTAAAGTCGTAATAAAACCTGCGCCTAATCTTACAGATGCCTATGATACAATTTGTAGCGGAAATCCATGGGTATTTAATCCAGGAAATATTGCAATGGGAGATATTGTCCCAACGGGTTCACTATTTGATTGGACTGTTGTTCCTTCAACTTCTGTTTCTAATGAGACTTCTAATTTAGGGGCTCCAGTAAACTCAATAAGTCAATTAAATCCAAATCTTGTCAATAATACGAATTTAGACCAAACCATTGTCTATGATGTAGTTCCAACTTATTTGGGTTGTGAGGGAGACACATTTAAAATTAATTTGCTTCTGAAACCAACTCCTTTAATTGTCGGTCAAAACTTTACGATTTGCAGTGGAACATCGTTTACGCATGCGCCACAAAACGGTCCGCCAAATATTGTTCCTTTTGGTACCAGCTTCACATGGTTTGTTATCGGAAATAATACAAACGTTTCAGGCTGGTCCGATCAAACGACTCCTCAAGCATCGATTAGTCAAACATTGGTGAATAATACATCGGTTCAGCAACAAGTGGTTTATCAAATCACCCCGATTTATGGTAGCTGTCCTGGATTACCTTTTACAAATACTATTTTTATCAATCCTACTCCTGTTATTTCAAATATACAAGATACTGTCTGTAGTGGAAGTTCCTATTGTGAAGTTCCTTTGCCAGGATCTTTAATTGTACCAATTGGAACATCTTATTCTTGGCAAGCGCCACAATCAATTCCTCAGAATTCGATTCAAACAGCAAGTGGCAGTCCATTCGGCCCTGGTTTGAATTCAAATTGTATTGGTTATGGAACGTTTCCCATCTATAATAATTTGAATCCTTTAGCCCCAGCACAACTTACGTTTCAAGTAATCCCAAGAACAGGTGTTTGTATTGGCGATACATTTGATGTACAATTGGTTGTAAATCCAATTCCTACAGTTCTCGCGTCTGCCGTTGATTCGGTTCTTTGTCCTGGTGAACAAACTCAATTAAATGCTGTCGGATCTCCGGCAACGGATCTTTCCGGCAATTCTGGCACCTATACGTGGTTGAATTCTCTGCTGTATCAAGGGTCAAATCTTGGCAGCAACGTAAGTACTACACCTTTAAATTCTACGACTTCATATACGGTTGAATACAATCTTGCAGGATGTATTGGATCAGATAATGTTACAGTACTTGTCTCGCCTGTACCTATAATTACAAGTATTCAAGTAAGCGAAGCGGTAATTTGCGAAGGAGGTTGTGATACGCTTACTGCCAATATTCAGGGAGCTTATGATACCATACTTTGGTCTGGACCAATACCATTTACTGTTATTGATAACAATACTATTGCATTCTGCTACAACGATACGCTCACGGGTGAATTTTTTGCCCAAGCTCAATTAGGGAATTGTTTTAGTAACTTGGATTCAATAACAATTAACATCATCCCAGATCCATTACTTACTTCCCAGCCTGTTTTGGATACTACAATTTGCGTTGGTGGAAATTATTCTTTTTCGATTGGTGTTTCAGGGGGTGCTGGTGGACCTAATTATCAGTGGTATCAAATAAATACTACTACGCTAGATTCAATATCTCTTGGCTCTTCTAATGGAGCAAATTCATCCACTTATACGCCACTGCCGATATTTAATACTTCTGGTGATTATCTTTATTTCTGTGAGGTAACATATACTGCAAGTGGATGTAACGATACAACTTCACTGACAGCCGAGTTTCATGTCTTGTCGGATCCTGTAGCTAGCATTAACTCTTTTGGAGCTGATTCAGTATGTGTAGGTGGCCAATTGGGTTGTTTAACTGCAAATGTTTCTGGTGGATTTGGGTCTTCAGTTGGCTATGTTTGGTCATTATTTACACCGCCTTCATTTACACAAGTGTATGATACGATTCCACCTGACTCCGTTTTCTGTCCTCCAACTGAAGCGCCAGGAAATTACTTGTATACGGTAAGTATCATTCAGTCCGGAAATGGTTGTATTTCAGCTAACGCTCCGTTCGATACAGTTTTTGTGGTTCCAGATCCAATAATCACAATTAATGGTGAAATCGAAGTGTGTGTTGGCGCTGAAGTTCCACTTACAACTACGGTTACAGGGGGAATAGGTGACGTAACGAATTATTATTGGCTTCAGTCTCAACCAGTAGGAAGTCCATATACAATTATTCTAGACTGGAACGGACAGGGTGATACAACAGTTGCACTTCAAGAAGATATAATGTATCAAGTACAAATTCTTCAAGAAGGGAATGGTTGTAACGCGGCTGATACACATTTTATAAATGTTGTCGCGGATCCAATTGTAACTGTTGATTTCGAAGAATTGGTTTGTGTTAATACTCCTACTGTTTTAACTGCCAATGTAACTGGTGGAACAGGTATTGCCTACTTTGATTGGTACCAAGTCGATAGTTTACTACCTGTGGGAGGAACGCCTATTCTCAATGATGGGCCTTCAGTCAATACGATTACTCAAACCATTTATGATTCCTACTACAATTTTTATTATGTAGCCTTGGAAATGACTGGATTGGGCTGTGATCTTGATACAAGTGAATTGGTTATAATTGAAGCTTTGGATTGGGCTATTTCAGATTTTGATGTTTCACCAGACACCCTTGAACAAAGTCTTTTTAACCCAACTTTTTCTTTCATCAACCAAAGCCAATTTGCGACAGATTATTTTTGGAATTTAGATGAATGTACCCCACAACTTCCTTTTTCACAATTATATCAAATTCCAACTCCTTTTTATAATCCAAATTCAGAAGATATATTAGATTATACCTACGGTTGCCCACCTGGAGTTTATAACACTTATCTAATAGCATATAATCAAGGGATTTGCCCTGACACATCATGGCAATCAATCAGTATTAAAGACGAATTAGTTGTTTATGTTCCAAATACATTTACTCCAAATAGTGATAATACCAATGATCTTTTTATTCCTATCGTTACATCTTATTGGGAGTTAGAGGAATATGATTTTACTATTTATGACAGATGGGGCGAAATTATCTTTCAATCTGATCAGAGAGGTGAAGGTTGGGATGGAATTGCTGGAAGACCTTGGCCAACTACAACTGGATCCGAAAGTCCAAAATCATCTCGTATTACTGAACAAATTGGCACATACATTTGGACCTTGCGTGTTCGGTTAATGAATTCAACAGAAACCAAAGAATTCATTGGTCATGTCAATGTTATAAAATAACTGTTTTATATTTAGAATCAAATTAGTTTCATCAAAAATATTAAACGTCATATATTTTTTCTAAACTTAATATTATTCTTATTGTTAGTTAAATTTGTATAATAATAGCGAGATTATGAAAAATGTTGGAGTAAATGGTTTCGGAAGAATTGGTCGTTACTTTACCCGTTTAGCTTTGCTGAATGAGAACTTAAATATAATGATGGTAAATGACCCAGCTGATACAAAAACGCTAATGCATTTACTCAAATATGATAGTGTACACAGAATATTTCCTCTTAATTTCACAATTGAAGGTGATGAAGTGATTTTTGAAAATGGAAAGAAAATAATTTTTTCTCATGAAAAAAATCCAGAGTTAATTACTTGGGGTGAAAACAAGGTTGATATCGTAATTGAATCCTCTGGTTTATTTCTTACAAAAGAAGCAGCAAATAAACATATTTCTTCAGGTGCCAAAAGGGTTATTATATCAGCTCCTGCAACGGATCCGGAAATTCCAGTAGTTGTACTTGGTGTCAACGAAGAAATTTTGGAAAAAAACGAAAATATTATATCAAACGCATCCTGTACTACCAATAACGTAGCCCCAATGATTGCAGTATTAAGGTCTTTGTTTAAAATAGATTTTGCATACCTTTCAACAATTCATAGCTACACCTCCGATCAACGTTTACACGATGCACCACATAGAGATTTAAGAAGAGCACGTGCAGCCGCTAATTCCATTGTGCCAACTTCAACCGGTGCCGCAAAAGCCGTAATTAGTATATTTCCTGAATATGATGGTAAAATTACAGGTGGAAGTGTTCGTGTTCCTGTTGCCGATGGTTCTATGACAGAGTTGACAATTTTTACTGAGCAACTTGTTACTGTTGATCAAGTAAATGCAGCAATGAAAAAAGCTTCAGAAACTAATTTTAAAGGAATTTTAGGTTATACAGAGGATCCAATTGTTTCTGTTGATATTTTGGGGAGTCCTTTAAGTTGTTTGTTTGATGCACAATTAACTATTGTAATGGGAAAATTAGTTAAGGTTTCTAGTTGGTACGATAATGAAGCTGGTTATTCAAATCGACTTATCGACTTAGTGATGAAGTTATAGGAAATTATTCCTAACTATTATCTTTTTAAACAAAATTTCAAACTCTTCGTTCACCAATTTGTTGGCGCCACATCGCGTAATATAATCCTTTATCTGTAAGTAAATCGCTATGTTTTCCTATTTCAACAATTACACCTTTTTCTAATACGAAGATTTTATCCGCGTGCATGATTGTAGATAAACGATGTGCTATCAAAACTGTTATGTGTTCTTTTTGATTTCCAATAGATCGAATTGTGTTTGAAATTGCTTCTTCAGTAATTGAATCTAGAGCAGATGTTGCCTCATCAAAAACCAATAATTTTGGTGTTCTCAACAATGCTCTAGCGATAGATATACGTTGTTTTTCTCCACCAGAGAGTTTCATTCCACCCTCGCCAATAATAGTATTTATTCCAAATTCACTTCTTGCAATTAAACTTTCACAAGCGGCCTGGCTCAAAGCAAAATTCAATTGTTCGTCGGTTGCATCTGGTTTTGTGAAAAGTAAATTCTCACGAATTGTTCCTGCAAAAAGTTGAGTATCTTGTGTAACAAATCCCAATTGTTGTTGTAATTCATCTTTGTCGATTGCATTCGAATCAATATCGTTATATAAAATCCTACCTGTAGGTGTAGAATACAAACCTACCAACAATTTTACTAAAGTACTTTTCCCAGAACCGCTTGGGCCAACGAATGCAATTGTCTCGCCTTGTTGAACTTCAAAAGAAATAGTGCTTAAGGCATCATAATTTGCTGATTTATGGCGAAAAGTAACCTTGTCAAAAGCTAATTTTTGAATCGCATTTAAAGGAACTGGATTTTCTGGTTTTTCTTCTATTGGTGTATTGATTATTTTCTCGAAATTAGTCAAAGATGCTTCTGCTTCACGGTAGGCAATAATCACATTTCCAACCTCTTGTAAGGGTCCAAAAATAAAAAAAGAATAAAACTGCAAAGTCATTATTTGTCCAAGTGTCAGATTTTCTTTAAAAAGTAAATACAACAAAACAAACATTATAGACTGACGCAAAAGATTCACAGTCGTTCCTTGAATGAAACTGATACTTCGGATTTGGCGCACTTTTTTCAATTCAAGAACTAAAATTTTACGTGTTCGATCATTCAACCGTGAAGTTTCTTGATGCGTTAAGCCCAAGCTTTTTATAAGTTCTATGTTTCGTAAACTTTCAGTGGTGCTCCCAGCTAATTGCTTCGTTTCATTCATGATAACAGTTTGAACTTTTTTTATTCTTTTTGAAAGAAAACTAATAAAGAAACTCAGACCAGCCGCTGAAAGAAGATACAACAAAATCAATCCAGGTTGAACCGTCATTGCGTAAACCATCACGAAAATAATTCCTACAATAGAAACGAATAGTACGTTGATGAAACTCATAATAAATCGTTCAGAATCTGTCCGAACTTTTTGAAGAATATTCAACGTTTCACCACTTCGTTGATCTTCAAATTCGTTGTAAGCGACTTGTAAGGTGTGTTTCAAACCATCGGTGTAGATGTCAGCGCCTAATTTTTGAATAATCAAATTAATGCAATAATCTTGAAACGCTTTTGCGATTCTACTGATCATTGCAACTCCCATTGCAGCACCGATTAACAGTAAAACACCTTTTAAGAATTGTGATTCTGTGTAATCTTTTGGGTGAGAAGCAAAGCCATCAAGGATTTTACCAAAAATATAGGGGTCCAACAACGAAAAAACTTGATTAATACTTGCAAGAAAAAGCGCTAAAAAAACCAGCATTTTATATCTGGAGAGGTAATTTACAAGTATTTTCATTTGCTAAAAATGTAAGTTTAAGTATTTAAAGTTTCTTAAGTTTTGTTTTAAATTATAGACTTATTGAATTGAATTATTTTTTTTATTTATTATTTTTTCAACCAAAAAGCGAATACAAAAGCCAATAAATGTTCCTAATAATGCACCAACAAGGACATCCGAAAAATAATGAACACCAAGATAAATTCTACTGATACAAACAAGTATACCTAGGACTAATAAAACACCAAATACTTTTGTTTTTTCTTTTTTGAAAAAAGGATAGATATAGCTTAAAAGTCCAAAAAAGTTAGCAGCATGAGAGGAAACAAACCCATATTTTCCACCTGTGTATAAATCACCATGTTTTATCTCGTAGAAATGCAGTAAGTGTTTGAAGTTTTCATTGTGAGATGGTCGATATCGTTCAAAAACATTTTTAAAAAGATGAACGGATGTTTGGTCAGCTATCAAAATCACAACAAAAATACCTGTTACAATAATGCCAAGCTCTTTCCAAGAATAAATTTTCTTTAATAGAAACATCAAGAAGAAATAGAGTGGGAGGAAAGTTAATTTTCCAGAGATTAACCACATTATTTCATCTAGTAAAGGTGTGTGTAAACCGTTTACAAAAAGTACAATCTGTTGATCAATCAACTTAAGCCAATTCATCAGCATTAAGGTGTTTCCAGATTAAATCCTTTAATTCAACAAGTCCTTGTTGTGCAACAGAAGAGATAAACACAGCTGGAATTTTCGGTAATTCTTTTTTCAAAGCTTTAATTAATTCCTCATCCAACATATCTGATTTTGTAATTGCCAACAATCGTACTTTGTGCAATAACTCAGGGTTGTATTGCTTCAATTCGTTCAACAGAATATTGTATTCTTTTTTTATATCGTCGCTATCTGCAGGAATCATAAACAACAATAAGGAATTTCGTTCAATGTGACGTAGAAAGCGCAATCCTAAACCTTTACCTGCATGTGCACCTTCAATAATTCCTGGAATGTCAGCCATTACAAATGAACGGTGATCGCGGTAAGAAACGATTCCTAAATTTGGACGCAAAGTAGTAAAAGGATAATCGCCAATTTCAGGTTTTGCAGCTGTAATTACCGAAAGTAAAGTGCTTTTTCCTGCATTTGGAAATCCAACTAAACCAACGTCAGCAAGGATTTTCATTTCAAGGATTTTCCAACCCTCTACACTTTCTCCACCTGGTTGAGCATATCTAGGAGTTTGGTTAGTTGGCGATTTGAAAAAGTTATTTCCCATTCCACCCATTCCTCCTCGTTGAATAATGTATTCTTCTCCGTCTTGAGTAATTTCAAAAAGAACTTCACCTGTTTCGCCATCTTTTGCAAGCGTACCAAGTGGAACTTCAATATAAACATCCTCGCCTTGAGAACCAGTTTTGAGGTTACCTGCACCATGAGCACCATGGCCAGCTTTGATATGTTTCTTGAATTTCAAATGCAACAAGGTCCAGAGTTGTTTATTTCCACGCAAAATTACGTGTCCACCTCTTCCTCCATCACCACCATCAGGTCCTCCCAGAGGTATGTATTTTTCACGACGAAAATGCGTAGAACCTCCACCACCACTACCTGAAGTACAATGAATTTTTACGTAGTCAACAAAATTATCTGAAGCCATTATTTAATTTAAGTGCGGTTCGATTGCCGCGTATAATTTTTCTGAAATAGCGTCGATTTCACCTACTCCATTAATTGTAGTAACTTTATTTTGAGCAACATAGTAAGGCAATACATGAATCGTTTTGGTGAAATATTCATTAATGCGTTTCAATAACTTTTCTGCAGCATCATCTGCACGCCCACTTACTTTACTTCTAAGTTCTATTCTTTCTTTGATCACCTCTTCAGGAACATCTAATTGCAATACTGTATTAATTGCTTGTTCTTTGCTTTTTAAATACGCATCTAATGCTTCAGCTTGTACAACTGTTCTTGGGAACCCATCAAAAATATAACCTTTTGCATTTGGATATTTTTGAACTTCTTCTTCTAACATATCAATTGTTACAGAATCAGGAACTAAAAATCCATCTGCTAAAATTTGTTTTACTCGTTGTCCTAATTCTGTATCATTTTCGATATGCGCTCTGAACATATCTCCAGTCGAAAGATGTACTAAATCATATTTTTCAATTAATCGCTCGGATTGTGTTCCTTTCCCTGCACCTGGAGGGCCAAATAGCACGATGTTTAACATTTTTATTCTTCTTTTAATTGGTACAATTCTTTTAGGTTTCTTCCCAATTCATTATAGTCTAATCCATAACCTACAACAAATTTATTTGGGATTTTAAATCCAATATATTTTGGTTTATTTTTTCCTTTGAATGATTCTGGTTTGAACAATAATGTGCAAACTTCAACCGATTCGGGATAATTAGATTTTAAAAGCGTAATGACTTTATCAATAGTAATTCCTGTATCGACAATGTCTTCAAGTATCACAATATGTTTTCCTTGAACTGAGGTATTCAAACCAATCAATTCGTCCACTCTACCGGTAGTATGAATACCACTGTAGGAACTGACTTTGATAAATGAAATCACAGCATCTTTATCATAAAATTTCATAAGGTCAGATGCAAACATGAAAGAGCCATTTAATATTGCAATAAAAAGTATTTCCTTTCCCTCGTAGTCCTTTTGGAGCTCTTGTGTTAGGTTTGTTATACTTAAATATATCTCCTTTTCAGAAATGAATGGAGTAAAAATTTTATCGTGAAGTTGTCGTTCTTTTAACATATCGGATTGCAAAGTTAAGATTTTAAAGCGTAAAAGAAAATTTTGTATTTTTCGTATCAAATTAGCAGCAATTTTAAATAAGAAGAACCTAAAAAAATATTTTTAATGATTTTATTAAATTCAAAACTCACTTTTTAATAAATAAAAAACAAAATTGAATCAATCTATTAGAGCTTTTAATTAAGGTTTATAATTGTATTTTTGTGATAATGCAAGCCACAATTATTATTCTTCCACTTTTTTATCTAGCTATATTCTTATTGCTCATTGGAAAATTAAATTATTTCAAAACTTCTGGTTTTAGTGCAATATCCTTACAGTTTGCCTTTTTAATCAAAGCTTTTTGTGGATTTGCAATTTATTTAATTTACACTTATTACTATCCGGTGAGAATGGAAGCAGATACTTTCAAGTACTTTGATGATAGTAAATATTTATACTATGCGCTTTGGGAACATCCTTTGGATTATTTTAAAATGCTTTTCGGAATAAATTGTGAAAATGACTATTTCTTAAAACAATATTATTCAGATATGTATAACTGGTATCGTTCGTATGACAACGGTTTACTTAATGATAATCGCCTAGTTATAAGAATTAATGCCTTTGTTCGTTTGTTTTCCTTTGGTAATTACCACGTTCACAGTCTTTTCTTTAATTTTCTGACCTTCATTGGTTCGTATTCGCTTGCTCGTTTGTTCCTTGTTTTTTCTGAAAGTAAATGGAAAACCTATTTAGTTGTTTTCTTAATCCCATCTTTTGTGTTTTGGAGTGCAGGGATTTTGAAAGAATCAATTTTAATTTTTGCTTTAGGTTCATTTACTTGGAATGTTTACAAACTGATTAGTGGTTCTCACAAGCTATCCACTTATTTATGGATTCTATTTCTGATTCCAATTTTATTAATAATGAAGTTTTATGTTTTTGTTGCTTTAATTCCTGCCATTCTAGGGTGGTGGATTTCTCAAAAAACAAAACGAACAATTAGCATTCATTTGGTCACAATTGTTGCTTGTTTACTTACAGCTTTAGGAATTGAAACTATTTTCCCTACTTACAATTTCTTAGTGATAATGGCAGCGAAACAAGGAGATTTTATCAATTTGGCTAATTTCTTAAAAGTCAATAGTTCAATTTATATGGATTATCTGGAACCAAACTTATGGTCATTTATTAAAGCAAGCCCTAAAGCTTTTATCAATACGTTAACGCGTCCTTGGCCCACCGAATTGAAAGGAATTTTGTTTTACCCACCACTTTTTGAAAATTTGTTTGTCATATTCATTTTATTCATGGGTTGGTTTTACCGAAAAAAAGTGAATCCTCAACAGTGGAAATTCATTATTTTTTGCACGTCTTTTTCCATTCTTTTGTTTGTGATTATTGGCTTAACAACTCCTATTATTGGTGCAATTGTTCGCTATAAAATCCCAGCAATTCCCTTTTTGATTTTTGTTGCTTTACTGTTTTTAGACGATTCTAAACTTCCTCAAAAATTACGTTCAAATAAATTTATTTTATGGCTTCATTCGTATTTATAACTGGTGCAACCTCTGGTTTCGGAGAGGCAACTGCTCGAATTTTTGCAAAAAATGGATATTCATTGGTCTTAATGGCTAGACGTCAAGATCGATTAGAAAAACTAAAAGAGGAGTTAAGTTCCGAGTCAATTCAAATAGAGCTTCTTTGTACAGATGTTCGCAATGAACAAGCAGTAAATGAAGCTGTAAATTCTCTTTCGGAATCAGTAAAAAGCAACATCCGAATTCTTGTAAATAATGCCGGTTTAGCAGTTGGTAGAGGTCCTATCGATGGTGGACTCACAGACGATTGGAATAGAATGATTGACACCAATGTGAAAGGCTTATTGTATGTTTCAAAAGCTGTTATTCCTTTTTTAAAAGTAAATGGAAATTGTCAAATTATCAATATTTCAAGCATTGCAGGAAAAGAAGTGTATGCTGGTGGAAATGTTTACTGTGCGACTAAACACGCCGTAGATGCGCTTTCACAAGCAATGCGAATAGATTTAGTTGAGTATGGTATCAAAGTAACGAATATTGCTCCTGGAGCAGCGGCAACTGAATTCTCAATTGTTCGTTTTAAAGGCGACAACAAAGTAGCAGAAGCTGTTTATGAAGGTTATGATCCTTTACAAGCTGAAGATATAGCGGAAACAATTTGGTTTGTTGCAAGTCGTCCAGCGCATGTAACAATCAATGACTTAACGATAATGCCTACTGCGCAAGCGGCAGCAACTGTTCTTTGGAAAAAATAATTTTTTAAAATTTTAATATGCGTTTTATTTACTCTACAATCCTTACATTATTCATTTGTTTTACCTCTTTTTCACAAGATAGTTTATCTGTTCTTTTTATTGGAAACAGCTACGTTTACACCTTTGATTTACCAGCAGTACTGAAAAGTTTAGCCGAATCGAAAGGAGATGTTCTAACAGTTGCCTCGAAAACGAATGGTGGTTTTACCTTTCAAAATCACGTCAATGACCCTGTTACCTACACTAAAATTCATTTAACCGATTGGAATTATGTGGTATTGCAAGGTCAAAGTCAAGAACCAAGTTTTCCTTATGATCAAGTTAATTCAACAACCTTGCCTTTCGCACTTCAATTAGCGGATTCAGTTTATGGCAATTCTCCTTGTTCACAGGTGCAATATTTTATGACGTGGGGACGACAAAACGGTGATACACAATGGGATTCAATCAATACGTTTGACAAAATGAATGCAAGACTTCGCGATGCTTACTTGAGAATTGCAGAAAATGCCAATGCAAGTGTTGCTGCTGCTGGTCCAGCTTGGAAGTATATTCGCGATAATCATCCAACAATTAATCTTTTTTCAACAGATGGTTCTCATCCAAGCTTTGCAGGAACGTATTTGAATGCGTGTGTATTTTACAGTTCGCTTTATCACAAAAGTCCGGAAGGAGCTAGTTACATTGGTTCACTTGACCTAGCAACGGCTCAAACTTTACAACAAGTAGCAAAAATGACTGTTTTAGATAGTTTATCAACTTGGAAATTAACCCATCCTGATTCGCTTGCTGATGTCTCAGTTTCTTATCAACTAAATCAAACACCTGCGACCTATCAGTTTTCTTCTAATGCTTCCTTAATAACAAATTACAACTGGAATTTTGGTGATGGAGTAACATCAACTGAAGTAAATCCCTTACATACTTTTACCGCAAACGGTTCTTATACAGTACAATTAATCGGAGAAGGACCTTGTGGTATAGACACTTCAACAGTCCAAATTATTGTAAGCATTACCAATAATGAAGAACTTTCAGGAAAAATAAACATTGTGACAATCGGAAACAAAACTTTTAAAATTTCTGGAATTAGCAATTCTTCGAAATTTCAAATTGTTGACTTAACTGGAAGAGCAGTTGCATTTGAAAAAATACTTCAATCTGAAAATGAAACGATATTAAAGTTAGCAAATTCAGGAATTTTCTTTTTAATTATCAGCTCAGATTCAGGAGAAATGAACGTAAAATTACCTTACACTATTGATTAAATCATTCTTAAAACCTTAATGTTTAATATTCATTATTGTTTGGTAGATTTGCCCATAATAGTTTAGTTTTCTATGAAAATTTGGAATAAAAAATTGATATTAGTTTCTTTAGTTTTTGTGACTGTAGGAATCACAGTTTTAAGTTTGATGCCTCCAAAGTCAGGAATTGAAATACAAGGAAATGACAAAATCAATCATTTTATTGCTTACACTGTTTTTAGTTTAAACGCGGGGATTCTAGTTAAAAATTTTAGAAAACACTTGTTGATATTGCCTTTGCTAATACTTTATGGTTTATTTATGGAATATTGTCAAGGTTTTGTTCCAGGTAGAAGTCAATCTTGGCTTGATGCATTAGCAAATACGACAGGTGTTGCAATTGGTTTTATTTTAACTATAATTACAAGAAGATTGAATGTTAAATTATAGAATATAATTCAGTTGAAAAACTTACTCTAATCGCTACTCCAAAACGCTTCATCTATTTTCTTTATGGTTACCACTTTGAATAATAAAAATAAAGATTTCTTTGAGCAAGTTTATGCAGTCGTGAAATTAATCCCTGAAGGAAGAGTTACTTCTTATGGTGCTATCGCAAACTATCTAAGCGCAAAAAGAGCCTCAAGAATGGTTGGTTGGGCAATGAATGCAGCGCACTCAAATCCTGAAATTCCAGCACATCGCGTTGTGAATCGAAATGGTTTATTGACCGGAAAAATGCACTTCTCAACTCCAACTGCTATGCAAGAAAGATTAGAAGCAGAAGGAATTGAAATCATTGAAGATGAAATTCAAAACTTTAAAACCCACTTTTGGAATCCTGAAGAACTTGATGAATTTTGATTCGCTAATCAGCAATTCTCATTCATCAGGTATTTCTATTATTTTTGTCGAAAACTTTTTAAAATGAAATTCGGTACGAAAGCAATCCATGCGGGTGTTCACCCAGATCCTACGACAGGAGCAATTATGACACCAATTTATCAAACTTCAACGTATGTTCAAGAAGGTGTTGGAAACCACAAAGGATATGAATATTCCAGAACGTTAAATCCGACTCGTCACGCATTGGAAAAAAACATTGCTGCTATCGAAAATGGAAAATATGGTGCTTGCTTTGGTTCAGGTTTGGCAGCTATTGATTGTATTATAAAAATGTTGAATCCAGGCGACGAAGTAATTTCAACCAATGATTTATACGGCGGATCATACAGAATCTTTAAAACAATTTTTGAAAAATATGGTATTAAGTTTCACTTTGTAAACATGCAACATCCAGCTGAAGTGGAAGCTTTAGTAAATGCTAATACAAAGCTAATTTGGGTTGAAACACCTACTAATCCGATGATGAATATAGTAGATATCGTCGCAATGGCTACGATTTCTAAAAAAGCAGGTGCAATGTTGGCAGTCGATAACACATTTGCAACGCCTTACTTACAAAACCCATTAGATTTAGGTGCTGATATCGTTATGCATTCAGTTACAAAATATTTGGGTGGTCACTCAGACGTTGTAATGGGAGCTTTGGTTACTTCAAACGACGACATCGCAAGTGAAATGTATCGCATCCAAAATTCATCGGGAGCGGTTACTGCTCCAATGGATTCGTTTTTGGTTTTAAGAGGAATAAAAACGCTACATTTAAGAATGCAACGTCATTGCGAAAACGGCGAAAAAGTGGCTCATTTTCTAAAAACACATCCCAAAATTGACAAAGTGTACTGGCCAGGTTTTGAATCGCACCCGAATCACGATGTTGCTAAAAAACAGATGCGCGGTTTTGGTGGAATGATTTCGTTCAATTTGAAAGGAAATAAATTGGAAGATGCATTAGAAATCGTTAAAAAAGTAGAGATTTTTGCCTTGGCTGAATCTTTAGGTGGTGTTGAATCATTAATTGGACATCCAGCTACGATGACTCACGCCTCCATTCCGAAAGAAGTTCGCGAGCAAAGTGGCGTGGTTGACTCTTTGATTCGATTAAGTGTTGGCGTAGAAGATGCAGAAGATTTAATTGAAGACTTGATTCAGGCATTAGCTTGAAATTTATTGTAGACTTAAAAAAGTTGACAAAATGAATTTTAAGAACTAACAATTTCGCAGCTAAAAAAATCATCCTTGTTATTTTACCTTATAAATGTTAAATAGTTCTAATAAACTTCCACTAAACGCTAGAATTAGTTTCGCTATTATAATTCTTTTTGGAATTTCTTATTTTCTATATGTTGCTCAAGATATTTTGATACCAATTGTAATGGCAACAATTTTAGCTGTACTTCTAAATCCAATTGTAATTTTTTTGGAATCTAAAAAAATTAAAAAGTTTTTCGCTATTTTCTTTACTGTACTAATAAGTTTCATTTTAGTAACAGGTTTCTTGTTTTTTCTTATATCGCAAGCTTCAAGTTTAAGTGATGCTTTGCCAATATTGAAAAAAAAATTTAATGAAAGTAGTGCAGAGATTATCACTTTAATAGCAGAAAAAACAAATTTAAAAGAATCTAAAATTCAAGCTTGGATTTTAGATCAACAGAAAAATCAAATCAAAGATTTTAAAATCGGAGAAAAAATTAGTAGTGTTGGTAATGTGATGGTAACAATTTTTTTAATGCCAGTTTATTTAGTTATGATCTTGTATTATAAACCTTTACTGCTTGAATTTTTTAGAAAATTGTTTCGAAATAAGGATTTTATTGCTGTGGAAGAGATTTTACTAAATACAAAAAAAATCATTCAAAGTTATGTAGTTGGTCTATTCATAGAGTTTGTTATTATTGCGTTTTTAAATTCACTTGGACTATTCATTATAGGTATCCGTTATGCATTTTTATTGGGAGTAATTGGCGCTTTACTTAATTTAATTCCCTACTTGGGTGCTTTGATTGCAGCCACCATATATATGACAATTGCATTTATTACAATGCCTCCTATTTTTGTGGTTTATGTACTAATCATGTATGTTGTTATTCAATTGATTGATAATAATCTAATAATTCCAAGAATTGTAGCATCACGTGTGCAGATTAATGCTTTAGCTTCTATAATTTCTGTTACAATTGGTGGTGCTATTTGGGGAATTCCAGGAATGTTTTTATCAATTCCATTAATTGCAATCGTTAAAGTAATTTGCGACAACATATACTCTTTAAATGCATGGGGGTTTTTATTAGGAGATAGTATTTCATCAAAATAATTCAACCGTAATATTGAAATTTAATAAAAACCATAAATAAATTTGATATCAAGCGAACAATTTTAAATTTCTGTTGTTTTCGGACTATGGCAGGATATAAGATTAAAGATATAGAAGTATTAACTGGTATTAAAGCACATACAATCCGAATTTGGGAAAAAAGGTACGGTATTCTAGAGCCAACAAGATCCGAAACTCAAATTAGGACTTATTCAGATAAAGAATTAGCGTACCTGCTTAATATCAGTATGTTAAATAAGTCAGGATACAAAATTTCAAAAATTGCAAAACTAGAAAATGATGAACTGACTAAACTAGTTTGGGATTTAAAATATAATTCTTCTAATAATTCAGATGATAAATTAATACTAGCACTTGTTGAATTAGATGAAATTTTATTTCGCGATACACTAGCAATTCTTATAAAAGATCATGGTTTAGAAAATACCTTTACTGATTTTATTATTCCTTTTTTAGATAGAATTGGAATTATGTGGCTAATAGGTACAATAAACCCAGCTCAAGAACATTTCATTACAAATTTAATACGTCAGAAAGTTATAGGCGAAATAGATAAATTACCAATTCCTGACCCCAAGAAAGATGGGATAATGCTTTATCTTCCAGAGCATGAATGGCACGAATTAAGTTTACTTTTCTATCAATTTATACTACGTAAGAACAACATAAATACATTTTATCTAGGTCAAAGTTTACCTTATGATTCTTTGATTGAATGTGTTAATAAACTACAACCAAAAGCGCTGATGACCTCTTTATTAGCAGCTGTTGAAGGTAGTTTTGTAGAATCTTATTTTGCAAATATCGAGAAAGATACAAATGGATTACCTGTTTTTGCAGGTGGAGCTCAAATAATGAATTACCAAGATAAATTACCTAAAACTGTTAAAGTAATTAAATCTTATTTGGATCTAGAAAACTGTATCAAATCATTTATTGAAGAATTTTCTACCAATTAATACCTTTTATTTCGTTATCCAATTGTATTTTTCTTTGGAGAATTATACTTTGATTTTCAATTATTTTTCTACTTTTTTCGTAAAGTGGTAAATGATTTAAAGCCGATTTAATGGCTTTAATTTTATTACAAGCAATGTGAGTTGATTCTGTCAAATAAGTACTTGCGAAGCGCTGCCAAACGTGTTCTACCGCCAATTCATTCGGATGAGCAAAGTCATTTTTGAAGAAACGATAATCTCTTAATTCATCTATCACAATTTCATAAGAAGGAAAATAGTTGCAATTCTGAAGTTTCGCCAATGTTTCAATTGCCAAAAGTAATTGAGATTTTGAACGATTATTTTCAATAATTCCATCTTTCAAATGTCGCACAGGACTAACTGTGAAAACTATTTGAATTATCGGATTGAGCGCAACTAACTTCTCAAGAATTGGTTTCCAGAATTGAATGATTTCCGCTGAAGTACTATTTTGAATTTCAAATAACGATGGATGCTGCTTGTGACAGTTTGCAACAGTTTGATTGCTTCTCTTGAGAAGGTAGCCTTTAGCAGTCCCAAAAGTCACGAAAAGATGAGAAGTATTTTGTAAAAGTTCCTTCAAATTCTTTCTTTGATTAATAATCTTGGATTCTAGTTCTTCTTTCGAATAACCAAATAGTTTACCTGAACTTCCCCAATGAAAAAACACATCGTCTTGTTGTATAATTTCGCAAACCGTGTTTTCCTCTATACTATCAATGATTCCTTGTCCGATTGCGAAAGGATGAAACAAGGTTCCAAAAGGATTTGAATAAGCTTTAAGACCGTGAAGTTTTGCTTGATTTCCAATTTCATCCGAGAAACAGCTTCCAAGAAAAAGTATGGATTTTCCAATTTCAATCTTAGGTTCTTGACTTGGAATCTGAAAACTAAATTGAAATGAATTCATTTATTGTACCATTAAAAATTCAGCATTTTTCAAAGCTGCCTCTGTAATTTCTTCACCACTCATCAAACGCGCAATTTCTTGAACTCGTTCTTGTTGTGCTAATTGAATCACTTTTGTGGTCATTCGATTTTCTTTTAATTCTTTTGAAACGACAAAATGATGTTTGGCTTTTGCAGCAACTTGTGGTAAATGCGAAATAGCAATCAACTGAACGCTTTCGCTCATTTTTTTCAATAAATTCCCCATTTTTTGTGCAACGTCACCTGAAACTCCAGTATCAATTTCGTCAAAAAGAATGGTTGGTAAAGCTCTTTTTTCAGAAATCAGTTGTTGTAGCGCTAGCATCAAACGCGAAAGCTCACCGCCACTCGCAGCTTTTTCAATTGGAACTGGTTCAACTCCTAAATTCGCAGAAAATAAGAAAGAAACGTTACTATTTCCAGATAAGTTAAGTTCCTCGTTTTGTTCTAATTTGATTTCCAACTTAGTGTGTGGAAGTTTCAATTCAGTCAAAAGTGCATTCAGTTCTTTAATTATTTTTGGAACAGCTTCCAATCTTTTTTCGTGCATCGAATTTGCTTTGACTAACAATTCTTGTTGCGCCTTTTCAAGCACTCTATTTAATTGGTCAACTTCTCTTTGCAATTCTTCAACACTATTTGTTTGTTGCGAAATTTCGTCTTCTAATTCCATCAATTGATGTTGTTTACTCAATCGATGTTTATTCAATATTCGATTAAAAGCATCTACTTTTTCAATTAATTCATACCTAGAACTTGCTGAATCACCATTTGACTCCATAAACGAAACAGCATCATTTGCTAATTCTTTTAATTCGATTAAAACACTTGTAACACGTTCCTTTATTTCTTTGATTTCAGGATCTAAGTGAGCAACTTTTTCTAGCGCATTTTTTGTATGTAAAAGCGATTCATAGAAATTATTGTCATCTGTTAAAGAAGCTAATTCACTAAAAATTATTGTTAATTGTTCAGATTGTTCCAGTTTCAACAACTCACTTTCTAATTTTGAATAATCTGTTTTTGAAAGATGCAATTGTGATAATTCATCTAAAACAAACTGATTATAGTCTTGAGATTTTAATGATTGTTCCAAAGTTTCAACTTTTTGTTGAAGATCTCGTTTCTTTTGTTGATGCTGTTTAAACGCGCTAGCAAAAACAGCTCTTTCACTCGTTAATCCTGCTAAAATATCAAGAATTTCTAACTGATAAGTTTTAGATTTTAATTCGAGTGTATTGTATTGTGAATGAATTTGAACTAGCTGAATGGCAAGTGTCTTAAGCGTTGTTAATGAAACAGGAGAATCGTTTATAAAAGCGCGCGATTTACCATCTTTACTGATTTCTCGACGAATCAAAATTAAATTTTCAAAATCTAAATCATTTTCAGTGAAAAAACCTTGAAATTGCGAACATTCTTGAAATTCAGCTTCGACGATAGCTTTATTTGATTTCGGTCCAATTACTCCAAAGTCAGCCCTATCGCCAAGAATTAAATTCAAAGCATTTAGTAAAATTGATTTTCCCGAGCCAGTTTCTCCTGTGATGACAGAGTATCCATTTTCCAAAAGGATAGTTGTTTCATCAATTAAGGCGAAATTAGAAATGTAAAGTTGACGAAGCATTTTAGTTAAGTATTTCCTGGTAAAGCGAGGAATTTCCGGAGTCTAATTTTTTTAAAAGATTTACGAAATCTGTTTTTTCTTTTGTTTCAGAATCTGATAATACGTTTTTGAATTCTTGTATTTTGCTGTATAAAAAGTTTAGTGTATTTAAGTTGTTAGGGTTTCGTTGTACAACTGTTGTTAGTTTATTCAGTGCTTCATACATTGATTTTTTACCTAATACTTTATTTTCATAGAGCATATCTATACCTTTTCTATGATAGGTATAATTACATTCTCTAACAGGTTCAAATGCAGGTTGAAGTATATTTTCAACCAACCAATACCTATTTCTTTTGCCTGTCTCATTTGCTTTCCATCCAGCTGCACCAGATACTTGCGCATTGGTAACAATTTGTTGTGCTTTGGTAAAATAAGTAGTTCCACCTTTTAAAGAGAATGAATCATAATCCATTCCTAATATAAAATAGGCATAAAAGGAAAGTATAGATGTTAAATTGTCTTTGTATTGATTTTCATTGTAAAGTAATACTGCATTTCTAGAAAATGAAAATGCTACATCATCATCTTGAAAATTAAACACTACTGAATTATAGTTGGAATTTAATGCCGGACGACTAAATTGAACTTGAATATACCCTGTGTAGCTACCTGAACTAGGGATTGTTTTAATTTGAATTTGAATATTACAGTTGATTCGTTCCTCCGTTTTAAATTCATCTTCAGTCCATTTTGTGTCATTCATGAAATCATAAACACTTTGTTTCATTTGTTTTATAATTTCTTGTTCGGTTGAGTTGACTTCAACTCTTGCATCTGTTAAAACAGAAACTTGGCAATTTAATTCTTGACTAAAACTTGATGAAATTGGGAAAATCATCAAAAGAAGTAAGTGATATAATTTCATTTTAAACTTAAAATTGATTCTATAATATCTTCTGCTACAGCGGTTTTTGATTTTAAATCAAATTCTTTTATGGCATTGCTTTTATCTAAGATAGTAATTTTATTCGTGTCACCTTGAAATCCTGCTCCTTTATTTTCAAGTGTATTCAAAACAATCATATCGAGATTCTTAGCGTTTAGTTTCAATAACGCATTTTCTTCTGCATTATTTGTTTCCAAAGCAAAACCTATGACTTTTTGTGCGTTGTTTCTATTTTCTGAAGCCCAACGTAAGATGTCTGGATTTTTAACTAGTTCCAAAGTTAAAGTTTCTTCTTTCTTTTTAATTTTTTGAGCTTCTTGATTTACAGGTCGATAGTCAGCAACGGCAGCAGCGAATATTCCAATGGAACAGTTGTCCCAATTAACTGAAACTGCCTTCAACATTTGTTCCGCTGATTTTACGGCAATTATCTCCAAGTTCGGATGATGTAATTCTAATTGAGTTGGACCACTTACTAAAATCACATTCATTCCACGTTTTAAACACGATTCCGCTAATGCAAAGCCCATTTTTCCACTGGAGTGATTGCCAATAAATCGAACTGGATCAATTGCTTCATAAGTTGGACCGGCTGTAATTAAAACTGTTTCAGCACTTTTATTCGTTTGAGAATTAAAATAATTTGACAAATAAGCAGCAATTACTTCAGGTTCCTCCATTCTTCCTTCACCTTCTAAACCGCTTGCGAGTTCGCCTTTTGTTGCTGGAATCACTAAAACGCCGTCTGAAAAAAGCGTAGCGACATTTCGTTTAAAACTTGGGTGCTGATACATATCCAAATCCATTGCTGGACATACGATTGTTTTCGTTTTCATGGAAAGATAAGTAGCAAGTAATAAATTGTCACACAAGCCATTTGCCATTTTGGCAATAGAATTTGCAGTAGCTGGTGCAATCACAAAGACATCTGCCCAAAGTGCTAGTTCAACGTGATTGGTCCATACTCCTGTTTGTTTGTTCCAAAATTCAATATGAACTGGATTTTGTGAAAGAGTTGAGACGACAAGGGGGCTTATAAAATCAGAAGAGGCAGGAGTCATTATACATTTGACTTCTGCCCCTAGTTTCTTTAATATTCGAATGAGATACGCAATTTTGTAAGCTGCAATACCTCCTGTTATGCCAAGAAGAATGCGCTTTCCATGCATTACGCTTTTACTTCTGGTTGACGAATATAAATTTTGTCGTCTAATAGTTCTTGTGTTGCAATTGCTGTTGCTTTCGGCATACGTTCGTAATGTTTCGAAATTTCAATTTGCTCACGATTTTCAAAAATCTCTTCTAAGTTGTCAGTGGTTGTTGCGAATTCTTGCAATTTTTGAGTCAACTCTTCTTTCATGTGTGAGCTAATTTGATTGGCTCTTTTTGAAACTGCTACAAGTGATTGATAGATATTACCAGTTTTTTCTTCCAAACGAATGGTGTCTCTTGTAATTGTTGATTTTTCAGGTAAAGTTACTTTTTGACTCATTTTAAATCGATTATCTGTTTATTTATTTTTACTTCTTTCCAATAATTCAATATAACCTTGTAGTTCTGACAAGTATGTGGATTTAGAATAAAGGACTGCAAAGTTACTGAATCTTTCAATAGTTTGTTCAATTCTTTCTAATTTTTTACTAGGAATACTGTTTATAGATAGCAAATATGAATTTTTCACAAGTAAATAATTTACTTCTTCAAAGAATTGTGATTTAGAATATTTCTCCATAAAAATTTCTGCAGCTGTAACCGCTGCTCTAAAATTTTCAGTTTTGGAGTACAGTCTGACCTGTTCGAAATCTTTTTGTTCAAGCTTAAAACGTAAATTATCAATTACTGAATTACATGAATCAATTAATTTAGAAGTTGGATAACGGTCAATAAAAGATTGAACACTAATAATAGCTTGTTCAGTTTCTGTTTGGTCAAGTGCGAATTCAGGAGAGTTTTTTACGTTGCTTATTGACATTAAAAAATAAGCTTCTTCGGTTTTTGTACTGAACGGAAAACGTTGAATATATGAACTGAAGTAATAACCAGACATGTAGTAATCTTCCATCTCGAAGTAGCTTTTACCAAGGCGATAATATGCCAATTCGCCCTCACCAGATTTAGGTGAATGTTGGTAAACTTGTTCGTAAAGCACAATACAACGATCGTATTCTTTGTCGTCGAAAAGATTGTTTGCTCTCGAAAATTTTGCTTGGTAGTCGTCTCCTTTTACAATTTTATTGTAATCCGAACAAGAAATTACCAAAACAAGCGTTAATGAAAGTGATAAGTATTTTAATAGATTATTCATTTTATTTTATCCTTAAACTTCTGCCAACTTGAAGTAAAGTTGTTGGTTTTATTCCGTTCAATTGGCAAATTTTTGATACGGTTGTATTATTTCTATCTGCAATTTCTGTTAGAGTATCACCTGATTTGACTCTGTAAAATTTAGTTTGTTGTACTTTAACAACAGGGGGGTTAACAACTTGTTGCTGTTCACTTGGCTCATCAGGATGTGCTTCATAAAAGTCGCTAGGTTTTGCTCCCGGTCTAAACAAGCCTTTGTGAACGAATAAATTTTCGTTTTTCAATTGTTTTGATTCAAAGTTAATCATTTCCTCAGGATTAATTGGGGCATCATAGAATCGAACTTCAAAATGCAAATGGGCACCGAACGAACGACCGGTATTTCCTCCTAAACCTAATACTTCTCCTGCCTGAACTTCTTGATCAGGAAAAACTAAAAGTTTGCTCAAATGCGCATAAAAGGTTTCTAATCCATTATAATGTCTCACGATTACTAAATTACCGAATCCACCTTCATTGTATTTAGCGTAACGAACTTTCCCTGCCCATGCTGAAACAACTGTATCTCCAGTATTCAGGTTTAAGTCAATTCCATTGTGATTTCTTCCACTTCTGGGACCGTATCTTGAAGTTACAACACCCGGAACAGGTATTTTGAATTCAGAATGAACTTCGTCGTTTAAGCACAACCAAATCGTATCTTTTAATTTTGATAAATCATTATTACGGGTTGTAAAACAAATTTCATTGTTCCAAGGCAACGTATAGGGTACATCTTGTTGCGTGGTCATTATTTTGTGAATGCGTACATTCATAACTCCATCAAATAAATTTGTTTTTACCAAAGCCCAAGTTTTGTTAGAAAAAATCACCATTCTTCCAAACTGAGTATCAATGGTATCCAACACTTTTTGAGCTTCCAATGTAACTGGAAGAAACAGAAATAGGAAGGGAATAAGATGAATTAACTTGCGCAAGCTTTTTTTTTGGAAATCCAAATATAGTGAATTATCCTCAAATTGCTTTTACATCAACGATTTCAATGTTGAATAATACCGTTTCATTGGGTTGGATTAAATTAGCATAACCCCTGCTACCATAAGCTTGAGGACTTTCTAAAAGAATTAAATACCGCTCGCCTTTTTGTGCATTTTTAAGAATTTTTCGCAAACCAGGAACAATTGATTTTTGTCCGGGAATATACTTAATAGGAAAATTTGAAAGATAGGTGTTCATTACCGCAGCTTTAGATTCTGTAGATACAATTGTATGAAAAGAGATTTCACGGTCTGCTTCGATTTTTTGATTTGTTTTTTCAGCATCTTTTATTTTCCAAGAGGTAATTCCATCTTCATTAAAACCGGGAGTAACAATTGCGTAGAGTTTTACAAAAAGCCAGTTAGGAGAATTTGGGGGAATAACTCCTTTTATACTCTTTTTTCCTAAAGCTAATTCAGCTGGAATTTCAATTTTCGCAAAATCTCCAATGTTTAATTCAGTAAATGCTAAATCCCAACCTAGTGTTTGCATATTAAATCCAACAATAAAAGGAATGGCAGGTAGATTTAATTTATTGTTTCCATCAACGATTTTTCCATCTGGAAGCGCTAAACGGTATTCAATCAATACCATATCACCTTTTTTGATTTTTTGACCATTGCCTTTGACCATCCATTTGATAACAATGCCGTTATCTAAACTTTTAGTGCGTTCAATTTTGCCTTTTTCAAAGTTTTTTAGATTGCTTTTGGCTGCTGTAAAACTGGTGTCTATGGCTTTACCATCTGTTTTTGATTTAGCTGAAACAGTATTTTTTTTTGCTGGTTTTAAAATGCTTTTTTTTGGGTCGTCGCAAGAAAACAATGCAAAAGCAAAAATCAAGATAAGGGTGAATAGTTGTTTCATTTTAAACTAATTAGTTCTAAATCAATGTATAAAATTGCTTGTGGTGGAATGGTTTGTCTATCTCCAAGTAATCCGTGCCCTAAGTAACTGGGTAAAATAAGTTTTGCTCTGTCTCCAACTTTCATATATTTCAATGCTTCGTGAATTCCTGATTCTTTTTCACTTTTGTCTATAGCAAAAGATTCTGTTTTATCTGCCTCGGTTTCGTATCTAACTAATCCATCGAGCGTTTCAACTTTTACACGAATATTTGCTATTTGACCTGATTTTGCTAATTCTCCAACTGGGCCTTGTTTGTAAATCATATAGCGCAAACCTGATTCAGCAAGCGTCATTTTTAAATACGAATAATGCGCAAGAAATAGTTTTATTTGGATTTGCTCTCGTTCATTGATTTCTTGGTTATAATCAACCGAGTGATTGTCGCTCCATTCACGTTTTTCAACTTTTTTTTTCTCACCACGGCAAGCGCTAAGTAGCAAGCTAGATAAAATCAGTATAGAAGCAACAATTATTTTCATGGAATTAATTCCTCTACTAACGATTTGAACCTGGATAAAGTTACATATAACGATTCTGAACTAAAACCACCTGCAGCATACTTATGTCCGCCTCCTTCAAAATGTTTGGATGCGAATTCATTGACAAAGTAATTTCCTTTCGAACGAAATGAAATTTTTATTCCTTCTTTATGTTCCATAAAAAGCGCTGCAATCGACATTCCTTCGATGGATAAAATCACATTCACCAGGCCTTCAGTATCGCCTTTTTGGTAATTAAATCTGTTTAATTCATCTTGTGAAAGTGTAATTATTCCCATTGGAAGATTAGGGATAATTTCAAGTTTCTCTGCAATTGCATAACCACGTAAACGCAAGCGATCCATAGTGTTGACATCGTAAATAGCTTCGTGGATTTTATAATGTTCCACTCCAATTTCTAACAATTTTGCAAGTGCTAAATGGGTGTTTTTATCAACAGAAGGGAAGCGAAAAGAACCTGTATCTGTAAGAATTCCTAGATAAATTCCATTTCCAGCTGGAATGTTTAATTTGTCAATTAATTCTAATTCTGAGATACAATCAAAAATCAATTGTGCCGTCGAACAAACGGTTGGTCTAGAAATCGTTAATTCGCAGAAATCTTCTGGGTTTGGATGGTGATCAATCATTACTTTCGTCCCTGAAAACAAGTCGAAAATTCCTTCCATGTTCCTTCCAACTCTACTTTTGGCATTGTAATCTAAACAGAAAAGTAATTGATAATCATTCAATAAAGTGTTTACTTGTTCATCATTTTTGTCATAAATCAAATAATCGACATCTGACAAAAAGGGTAGGAGAGAAGCGGAAGGTTCATCGGGGATGATAATTAAGACTTTCTTACCTAAATTTTTAACGAATTCGTACCAAGCAACAGAACTCCCGATAGCGTCACCATCGGGAGATTTATGTGTTGTAATTAAAATGGAATTATTGTTTTCTAAAAGTGATTGCAATTGTTGTATCATGCTGCGAAATTACTCTTTCTTTTGCATCTGTTCGTCTTCCTCTGGATCTGGAGGAAATAATTTTGGCGCATCTGTTTTATTTTGTAAGCGATCTAAGATGTCTTCAATTTGAGAAATTGAAACTCTTTTTGCAATTATTTTTTTGTCTTTATCTAAAATATATGCAATTGGAGTTGAAAATATATCATAAGTTGTTTGGTAGTTCAAAGATTCTAAAGTTGTAGGTTTTCCTTTTTCACCTGGATACATTGGCACTAATTTCTCTGGTTCTTTTTTTGCTAATTCATAGAGTTTATCGGTAACTGCGACATTGATAAAAGACATTTTGTTTTCTCTAATGAATTTTTTCCAACCTTCAAAGTCTTTACCAATAGCTTTTCCAACGGCATAAACTTCTACGTTTCTAGCTTTTAGTTTTTCGTCATATAAACGCGCTAATTTTGGTGTTGTTTTTTTACAATGACCGCATTCTGGATCCCAAAAATAAAGGATGGTATATTCTGCTTTTAAACTATATAACTCGCGGTAAGTAACATCAGTGGTATCTCTCAAAATCAAGTTTGGAGGTCTAACACCCATCACCAAATTCAATTTGTTTTTTAAATTGTCACACAATTCTGTGAATTTTTCTTCAGCAACCCAAAAAGCTGGATATTTTCCTTCAGCGTTTTTTGTACAGAAATAACGGTCAAGCATATACAAGTAAACTTTATCCATTCCCATAATCTCGCTTTTACCGTAAGTTGAAGCAACCCATCCAACAACGTATTCAAACATTTTGGATTTTGGATTCAATCGATCTATAAAATCAAATGAATGAGCAATAACCGTATCCCAATGTTGGATAATCATATTTTTACCAAAGTAATACTCCATTTTATTGTGGAACACAGGATTGTTAACCAATGCATCATCTTTTAAATCAACGTTATCCCAGTAGTGTTTTCTGTAATATTTATATTTGAAAGTTGAATCAGTTACAATACCTCGTTCATTTTTCGGTGGCTCGGGAATATCAATTTCCATCGACATTTTGACGATTTTTGCCACCAACTTTCCTTGATTGTTATTGATCAATAATTTTTGATAGTCCTCCACTTCAGTATTTATTCCATCGATTTGGTCGGATAATCTTTTGTATTCTGGGTCTTTAGGATCTTGATTTTTTAATTTACTTCGTTCTTCAGCAAGTTTATTGATGTTCGATTTTTTGCCACTAATAAAGTTCACATAAGGAATAAAAACGGAGTTCTCTACTGATTTTTTAACTTTCATCGTTGCCATGAAATCAGGACCTGTTGTTTCTAAATGAACGTCTTCGTTGTTGTAAACGAATTCAAAGTAACGCTGTCCTGGTAAATACAATCCAACAATACCTGGTTGTTGCTTTTTACCATCAAATACAACATCACCACCTTTCATTTCAGCAGTGTCGGCATAGTATAGTTTTTGTCCAAAATATTTGATCAAATAAACCGTGGTATCTTTTTGACCGTTTACTTTAATTCTGATTTTCTGACTTATAGCACTTAAAGAAATGCAAGTAATTACTAAGAATAGAACTTTATTTAATTGAATTTTCATGGGATTAAACGTGTTTATTTGATACGAATTTGATTTAAATTTAACAGAAAACAAAAAAATTAACATTTCTTTAACCTCTTATTTGTTATGAAGCGAGAGCACGCCTTTGTTTGCAGTTATTAAGCTTGATATAGCGAAAATGAATAAACTTAAAGCCAAAGTAATAAACGAAATCCAAGAAATAGATTGGTTGAGATTGATTCCTCCAGTTTTAAAGATTTCGTCCACTATAATTTTTAGTCCAATAAAAGACAAAAATCCTAAGGATGCAATTATCACAAAAAGCTTTAAGAAATAAAGGAAGAAGGCGTTGATTAGTCCTTTTGGTGCGTACCCCAAGCGAAGTAATGTTCGAATTTCATATTTATTATTTGTCATTAAAAGTTGTAAATATTGAATCAAAACCAAGCCTGAAAGCAAAACTGCAATAACTGAAATCCCAGAGATAACACCGAAAAGTGTTCCTACAATGCTTTTTAGACGACTGACAACTACTTGCGAATTTCTTGATTCTAAGCCATGTTCATCCATGTACGCTTCCAATTTACCAAATTCTCCTTCTTTTCCTGCAATCATCACTTGTGTAATATTTGCTTCGGAACCATCCGAAAAATTAGCATTGGCATAGTCCATAAATTCTTCAGGTACCAACAGCGCTGGAATTTCATTCGTAAAACCAATAATTTTCGAATCGACCCATTCTTCTTTTTGACCGTTGGAAATTCGCAACCTGAATTTAATATCCAAAGCGAGTTCATCTGAAATTTGAGGAATTCCGCTAGCACTCATAAAGGTATTGAGCATAACGATAAAATCGCGCGGCATAATGATTGGAACAAAACTATCACCCTCTTTCCATTTCCATCTATCCGATTTGACATCTAAGAATTTTTTGTCAACCGCTTGAATGAAAACATCCGTTTTAAAAGGTGGAATTCTTTTTTCATTGAGCTCTAACCAAACCCGAAAATTATTACTCACAACAGCTTGTACATCATCGATGAAAGGTTCTTTTTTCATTTGCTCAATTTCTTCTAACTCAAAATCGGTTTTGGTTAAATTCAGTGTACTTGAACTGGTAACTTTTCGTTGAATTACTAAAATATTTGCGCCAATAATCTCGGTATCTTTTCCAAATTCACTTACGCGAAGCAAGTAATGAACCGATGTGACAAGAAAAGTAATTCCAATAAAAACGCCAAGCAGCGCAATGTATAATTGCTTTTTATCTTGATGATTGAATAATAGTTTTCGGATCATTTCTTAAAGTTTTATTTCTCTGTTAAATGATACGGCTTCAGTTGAATTTAAAGTTGTCAAGATAAATCCTGCCTTTAATTCATCACATCTTTTATTGATTAATTGCATACATTTTGATGCATTTTCAATATCTAAATGGGAGAAAGGTTCGTCTAAAATAATCCATTCAAAAGGTTGTAAAAGCGATCGAATTATTGCAACGCGTTGTAATTGTCCCATCGAAAGAATGGCGCATTTTTGATTCCATTTGTCTGCTAAACCTACAAAATCAAGATAATATTTCGCTTTTTCGCTGTCGAAATTTCCAGTTAATGATGCCTTTAATTGAAGATTGTCTTCGACAGTAAGTTGGGAGAATAGTTGTAAATCTTGAAAAACGACAGCCAGTTTTTGCTGACGAATTTCAGTCCATTTTTCAATCGAGAAATCCTTTATTGATTGATTGTCAAATGAAATAGTTCCTTTGAAATCTGTGCGTAATCCATAAGTGAAATGGGTAAAAGTTGTTTTTCCTTTTCCACTCGATGCATTCAAAAGTACACGTTCTCCTTTTGATAGTGTCCAAGAATTCCCCCAAAAACTGGTGGAATCGAAGGTCAAACTAGCGAAAGGTTCTGGTATAACATTTTCAAATTTCAATTCCATTTCTATCGATTTTGTGGTGTAATTTCAAGAATCATTCCACAAAAGAAATATTTAATTTTTAAATGGAAGTGAATTTAGTTTTTAAAACAAATCTGAATGACTGCCCGTTCTAGTAAGGGATATTAATTTGATTTCTTCGTCCTGCTTCCAAATCAAAAGCCAATCGGGCTGAATGTGACATTCCCAGAGACCTTTGTAATTGCCTTTAAGAATATGCGGTTTGAATTTAGGTGGTAGCTTACCTGTTGCTTCAAGTTGAATGACAACTTCTTTGAATAAATTAAAATCTAAACCTCTCTTTTTAGCTAGTTTGATATCTTTTTTGATTTTTCCAGTATATTCAATTTCATAGCTCATAAACCTAATTCTTTGAATAAATCTTTGGTGTTTTTTACTTTAAAAGTTCTTCCAGCCTCAACATCCTCAATCGCTTTGATTGTTTCAGCGTTAAACGTACGAACGACTTCCACACCTTTTTTATCTGCAGCCGTGATTTTTATCAAGTCAAGGATAACTTTTCCCATTTTGGAATTTTCGTTGATTCTTAGTGTTATCGTTTGCATAATTCAATAGATTTAAAACAAAGTTAAGGAATCTGACTTAAACTGAAAATTGATTTTATGTAATTATTTGGTAAAATATGGTAGAGCTACCTTATAATCTCGTTACTGTATGGATGAATTACGATTCAAAAGACTTACAGATTTTCCTTTTCGAAATTCAAAGGAGAAAATTTGTAGCTTTTGACCGTCACAAAGGAAGTTTTTCCGATTTTTCGTTGAATAGAACGGTCGAATAAATTCAAGTGTTTTTTGATGCGTTCTTTGAAAATCGAGACATAAAAACAAGAAGCAACAAGATAAGAACCTTGTAAACTTGGATGAGCCCCATCTCGATGATACAGTTTACTTTTCTTTTCTGTCACTCGTACTTTTTTCCAAGCTAATCCAACCGGTACAACCGGAATATTGTAATTGGTACTCAAGAATTCGTAGCCATTTTTTACGTTTTTAGTCATTTCAAAGTAGCTTTTTTCACCGTAACCTTTTTGATAAGCCCAAGTCATAAAGAACAAAATTTTTGTCTGTTTGGAATTTGATTTTACTGCTCCAATTAACTTCTCAAGTCCAGGAATTGTTTTTGTTTTAAACGTAACAGAGTCTTTAATCATATCGCGACTTGAACCTTGTAAAATGACGTAATCCCATTTTTTCCAAGCAATTGCTTTGTACAAATTCTGTCTTTTTGAATGTCTGTAAAAGGAAGTCATTCCTTTTGTGTTAGAGTAAACTTTCAACGATTTACCATTTAACCTTGCCAATTTTTCAAAGATTTTTGGCATATGATTACGGTAAGTATAGCTGTTGCCAATAAATAGTATATTAATTTCTTTTTTCGCTGTTGCTTGAAAAAACAACAATATTGAAATTGAAAATAATATTATCCATTGCTTCATCTTTTACTTGGCTTTTGGAAATGATTCTTCCATCGCAGGAAAATAAACGTGCCCTAAAATTAATGGATTAAATGTGAAATATTGACATTTAACTAATTCACCACTTGGCAACTGACACCAAAACTTGTTCATATCCATATTTACAAGTTCTCCAAACTCATTGCGCTGCGGTTCTTCAGATGGTATTTTGAACATACGTAGTTTATGTACTTTTCTCTTTGTCTCCTTAACCGTTAAAACACAAAAAGGAGTTGTTTTTTTTATACTATCCACTTGGTTCGCTTTCAATTCATAGTTGGCATTATCAAAATGTATTTTGCGATAGCTTTGTAAATATCTAAATACATTGGAGGTATCAATTGAAGAAAGTTTCTTGCCATTTTGCGTCACTTTGAAGCGACTTCCATTCTGTTGAATCGCAAAACTTCGATATTTTTCCTTCGGGAATTTAACATCAACGGAGGCAATTTCATCCATATCTAGACTAAAAATATTGGTGCAAATCCATTTTCGTGGGTCAGCAAAAAAGCGTGGTTCTATCACACCGTACATTCCTGAAACACTCATCATCACAGGATAATCACTTTTCCCATCTTCAGCAGTTTCTAACAACATAATTTGCCCCAAATGATCTTGTGCTGCAGGACCTATGTACCACGTTTTTGTCCATTCACCCTCTTCAAAAATCTCTACTTTCGTAAAACTAGTGGACATTAAATCAACAAATTTTTGTTGCGATTTTTCGGGCAAATAACCTTTTAATGTAATTTTTGCAAAAGCATCCAAAATCAAAGAAACACTAGATTGAGTAATGCATCCACCTTTTGCATCTGTCCATTCTTTTCCTTTTCTAACGATTTCAAAGCGATTGGAAAAAGCATCAGAAATGATGATTCGGTCAACATTGTTAGTGTCTTTAACCGCAAATTCAATTAACTCAGAATCGGAATGTCCATCACCAGAAATTAGTTTTTTAGTGTACCAACCTAAAGCTAATAGACCAATAATTGCAAGGATAAGAAAGATTATTTTTTTCATTTAAAGCTCTTTGTATTTATTGAGTTGTGCATATTTTCTTCTTCTTAAATAATTCAAAATAAACGCCATAAGTAAAACAATTCCTATTGGAAGCAATAGATTTACTGTTTTGTAAAAGCCCGCGAATGTTTTGATTTTTTCTTTATCAATTTCTTTAATATCAATTTGTCGACTACGAACATCCAAAACGGAATTATCTCCCATCATATAATCGACAATATTTTGAAAAAACTCTTGATTACCAAAGTAAAGCGGCACATTTCTTTCAGCTAGTTCAGGTTCCATTTTCATATCGTTAATTTGATTTGGGCGATATAAATAACCATTTCCTTTTGGATTCGGAATTGAGTCATATCTATTAGCTATAAAACGACCATTTCCTACCACTAGTACTTTGCCCTCATTCGTACTTTTTGCTTTATACTTCGAGTTAGGATTATTTGCAAACTCTCCCACTAAACGATTTTGGAAATGCGATTTAAAGAATCCCTCAGCCAAACCAGCTATACAAATTTTGTTCACTTCATCAGTTGGATTCGCTACTAATTCTGGATTATTTCCGTAAGAAAGTGGCAGAGACAAACTTACCAAAGGCGCTAAACCTGTTTTATTAGCGTTTGTCGAAGAAGTTAAAATTGGAGTTAAAGCCACTTTTTCTTGCTTGATAAATTGGATTTCATTGGTGAATTTCAAGGAAACTGGCTCAATGTTTTTGGTCATTGGATGAATTGTAGGCGTTGCCAACACGTGGAAAAACCAAGGAATAAATGTTTGATCGGAATAAGGAATCACTTTTGGCGCACAATTGACATCCAAAACATAATTCTCATTTACTTTAAGACCATAATCAAATAGCATATTTTCTAATTTCAAATTTTTGCGCATTGTGTGCGTTACTCCTCTTACCATTAAAGAATCCTCATTCAGATACAATGTATTCATAAAACACATTAGCTTTCCTCCTCGCATTACAAATTGGTCAATGAGGTATAAATCTTTGTTTGAAAAAGAAGCTTGCGGATCAGCAATAATTAAACCATCTACATCTGTTAATGCTGAAATAGAATCGTTTAAACGTACATCAGTGATCGCATAATAGGGCGCAAGTAGAGAACGGGCGCGAAGGGTTTGATTTGGATTTAATTCTCCGTGACCTTGAAGAAAAGCGATGCGTTGTTTCTCTTTTTGAACCAGTTTACGCATGTTGGAAACGATATTATATTCCAAATTATTCAGTGCATTTTCAATAATATCGGTCATTCCCTCTAATTGGTATGGGCGACCTGGTTTTGATCCTGGAAGAAATTGAACAACTTGTTCTTTCACAATTCCATTTATTGAGTAAGACATTTTAGCACCTGGCCACAACATCATTTGGCGTTGTTCACCATCTTTTTTATAGATGATTTCAAGTGGCAAAATTCCACGAGCTTGGTCGTACAACTGAATAAACAATTCTTGTTGGTCTTCTTTGGAACCATTTTGTGGATTGATAAAATTAAATTCAATTCTATTTCCAGCGATGGATTTAAAATCATTTAATTTATCTTTCAATGAATTTTGAAAATTTTGGATTTCAGCAGGAAGATTACCTTCTAGATAAACCTGAATACTGATCCTGTTTTCAAATTTAGATTTGTCATTTAGAAATAATTCTGTTCCAGGCGCCAAAGAATAACGTTGATCCTTCGTCATATCGATTCTAAAATAAAGATAAGAACCGATTGTATTGATTAAAACAGCAGCTACGACAATGATTATCAATACTGTCCAATTAAATAAACCTTTAAATAGTTTTGAATTTTTCAACATCGCTTATTTTTTTAAGGTTTTAACAACAGTCAATGAAGCGCTAATAAACACCACGATTACAGAAAGGAAATAAACGATATCACCCGAATTTATCACTCCTTTCTTAATTGAATCGTAATGTTTGGCAATACCAAAGTTTTGAATAATCGTGTCGAGCGAACCAATTTGACTAAAATTACCAAGTAAGTTGAAACCATCATAAAAAAACCAGCACATAAACATCGCTAGTATAAACGCAACAATTTGGCTACTCGTGAGTGAGGAAGCGAAAATACCGATTGCGACAAAAACTGCACCCAGTAAAATTAAGCCGATATAAGAAGTGAAAGTTGCTCCGCTATCAATAATTCCAACAGGTTTTCCTAGATTATACATCGTAATGTAATAAACGATTGTTGGAATAATTGCTATAACAAGTAAAGTTACTCCTGCGAAATATTTTGCGAGTATCATTCCTAAATCAGAAATTGGTCGAGTAAGTAAAAGTTCTATCGTTCCAGTTCGTCTTTCTTCAGCGATTGAACGCATTGTAATCGCTGGAATTAACACCAAGAAAATTACGGGAGATAGGTTGAAAAATGGAATCAGATCCGATTCAGCTCCCTCTAAAAGATTCGTATTATAAGATAAAACCCAATGAAATAAACCTGAAGCAATCAGGTAAATAATAATGAAAACATAGCCTATGATTGAACTCAAAAAACTATTTATTTCTTTGAAATAAAGTGCGCGCATATTTTAATTTAAGCATTCAAAATTATTGAATTCAATTGATATTTCATTTTTTAATTTTCAGTAACAAAATGTTGATTAAATAAACTTAAATTATAATTAATCGCTAGTGGACTATTCTTTTGACTCATACAACTTTGAAAACTCATCGGCAAATTCCTCAAAAGTTACTTTTTTATAATCTTTAGGAATCATAAATAATTCAAGTGGTGGATTTACTTTTTTGAATGCTTGCAAAGTGTATCTGAACAAACCATCAGGAGTTGAAACATAGAACAAAACGGGTAATCCAGGGAAATCACTATAAATATTAGCGTATTTTGCAGGAACCTTTTTTAAGTAAAGAAAAGTCAATTCATTTTGAACACTTTTTAATTTTACTTTAAGCATGTTTGCTCGCATTCCAGCTATTTTTTTGTGGCCTCTTTGCTTTTTAAATGTATAATTAACAGCAGTATCTTTTACAAGATGTTCATTGGTTTTAATAGCAAAATTTTGAAGTGGCGTTTCCAATAAGAGATAGGATTTATTTAATCGAAGGTGCTTGATCAACTCTTGTTTTCCTTTTTCTGAGGTGAAATTGACCACTTTCAATAAGGAGTCCTTTGCAAAAATTAATTGCATCGACTTGGAAGAATCGTTAACGTCAACGCGCTCAATTTTATAAGTTAACTCGCCTGAAAAAGGATATTGTTTCTGTGCATTAAAATTCCAAAAATTGGATAACAGAATAAAAAAAAATAAATGACGCATACACAAAAGTAAATATAATGAAATAATAACGAGGTTTAAGATTTAGTTACTATTTGTTACTGATGGATTAGTGATAAAATAGATAATGACTTAATAAATAATCTTGATTCATTGTTGTGAAGAAATAATTAGAATACTCCTTATTTTCTCTGCCATTTTTCCCAAAAAAAATAATATTTACTTAATCAACTAATTTTAATGTAATTTAATAAATTTGGTTTGTATTTTTGATTCCAAATGATAACTAATGTCAAAAAAAAACATCCCTCAACCAACTAAGAGATTAGGAAAAAAAAAATGGATTCGATTAAGTTTATCAATTATACTTCTTCCTGTCCTACTTTTTGTAACAATTACTTCGATTGTCTTTTTTAAACAGAAAGAAATTGTTCAAGAATTACTAGTTCATATAAACGAAGACTTTGAGGGAAGCATTCAACTGAAAGGAAGTCATGTCAGTCCATTCGCAGCGTTCCCATACATATCAATTGATCTTGAAGATTTACATATTTATGAAGGAAAAAAGCACCATAAAAAAGAAGAAATTTTACATATTAGTGACTGTTATGTTGGATTTAATATATGGGATATTTTAAAGGGAAATTATACAATAAAAGCTGTGAAAATCGCAAATGGCGTAATTCGTTTAGTACAACATAAAGATGGTTCACTTAACATTGCAAATGCTTTAAAAAGTAAAAAACCAGTAGAAGACGTAAAGAGTGATTTCAAAATTGACTTAAAATCGATCAGTGTCAAAAATGTCGATGTTTCAAAATTGAATGAAGCAAATAATTTAATGGTGGATGCGTATATTGAAAAAGCTAAAACGAAAGTTAAAAGCAGCAATGAACAGTTTTATTTGGATTTGGATACAAAATTCAAGTTATCAGTAATTCAAAATGGTGATACTACTTTTATTAAAAATAAACACTTTGAGGTTGATACTGAATTAGAGATGAGTGAAACAAACAAAACACTTACTATCCAACCAACAGAGGTGATTTTTGAAAATTCAAGTTTTGGTTTTAGTGGAGTCGTTGGTTTAACAAAAGATGCTGAGTTAGACTTAAAATTTAAAGGGGAAAAACCTAATTTTGATCTAATAATTGCTATTGCTCCTCAGGAAATTGCCGAAACTTTTCGTCAATTTGATAATGAAGGGAAGGTTTATTTTAATGCAACTATAAAAGGTAAATCTACCAATGGAAATATGCCTGCAATAAATGCTGATTTTGGGTGTGAAAACGGCTATTTTAATAATCTTGAAACCAAAAAGTCTTTAAATAAAATTGGTTTTAGCGGATCTTTTACAAATGGATCCAAAAGAGATTTAAGCACAATGGAGTTGAAAATAAACAAGTTCTCCGCTCGACCCGAAGCAGGAAAATTCTCTGGTAAAATTGCAGTTAAAAACTTTGAATCACCCGACATAGATATCCGTTTAGTCTCTGATTTTGATTTAGACTTTCTTGCAAAATTCGTCAATGCTAAAGAGCTTAAAGGGCTTGAAGGGAAGGTGAAATTAACCATGAATTTTCATGATATCATCGACCTAAAGCAACCTGAAAAAGCGATTGAAAAACTAAATGAATCGTATTTCACAGAGTTACTAATCGAAAACCTAAAGTTTAATAGTCCAGATTTACCTGCTCCAATAAATGAGGTAGATATGAAAGCTACCTTGGTTGGACACAAAGCTAAAATCGAATATTTTAATGCAAAAATTGGTCATTCTGATTTTCATGTTAAAGGATTGGTCAGTGATTTACCTGCAATAATTCACCACACAGATATACCAGTAACTTGTGATTTAGCAATTCGTTCAGATAAAATTGACATTAAAGAATTAACGAAAACTAAAACAGAGGAAGGTATTGACGAAAGAATCGATAAATTCAGTTTGAATCTAAAGTTTACTAGCTCAGCTAAAAAGATTTTAGAATCAAAATATTTACCCGAGGGAGAATTCTTTATTAAGAATTTTTACGCAAAGTTCAAACATTATCCCCACACTTTACACGATTTTTATGCCGATCTAATTATAGGGGAAAAAGACTTTAAAGTAATAGATTTTAAAGGGATTTTAGATGATTCGGATTTTAGTTTCAACGGCTACCTTCGTAACTATAATTTATGGTTTGAAGATGAGGTAAATGGTGATACATTTATTGAATTTGATGTTGATTCTAAGAAAATAAAACTAGCTAACTTATTCACTTATGGAGGAGAAAACTACGTTCCTGAAGATTATCGACATGAAGAAATCGACAACCTAAAATTTCATGGTAAAACCTACATTCACCTTGCAAATGGCGATTTCAAATCCATCGATTTTGATCTTTCTAATTTCTCTGGAAAAATGAAAGTTCATCCCTTAAAGTTTGAAAACTTTAGAGCTCATTTCTATTTTAATGCTGATTATATCGACGTCAAAGGATTTAAAGGGAAAATGGGTCATTCTGATTTTGATATTGATTTACATTACAATTTTACCGAAAAACAAAGTAAGGCTAAAAATAATTTTCATATAAAATCTAATCGTTTAGACATAGATGAATTAATGAGTTATAATCCAATGCCAATCAATAGTTCGAATGTAACTTCTGTAAACCATGATAAAGGTTTTAGCTTATACGATTTAACGTTTACTGATATGGATTTCTCAATGAATGTAAATGCATTAAATTATCACAAGCATTCTTTGGTAGACTTAAAGTCTAAATTTCACACTACAAAAGATCACGTTTTACATATCGACCGAATGGATTTTAATACTGCAGAAGGAAATTTAAAAATAAAGGGGTATCTCAGTGGAAAAGACAAAAATCATATCTATTTCAGCCCTAATATAACGGCGACGCATGTACAATTAGATAAGTTTATGTTGAAGTTTGATAATTTCGGACAGGACCATTTAGTTTCTGAAAATCTTCATGGTCACTTCAACGGAACAATAACTGGAAAAATACATTTACATGCTGATTTAGTCCCGAAAATTGATGATTCTAAAGTGATTATCGACATGCTTGTGACGGAAGGGAAACTTGAAAACTTTGCTCCTTTGAAAGCTTTAGAGGCTTATTTTGAAGATAAAAACGTAAGTAAAGTAAAGTTCGATACGCTAAAAAATCAAATTACTTTTGATAAAGGAACTATTTTCATTCCCAAAATGACAATCAATTCAAGTTTAGGATTTATGGAATTAAGTGGGAACCAAAAAATGAATGAAACGATGGACATGGACTACGAAATTGGTGTTCCATGGAAAATGATTGGAAATGTTGCAGCGAATAAACTTTTTAAACGCAACAAAAAATCAACTGATGAAAATGAAGATGAAATTCAATACCGCCAAGAAAAATCGAAATTCGTTTATGTTACTGTTAAAGGAGGAATTGATGATTTTAAAGTAAATGTTGGTCGAAAGAAAAAGAATTAGGTAACGACTAAGTATTTTTAACTTACATTTTTTTGTCATTATTTCCGTCAATATGACAGCGTTTAAAAACTTTATTCAATCAAAATGTCATTGTTTTCATCTTAATATTCAATGGCATATAAATTGACTTTGAGCTTTCATCAAATTGAAAATATAATTTAAAATGGGAAAAATAATTGGAATCGACTTAGGAACAACAAACTCTTGTGTTTCTGTAATGGAAGGAAATCAACCTGTTGTAATCGAAAATGCAGAAGGTAAAAGAACAACTCCATCAGTAGTTGCATTTGTGGAAGGTGGAGAACGTAAAGTGGGTGATCCTGCAAAACGTCAAGCAATCACAAATCCTACAAAAACGATTAGTTCTATCAAACGTTTTATGGGAACTAGCTTTGATGAGTCTAGCAAAGAAATCGCTCGTATGCCTTATAAAGTTGTAAAAGGCGACAACAATACTCCTCGTGTGCAAATCGACGACCGTCAATATTCGCCTCAAGAAATTTCAGCAATGATTCTTCAAAAAATGAAAAAAACTGCTGAAGATTATTTAGGGCAAGAAGTTACTGAAGCAGTTGTTACTGTTCCTGCTTACTTTAACGATTCTCAACGTCAAGCGACTAAAGAAGCTGGTGAAATCGCTGGTTTAACAATTAAAAGAATCATCAACGAACCAACAGCTGCAGCATTAGCTTACGGTTTAGATAAAAAAGGAATTGATCAAAAAATAGTAGTTTTCGACTTCGGTGGTGGTACACATGACGTTTCTGTATTAGAATTAGGTGACGGTGTATTTGAAGTATTGTCAACTGACGGCGACACACATTTAGGAGGTGACGACGTAGATGAGGCAATCATCAAATGGTTGGCTGACGAATTCAAAAACGACGAAGGTTTAGACTTACGTCAAGATCCAATGGCTTTACAACGTTTGAAAGAAGCTGCAGAAAAAGCAAAAATTGAATTGTCTTCAACAACTTCAACTGAAATCAACTTGCCTTATATCATGCCAGTAAATGGTATTCCAAAACACTTAGTTAGATCGTTGACACGTGCGAAATTTGAGCAATTAATCTCTGAAATCGTTGAAAGAACAATTGCTCCTTGTCGTTCGGCTTTGAAAAATGCAGGTTTATCGCCATCAGACATCAACGAAGTGATTCTAGTAGGAGGTTCAACTCGTATTCCAATCATTCAAGATGCTGTAGAGCGTTTCTTCGGAAAAGCACCTTCTAAAGGAGTTAATCCTGACGAAGTAGTAGCAATCGGAGCTGCAATCCAAGGTGGAGTTTTAACAGGTGAAGTAAAAGATGTATTGTTATTAGACGTTATTCCTTTATCAGTTGGTATCGAAACAATGGGTGGTGTAATGACGAAATTGATTGACGCGAATACAACTATTCCAACTAAAAAATCAGAAACATTCTCAACAGCTTCTGACAATCAACCATCTGTAGACATCCACGTGATTCAAGGTGAGCGTTCAATGGCTACTGACAATAAAACGTTAGGAAGATTTCAATTAACAGATATTCCACCAGCACCAAGAGGAGTTCCTCAAATCGAAGTCACTTTCGATATCGATGCAAACGGAATTATGAATATTTCTGCGAAAGATAAAGGAACAGGAAAACAACAATCAATTAAAATTGAAGCTTCTTCAGGTTTATCTGATGAAGAAATCCAACGAATGAAAGCAGAAGCAGAAGCAAATGCAGACGCTGACAAGAAGAAAAAAGAAGAAGTAGAGTTAATCAATAAAGCTGATTCAACAATCTTCCAAACTGAGCGTCAATTAAAAGAGTACGGAGATAAAATTCCAGCAGACAAAAAACAACCTATCGAAGATGCTTTAGCAGAATTGAAAAGAGAATTTGAAGCGCGCAACACAGCAAACTTAGAGCCTGCAATGGAAAAATTAAACAATGTATTCCAAGCTGCTTCTCAAGATATGTACAACGCTGCAAACGCTGACGGTGGAGCACAAGGTGGAGCTGAGAACACTCAATCTGCTAATCCTCAAGATGAAGTTACAGATGTAGATTTCGAAGAAGTAAAAGATAAGTAAGTTTTTTCATAATAAGTAGTAAGCACCTGTTGATGATTCAGTAGGTGTTTTTTTTTGTCAACAACAAAATAGACCATAATAAAAATTGAGATTTTTCTAACAATTAAACATTAACTTTATGGTATTGTTATTTAACGTTGAACATATACTGATTAAATGCTTTATACAACCAAAATTTTTAATGATAATTCAACTGAATGGGTTGTTTTTGTCCATGGTGCAGGTGGAAGTTCTGCAGTATGGTACAAGCAAGTAAAACCGTTTTCTGAAAAATTTAATGTTTTATTAGTCGATTTACGTGGACATGGACAATCTAAGCTAAAATCAGAATCCAAAAAATATAGTTTCAAGCTGATTGCTAATGATATATTGGTAACATTGAAAGCCCATTCCATTGATACGGCTCATTTTGTAGGAGTTTCTTTAGGTTCTATTATCATTAAACAAGTTTATTCGCTAGAACCAAAAATTGTAAAATCTATGGTATTTGCCGGTGCGGTAACAGAATTAAATTTTAAGTCACGACTACTTTTAAGAATTGCTAGAATTTTCAATAGTATATTGCCTTATATGGTATTGTATAAAATATTTGCGGGGATAATGATGCCAAAAAAAAATCATCAAAAATCTCGAAAGCTGTTTGTTCAAGAAGCTAAAAAGTTGATGGATAATGAGTTTAAACGTTGGTTTAAATTAACTGCTAGACTAACTTCCTATTTATCTGAGTTAGAAAAAGGCAAATCCATTATTCCAAAACTTTATATCATGGGTGGTGAAGACCATTTGTTTTTGGCTCCTGTTAAAAAAATAGTTGAAAATGATTGTTACTCAAAGTTGTCAATTGTTGCCAATTGTGGACATGTTGTAAACATTGAAAATCCTGTCGTATTTAATCAATTAAGTATTGAGTTTATTCAAAAACACTATTGATAAATTGATTTTTATTACTCAACAATTTATATTTTTCTTCGATTCTTCAAATAAATCTTCCATCTCGCATCACCAAACTTCTATCAGCCATTTGGGCTAGTTCTTCATTATGTGTAACAATTATAAAAGTTTGATTAAACTCGTCACGTAATTGAAAAAATAATTCGTGTAGTTCTTTCGCGTTTTTAGTATCTAAGTTTCCAGAAGGTTCGTCGGCAAAAATCACTTTTGGATTATTGATTAAAGCTCTGCATACTGCCACTCGTTGCTGTTCGCCACCAGATAATTCAGAAGGTTTATGCGTTTTACGGGAAGAAATCCCCAATCTTTCTAAAAGAGGCATAGCGAGTTGTTCTGCTTCCTTTTTACTTTTTCCACCGATTAAAGCAGGTAACATTGCATTTTCAATCGCCGTAAATTCAGGTAATAATTGATGAAATTGAAAAATGAATCCCAAAGAAGTGTTTCTGAAATTCGCTAATTCTTTTTGAGATAATTTAAACGGATTAACGCCACCAATTTCTAATATGCCAGCATCTGGTTTGTCTAAAGTTCCTAAAATTTGAAGTAAAGTTGTCTTTCCAGCACCAGAAGAACCAACAATAGAAACGATTTCTCCTTTAGCGACTTCTAGATTAACTCCTTTTAGAATGGGCAGTTCACCGTAGGCTTTTTGTATGTCTTTTGCGACAAGCATCAAATATCCAATTTTAAATTATGTCCCATTTTGTCTCTTTTTACCTGCAAGTAGCCCGCATTGTGAACGTTGCTTTTAATTTCCAAAGATACATTTTCTACAATCTCCAATCCATAACCAACTAAACCAGTTCGTTTTTTTGGATTATTTGTCATCAAACGCATTTTTGACACACCTAAAGCACGTAGCATTTGTGCACCTAAACCATAATCTCTTTCATCAGCTTTGAAACCTAATTCGATATTAGCTTCCATTGTGTCCAACCCACCTTCTTGTAACTTGTAGGCTTTCAGTTTGTTAACCAAACCAATTCCACGTCCTTCTTGATTCATGTATATGATTACACCTTTACCATCTTTTTCAATAAGATTCATAGCTGCATGTAATTGAGGACCACAATCGCAACGACAAGAACCAAAAATATCGCCTGTCATACAAGAAGAATGTACACGTACCAAAACAGGTTCATCTTTATCCCATGTTCCTTTAACCAACGCCAAATGATCCATATCAGAATTCAAATCTTTGAAAGCGTGCAATTGGAAATCACCGATTTCTGTAGGTAAATTGACATCTACAACGTGTTCTATATGTGTTTCATTTTTGATTCGGTACTTGATTAAATCTTCAATAGAAACAATTTTCAAATCGAATCTTTTCGCGATTTCAATTAGTTGTGGCAAACGCGCCATAGAACCATCTTCGTTCAAAATCTCAACGATAATTCCAGCTTCTTCAAAACCTGCCATTCTTGATAAATCAACCGCAGCCTCGGTGTGTCCAGCGCGTCTCAAAACGCCACCTTTACGTGCACGTAATGGGAAAATATGTCCAGGTTTACCTAGTTCTTCAGGGCGTGTTTTAGGATCAATCATTGCCAAAATCGTTTTCGCACGATCACTTGCAGAAATACCTGTTGTACAACCATGACCAATTAAGTCGACACTTACTGTAAAAGGAGTTTCATAAGCCGCAGAATTATTGCGGACCATCATCTCCAAACCTAAGTTATCGCAACGTTCTTCGCTGATTGGTGCACAAATTAGCCCACGACCGTGTGTTGCCATAAAATTGATAATCTCAGGTGTTGCATTACGAGCAGCAGTAAGGAAATCTCCTTCATTTTCGCGGTCTTCGTCGTCCACTACTATGATTACTTTTCCATTTTGAATTTCTTCAATTGCCTCCTCGATTGTATTTAGTTGAAATGTCATTTTTTTTATTGGGACTTTAGGATATTAGGACTTTAAGATGTTATGAGAGAATGACAAATGAGAGAACGAGGGAATTACAAATGAGAGAATGAATTCAACTGTTGGCTGAGGCTCTCGAAAACAAATGTCACTCTTCACTTTCATCTTTCAGTTCTCAGTTTTCAGTTTTTAATTGGTATTTGCTTCAGAGTTTCCAAATAGTATCCCCAGAATTTTTGAACCGAAGAAATCTGAACTTTTTCATCTGGTGAATGTGCTGCACGAATGTTTGGTCCGAAAGAAATCATATCCACTCCTGGTAAATGTTTTCCTAAGATTCCACATTCTAAACCTGCGTGACACGCTTTTACTTGTGGTTGTTCGTTGAATAAATTGATATATAAGTTTTCCATTAAATTCAAAATCGCAGAAGTCGGGTTTGGTTTCCATCCTGGATAATCGCCGCCTTGAACAACGTCGCAACCTGCATTTTCGAAAGCACAACGAATATTCATCGCCACTTCTGATTTTGTAGATTCAACGCTACTTCTTTGTAGAGATTGACTCGTAAATGAACCGTTTGAAATAATAATTCTAGCCAAGCTTGAAGATGCTTCCACCAACCCAACGATATCTGGACTCATTCTGAAAACTCCGTTATGAACAGAACTGATAAGATTGATAATTCTCTTGAAATCAGCATCATTAATAGCTTTTTTAGCGGCGTCAATTTCTTTAACTTGAATATTGATTGCTGGCTCGATGCTTTGGTATTCTTCTTTTAAAGTTGCTACTTGAAAGTCAAAAAGTTCGTGGAATTTAGCTGCATCTGTTGCTTGAATAGCAAGTAAAACTGTCGCTTCACGCGGAATTGCATTACGTAAACTTCCTCCGTCAAACGCCACTAATTGAATAGAAATCGATTGACTAATTTCCCATAAAATGCGCGCCATCCATTTGTTAGCGTTTCCTCTTCCTTTGTCGATGTCCATTCCAGAATGACCACCTAACAAACCACGGATAGAAATTTCAACCGTTTTACTGTTTGCTTTTACTGGAACTTCTGAATAAGTGTAGGATGTATTGGTGTCGATTCCGCCTGCACAACCAATTGAAAGTTCATCGTCGTCTTCGGTGTCAATGTTTAATAAAATCTCGCCTTGCAACAAGGAACCGTCCATTTTCATAGCACCTGTCATTCCTGTTTCTTCATCGATTGTGAAAAAAGCTTCGACAGCTGGATGTTGAATTTCATTGGACGATAAAACTGCCATTATTGCTGCAACTCCGATTCCGTTATCTGCACCAAGAGTTGTTCCGTTTGCACGAACCCAATCACCTTCCACCAACATTTCAATTCCTTGTGTGTCGAAATCAAAAACGGTATCCGAATTTTTTTGGTGAACCATATCTAAATGCGCTTGAAGAATGACCGTTTTGCGGTTTTCCATTCCTGCAGAAGCTGGTTTTTTGATAATTACATTTCCAATTTTATCAACGATTGTCTCCAATCCAAGATTATTTCCGAAATCAACCATAAATTGACGTACACGTTCTTCTTTTTTAGAAGGTCGGGGAACAGCGTTTAAATCAGCGAAGTGATTCCAGAGAATTTGAGGTTCTAATGAGCGAATTGACATAACTTGACTTTAAGGAAATTTAGGATATTGTTGGAAATTTGGATCGCGTTTTTCTAAGAAAGCGTGTTTTCCTTCTTGCGCTTCTTCCGTTAAATAATAGAGTAAAGTAGCATCGCCAGCCAACTCCATCAAACCGTGTTGTCCGTCTAGTTCAGCATTCATCGCACGTTTAATCATACGAATAGCCAACGGACTTCTTTTCATAATCGTTTTGGACCAAGCAACAACTGTGTCTTCCAATTCTTCAAAAGGAACCACTTTGTTTACCATACCCATTTTTTCAGCTTCTTCAGCTGTATATTGTTCACACAAAAACCAAATTTCACGTGCTTTTTTCTGGCCAACGCAACGAGCTAGGTAAGATGAACCAAAGCCACCATCAAAACTTCCAACTTTAGGACCTGTTTGACCAAAGCGTGCATTTTCAGAGGCAATTGATAAGTCACAAACAACGTGAAGAACGTGTCCACCACCGATTGCGTAGCCATTTACCATTGCAATAACTGGTTTTGGAAGCGAACGAATTGCTTTGTGAATGTCTAAAACATTCAAACGAGGAACGCCATTTTCTGAAATATAACCTCCAACACCTTTCACGTTTTGATCGCCACCTGAACAGAAAGCTTTGTCTCCTGCGCCTGTTAGCACTACCACGTTTATGTTTGGATTTTCTCTACAAATCACCAATGCATCTAGAATTTCAAAATTTGTTTCTGGACGAAAAGCGTTGTAAACTTGCGGACGATTGATGGTGATTTTTCCAATACCTTCAAAAAACTCAAACTTGATGTCGGTATATTTCTTAAGTGTTTCCCAATTTCTAGTTGCCATAAAATAAGTTTTTGCAAAAGTAACAACATCAAAGGAAAGGGGATTGTTTAGAATCGGTTATTTTGGAAAAAAGTGAGAATACAAAAATAAATCAACTCATTAGTATTACACTCAATTTGGAATATTGAAATTTTATTTAGAATTCTAGTAACGTTAAACTTTCTCTGCTTGTAAAGTATCGTTCAGGAGATCGTAAACAAAGGTTCCAAATTCGCTTTGGAAATAGCTATTGAATAATTCTAAATCTGCGATAAGTGGTTGATTTTCTATGTTTTCTTCGATTGCGCCAAATTCTTGTTTTGCAATTTTCTTGAAGTATTTCTCTATTATTTTTTCTTCTTCCCAAAAATCATCTTCGATTAAATAGATAGTTGACTCAGGATTTGCATCGAAAAAGGGTGTTTCTTCAGCGACTGATTTTGCCCAATCAATAAAGGTTAGAGTAGGAGTTACTTTGATAAATCCGCGGTTTAAAATTTTCATTTAGAAGGAATTAAAGTTAGTTTTTCATCAGCAAATTGATACCAAAGTGCTTTAGAATTTCGTTTTTGGATGATGATGTATTTATACGTTTCAGTATTTCTGTTGAATTTCACATAACGCATTAGTTTTGGAACATCCATTTTCATAGTGGAGTAGAAAAAATCGATGTGTTTTTCGGTAATCAACGCAGTGAAAAAGAGTTTTGAAAGTGATTTTGAAGAAAGTATTTTAGAAGACTTTTCGATGTCCAACCAATTATAAAACGCATTTTTGGTAGCAACAGAATCCTTAAATTCCCAAGCAAAATGTTCGATATTTTCGGTTGAATCTTTTTGTTTAAGCAAAAAAGCAGTTTTTTTAATAGGTTGAAATCGATTGATAAAATGCGAATGTTCAATTGGTGAAATGGCTTCAATCTCCAGTAAAACAGAGTCTTGCGTATAACTCGTTAAATAGGGGAGAAGTGTATCTTTTGATTCTTTGGTCTCTTTAATTCGTTCATTACCTTCCGATTTCGGTCGAATTTCATCCAGGTTTTTTACAGGACCTGATTTTTCAGTACAAGCATTGATTAAACTCAGTATTCCGAGAGAAAAGAAAAAAAAGATACTTTTTATTTTCATTGATAAGAGGATTTAAAACAATTTTTATAGTTTAAATTTCTTGTAATCAATTAGTTTTTTGATATTTAATCTTAACTGATTTTTGAAATTTTAAATAAATTTTTCCTTTTTTAAGTCAAGCCATTCCAAAGTAGAATGTGAGAAAATATCTTCAATTGTTTCTTTGGATAAATCACTTTCTTCGATGAATTTTCCAATCTCCAAATCGCCTAGCGGAAAAGGATAATCGGAACCGAGGCAAATACGCTTTGAACCTTGTAATTTCAAAATATATTTCAAGGCATCAATATCGTGTGTGATACAATCTACCCAAAATTTACCAACATATTCTCTAGGATTTATAGAATTATCAACTGCAACTAAATCTGGGCGGCAATTAAATCCGTGTTCAATTCGTCCTAAAGTTGGCAAAAAAGAACCCCCTGCATGAGAAAAACACACTCTTAAATTTGGCAAACGTTCTAAAACGCCACCAAAAATCATTGAACAAGCTGCACGAGAAGTTTCTGCAGGCATACCAACCAACCAAGGTAACCAGTATTTTTTCATTGAATCAAATCCCATCATTTGCCACGGATGAACCATCAAAGCCATTCCCAGACGCTCACAAGCTTCAAAAATTGGAAAAAAACGTTCTTCACTTAAATTTTCATCGTTGATATTTGACCCAATTTGAATCCCAACGTGTCCAGTTGTCTTTGCTCTTTCCAATTCTTTAATTGCTGCTTCAGTATCTTGCATTGGAATTGTTGCTAAACCTATATAATTCTTAGGATGTTTCGCTACTAAATCAGCTATGTGATCATTCAAAAATTGAGAAAGTTCAACGCAATCTTCAGTTTTCGCCCAATAGGAAAACATAACTGGAATGGTACAAACTACTTGAACTTGGGTATTAAACTGCTCATATTCACCTATTCTAAGTTCATCATTCCAACAATTTTCTTGAATTCTTCTAAAAAACTGACCTCCTTGCATCATATCAGCTGATCGGTCTTCGTTGTGAACCAAATTGATAAATTTTCCATAACCGAATTTCTCTGTCCAATTGGGCATAATTTTCGGAATAATATGGGTGTGCATATCAATTTTCAACATACTAAATATGGTTTAGATTTTGGATTTAATAGAATTTTATTAAGCCATAATAGCTCTATTCATTAAACTTATCATTGCTATTGTAACTGTAAATAATTGACTAGCAGTCTCATCACTCATAGTGCTTCCGTCTTCATCATCTGTTGAAACTTCCATTGCCATAAATTGTGCAAGTTCAGGTTGGTCACAGAACGATTCTAAAATCTCTTCATCCTCATCATCGAAATACTGATCTAACATATCTGCAAAAGGTTCTTCCATTTCGTCTATGTCGTCCTCCGTAACTTCTCTTAATTTAATACCTTCTTGAGTGAAACACTCATTGATTAAGCAAAAGTAATAGATTAAAAGACCTTCCAATTCTTCATTTTCATATTCTACTGGAGCAGACATTACGTATTCCAATAAAATTTGTTGGGTTAATGCATATTTTTCAAATGTTGATTCTAATTGGTCATCGTCTAAATTATCTACGATATCAATTGCTTTTTCAATGGATGCTAGGGAAACGTGTTTCATGATAAATTTTGTTTTTCCAAAAATAAGGAAGTATTTCAGAACTCAGTTTGAAAGTGTATCAAAAGTTACAAATAGAATTAAAAAACTACTCTACTTTTGTCAAATAAAATTAAGAGATGATAAAAGTTGCTTCGTTAGTTAATTTATTGGGATATGTGATTGGCGGTATAGGTGGAATAATTTATTTCAAATTGTTTCCATGTGAAACAGGCTGTGCTATTCGTTCAAACATCTTCTTTAACATATTGATGGGCGCATTAATCGGTGACTTATTTTTTCAATTAGTTAAGAAGTTTATAACACAAAAAAATTAAGTTATGTCTAAAATTGGAACAATCGTAGATGTTAGAACTCATGCTGAATATAGCGGAGGTCATGTTGCAGGATCAGTAAATATTCCTTTGCAAGAAATCACAGCTCACATCGAAGAAATCAGAGCTATGGAGCAACCAATCGTTTTCTGTTGTGCAAGCGGAAACAGAAGTGGACAAGCAACTCACTATTTCCAATCAATCGGAGTGGAATGCGAAAATGGTGGTTCGTGGATGGATGTTAATTATTTAGTAAGTATTTAATTATGTCTATCCTTTCAAAATTATTCGGTATTAAGTCGGTTGACTATAAAGAATTGGTGAAAAATGGTGCAATGATTGTTGATGTTCGTTCACAAGGCGAATTCAAATCAGGACACATCAAAGGTGCTGTGAATATTCCCTTACCTGAAATTGCAAATTCTTTGAACAAAATTCCAAAAAACAAAGTAATTATAACGTGTTGTGCTTCTGGAATGAGAAGTGGTTCAGCAAAAGGAATTTTAAAATCAAAAGGTTATGATGTTCACAATGGTGGTTCGTGGGCAAGCTTAAATTCAAAAATTTAAATATTTTTCTAAAATAAAAAAGGTCAGATTTATCTGACCTTTTTTATTTTCTGATTTTTTACACTTTTATTTAATTTCTATTTTAGCTTAACAATTCTATTTTGAATTATATCATCTCCAAAGTAAAGATTAACCAAGTAAACACCCTGAGCATAGTCATTCCCAAAACTAAAATCATTGATTTCTTTATTGTCAGTGAATGTTTTTTCTTCCACAACAGTTCCCATTGGATTAATTACTTTTATAATTAAAGGTTTATCTAAATTATTTTCAATGTTTATTTTAAAAATTGTATTTGATGGGTTTGGATAAATACTAAATATATCATTTTCAAGATCATAAATATTTGCTATTAAATTTGGTTCAGTTTTATCATTAATATTTTCAAATGATTCTGATTCATTATTTAAAATGTATGTCAATGGTAAAGTAATATTACATGATGAACCAAAATTAGACCAAACACCATTTGTTAAAACCGATACTTCAACTGAATAAGTAGAACCAAGTTGAATTCCAGAAGAGATTAATTGATTAGGGACAAAAAAACTTGTAGAACTTGGATTGTGAATAAAATTTGTCAATCCTGGTCCATTGATTCGGAATCGATAGTCTGTTACACATGATACACTATTAGAATAAACTTTCGTACTCATAGTAGGTAATGAAGCACCACACATTGTGTTAGTTAATGTTGGTATTTGTAGTGTTAAATTTTTTGCAGGACCCCACGGACACCAATTTCCATTTACAAAAACTCTACATTCTATAGAGTAAGTATTTCCATATGCCAGATTACTTGCTTGTGTAAGATAAGAAAGTCGCATTTGTGAACCAGTACTTTGAATAACTTCATTTATATTAGACCCAATAACTCGGTATTCATATGGTGAGGCATAGGTAATGGCATTTACATATATGTTTGTAGCACAAGAAGTAATATTACTATTTATAAATCCACTTCTTAGTTCTGTTGTTGGTTGACAAACTGTTAATATTGTGCATGGCGCTCCCCAATCACTCCAGAATCCATTAACTCTAACTTGAACAGAGATTTGATAAGATTTACAGTATTCAACCCCAGGAAATTTATTTAATGTAATTCCATTATAGGTTGTTAAGTTATTAACTGTATCTGTTATAGTTGTTGAACCATCAATTATTCTATAACGATATGCTTCTGCACCGGGAATAATGTTAGCATGAATGGTGTCAGATTGAAGATAATTTATAGTTGTTCCACAATCAGAGTTTGAAATAGTTGTTGTTGGTACAGCTAATCTAACGGCACATATCGATCCAGGAGAACTAAAAGCAGATGTAGGAGTATTTCTAGAGCTAACTTCAACGTTATAATCTAGTCCAATAATTGGATGAGGTGCAGTCAATTCGTTTAGTTTAAAACTATTTGATGATTTTGTAAGTACGCCAACTATTCCATAACCTGTTGCTGAAATTGTGAATTGATATTGAATAGCTCCTGTAACAGTATTACAGGTTATAGTAGTTGATGATGATGGTATACTTAAATTGTTACACCAAGCGGGGTTAAGCTGAGTACTCTGTGATACAGGTGTGGTTATATTACAACTTGAACCATACGCACTCCAAGAACCAGTTGTTGGATCATAATAAGCAACTCTAATAACATATGTAGTTCCGCTCGTTATTGTACCGGCTGGCATCCATGTAAATCGAAAATTATATGCAGATCTTCCAGGATATAATATAGATGATGTTAATGCATCATATTCTCCAATTAAATTATTACTTAAATCTCTAATTTCCCATTTATGACCACACATTTGATTCGCTGAAGCCGTTATATTAACCCCTAAACTTGAGATTGTTGTACCACAGAATGAGGATGCTACAGCTATAGGGAGTGAAGGAGTAGTGATGTTACAATATGATCCGTAGGTACTCCAATTTGATCCGTCAAACCATGAAACTCTAATTTTGTAAGTCGTTCCATAACTAATGTTACAACCAGTTAACCAAGTAAATCTAAATGCATATTTGGAACGAGTTGGGTTGGTAATGTTTCCTGCAATTGCATCATAAGTATCGATTATTGTTCCATCTGTTTTAGAAATTTCAAATCGATGACCTTGCCCTAGATTACTAACACAGGTAATGTTTGCTCCAAGGTTACTTATGCTAGTATTACAAATTGAATTGGCTAACTGTGTACTTTGTGAAGCAACGTAGTTAACAAAAAGCGTTGATGAAAATAATAAAATTAGATTAATTTTTTTCAACTGATGTAGTATATTCATTTGATTTTTTTTTAAAATTAAAGAAAACAATTCAGAATAAAAAAAATACTTCTTTTTTTTTTAGGTTTTGTGTAAAAAATCAAAAATTAAATATAATAAGTTACAACTGATTTGTTTTAAAATAAAACAAAATTTTTAGATTTTTTTACAGAATATGAAATGAATTTATATTCATATTTTTATTTAAATTGTTTGTTTTTGTTTAAGTTAAAATAATCTCTTGTACATTTTAAAACCAAATTACTACTTTTGAAATTATGAATAAAATTACTATTTCGGGTTTATTTACTTTCTTGCTTTTAAATTGTTTTTCACAAATTGTAACCAAACAAGAATCTAATTCAAAAGATAAGTCTGAACTAAAGCAAAAAACAGTCAAGGACACTGTTAGTATTTTCTATGTTGAAGCAAATTTTGCAAGTTCATCTAGAAAACTTGAGCCAAATGTTGATTTTTTAAATAAACCTTTGGGTGAAAGAGCAAATGAATCTAAACTTGGAATTTGGAGTTATTCTTTAGGCATGACAACTCCTTTAAGTAATCACATTTATTTTGATGGAGCACTCTCTTTACTTAGAAATGGTGAACAATATAGTTGGAAATCAAATACGAGTGATAGCACCTTCAATTATCAATCTAAATATAATTACATAGCTTTACCCTTACAAATCAAACTGCAGGGTGGAAAAAAGTTAAAATACTTTGTAGGTGGCGGTTTGATTCCTCAGATGAATTTTTCCTACAAACAAATGCAACAATGGACCGATTCGCTTGGTGCGAAAGGTGATGAAGCGATTAAAGTCAATAATGAAATAAATTCTTTTGCATTTTCATGGGTTGTAAGCGCAGGTTTGGAGTTGCAATTTGAAAATAATTTTGGTTTGCGATTAAGTGCAAGTTATCGAAATCAAGTAAGTAATACATACATCGAATTCAGTGATTATATCCACAAGTCAAATGCTATTGGGGTAAATATTGGAATCACGCGTAAATTTTAAAAATGAAATTAAAAGCAATAACTCAGTTTCTAGAACATCAATTTCCGCTTTCACTTCAAGAATCGTATGATAATTCTGGATTATTAATTGGAAATCTAGAAATGGAAATAACGGGAGTTATTATCTGTTTAGATAGCATTGAAAAAATCGTAGATGAAGCTATAGAAAAGAATTGCAACCTAATTTTAGCCCATCATCCGATTATTTTTAAAGGTTTGAAGAAAATAACGGGGTCAAATTATATAGAACGGATTGTTTCAAAGTGTATCAAAAATGATATTGCTTTGTATGCAATTCATACGAATTTGGACAATCATTTTGAGGGTGTAAACAAAGAAATTGCGAATCGAATTGGATTGAAAAACATAAGTATTTTACAACCTATTCAAGGGAATCTCTCAAAACTGACTGTTTTTGCTCCGAAAGATGCTCTAGAACAATTAGACGAAGCAATTTTCAAAGCTGGAGGTGGGCAAATTGGAAATTATTCAGAATGTCATTTCAGAACCGAAGGAACAGGAACATTTAAAGGCAATGAAAACGCTAACCCACAAATTGGCAATAAAAATGTTCGAGAAGCTTTCGAAGAATACCGAGTTGAATATTTAGTTAGTAATTATAATTTAAGAAAGGTATTGAATGCAATGTACACGGCTCATCTGTATGAAGAAGTGGCGTATGAAATTTATCCTATACAAAATTCAAATCAGTTTGAAGGCGCAGGAATGATCGGAGAATTGGAATTTGAACAAGATGAAATTACTTTTTTAAGTCAACTTAAAACAACCTTTAAATGTGGTGTCATTCGTCATACACAATTTTTAGGGAAAAAGATTAAAAAAGTGGCGGTATGTGGTGGTTCCGGAAGTTTTCTTTTATCAAAAGCCATTCAACAAAAAGCAGATATTTTTATTACAGCAGATTTCAAATACCATGAGTTTTTTGACGCTGAAAACAAGCTGATAATTGCTGATATTGGCCATTTTGAAAGTGAACAATTTACAAGTATTTTATTAGCTGAAAAATTGAAAGAAAATTTTATTAACTTTGTAATCCATTTAACAGAACATAATACAAATCCGATAAACTATTTTTAGCCCATGGCAGCAACTGCAACTAAGAAAGAAGCTACAATCGCAGAGAAGCTAGATGCGCTTTTCGAACTTCAAAAAATCGATACTGAAATTGATCGAATTCGTACCATCCGTGGAGAATTACCACTAGAGGTTCAAGATTTAGAAGATGAAATTAGTGGTTTGAATACAAGAATTTCTAAAATCAACGAAGAAATTAAAGAAATTGAAACTGAAATTACTGATCGTAAACAAGCTTCAAAAGATTCTGAAACAGCAATTTCTAAATACAAAGAACAACAAAATAACGTAAGAAATAACAGAGAATTTGAATCACTTGCAAAAGAAATTGAGTTTCAAGAATTAGAAATTAAACTGAATGAGAAGAAAAGTAAAGAAGCAAAATTCAAAATCGAAGGAAAAAAAGAATTGCTTTCTGACGCTACAGATCGTTTAACAATGAAAAAAGAAGATTTAGCTTCTAAAAAAGCAGAATTAGATGCAATTGTTAGCGAAACGCAAAAAGATGAAGACAAATTAATGAAAGCTTCTGACGATGCTAAGAAAAAAATTGAATCTCGTTTAATATTTGCATACTCTCGCTTAAGAGAAAATGCGAAAAATGGTCTTGGAGTTGTTCAAGTAATGCGTGGTTCTTGTGGTGGATGTTTCAACAAAATACCACCTCAAAGACAATTAGATATTGTTACAAAGAAAAAGATTATCGTTTGCGAGCATTGTGGACGTATCTTAGTTCCAGTAGAGGGTACTGAGGTTTAAACTAAATTCAAATCAAGTTAAAAGGCAATTTCATTTGAACTTGCCTTTTTTTTATTCTTTATACACAAGGAACCATATTTTAATAATTTTATTCAATGTCAAAAATTATTTCATTAGATTTTGGTTTAAAACGGACTGGTGTAGCTATAACTGATGAAAAAAAAATTATTGCAAGTCCACTTACAACTGTAGATTCTATTAATTTGATGACATATCTTCATCAGTTAATGGGAAAAGAAAAAATTGAAATTATTGTTTTAGGATATCCTACACGTCTAGATGGAAGTGATTCACATATAACAGAAAATGTAAGATTGCTTAAAGTTGCAATTGAAAATGAATTCCCTTCAATACAAACAGTATTTGTTGATGAAAGGTATAGTTCTGTAAATGCTATGGAATCAATTAATTTATTTGGGAAATCAAAACATAAAAAAGATAAAAAACTAATAGACCGCGTAGCAGCATCATTAATTTTAGCTGATTATTTACAAAGCATAAAAAAATAAATTCCAAAATTATATTTTTGCAAATAAAATCCTTTAGAAATGATTTTACCTATTGTTGCATATGGCGACCCAATATTAAAAAAGGAAGCTGAGGAAATTGAAAAAGATTTTCCAGATCTACAAGCATTAATTTCAGATATGTTTGAAACAATGTATCATGCAAAAGGAGTTGGACTTGCAGCTCCTCAAATCGGTAAAAGTATACGATTATTTGTTGTAGATGGTGCTCCATTTGCAGATGAGGAAGGAGAAGAACCAGACCCAAAAGCAATTGGAATTGAAAAATTTAGAAAGGTATTTATTAATCCTATAATAGAAGAGGAGGTCGGTAAAAATTGGGCATTTCAAGAAGGTTGTTTGTCAATTCCAAAAATTAGAGAAAATGTCATTAGAAGGGAAAAATTATTGATTACCTACTTTGATGAAAATTGGAATTTTCATGAAGAAACATTTGATGGTTATGCTGCCAGAATTATTCAACATGAATATGATCACATAGAAGGAATATTATTCACTGACCATTTACCTTCATTAAAACGTAAACTATTAAGTAAAAGATTAAACAACATTACTACAGGAAACATTTCAGTTGAATACAGAATGAGATTTCCAGAATCTAAAAAATCAAAATTATTATGAGAATATCATTTTTTTTAGTAATTATTTTTACTTTGATAAAAATTGTTTTTTCATGTGGGGCTGATCCAAAGAAAAAAGAATTAACAAGAGAGGATTATAAAGTTAGGATTAAACAAATGGAAGATTCCATTTCACTAATTCAGAAAAACCCTAATGCTGCCTCAAAAATGCCAAGTTTAACAAATATTGAATTAATAAATCGATTATTGGCATATTATCAAGCATTTCCTAAAGATGAATATGCAGCTGACTGTTTGTTTAAGGTGCATATGAAATACGGTGAACTTCAGGCTCATTATAAGGCTGTGGCATACGGTGATACTTTGTTAAAACATTTCCCAAATTACAAGAACAGAGATTTTTTATTGGAAAGTATAGGGAGTACTTATGATGTTTACATAGATCCTAGAGATACATCAAAAGTAAGATATTATTATGAATTATTGCTGAAAGAGAAAAGCTTAAATAAAGATAAAAAAATGGAATTAAAATTAAGATTAAAATATTTACATTTGAACTTATTTGAATTTATTGACCTACAAAATAAGAAAATTAACAGTTAGTAAAAGAAATTAATCCAAAGGAACATTTTTGAATTAAATCTGTTATTCAATCAAAAATGCTCTAAATTAATTATGATTATGAATCACATAATTTAACATCATAATAAATTAATGACTAAAACTTTAAATTTAAGTTAATTTTTAAAAATTTATAATTAATTTGGCACACGTTAATATTGTAAAATCATCATAAAAATATGAACAAGAAAAAGTATCTTATTGGTTCTGTTGTTGTTGCAGGTGCTTGCGCATTGTTTGCACTTAGTAATTTAGACTTCAGTATTGTTAGTGGAAGCTATTCTAAGAAAGGTTTGTCTGTAATTCAAGATCAGAAAGCAGATGAAGCAAATGAGTGGATGAAAGCTCGCTACATCGATGTAACAACTGGTCAGCCAGTGTCAGTTGAAAAACTACAACAAATTCAAAAAGAAATTAGTAAAATTTCTAAAACGAAGTCAGTAACTTTTGTTGATATGGGGCCTGACAATATAGGTGGAAGAACAAGAGCAATTCAAGTTGATAGAAAATGGGAAGATAGAATTTGGGCAGGTGGAGTTTCTGGAAGTTTGTATGTTTCATATAACAAAGGTAATACATGGGGAAGGGTTACTTCATTCGTTGAAGCAGGTGCAAATCCATTTATTTCTAGTATGACTCAAACACCCGATGGTACATTATATGTAGCAACGGGCTCCAATCAAGAGAGTTGGGCTGGAAATGGTGTTTGGTACACAACTGATGATGGTGCAACATGGTCTAAAATAAATGGAATTACAGAAAGTACAGAAATTGTAAGTTCTGAAAATGATAATTATATTTGGATGGCGACATCTCAAGGTCTGAAAAAATGGAAATTAGGTGATCAATCTATAACTTCAGTTACAGTTACAAGTGGTTCTTGTACTGCTCTACAATTATCAAAAGATGGACAAGTTGTAGTTGCGGCTTTCTCATCAAATAAGACTTATATTTCAAATGATGGTGGTTCAACTTTCGAAGATAAGTCTGGTACAGCTACAAATAATTTAGTTCCGAATGGGGCAGCTAGAATTGAATATGCAATTTCTCCGACAAAAAATGCTACTAATAATTACACCATATATGCTATACGTACTAATAGTAATTTATTAAGTATGCATGTTTCACAAAACAATGGACAAACATGGTCTCAATTTGTAGGAGCATCTAATCAAGATCCATTAAATATATACAGAGATCAAGGTACTTACAACTCAATAGCATCTGTTAACCCAATTAATCCAGAACATTTGTTAATAGGTGGAATTGACATTTGGAGCTGGAAACAACAAGTAAATAATCCTCCATCTGGTGGATTCGATCAAGTAAGTCAGTGGTTTGTTAATCCAAATTCATCTATTTATGTTCATGCAGATAATCATGAAATGAAATGGGATTCAAACAATCGTTTATATGTTGGTAATGATGGTGGAATTGGAATTTCAAACAACTTTGGAGAAACATGGTATCCAGCAAACAGAGGCTACAACGTAACTCAGTTTTACGGAATCGCTTTTGATAGATCAGGTGCATTAATTGGTGGTACTCAGGATAATGGAACATTATATAATGATTTTACAGGTTCAACTTATCAATCTTTTAATGAAGTAACAGGTGGTGATGGTTTTGAATGTGAAATTTCATTTTATAATCCTAAAGTGATGTTTACATCAATCTATTACAACAGCATAAATCGCTCTGGAGATAGAGGACAAACATTCACATCTTTTTCACCTGCTTTACCAGGAACTTATGATCCACCTGGAACTGATGGAAGTTCTTACCATCCTTTCCATACAGAGTTTATTTTAGCTGAAAACTATGATCTGAATTCTAAAGACTCCGTAACATTCATTCCTACAAGAAATTATAATTCAGGAGATATATTAAGAGTTCCATCTATGGCTTCTGGTGATACTATAACATATGTGACATCTTCAAATTTATATTTCGATGATACACTAATTTACACACCTTCATTAACAGTAAACGGAGAAAACTTTGGTTTGAATCCTGCAACTAATGAAACAGTTAGCATGGGCGAAGACACTGTGATTTATAATGTTGCATGGGATACGCTGAGAGTTCAAGATCCTTACCAATCTTGGTTCTTGGTTTATGTTAACGCGAACGGTGGAGAGTTATGGGGGACAAGAAATGCTACACGACTAGCAGTTACTAATCCATTGTGGGTTTGTGTTGCTAGAGGATTCGGTGGTGGAACCTTTAATAATATCGATCTTGAATTCTCGAAAGATTTAGAGCATCTTTATATTAGTGCTGGTGCAGGTGTTTGGAGAATTGATGGTTTGGGTTCAGTTTATACATCTGAAACTAATTTTGTATCGAAAGTTGCTTTTGTAGGAACAGGAGCTTCTGCTACAACTCCAACAGCTACAACTGCTACAAAAATTACTACAGTTAGTTATGAAGGTTTAGCAGTTAATCCAAGCAATTCTGATGATATCGTTTTGTTTTCTGGATTTGGAGGAAGTAATAGACGTTCTCTAAATGCTACAACATCATCGCCTTCGTTCACTAGTTTAGGGTCAATAACTAGCCCAGGATTAGCTTGTTATGATGGAATTATAGACAGAAATGATTCTGATATTATTGTTGTGGGAACTTCAAGCGGTGTTTTTGTAACTGAAAATGGTGGTGCATCTTGGGAAAACGCATCAACAGGGTTTGAAGGTGTTCCTGTTTATGAAGTTCGTCAATCATGGAGAACTTTTGAAGAAGGAAATGGAAGACCAGGAGAGATTTATTTAGGAACATTCGGTAGAGGTATTTGGAAATCTACAGCATATTTAGGTATTAATGATGAAACCGGTAATGTTATCAATACTATTAAAACTAAATTGAAAACATTCCCTAATCCGACTAATGATAATACAAACTTAAGTTTTAACTTATCAAACACAGGTGAGGTTTTAGTAAATGTTTATTCGATTACAGGACGTTTAGTTAAATCAATTAGTAAAAACATGATTGCAGGAAGTAATATTCTTCCAATTGATTGTGAGAATTTACCAAATGGTACTTACATCATTAAATTTGTCTCAGGCAAACAAAATGAATCTGTGAAATTTATAAAAATGTAATATTCACATTTTGTATAAAAAAAGACGACCTTGTGTCGTCTTTTTTTTTGTAAATAACTAAAGTAAATTAAGTTAAATGCATTACTATTCATTAAGCTAACATTTATTTAAAACTGGTTTCTACTCGAAAAAGAGTTAACTCATTTTTTTTATGAAGTAAAGAGGTTGGTTAAAATAATTAAAAATTGTATTATTTATTTCTGAATTTTAAATCCTTAAATTCAAGTAACAAATACAACTTTGTGATTTGATTGAAATACTATATTTAATTTTTCATTGGGCTAACAAAAAACATTTTTGATTAATTTTTAACGTCGATTTTGACACGATTAGTTAGAAAAATAACTATTTATTAGCGTCCCTTAAAAATGGATTTATTAGTAATCAAATAGTTAATATTAACTTCTATCGTATGTTTATAAGCTGTACCTGCTATGCCACCAGTTTTGTCGTAAGATATACCAAATGAAAATTCACCAAAATCAATTCCAACATAGGGGGAAAATGAATTAGGGATTCGGAAATAAGATCCTATGTACAAGTTTCTTTCTCTAGAAACACTCATTAAAGTGGAGACATCTTTTAGTCTTAGTTCATAGAATACTCCTAAATTAGTTTCAGAATGTGGACCCTGAAAGAATTGTGCAGCAGTAAACTGAATGCCAGAAACCGAGTTAATTCCAACGGTAAAATTGGTGTTAATGCAAATTTTACGGTATAATTTATCTTCTATTAAAACATTGTATTTTAAATCTGGTTGGGTTAAATGACTCATTGAAAATCCAAGTTGAAATCCATTGTTTTTAGATTTAAATTTTCTATTTCTTTTTTTATTGAATCGATATGAAATTCCAGCAGCTGCATCGACATAACCAAAGGATGTAAATTCATTTAATTCTCCTGAAGGAATGCTATTATCGAAACCAGAACCATTGAATTGATTGTAATAATATAATCTTGAAAAGTCAGCTGTTCTACTTATGAAAGAAGTTTGAAAACCAGCAGATAACCAGTGTCCATCAGCTAAAGTTACATTTCCACTAGCAGAAAAACCTCCACCACTGCTTGTCATTTTTGAGTCACCACCAAAATCGTTATTGAAAAACACACCAACACCTAAGTAAGCTTTATCTCGACCTCTTTTCTTCCCTAATGTTAATTCTGCTAAGGCGTTTGTTGTGTAAAATTTTGTCCCTGAGCCAAGCCATTGACTTCTGTGAAAAGCACTAAATTTTTCAAAACCATCAAAGTTTGATGTCGTTGCTGGATTTATCAAAGGCATCATTTTATCGATTTGCGAAAAATGATAATCTTGAGCAGATGCAATTTCTGAAATTAACAAGCCGATAAAAACAAAAACCTTTTTCATTAACGTATCAAAGTTATGTTACCACTAATTGTTTCTTGTTTATTATTGAGATAGATAACTTCAACAGCATATGCATAGATGCCTGAATTGCACTTTTTACCGTTAAAAGTTCCATCCCATTTGAATTTTTTGTCTTTCGATTCAAACATTAAATTGCCCCAACGGTCAAAAATTCTAAAATTTATGGACTTGATATCAGTTCCAACAATAATTTGGAAAACTTCATTGTCACTACTTCCAGTTTCGTTTGGTGAAAAAGCATTTGGAATATAAATTCCTTCTTTACAATTTTCTAAATCAGAATTTGGATCACATGGGTTTAATGGGCTGCTTCCGTTTTCAATCTCAGTTCCATCGTTTATTCCGTCACCATCAGTATCTGGATTTGTTGGGTCAGTACCTGAGGAAATTTCTTCTGAATTTGTTAATCCATCTTCGTCTTGATCACAAAGACCAGCATTCATATTAGGACTGCAAGGGTCGAGCGGATTAGAACTAGTTGTAACTTCAATGCCATCATTAATTCCGTCTCCATCTGTATCTGGATTTAAGGGATCGGTTCCAATAGTTGCTTCATCAATATTACTTACCCCGTCATTATCTAAATCTGTATTTTCAATAACTACAAAAACAGCTATTATTGTGTCATTTGAAGAAATATTTAATGAATTTGTGTCATTTACATTTGGCTGAGCTAATGAATTATTTATGATTTCCCAATGTGAAAAAGTATAACCAATAGTTGCTCTAGCTATTAAATTCGTGTTAATCCCTCCAAAATTACTGGTTGTCATCGGATAGTTTTCGAGCCAAATAGAATTAACCTTAATTTCTCCAGCATTTACAGGACTTACATTAAATGTAACATCAAAAGGGCCACTTAAACTATAACAATCGATTAAACCATTTTCTAAAACTTGACAACGCTGGTTAATAAAATCTCTCATGGCTGCAACATTTGCTTGCCATTCGATCATTGAACCTCCCCAACGTGCAACATGAGCTGTCATTTCTGGTTGAATTTCATTCACCATACTGTCCAACAAGAAATTCATATACTCACATGAAAAATAAGTATTTAACATGTCTGCGTATCGTGTCACATAATATTGTCGAACACTATCGTTTTCATTCATTAACTTAGCTAAAATGTCAGTATGTCCTTGTCCACCAGGATTAGGTAAATTTTCTGCATTGCAAGGATCAGCATCTGGAGTTATGTCTGGAATCCCAGTATAATTGACGTAATGACCAAAGCAAGCGTCCATGTCCCAAAGTGTATAACGCCATTTCTTTTTATCTCCGTTTGGATTCAAACCTCTCCACCAACCAGTGTTCCAATTCAACCAATCTTGACTTACAATGTAAGAGTTTATGAAAAAATAGTCAGCCAATGATTCCCAATTTAAAAGCGAGTCAACATAATTAAAATTGGCAGAAACTCCCATGTTATTGTTCATGATAAAGTCTCTTAATGTGTTCCAATCAGTTGATGCTTGAGGTCCTCCATATTCTTCCCAAGTGCCTCCCCAAGTTTTTAAATATTGAATACTATCTTTAGTTTGGTCATAGTAAATATCAGTAAAATCGTGATCATCCGTTTTTTCTCTGATTTCATAAACACCCCAATATTGTCCATTTAAGTAAACCACACAAGGTCTCCAAGTTCGTTCATCTAGTTTTAAATCAGATTTTTGTGAAAGTGTTTGAACATAAGCATCCCGAATATGTGCTCCGCCAGCTTCAAATGGGTAATTATCAGAGGCTGCAGCTTTGAGAATCAATCGCTGAAATTTATCTCTTGTTTTTTCAGGGAAGATTTGATGTTCAATTTCATTATTATATCCGAACTCATCTTTCATAATAAAATCAAATCCTCTTTGACTATATGACCAAGAGTCATTACCATGTTTGTTGAACTCTCCTTCACCTTTATCAATAAAAGTTCCATCCTCTTCAAATAATTCAAAAAAACCTTGTGGTTCGATTCCTGCATCGCCATTTAATAAAGTTGCAACACTAAAGTCGCCATTTCCTGCTACTGAGACAACCGGAACAGAATGATTAGTATTAATAAAGTAAGTTGCAGAAGCATTAAAACTGGGTTCATCAGCTGAAAATGCAACAGCTCTTAGTAATGTAGTCACTGTAATATTTAGCGGGCTTAGATATTGTGTTGAAGTTGTAGTTGGCACTGAACCATCAGTTGTGTATCTAATAATTGCACTTGGGTTTGAACAAGTAATTGAAATAGTTTGAGGGGTAGCATAAAAACCAGCACTCATACTAAAAATCGGTGTTGATGTATAAAAATTTTGAGATCCACTATTATCTGAGTTTGGTGTAGGAATAGTGAAAAGTTTCCAATCAGGAGCACCATTTGTTGAACGACCAACTGAATGATTGTTTTTAGTCAGGTTTACTATTTCCAAAGAATCACTGACATTACCAAAAACATTAGATAAAATTATCCATTCGTTTTCGGTTTGAGTTAGTTTAAAATTTGTATGGTATTCATTCCCTAGAACTTGATTTTTTCCCGAGCAATACACTATTTTAAAACTATTTGCAGCAATTGTTCCACTTGGAATTATCCATTTCGTTAAGTTAGAGGGTTTATCAGATAAATACCATCCTGTTAAATCAATAGGATTAGAGGTTGGATTATATAATTCAACCCAATCTTCATATTCACCAAATCCATCTGAGATTGTTGTTAGATTGGAACAAGAATATTCATTAATGAGTAGTTGTGCTTTACTTTCAAAAAAATGAAATAAAAAAAATAAAACAGTAATTAAAATTCTCATTTTTAAGTATTTGAAGAGCTAATATTAAATTAATGTTATTTAAATTAATTCTAAAGTTAACTTATTAATCTGTTAAATAGTATTTTTGGTTTGAAATAATTTAATCTTATTCAAAACATGAAGTATTTTTTAAGTCTAATTGTAGTTGCTTCAATTTTCTATTCTTGTTCAAAAGTGGAAGGAAAAGGTGGTTCAGCAACCGTGAAAGGTGTTGTGATGGAACAATTGTATAATAGCATCGGAAACCCAATTTCTGGAGGAAAATACAAAGCTGCAGATGAAGATGTCTTTTTGATTTATGGAGATGATGATGCATTTTACGATGATGATTTAAAAACGAGCTACGATGGAAGTTATGTTTTTAACTACCTTCAAAAAGGTAACTATACCTTGTTTATTTACGAAGATTGTAACACTTGCCCAAGTGGAAAAAAAGAAATTTTAATTCCTTTTGAAATTACTGAGCGCAATCAAGTGATTGATTTAGATACAATTGTCATCAAAAAACAGTTGTAATGCTTCGATTTTTATTTTTGATCCCTTTTTTGTTTCTTTCCCTTTTTAGTTTTACACAACAAAACTATTTTCAATTTTGGCTTGAAACAGGAATCAAAGGAAAAATAAATAAGAGAATTGAATACGCTTTCGAATGGAATAATCGCTTTGGAAATTACAACTTAGAAACAATTTTCGGTCAGGCTTCCATCAAATACAAGTTTAAAAAATGGCTAAAACCTTCCGTTGATTACCGCTATATATCAGATAGACAAGACAACTCAAACTATTCATCAAGTCATCGTTTAAATTTTAACTTGCAGTTTTCACAAACAAAAAAACGACTTGATTTAGGTTTACGCTTGCGTTATCAATATTCATTTACGCAACTTACAATTATGACTTATGAACCAGAATTTGATGAATCGTTCAGAATTAAACCAAGCATTTCATACGACATCAATAATTTCCCACTTACTCCTCAAATCAGCACAGAGTTTTTCTTCGACCCAAGTAATTATGAGCTAGGTAATCGCTTTACTAAAATCCGTTATTCAGCGTCATTTGCCTTGGATATAAAAGGACCACACAAAGTTGAATTTGGTTATATTTTTGACCAAAGGATTCAGATGGCAATTCCATTGAATCGCCATATTTTAAATGTGAGTTATGCCTTTCAAATTAATAACAATTAAGCTTAAAGAATTTATATAATTTATAAAATCCATTTCCGACAAAACGGTCCTTCGTTAAAAATTAAATCAATGATGGATAAATTTGGAGTGAAAGGTTTGTTGTAGGAAAATACTTGTTGATAGCTTGGTAAATTCCAGTTTTCTTTGGATGAAAAATCAGTGTTTCTGAAATCCTTTACAACTTCAACTAAGTATTCCGAAGTAGTTTCAAAATCGAGTGGTATATCCAATATTTTGGCAATTAATTCCAAACATTTTAAGTTTGTTTCAAGTAGTAAACCAGTGCTTTCAAAGATGATTTTTTGAATGTCTTGTGCATAATCCTCAAAGTAAGGTGCGTAGGAATAAGCACTTTCAATTGCGCGCCAATGATCTGTTTTCCAAGAACTTGTTTGAATGATTTTTACTTTGTGTGTAGGAATTTTCACTCCACTTTGATGCACGACAGGAACACTCAATCGTAAAACACCATTACCAGTTAGAATCTCACTGCGATTACGAATCGTTTGCTTCGGAAAATTTTCGTGTATTTCCAGAAGACTATTTTCACTTTGAAACCATTCTCTACAATACAAAACAGAAGGAAAATAAGCAATTGGAAAAACCGTCATTATTTTATAAGCTTGAATAAACGTTCCCAACGGATACCCATATATGCGCTTTTCGAAAACCAGACCAATGACGCACGACCAACAACGTGATCTTCTGGAACAAAACCCCAAATCCTTGAATCTGCTGAGTTGTAGCGATTATCTCCCATCAACCAATAGTAATTCATTTGAATTTTGTAAGTCGATGTTTTCTTTCCATCGATGTAAATACCGTCTTTTTTCTCTTCTAACTTGTGACCTTCATAAGCAGTTATAATTCTTCGGTAATAAGCAATGTTCTCTTTTTTGAAATCAACCACTTTTCCTTTGAAAGGTACTTGGAATTCTTCGAAATTAGTAACGTTATTATTCACGTAGAAATCTTTTGGAAAAGTTCTAATATTATCAATCAATTCACCGATATTTGGATTATAATCTTTTGATTTACTGTACTGTGGAATAATATCAACTTCTAGCTTAATTTTGAAATCTTTTTCAATTTTTTGTTTTTCAGATAGTGTTAAGTTGAAAATATAATAATTTTGGTCACGAGTGTCAAAATCCATTCTTGCTCCTGAAGGATCGTTTTCAAGTCCATAACGAGCATACATTTCTTCTTGATTCGGGAAAGTTATTTTAGTTTTTTCAATTTTGTATTTTATGCATTGTTGAGGAGAAACCCATGCTTTTTTTCCATTTACATAAAGTATTGAATTTATGATTTTAAGTTTATCACCAGGAATTCCAACACAACGTTTAATGTAATTTTCTCGCTTATCAACAGGACGATAAATTAGTCCTCCGTGTGTCATTCCATTTGGTTCACCCGGAAATTCACCTTTCGCTAGTTTTTCTCTCGCTAATTCTTTCCACTTCCAATTTGTTTCAATAAAGTAACGATAGAATATATCATTCGTAATACTATCTGCTTCTTGTTTTGATTTTCCTTGTTTCAATAATTTCTCATTTAATTCTCGGTATTTTTGACCATTTTCAGAGGAGGTATTAAATTGGTAAAACGCTTCATCATTAACAATTCCATGATAATCATGTCCCATCAAACCATCCGGCATTCTTGGGTCATAAACGGCTGTATCTCCTGAAGGATAATTAAAAACAACAACATCGTTTCTGTTCACTTTTCCAAATCCTGGTAAACGTGTGTAGCTACCTTTTTCTAATGTTGTATAGGATTTGATATTCACCCAAGGTACGGTGTTATGTACAAGTGGGTAGGAGAGAGGAGTCACAGGAACTTTAGGACCGTACGCCAATTTATTAACAAATAAGAAATCACCAACTAATAATGTTTTTTCCATCGAACCAGTTGGAATTTGAAATGGTTCAAAAACGTAAGTACGAATGATACTAGCAGCAACTAAGGCAAATAATATGGAATCCCCCCATTCTTTAATACGTGATTTTACTCCTGGTTTTTCTCTAGTTACAGCTCCAATAGCCAATGCAATCGCATGTCCAATCACTGGCAAACAAAGAAACAAAACAATGTGATCGCCCCATTTACGAATTTCAGTGTCACGCGAATTTGACCAATTCGTTTCAGCGCCAAAAACAGCTTGTTCTTGCGTTACTTTGTACATTAACAAGTAAGGAAAAAGTATTCCTTGTAAAGTATCTGCAAAAGAATAATATCCAAAACGTCTTAAATAACTAACGTTAGCAGTTGCCAACATAATTAAATGCACACCAGGGAAAAGCATTAGAAGTGACCAAAAAGGTTTGTCACAAGAAATTTTGAACATAACAAAGTAATTATATCCTGGAATTAATGCTTCCCAACTTTTTCTCCCTGCTTTAGGAAAACTTAACCACCAAAGTGAAAGATAAGGATGAACAAGAATTAATAAGTAAAAATAAAAGAAGCTCATAATTTATAAGTTTAATACATCGGACATAGTAAATAGTCCTTTTTTGTTTAATAAAAATTCTGCAGCAATAACTGAACCCAAGGCAAAACCTTTGCGATTGTGAGCGTAATGTGCGAGAGTAATTGAATCTATTTCTGAATTATAACGAACGAAATGAGTACCGGGAACATCTGGTTCTCGAAGTGCAGTTAATGGGATTATGTGTTCGTTAATTATTTGATTTTCATATAATTCCCATTGAGAATAGTGGGAGTTATTTGCGATGATATCTTGAGCCAAACTAACAGCAGTACCGCTTGGAGCATCAAGTTTTTGGGTATGATGAATCTCTGTTATTTCGACCGAGTAATCCGATTGGTTTTCCATTAAGGAAGCTAATTTTTTATTCAATGCAAATAAAACATTCACACCAATGCTGAAATTACTTGCGTGTAATAAGCTTCCATTATTTGCGTTCAATTTTTCGCTAACTAACTGTAAACCCTCTTTTTGCCAAGCTGTAGTTCCAACAACGATTGGAAGATTCATTTCAAGTGCGGTTAAAATATGAGCAATTGCAAGCGAAGGTTGAGTAAACTCAATAGCAACATCAGCTGATTCGATTTTACTTAATGTCGTTGCATTATTTTTGAAAGGATTTTCACTGTTGAAAACAGCGACAATTTCATGTCCGCGTTCTAAAGCAATAGATTCTATTGCCTTTCCCATTTTTCCATAACCGATAAGCGCGATTTTCATGCAAGCAAAAATAAGATTTTCAAGTTAACGGAAGGACATTTTAAGACTTATTCCTGGACTTTTATAATTCATTAACGTCGGTTCTAATTTCATTGTTAGGTTTTCACTGACATCAAAGTGTAAGAAATGTGCTTCAACAGCGGCATCTGCAATTTGAATAAAATAAACAGCAGCAAGTCCAAGAATGGATAAATCGCGCCAATCCAGGTATTGACGATAAAGGAACAATACTCCTTGATCATCGTAAGTTTCCCAAGTAGGGTTTAAATCCAATGAATTTTCCATACGTCTGGTGTATTCCGTCTTTAAGGATTTTTGGGTCAATTGATTGGAAACAAGAAAATAACCTGCTGTTCCCAAGGCGGTGTAAATTAAAGGGACTTTCCAATATGCTTTTTTGGGTCGCAAATCAGAATTTATAGAATTGTAAATCTGTCCGGCCCCGGGAAGGACTGCAGAATACAACATTGCTTTTTTATACGGATGCTTTAAACTATCGGGAATGGTGTCTTGAGAATAAGACAAAAAAGTAATAGAAATTAATATAATTATTAAAATTCGATTCATGAATTTTTTAATAACTCAATCAATCGGTTTAAATCACTTTCAGAATTGAAATGCAAAACTAATTTTCCATTTCCTTTGGTTGCTTTTTCGATGCTTACTTTTGTAGAAAATCGGTCTGCAATGAAATTTTTTATTGCTTCCTGAGTGGGATTTAAAGGTTTTGAACTCGGTATAGGCGAGCTTGGTGTTTTAACAGTTTTTGTTCCGTTTTTAGACAAATTTTCAATATCACGAACAGACAAATTTTCAGAGATGATTAAGTTGAATCTTCTAATTTGTTCAGCCTCATTGGGAATAGCCACCAAAGCACGCGCATGTCCCATTGAAATTAGGTTGTCACGAACACCTGCTTGTATTTCAACTGGTAATTTCAACAATCTTAAGTAATTAGCAATATTTGAACGAGATTTTGCAATTTTTTCACTCAGTTGTTCTTGGGTTAGTTTACATTCTTCAATCAAGCGTTGGTAAGATATTGCAACTTCGATTGCATTTAAATCCTCACGTTGAATATTTTCCACTAATGCCATTTCAAGCATTGTTTGGTCGTTTGCAATTCGGATATAAGCAGGCACTTTCGTTAAACCAGCTAATTGCGAGGCACGAAAACGTCTTTCTCCTGAAATTAATTGGTATTTATCTCTGCCTAATTTGCGCACAGTTAAAGGCTGAATTATTCCATGAACTTGAATTGAGCGACATAAATCGTCCAATGCCTCTTTCTCGAAATTAGTTCTCGGATTGAACGGATTTGCTTCAATTGATTCAATTGGCAACAAAGAAACAGAGCCAGCGATTGCTGTTCCTGAAGTCGTAATGTCAGTTTCTGAATTTTGAAGTAGTGCACCTAATCCTCTTCCGAGTGCTGGTTGCTTTTTTGCATTAGAGCTCATGGTCTATCTCAATTTTTTTGTCGTCGTTGCCTATCTTAGTCAAGTTATTTTTCTGTAAGACTTCACGAGCAAAGTTAAGATAATTGGTGGAACCTTTGGAAGCAGCATCATACATTATAACTGTTTTCCCATAACTGGATGCTTCTGTGATAGTTGTATTTCTGTGGATAACTGTATCAAAAACCAATTCTTGAAAATGTGTTTTTACTTCGTCTACTACTTGATTCGCCATTCTTAAACGCGTATCGTACATCGTCAACAAAATCCCTTCTATTTCCAATTCTGGATTTAAGCGACCTTGAATTATTTTAATTGTATTTAGTAATTTTGTCAAACCTTCAAGTGCAAAATATTCACTTTGAACAGGAATCATCACAGAGTCAGCAGCAACAATTGAATTGACAGTTATCAGACCAAGAGAAGGCGAACAGTCGATTAAAATAAAATCGTATTCATCCTTAACTTTTTCCAATGCTTTTTTCAACAAGTACTCACGATTAGGCATGTTAATCATTTCGATCTCAGCGCCAACCAAATCCATGTGAGAGGGTAGAATATCTAAATTAGGATTTGTGGTATTAAGTATTAAATCTCTAGGGTGCATACCATTTACCAAGCAATCATAGATATTTCGTGAATTTTTTGGATCAAATCCATTTCCAGAAGTTGAATTAGCTTGTGGATCAGCATCTACAATTAAGGTTTTGTATTCCAATACGCCTAGGCATCCGCCGAGATTTATCGCAGTTGTTGTCTTTCCTACTCCGCCTTTTTGATTGGCAATCGCAATGATTTTTCCCATAACTAAAATTGAACCATAAAATTAATGCTTGTTCTCATCAATTTTTTGAATTACTTAAGGAACTTATCAACGATTTTTGATTAATAGTAAACAAAGAAAATAGTATTTTATTATTTTTTGTTTTGGAATTTACAAATGGGTAGAGTATCCATCAATTATAATTCGCTTTTGATTTAGAGTGCATTTTTTACTATCAATTCTACTTCATCAAGAGTTAAATCCTGTCTTTCGCCCATTGCTGTCCAATTTCTTTCTTGAAAACGTGTCTTTATAATTGTTGGAGCATCACTACAATTTGTTGAATATTCACTTAATTTAGTCTTAATACCAAGTGAATGAAAGAAATTCTCAGTTTGAATTATTGCAATTTTAGCTCTGTTTTCTCCAGTAATATTCCAAACTCGTGATGCATATTGAGCTAATTTATCTTTTTTGTTTTCAAATTTAACTTCTAAAAGTCGGGGGCAGATGATGGCGAGTGATTGTGCATGATCTATTCCATATAAGGCAGTCAATTCGTGTCCAATCATATGTGTTGACCAATCTGTTGGAACACCACAACGTAAATTACCATTCAATGCATGATTTGCAGACCACATTAAATTAGCAGCAGCTTCGTAATCACTTGGATTTTCCATTATTTTGGGTGCGATTTCAATCAATGTTGATAAGATAGCCTCTGCTTCGCGTTCTTGTAACAAGTTCCCGGATGAGAAAGTTAGATATTGTTCTAAAGTATGCATAAAAGCGTCAGTAATTCCATTTGCTAATTGACGTTTTGGTATCGTGGAGACTAAACTTGGATCAAGAAAAGAGAAAACAGGAAAGAAAAGTGGTCCTCCCATTGTACGTTTTTCTTTTAAGGATGATCTACTAATAACAGCGCCACTATTTGCTTCTGAACCTGTTGCAGGAATTGTTAGTATTGTTCCAAATGGTACAGCAGATTTGAAAACTTTTCCATCAAATCGAAGTAAAACTTCCCAAGGGTCACCATTGTAATTGATTGCTCCAGAAATGAATTTTACACCGTCAATTACAGATCCTCCTCCTACTGCTAATATAAAATCAATTTTATTATCGCGACAAATTACTACTGCTTTCATTAATGTATCAAATTCAGGATTAGCTTCAATTCCTCCAAATTCAATTAATTCAAAATTTTTTAATTCAGTTCGAATTTTATCAAGTAAACCTATTTTTTCAGCGCTCCCACCACCGTAAGCAACCAGAATTTTTTTTGATGTCGTTACATTTTCTATGTAATAAGATAGTTTTGATAATTGTTCTTTACCGAAAACGATTTTAGTAGGGTTTTGTATTTCGAAGTTTAGCATTTTGTTATTTTTTATTACCCATCAATAATACAATTAATGTGTTTTTTTTTAGATTTTTTTAAAAAATAGTAGGTTAAGTAATATATATCAATAAAAAAAGCACTCGTCATGATACGAATGCTTTTACTTGAATTTATTGTATGTTAGAAATTATATCTACCGTCATTGATTAGTTTTTGTGCTATTAGTTGACGGGCTTCTTTATGATTGAAAATTTCAGTTTTAGTGAATCGTTTTAATCCCATAGTCATCATTCTAACTTCGTCACCTTCAGCGAACGAATAAATTGCATCTTTAGCTGATTTATTTATTTTATCCGCAATATCATAAAAATATGTTCGACATATTGCAATATCAACATCACATGCATCTTCACCAATACGAGCGATTTTCTTTTGAACTCTCAATAAAACTGATTCTGCCTGATACGTCCAAATAGCAATATCAGCTATATTCATTAATACTTCTTGCTCTTTGGATAATGTTTGCATTAATTTTTGAACAGCTGAACCAGCAACCATCAAAATACATTTTTTGAATCCTTCCAAGTAGCGTTCTTCATTTCCAAGCGGTGTTGTAACAGGTTCTTGAATCGTAGGAATACTCATTAATTCGCCAGCTACTTTCATTGCGGGTCCCATTAAATCTAGTTCACCTTTCATTGCACGTCTTAACATCATATCAACTGTTAACATGCGATTGATTTCATTTGTTCCTTCAAAAATACGATTGATGCGGGCATCGCGGTAAGCTCTCTCCACTGATGATTCAGCAGAATAACCCATTCCACCATAAATTTGAACAGCCTCATCAACAACGTAGTCCAAACATTCTGAACCTGCAACTTTCAAGACAGCACATTCTGGGGCAAATTCTTCAATTCCTTTCAATGTAGCAGCTCCTTTATCCATTCCTGATTCAACAAAAGCAGCAATAGCATCGTCAATATTTTGTCCTGCGCGGTAAGTAGCGGCTTCAACAACATAGGTTCTGATAACTTGTTCTGCTAATTTATATCGAATTGCGCCATATTTGGAGATAGAACGACCAAACTGTTCACGTTCATTTGCATATTTGACGGTTTGAGTAATTGTTTCTTTTGCGCCACCCATTACGCCTGCCGCTAGTTTAATACGACCAATGTTCAGGATGTTTAATGCGATTTTGAATCCATTTTCTCTTGTAGATAGCATGTTTTCTGTTGGAACTTTAACATTATTAAAGAAAACCTGACGTGTTGATGAACCTTTTATACCCATTTTTTTTTCTTCAGCATTTAAGCTAATTCCCTCACTATCCGCCTCAACTAAAAATGCTGTTAGGTTTTTATCATCATCGATTTTAGCAAATACGGTAAATAAGTTTGCAAAACCAGCATTTGTAATCCACATTTTTTGTCCATTAAGCACATAATGAGTTCCATCTTCTGAAAGAATCGCTTTTGTTTTTCCTGAATTAGCATCAGAACCAGACCCTGGCTCAGTTAAACAGTAAGCTGCCTTCCATTCACCAGTCGCTAATTTTGGAATATATTTTTGTTTTTGTACTTCATTTCCATAATAAAGTAATGGTAAGGTTCCAATACCAGTGTGTGCTCCGTATGCTACTGAAAAAGAATGTCCTGGGCCTAAACGTTCAGTTGCAAGAAGTGAGGTTTTAAAATCAACCCCCATTCCACCTAATTCCTCAGGTATTGATAAACCTAGCATGCCTAATTCACCAGCTTTTTCTATGATTGATTGCATCAACCCGTCTTCCATTTTGTCCATTCTTTCGAGTACTGGTACAATTTCATGGTTGATGAAATCATCACACATCTTACCTATCATTTGGTGTTCTTCTGTCCACTCTTCAGGTGTAAAAATATCTTCAGGATTGGTTTTTTTTATAATAAACTCTCCACCTTTAATTGCGTTTGTATTCATATATTTTAATTTTAAATTTCTGTGTCATAAAAGTAAAATAAAATTATTTATTATGCACGCATAATTAATTATTTTATTTATTTTTTAATGTTTATTCAAACTAAACAATCAAGAAATCTAACTAATAGCATCTATTTAAGTGTAAATTTCTCTGTTTAATCTTCTGATTAATTTTGATTTAGTTTTTTAACTTAAAAGTTTTAGTAGTCAATCGAAAATATAATACTAGTGTTAAAAAATGAATTTAATTTATTCGAGTTAAGGGTTTTCAATACTTAACCTATCAAAATAGTTTTTTTTGATGCTGTTTTTCATGTTTTTTTATTTTGTGGATTAAATATAAATTAGAGTTATTTATATTTGTTTTGTCATAATTTTCCTTTTGAAAAACAACATACAAACTCAAACACTTATTTCTGCATATTGTCAAGGTATTTTTCCAATGTCAGACGAAAGTGGAGAAATAGGATGGTATAGCCCGGATCCGAGAGCTATAATTCCAATTGAAAGTTATAAACCATCTAAGTCATTGCGTTCAATACTAAATAAATCAATTTTTGACATAAGAATTAATAAGCAATTTGAGCAGGTTATGCGAAAATGTGCAGAACCAAGAAAAGATGAGAGTGGAACATGGATATCAGAGGAAATGATATCCATTTTCACACAGTTACACCAAGTTGGTTTTGCTCATTCAGTAGAAGCTTATCAAAACAATGAATTAGTTGGAGGGCTATATGGCGTTTGTATTGGCGGAGTTTTCTTCGGAGAATCAATGTTTTCGACTATTTCAAATTCATCTAAAGTAGCTTTTCATTATTTGATAAATATTCTCAAAGAGAATGGTTTTGTTTTGCTCGATTCTCAGTTCATGAATGATAATGTTAAACGTTATGGGGCAATAGAAATTTCAAAAAAACAATTTAATGAGATGTTGGCAATTGGAATTTCTAAGAAGTGTGAGTTTTGTCAGAATTTGTAATTCGAATTTCATTTTTTTCTATATCTTCCAATACACATCTTTCTACAATTCTTGCACTATTTAAAGCAAGTGGTATTCCACCTCCTGGATGTACTGTTACGCCCGTAAAGTAAAGACCTTTTAACTTTTTTGAAAAATTTGGGTGTCTATAAAGAGCTGCCATAGGACTATTTGAGGAATTACCATATATTGAACCTTGTTTTCCGGAGTAGATTGCCTCAATTTTTCTTGGTTCATTAATTTCTTCCACTTCAATTAGGGATTCGATGTCTTCTTCAAGTTCGATGGATAATTTTTTTAAAATATGTTTTTTAAGTTTTTGAATTTCTTCGTCCCAATTTTGATTTGTGTTTATTGGCGCATTTATCATTACAAACCAATTTTCCCCATTTGGTGGCGCATCATTTTTTTCAATTTTTGAGCTTATATGTAAATAAATAGTTGGATCTGAATACACCTCTTTTTTATCAAATATGTGATTGAATTCTTCTTTGTAATTTTCAGTAAAGAAAATGTTATGAATACCCAACTTGGGAAATTGTTTCTTAATCCCCCAATAAAAAACAATAGCAGAACTAGATTTTTCTTGTTTCAAGCTCATTACTGGAGCTGAAAAGTTGGATAATAATTTTTCATATGTGAAATGAACATCCATATTACTAACTACAATTTCAGCAGCATATGTTCCTTTAGCTGTTTTGACTCCAGATACGTTTGAGTTGTTGTGTAAGATAGAAGTAACTTTTTCATTAAACTGAAATTCAACACCTAATTCTAAGCATAGTTTGTATAATGTTTCTGAAATAGCAACCATACCTCCTTTTGGCATAGCAGGACCAACGTTAAGTTCTAAATGTGATATTATGTTTAAAATTCCGGGAGTTTTATAGGGACTACTACCGTTGTAAGTTGCCATTCTATCTAATAACTGAACTGTTTTTGGGTTAGAAAATGATTTACTGTTAACAGAATGCATAGAACTTGTTAAACCATATTTTGTAAATCTTAAGAGGGCTTTAGGAACATTTTTATTAAACCAATGTTTGAAACGATGAAGAGAAACAGAAATAAATATGGGATAAACACTCTGATAATTTTTACGTTGGCGTTCTAAAAATTTATTAACATTATTTCTATCTTCACCTAATTTCTCTGAAATAGTAGTTGCTACCGTTTCTTGTCCTGGTTTAATAGTTAATCTTTGCCCATCTGAAAAAAAATACCTACATGATTCTTCTAATTTATGATACTGAAAAGTTACTTTTTTTGATTCTGAATAGGTTATTAACTCATTAATAAGGTGTGGTTCTGTAAATATTGATGGACCCATGTCAAACCTGTAAGCACCAAATTGTTTTGAATTTACTTTCCCACCAAAAAAAGGATTGGCTTCAATGACAGTAACTTTCAAGTTTGATTTAGCTAATCTAACAGCAGTTGCCAAACCACCTACACCAGATCCAATAACAATAGCGTTATATTTATTCTTATCCATAAATTAAATAACAAAAATTAAAATGAGTTGTTCGTAGGTATTTGTATCTCCGCTTCTACAAAATTAGTTAGTTCTCTGATTGAAAATGTAAATTTTTCAGTATACTGAAGCTTTAATCTTTTTTTAAGATTTTCTAAACCAATCCCTAGATCTACTTTATTGCTTAAATTACCAGAATTAATTACACTAATTTTACATTTTTCATTATCTAATTGAATATTTATGCTGATAGAACCTCCATTAATCAATTTTGATATACCATGTTTTATCGAATTTTCCACTAAAGTTTGAATTGTAAATGCTGGTATTTGAATGTTTAAACAATTTTCATCAATATTTTTTATGTAAATTAAACGTTCTTCAAATCTTATTTTTTCTAGCTCAAGATATGCTTCTACTAATTCCATTTCTTTATTAATAGTTACTAATTTATCACTATTTAGTCTTAATGTTGAGCGCAATAAATTTGATAAAAGATTTATTCCATTTTTTGCTTTGGATGGATCTATTTCTATTAATGCACGAATTGCATTTAAAGAATTGAATAAAAAATGGGGGTTTAATTGTGATCTTAGATTTTGTAGTTCTAAATCTGTTTGAGTTTTGGTAATCATCAAATTATAAATTTCTTTTTTTCTAGACTCTTCAAAAAGTAAGTAAGTAATGTAAATTGAACTCCAGAGAATAAAAACTACAAATATTGAGGTGGTATTCAATAAAAAGGTTAATAAATCCCATTTTAAAAATGAAATGAAAATAAGTAATGAAAACAATTTACTAATTAAAGTATAAGTAATTGAAACCAAACCAGAATAAATGATAATTCTGGGAATTAACTGTCGAGCATTAAAATGGAAGTATTTTTTTCTTCTGTAGAGAAATCTTAAAAAATGACTTAAAGTGATACCAATTATGGAATTTAATACTAAAAGGAGAACAACTGATAATTTGAACTGGTTGTTTGTGTTTTTATAAATTGTAATAAACAATAATATTCCGTAAAATAACCATCCAATAATTTGAACAAGCCAATAAATTATTTTTATTCTGTTGTTTTTCATTCTGGTCCGAAGTTAACTTGAAAATTAGATAATATTAACCTGTTTAAAGTGACTTTTCAATGAAATACACTCGCTTTATTAACAAATTAGTACTTTTTTCAACATTTTTACACTTTTTTTTTGGTTCTTTAGTAATTCACATTGATATTCAGATATATTTGTTCAGTAAATAAAATTAATTAACTCATTAAAAACAATTTATTATGAACAAAGCAGAATTAATTGACGCTATAGCAGCACAATCTGGATTATCTAAAGCGGATTCTAAAAAAGCATTAGATGCATTTGTATCAGCAACTACTGGTGCATTGAAAAGTGGAGATAAAATATCTTTAGTTGGTTTTGGATCTTTTGATGTTTCTAAAAGAAATGCTCGTAATGGTCGTAACCCAAAAACGGGTGCAGTTATTGAAATCGCTGCCAAAAATACAGTTCGTTTCAAGGCAGGTTCTGACCTTTCTTCAAGCGTAAACTAATTAATCTTTTTTTAAGAGTTTTAAAGAGGTTTCAACTGAAACCTCTTTTTTTGTTTCTATTAATTACTAACATCTTACTTTTCAACTCTTTTTTTTATTTTATATAATTAAAAGTGTTGCAAAATATTAAATATCCTATCAAATTTCGTTTTAACATTTTTTTTCAAATCGTTTTTTTCTATGTAGAATAGGGGATTCAGATGAAATTAATTATTTTTTTTATTTTGTTTAATCTTTTTTGATAAACATTAAACACTTTTTGTTTAACTTTACATCGTAAACATTAAACAAAATAAATTATGTCAACAATAGAATTTAATGAAGCTCTCATAGGTATTGAGAATAATCTTCAATCTTTTGCCATGAGTTTTACTCGAAATCGGGAAGATGCAAGAGATTTAACTCAAGAGACTATGTTAAAAGCAATAACTTACAGAAGTTATTACACACCTCAAACTAATTTTAAAGCATGGGTTTTTACCATCATGCGTAATATTTTCATAAATCAATATCGTCGAAATGTGAAATCTCGAACTATATTCGATGGTTCTAAAGATCTATTTTTAATTTCTAATTCAGCAGGTCATGAGGAAACTCCTTTAGAAATAATATCTTCCAAGGATATTAACAATAAAATTAGTACTTTAGGGGAGGATTATAAAGAACCATTTGAAATGCACTTTAAAGGGTTCAAATACAAAGAAATAGCAGATAAGTTGAATATTCCAATAGGAACAGTAAAAAGTAGAATCTTTATTGCTCGCAAAAAATTGATGGATTTATTACCTGATTATGCTTTTTCAGCAAATTAATTTATGAACAAAAAAGTTACAATTTTAGGTGCTGGAATTTCCAGCTTATCGGCATCGGCTTTTTTAGCAAAAGCAGGTTTTGACGTTACCATACTAGAAAAAAATACAACTATTGGAGGAAGAGCAAGACAATTTTCTACCGAGGGTTTTGTTTTTGATATGGGACCAAGTTGGTATTGGATGCCTGATGTTTTTGAACGTTTCTATCAACAATTTGGTCACACAGCTTCCGATTTCTATGAACTCAAAAGATTAGATCCATCCTACCGTGTTTATTGGCAAGATCATTCTCACACAGATGTACCTGCGAATATGTCCGATTTAGAAGCTTGGTTCGAATCCCTAGAGCCAGGAAGTTCTGAGAAATTACAACAATTTTTAAAAGAAGCAAAATACAAGTATGAGGTTGGGATGAATGATTTAGTTCACAAGCCAAGTTTAAGTGTATTAGAATTTGCAGACACTCGTATACTGAAAGGTTTGTTCAGTATGCATCTACTTTCCTCTTTTTCTAAATACATACGTAAATATTTTAAACATCCAAAAATAATTTCTTTACTTGAGTTTCCTGTGTTGTTTCTTGGTGCAATGCCTGATGAAACTCCAGCTCTTTATTCCTTAATGAATTATGCAGATATTTCACTTGGTACATGGTATCCGATGGGTGGAATGCATAAATTTGTTGAAGCATTTGAAAAAATTGCAATTGAACAAGGGGTTAAAATTAAAACTAATCACGAGGTTACAGGTTTCCGAAAAGAAGGCAAAAAAACTTTGGCAGCAATAACTAGTCAAGGAGAATTTCAAGCAGATATTTTTGTTTCAGGGGCAGATTATCAACATACTGATTCTAAATTATTAAATGGAAGCGCAAATTATTCAGAAAAATACTGGGATAAACGAATAATGGCTCCATCTTGTTTATTATTTTACGTTGGAATCAATAAAAGAGTAACCAATTTACAGCACCACAACTTATTTTTTGATGAATCCCTCACAATTCATGGTAAAGAAATTTATAAAGATCCAAAATGGCCAACGGCTCCCTTATTTTATTTAAGTGCTCCTTCCTTAACAGACACAAGTGTTGCTCCTGAAGGAAGCGAAAACTTATTTTTTCTCATACCAATTGCACCAAACTTAAAAGACGACGAGGAAACGCGTGAAAAGTACTTTGAAATGTTGCTTGAACGATTAAAAAAAATAACTGGTAATGATATAAAAGATAACATTGTATACAAAAGAAGTTTTTGTATCACGGACTTCAAAAATGACTACCATGCTTTTAAAGGAAATGCATACGGATTAGCAAATACACTCAAACAAACTGCTATTCTTAAGCCGCAATTAAAAAATAAAAACTTAAACAACTTCTTTTACACCGGTCAACTTACTGTTCCTGGTCCTGGTGTTCCCCCTTCTATCATTTCAGGAGAGGTAGTAGCAAAAGAAATTATTAAATCGATTAATCTTTAATATTAACATGAAACATTTATTCGACAACATTAGTCAAGAAATGAGTGCGTTAACTACAAAACGCTACAGTACTTCCTTTTCATTAGGAATTAGTTTTTTACATAAAGGTCTGCACAAACCTATATATTCTATTTACGGTTTTGTTCGATTTGCTGATGAAATAGTAGATTCATTCCATGGTTTTGATAAAGAAAAATTATTAGCAGAGTTCAAAATTGAAACCTATAAATCAATTGCTCAAGGTATTTCTTTAAATCCAATATTGAATAGCTTTCAATGGGCAGTAAATAAATACGAAATACCATTAGATTTAATTGAAACATTTCTAAATTCTATGGAAATGGATTTAGATAAGCACGCTTACGACAAAGCTACCTATGAACAATATATTCTTGGTTCAGCTGAAGTTGTTGGATTAATGTGCTTGAAAGTTTTTGTAAACGGAAATGAGGAAGAATACGAAAAGTTAAAGCCATCAGCAATGAAATTGGGGTCAGCCTTTCAAAAAATAAATTTTTTACGCGACCTCAAGGCAGATTATCAAGAATTAGGAAGAACTTATTTCCCAGGAATTGATATGCAAGAATTTAATTCAACGGTAAAAAGAGAAATAGAAGCTGATATCGAAAAAGATTTTAGAGCTGGTTACGAGGGAATTTTGCTATTACCTAGAGAAGCGCGATTTGGAGTATATATGGCATATAAATATTACTTTAAATTATTCAAAAAAATTAAAACTAAAACAGCACATTCAATTTTAACAGAACGAATACGTATCCCTAATTATAGAAAAGTTAGAATTTTGTTCACATCCTATTTAAGACATAATTTAAATTTGCTTTAATATGCTGGAATATGTGATTTTAGTAGATGAAAAAGACAATGAAATTGGTCAGATGGAAAAGCTTAATGCGCATCAAAAAGGTTTGCTTCATCGAGCTTTTTCAGTTATGATTTTTAACTCAAATAACCAATTATTACTACAAAAAAGAGCATATAATAAGTATCACTCTGGTGGTTTGTGGACCAATACTACCTGCAGTCACCCTCGTCCTGGTGAAATGATTTTGGAGGCAGGTTTACGCCGATTAAACGAAGAAATGGGAATGACTTGCGAATTAACACAAGCTTTCAGTTTCATATACAAAGCTGATTTAGATAAAGGCTTAACTGAATATGAATTAGATCATGTGATGATTGGTTTTTCAGATGAAACACCTCATCTAAACTTAGAGGAGGCAAATGCATTTAAATGGATGTCTCTAAATGAACTGCAACTAGATATCATAGAACATCCAGATAATTATACAGAATGGTTTAAAATACTAATTGATCAATATTTTGACACCATTCAACATCATTTGAAATACGAAATAAGTCAAAGCTAAAACAATTATATTGTTGGTTCTTACCATAAAAAACAACAAAATTTATGAAAGTTTGTAGAAGAGTTACATTTAATTCCGCCCATCGTCTTTATCGAAAAGATTGGAGCGACGAACAAAACAATGCTATTTTTGGAAAGTGTAATAATCCAAACTATCATGGGCATAACTACATATTAGAAATTTGGATTGAAGGAAATATCGATCCAGAAACGGGTTATGTAATTGATTTGAAAATTGTAAAGGACTTAGCGAAATCAGAAATTGAAGAACGTTTCGACCATCGAAATCTAAATCTGGATTGCCCTGAATTTAAAGATCTTAATCCAACCGCTGAAAATATCGCTGTTGTTTGCTGGAACTTGTTGCGCGCAAAACTCGACTCAAAATACGACCTTTCTATTCGTCTTTGGGAAACAGAGAATAATGTGGTAGAGTATAATGGTCATTAATCGCTAGATTCTAATTTCAAACTAAAATTTCTTTTCTATTCTGAATCTTTTTTGAAACAAGGGTTTTCCAAAAATTGAATTTACTTTCGATTAAATCTTTATAATTCAAACTTATTTTTTTTGTTTTTTTTTACTGTATTTGCATAGTTTAACTTAAAAACATACTTTTGCCAGCTAATATTTTTAAATAAATTAACAAATCAGTATGGAATCAATGATGATTTATGTGCCAATCGTAATGGCAATTATCGGATTGCTATTTATGGCAATGAAGAGAGCTTGGGTATTGAAACAAGACGCAGGAGATGGAAAGATGAAAGAAATTTCAGATTACATCTATGAAGGAGCGCTTGCTTTCCTTAAAGCAGAATATAGACTTTTGGCAGTTTTCGTGCTAATTGCAAGTGTTGTTTTAGCAGGAATTACTTTTATGCCTGGTGTTAAAACACATTTATTAATAATTGTTGCTTTCATTTTTGGAGCAATTTTCTCAGCGTTGGCTGGAAATATGGGGATGAAAATCGCCACAAAAACAAACGTTCGTACAACTCAAGCTGCACGTACAAGTTTACCACAAGCATTGAAAGTTTCTTTCGGTGGTGGAACAGTTATGGGATTAGGAGTTGCTGGTTTAGCAGTTCTTGGTTTAACAGCTTTCTTTATATTCTTCTTTCACTTCTTTATGGGAGGAAAATGGACGAATACAGAAGATATGACAATCGTATTAGAAACTTTAGCTGGTTTTTCTTTAGGTGCCGAGTCAATTGCATTATTTGCACGAGTTGGTGGTGGTATCTATACAAAAGCTGCTGATGTTGGTGCGGATTTAGTTGGTAAAGTTGAAGCTGGAATACCTGAAGATGATCCACGTAACCCTGCAACTATCGCTGATAACGTTGGTGATAACGTTGGTGACGTTGCTGGTATGGGTGCCGATTTATTTGGTTCGTATGTTGCAACTGTATTGGCTGCAATGGTTCTTGGAAACTATGTAATTCAAGATATGGGTGGAAGCATCGACGATAAATTCGGTGGAATCGGACCAATCTTATTACCTATGGCAATCGCTGGTTTTGGTATTTTATTTTCAATTGTAGGAACACTATTAGTGCGTATTTCTAGTAACGATGCAAAAGAAAAACAAGTTCAAGGAGCATTAAATTTAGGAAACTGGGTATCTATCGCTTTAACAGCTGTTGCTTGTTTTGGTTTAGTAACTTGGATGTTACCTGCAACTATGGAAATGAGTTTCTTCGGTGAAGGAATCAAAGAAATTTCTTCAATGCGTGTATTCTACGCTTCTTTAATTGGATTATTTGTTGGTGGAGCAATTTCATCAGTAACTGAATATTACACAGGATTAGGTACGAAACCAGTTTTGAAAATCGTTCAAAAATCATCTACAGGTGCTGGTACAAATGTTATCGCTGGTTTAGCAACAGGTATGATTTCCACTTTCCCAACAGTGATTTTATTTGCTGCTGCAATTTGGTCAACTTACGCTTTAGCTGGTTTCTACGGTGTTGCTTTAGCTGCTTCTGCAATGATGGCTACAACGGCTATGCAATTAGCAATCGATGCTTTCGGACCAATTTCTGACAACGCTGGTGGTATCGCTGAAATGAGCGAATTACCAAAAGAAGTTCGTCAACGTACAGATATTTTAGATTCAGTTGGTAACACAACTGCTGCAACAGGAAAAGGTTTCGCAATCGCTTCTGCTGCATTGACTTCATTGGCTTTATTTGCTGCTTACGTTACTTTCACAGGAATTGATGGAATCAACATCTTTAAAGCACCTGTATTAGCAATGTTATTTGTTGGTGGTATGATTCCAGTTGTATTCTCTGCATTAGCGATGAATTCAGTTGGAAAAGCTGCTATGGATATGGTTTATGAAGTACGTCGTCAGTTCAAAGAAATCCCCGGAATCATGGAGGGTACAGGAAAACCTGAATATGGTAAATGTGTTGAGATTTCTACAAAAGCTGCTTTACGTGAAATGATGTTGCCAGGAGTTATGACAATTGGTTTCCCAATCGCTATCGTACTTTTAGGTAAATTAGTTTACGGAGATAACAATCAGTTAATCGCTGAAATGTTAGGTGGTTATATGGCTGGTGTTACAGTATCTGGTGTTCTTTGGGCAGTTTTCCAAAACAACGCAGGTGGTGCTTGGGACAACGCTAAAAAATCATTCGAAGCGGGTGTAGAAATCAACGGCGAAATGACGTATAAAGGCTCTGACGCACACAAAGCTGCAGTAACTGGTGACACAGTTGGTGATCCATTTAAAGATACTTCAGGTCCTTCAATGAATATCTTAATCAAATTGACTTGTTTAATTGGTTTAGTTATCGCTCCAATCTTAGGTAGTGGACAAGAAGGTGCAAACAAAGAAGCTGGATGTGGAACTAAATGCGAAATGAACGAAGGTAAATGCGATTCAAGTTGTAAAGACAAAAAAGCATGTCAGGGTGAAGCATCATGTCAAGGTAAAGAAATGAAATGTGACATGTCAGAATGTGCTAAAATGAGCAAAGCAGAATGTGCAGCAATGTGTGAAGAGAAAGGTTGCTCTGCTGAAGAGAAAGAAAGCTGTATGTCACACTATGACGAAAATGGTAAATGGAAAGGCGAAAAGAGTAAAAAATAAGTTTCAATAAACACAAACCAATAGAATTGAACAAAAAAGCCAACCCTAATCCGGTTGGCTTTTTTTGTTCTATTTGTTTTATTAATTTGTACTTAAATATTCAATTCATAATGGAAAATTATTAATTTTTATTTTGCTACTTTCGTTAATGTAAAATAATTGATCTATGAACTATCCATTTCAAATTAAATCACTAGAGGACTACAAGAAACAGTATCAAAAAAGCGTTGAATTCCCGGAGCAATTTTGGGCAGAAATCGCAGAAACGTTTACGTGGAAAAAAAAGTGGGATAAAGTGTTAGAATGGAATTTCACACAGCCATCGATAAAATGGTTTCAAGGAGGAACACTTAATATTACAGAGAATTGTATTGATCGTCATTTGGAGACGAATGGAAATACACCTGCAATCATTTGGGAATCAAATAATCCTGATGAGAATAATCGTGTTTTGACCTATAAAGAATTGCATTTCAAAGTGGTTCAATTTGCGAATGTTTTAAAAAATAATGGTGTTAATAAAGGAGATCGTGTTTGTTTATACATGGGTATGATTCCTGAATTGGCAATAGCTGCATTGGCATGTGCTCGTATAGGAGCAATTCACTCTATAATTTTTGGTGGATTTTCTGCTCAAGCAATCGCGGATAGATTAGATGATGCTAAAGCTGAATTTATTATAACTTGCGATGGTGCTTATCGTGGTGTAAAAGACATTCCCTTAAAAAGTGTTATTGATGCTGCTATTAGTGGAAACAAAACGATCAAAAAAGTAATTGTTTGCACTAGAACAAACACAACGGTAAATATGACAATAGATCGTGATGTATGGTGGGACGACGAAATTAAAAAAATCGAAACACTTGGGAATCCTGATTGTCCAGCAGTTGAAATGGATGCCGAGGATATTTTGTTTATTCTATATACCTCTGGTTCTACAGGAAAACCCAAAGGTGTAGTTCATACCGTTGCTGGTTATATGATTTGGGCAAATTATACTTTTGTAAATGTATTCCAGTATCAACAAGGTCAAATCCATTTTTGTACTGCAGACATAGGTTGGATTACTGGTCACAGCTATATTATGTATGGTCCATTGAGTGCTGGTGCAACTTCATTGATGTTTGAAGGTGTTCCAACTTGGCCTGATGCAGGAAGATTTTGGGAAATTGTTGAGAAATACAAAGTTGATATTTTATATACCGCACCAACTGCGATTCGAAGTTTGATGGGCTTTGGTTTAGAATATGTGAATGGAAAAAATTTAAGCTCATTAAAAGTACTTGGTTCAGTTGGCGAGCCAATAAATATAGAGGCTTGGAATTGGTACAATCAAAACATTGGAAAAGGAAATTGCCCTATTGTAGATACTTGGTGGCAAACTGAAACAGGTGGAATAATGATTTCAAATTTGGCTGATGTTACTCCAAGTAAACCTTCTTATGCAACCTTACCATTACCAGGAATACAACCGTGTTTGGTGGATGAAAATGGAATCGAAATTGAAGGAAATGGAGTGAACGGAAATCTTTGCATCAAATTTCCTTGGCCAGGAATTATTAGAACAACATACAATGATCATGAGCGTTGTCGCTTGACTTATTTCTCTACTTACGAAAATAAATATTTCACAGGAGACGGATGTCTGCGCAACGAATCTGGAGAATATAAAATTACGGGAAGAGTTGATGATGTTTTAAATGTCAGTGGACACCGAATTGGAACTGCAGAAGTTGAAAATGCAATTAATATGCATGAAGGTGTGATTGAAAGCGCAGTAGTAGGTTATCCACACGATATAAAGGGACAAGGAATTTATGCTTATGTGATTTACAATAGTTCAGATGGCGATTTAAATTTATCTAAACTAGACATTATTCAAACGGTTTCAAGAATGATTGGACCTATTGCAAAACCTGATAAAATTCAGTTTGTTCCTAATTTACCCAAAACACGTTCAGGAAAAATTATGCGTCGTATTTTACGTAAAATTGCAGAGGGTGATACTTCAAATTTAGGTGACACAAGTACTTTGTTAGATCCTAGTTTGGTCGATATAATTATAAGTGAGTCGATCTAATTAAATTATTTAAATTTTAATGTAAATTTCTTTCGAACCTTTCAAACCCTCAAATGTTCTTAGATTTGCATAGATGCTAGCAACTGACTCACAAACATTAAAGGATTTAGAATTCAATATTATCACAGAGTGGTTGGAAAATTTCTGTATAGGTAAATCAGCTCAATCAAAAATTAGAAAACTTGTTCCAACTAGTAACTTTACTAAACTAGAATTTGAGCTCAAACAATTAGATGAATTAAGACAAATTCGTATTGTTAATGATACTTTTCCTGCGATTGATTTTGAAGAATTAGAGGAAGAAATTAAACTTCTTAACATAGAAGATGCAGTAATTTCGATTGAAGGATTTCGTCGTATTTATCAGGCTTCTGATTTAATAAATCGTCTTTTGAAGTTTTTTGATTTAAGAAATAATAGGTATCCATTATTAGCAAAAATTCTTAAAAATTGTGAATACAATGAAGAAATCAACAAGCGAATAGATGAGATTTTTGATCGAGCTGGAAATGTTAAAGATGATGCATCACCAAAATTAGCGGAAATCCGTCATAGAATCAAAGCGCTTCGCAATCAAATAAATAGAAATTTTGAACGCGAAATGCGCAAACTTTTGAAAGATAAAATTTTAGGAGATGTTACAGAAGGATTTATAAGTGAGCGTCGAGTTTTGACCGTCCTCTCCTCATTTAAGCGAAAAGTACCTGGGAACGTTCATGGATCAAGTAAAACAGGAAGCTTAACTTATGTTGAACCAATTGTAAACGTCCCATTAAACAATGAAATGGAATTTTTACTAGACGACGAGCGTAAAGAGATTCATCGTATTTTAAAACAACTAACGCGATTGATTTCAGTTCATGCACAATTGATTTCAGCTTACCAACAATCGTTAGTTACGCTAGATTTTGTAAATGCTAAATGTAAGTTGGCACTTGATATGAATGCTATTTTACCAGGTATCAACAGAAAAGTTGATTTTGAATTGGTCGAAGCTTATCACCCAATTTTAAGAAGAAATAATAGTTTAAACTCAAAAGAAACAAAACCGCAACGTATTGTCATCAATGGTAAAAACCGAATGTTAGTGATTTCAGGACCAAATGCAGGCGGAAAAAGTATAACATTGAAAACCATTGGTTTATTACAAATAATGTTGCAATCAGGACTTTTAATTCCTGTTAATGAAAACAGTAAAGTTTGTTTTTTTCAACAAATAATTTCTGATATAGGCGACAATCAATCAATTGAAAATGAATTGAGTACTTACTCGTATCGACTTCAACGAATGCATCATTTTTTGCAAGTTGCAAACGCTAGAACTTTACTATTATTAGATGAATTTGGAACTGGTTCTGATCCTGAATTAGGTGGGGCTTTAGCTGAAGTTTTCTTTGAAGAAATTTACAATAAGTCAGCATTTGGTGTCATAACAACTCACTATGGAAATATAAAATTAAAGGCAAACGCACTTAATAACGCGGTCAATGGTTGTATGTTGTTTGATTCAGAAACTTTAAAACCTAAGTATGAATTTGCATTAGGACAACCAGGTAGTTCTTTTACCTTTGAAGTGGCAAAAATGAACGGAATACCATCTGAATTAATTGAAACAGCTAAAAGTTTATTGGACGATAAAAAAGTGAAGCTCGATCGTTTGTTGAATGACCTACAAAAAGAAAAAAATTACTTGGAGCGTTTAAATAAAGAACATCTAGAAGCTCAAAGAACAGCTGAAGAAGCTAGATTATTTTTCACCGAGCGAAAAGAAAAATTAGATGAGCGTTTAAAATCGCAACAACTTGTAAGTGAATCGAATAATAAACAGTTAATTGCTGGTAAAAAGATGCTTACTTTCATTGATAAATTCAATGTAAAGTCAAGAAAAAAAGATGTGAATAATGCATTATTTGAGGAAATAAGAACTTTTCTTCGTCTTGAAAAATCGAAAACAGAACTTAAGATACAGCAAGAAAAACAAAAAGACTTAGAACTCAAGCAGTCAAAATCACCAAAGAAAGTAAAAAAACAATTAATCGAAGAAGATATTTATCAGCAGTCAAAAATTAAAATAGGATCTACAGTTCAGTTAATTTCAACGAAACAAAAAGGTACTGTTGAATTAATCAAAGCTCGTAATATTTCTGTAATTTTTGGGAATGCGCGTCTGAGGGTTGAACTAGAAAAACTACAATTGATTAAAGAATAATTGTTTTAGATTCTAAAATCTTTAAAGGATAGTTATATAAAGTACTTTCTTATTTCTCAGTATTAATTTGAAATCCCAATCCTGCTGAAAACAATATCTCATCTATCTTATGTTTTCCAGTTTGGGTTCCTCGAATTGTTGAATTAACATAGCTTAGATTGGCAAAAAAATGAAAATAATCCCAGACATAATAGTCAGCACCGAGTTTTAATGCAAAAGATGGGGCTACATAAAATTGTCTTTCATATGAAGTGTGGTCATAATCAGCCATTAAAACGCCCATTTGTGCACCTGTTGCAATTTTAAAATTATTCTTTCCAAAATGACGAAAACCTCCGAAATAGATGCGATTCATATAATTTGGATTTGTAAAACTTGAACTACCTGAATATTTTGCATCAATGAATTGAAAAATCTCTCCTCGAAAGCTATAATTTTCATCAACTACATATTCTAAAAATCCATTTAAGTAAATTGAATTCGCTTTATTTTGGAGCATTCTACCCGTTGTAATTGTTGCAGATGCTTTTATTAGTCCAGGTCGAAAATAGTTATCATTTGAGGCGTTTTTAGTTTTTTGAGCGACAAAAGTAAAACAGTTCAGTAGTATCGAAAATAGTATTATTTGCCTCCCCATAAGTCGATAATTTTGTAATGAATACCCAGATTGATAAGTAAGTGACCTTCTAAACTAGCTCCGTGATTATGATTATTAGTATAAACTAGTTGGTTATTTACAACTTCTGGATGAATTTCATTACCAAGATGAATCATATATTGTCCCATAACTGTAAAATCCAAGCGCTGTGTTAGATTTATATGTGTACCAATTCCCATTTGAACAGCCGAACTCCAACGCTCAGCAAAATTAGTTCGATTGGAATTTTCAACTATATGCGTATAATCAAAACAATGACCTGCTAAAATATAGGGTTTAAAAAGTTGTTTTTCTTTTAAATATGGATAAAACAATACACTCCAGCCAATGTGGTAATCAGTTCGATTAGCTATTTCTTTAACATCTGCGGTCAAGTAATCGAAAAACCAATCTGTGTTTACTCGTTCAGCTAGTTGTATGCGAAATTGACCTCCTGCGCCAGTTCCGAAATTACCCGTTTCACTATCATTGAAAAGTGAAACAGTTGTTCGCACACCAAGACTTAAAATACCACTTTCGTTATTTTTAATCTTTAATGGTTGAGAAAGAGATAGGAATGAAATTCCATAAAAATAAGCAACTAGAAATTTTTTCAAACTATTTTTTTTATTCAACAATAAATCGTTTAACAATACATTGACCATTTTCGAACATCATTTCAAGTAAATAAATACTTGGGTTAAGTTCTCTGATGTCTAAGGTAAAAAAATCATTATTAGTAACTTCCTTAGCTAATTTGCCATCTAAAGAAAATAGTTTAAAGTGTATCATTCCTTTTGCTTCAATATTCAAATCACTATCAGTTGGATTTGGATATATTTTTATTGAAGATTCTACTTCCTCCATTAAAGAAGCATTTGTAAATACAGTTATTGTTGAAGAAGTATTAATTACACATCCAAAAGCATCTGTAATTGAATAATTGATTGCATGCGAACCAACACCGGCCAATCCAGGATGAAAACTAGTTCCAATAACTCCAGGGCCTGAATAGGTTCCACCAGCAGGAATACCCTCTGTTAAATTAATAGGTGCAGAACCTTGACTTATTTGGCTAACAGATTCAGTGTAATTAATTGATTCAATAGCGTAAAAATCTATGAATAAAGAGTCACTTGAGGTGCAACCAACAGAATTAGATCCTGTTACATAATACATACTTGCTGTTGGATAAAAAGGCACTCCATTCTGTATTCCACCTGTCCAATTATATGAGCTTGCAGTTCCCGTTCCATAGAGAATAATCTCTGTATTTGGACAAATTAAAAGATTTGGACCTGCATCTACATAAGGATTTGAATAAGAAGCTAAATTAATGGTATTAGATCTTGATATACAGCCCATTACATCAGTGACAACTGTTCGATATGCCCCGGGAGTTGTGGTTATCGTTGATAAAGATTGTGTACCATTAGACCATAATATCGATGTAGGTATCATGCTTGTTGATAATGTCAATGTTGCACTTGACCCCGGGCAGATTCCATTTGGACCATTTATATTTACGGGGCGATGTTTTTGAAGAATTGTTTCTTGGCCGTTAACTATACCATTACCATATGCAACATTAGGTGTTATACCTGTTGAAGCTGTTGTATTTGCAGTATTTAATAAATCATCTTTAAAATCTTGAAAAGTTGCTTTTGAACATTTTTGTAGATATAAAGCAGCAATTCCAGCAACAACTGGGGAAGCCATAGAAGTACCTCCATTTCTAACATGAAAACCTCCTTGATCTATGGAGGGGTTGTTAGCAGGATTTGATAGAAACCACATTGGCCCGGCTGTAAGAGATATTCCCCCACTTGCAACAATGTCAGGTTTTATAATTCCATGACGACTTGGACCTTTACTACTTGTTGGTTCGAGTGTTCCAACTTGAACATAATTGGAAGGTAAATACGTGTTACCGTTTTTATCAATATGACTAGAACGATTGCGAATATTTCCTACGGATATTACTTTATCAGAACAATTCCATGATGAAACAATAGTTTGTAGTGTGTCAGGAGCATTGTAATGTGCTATGTCTGGATATATTGATACGTCTGGAATTTCAGTTTCAAAATCACTGAATCCAAGCCAAGCTCCTCCCCAAATATCATATATTCCTGTTCCAAATGTTTTAAATTGAAACAAATAATTCAAAGAATCAATTGTTCTAAATAATATTTGTGCATGAAAATTTGACCCTACTATTTCTGTATATGTTTCAATGCAAGCAATTCTATCACCAAATTGGTTATATATTGTATCGTAAACTGGAACTTGATTTAAATTGTCATAGATATTTCTAAAATTAGTTTGCCCTCTCAATTCAAATGTTGGAGCAGGTAGATTCGCACCGAATGAATAAAAGAAATTAGTTACAGTATCTGCCCAAAGATCAAAAATAATTTTATTAGTTCCAGCAACAGTATTCATTGGATTATTTTTGCACCAAACGAAAGTTGTATCTTGGCTTAAATTACCACGAACATGGTATTTCCCTTGCTCACCGGAATTTCCTGCTGCACAGACCACAATTCTTCCTTCTTTTTCACTTAATAATTGGTCAATAAATTCTGCGGCTGGATCTTTTCCATCGTGACTACCGAGATAAGTTCCTAACGACAAATTTATGACTGCTGGTTTACCTAAAGAGTCTGCTACTTTGAATATGTAATCGCAAGCATCAGCAATTGTCAAGGTCCAATTCGGAAGTCCAAAATCAGTTTCAACAACAATTATATCAGCTTCTGGTGCAACCCCTTTGTTTGTATTGTTTGCTCTTCCATTTCCAACGGCCATTCCAGATACTGTAGTTCCATGTGCTGTTCCTGTTTCTAAACTTGTACATTGACCGTTGTCAATTTGTGTTTTATCCCAAACTATACCATAACCATAGCCTTCAGGGATTGCACCATTATTTGTTGTATGATCCCAATAACGTAGAACTCTTGTTTTACCATTTGAAAGTTTAAAATCAGGATGATTAAAGTCAATTCCTTCATCAACAATTCCAACAATTACTCCTTTACCTGTATAACTTGTATCTAAGCTAACTCCTTGGTGAATTAAGTTTATTTTATGACGAAAAACAGCTGAATCCCCCAATGAAATGGGAGGAGCAAACTCAAAATAAAATTTATCAATTGTTCCATTTAATCGTTGTTGATTTATCCAATCTGGTCTAGATTGAATAAATAACCAATTTGGAGTTTCATATTTAATTTTTACCTTTTCTTTTTCTAAAAATTGTTTATTTGAAATCGAATTTGGAACAGTGAAGGAAGTTAATGTTGTTGGGTTATCTTTCAAATAATCTTCAAATCGCAAATATGATTTTTGGTTAAAACCAATATTGGCAATTAAAATGGTAAAAAAAATAAGAGTACTATTTTTCATAAACAAAATAATTTCAAAATTATAAAAAGAGTCAGTCAACTATTTACCAAATTTAAATACAATTCTTATTAAACTGAATTATTCACATTATAAATGTTATTTTTGAAAAAAAATATTTCATGAAAAAGACATTCGTTAAAATTGGTTTACTTACAGCTTTATTAGCATTTAATACAAAAATTATTGCTCAAGCAATTCCTGGAACATTAAATTGGTACAATGGTGAAGGTACAGGTATGCTGACTGATAAAGCTTATGGTTTATTGAAAAAGAAAACGTCTCAATCAGTAATTGTAGCTGTCATTGATTCTGGAGTAGATATAGAACATGAGGATTTACAAGGGAAAATTTGGGTAAACTCGAAGGAAATACCAAAAAATGGAATAGATGATGATAAAAATGGTTACATCGATGATGTTCATGGCTGGAACTTTTTAGGGAATTCAAAAGGCGAAAATCTTGATGCAGCTCGTTTGGAAAAAACACGTATTCTCGCAAAATTAATGGAGAAATATAATGGAATTGACCCCGCTACCATAGCTTTCGATGAAGAATTTACGTTGTATGAAACTGTTAAAAATGAGATTGAAAATGATTTGGCAAATTTCGAACAATATTTACCAATGATTGAAAGTGGTCAATTAGACAAAGAGACAGCTCAATATATTATGGATCAACTAAAATACAACTTAAATGTTGATTATGACGATCGTTCTTTAATTGGAGACAATGTTGATGATTTTAATGATAAGAATTACGGTAATGGAGATGTTGAAGGTCCAGATGCTTTACATGGAACCCATGTTTCAGGTATTATTTGTGCATTACGTGGAAATGAAAAAGGTGGAGATGGAGTAGCAGATAATGTGAAAATTATGTCTTTAAGAGCAGTTCCAAATGGTGATGAGCAAGATAAAGATATCGCACTTGCAATCCGTTATGCAGTAGATAATGGTGCACAAATAATAAATATGTCATTTGGGAAAGCATATTCACCTCATCAAGAGGAAGTTTTTGCAGCTTTTCAATATGCAGATGAACATGGGGTATTATGTATTCATGCAGCAGGAAATGATGCAAAAGACATTGACTACGAACCAAATTACCCTACTTCATTATATAGTTTCCAAGGAGAACCTTTAGCCCATTTCATAACTATTGGTGCTTCTACGAAAGATAAAAATGAATTGGTTGCTTCTTTTTCAAATTTCGGTCAAAAAGGAGTTGATATTTTTGCACCAGGATTCGAAATTTATAATAGTGTTCCACAGAGCGAATATAAAAATTTACAGGGGACATCAATGGCTGCTCCTATGGTTGCGGGAGTAGCAGCTATGTTGAAATCCTATTTTCCTAATTTACCGATGAAAACAATTAAAGATGTTATGTTTAGTACTTCTGTTAAATATGAGGATTTAACCCCTCTTTGTACAACTGGTGGTGTTGTTAATGTCTACAATGCTGTAAAAGCATGTATAGCGTTGGAGAAAAGTAAAAAATAATACTGTATTTAGAATTTAAATTTTACGTTTTTAAATTTAAACTTCTGCTTCCTTGTTAAAATGAAAATTATCTTCTTTTTATTGTTTATCTTATATTCTTGCAACTCCTTTACTCAAAAGGAAATTCAAACATTAGATAAATTAATTGACTCGTGGCATTCAGCTGCTTCAAATGCTGATTTTAATGCCTATTTTTCACCAACATCAATCGATTTTATTTTTTTAGGAACTGCACCAGGAGAGCGTTGGTCAAAAAAGGAATTTCAAGATTTTTCAAAACCCTATTTTGAAAAAGGAAAGGCATGGGATTTCAAACCTAGTATGCGAAAATGGAATTTTTCTAAAGATGGAAAGACAGCATGGTTTGATGAAGATTTAAAAACTTGGATGGAGGATTGTCGCGGCAGCGGTGTATGTATTAAAGAAAAAGGGGAATGGAAGATTGCATATTACAATCTTACTGTTTTGATTGAAAACGAGAAAATTAAAGATTTTATTGAACTTAGAAAGCAATAAAGTATTTTTTTTGTTGCTAACGATTTCTTAAGGTACTTTGAGACAATTTAATTTTTAGTTACTAAACTTTAGTTACACAAACAACTATTTTTTATGCTAAATTTTAAGTTGGTATTATTTATTTTGTTTTGTTTTTAGGTAGTCTTCTAGTGTATAAATTGTTAGAGCAAAAGCATTTAAATTTTCTTTTGGAAAAACAGTTGTTCCAATAACATAATTTTGATTTTTATAATACGAAATAAAACCACCATCGGCTATCTCAGTTCCTATTTCTATAAAATCACTTCGTTTAAGCTCATTCCTAAAAAAATCAAATTGTTCTATTTTTTGAAATTGATAAATGATTCTATTTGGAAGTGAATGGGCAGATAAAAGGTAGAACCAACTTTCTGCTTGAATTTTATTTTTTTCCAATTTTCCGAAATGCCATATTGTCTCACCATATTTTGTCTGAGTTGGTTCTTCCGATTTATAAAATTTCCATTTTTTAGCAAGAAGAGAGTCATTCACTATTCCAATATTCATTTTTTGAAATAAAAAAAGGTCGTTAATGGAAAGATTTTGAGTAAAGAAACAAAACGAGAAAATAACAAAAATTAAAGTGATGTACTTTTTTTTAAAATTCATTTTAAACTTATATTATTTATTCTAAGAGATAATAGAAACCAAAATAGTGTAAAAAGGATAGTGTAGCTTTTGAAATTTAAACACAATATCCTAACATATTCAAAATTTTAAATATACTTCAAGTTCACTTAAAATTATTTACTATTAACAATCATTAATTTGAAGTTTTTCTTAATTGAAGCATTTTCAAAAAGCAAAAAATAAATTCCTTCCGAATAATTTTCGAAATTGATTGTATTTTTTAAAATTTGGTCATCTTTATAAACACTTTCATTAAATACTTCTCTACCATATGAATCAGTTACTCTTATAGTGCATTCACCTTTAGTTTCTGAATCAAATAAATAAGTGAAAGTTCCATTTGAAGGATTCGGATAAACATCAATAAATTCTGTTTGAATTAATTCCTCAGTACTTTCATTGCCTTCTATTTCTCTGTATGATGTACTAGCTCTTTCAGCTTTTAAAGTGTAACATGTGCTGGCGTTAAATGCTCCGTTATAACCATAAACGTTTACATAGTATGTTCCAACTGGTGCATTATTGTATTTGATTTGTTCTGTTGTAGTTCCAGAATTCTCAGACGTAAATAATAAAGTCCCTGAACTATTATATAGCCTTAAATCATAATCTGCAGGTAGATTAGATAATGTTACACGAATGTTTTTTGCTGATGAGGTATTTGAGAATTTATACCAATCTGTATCAATGCTTGTTGCAATTGCAGCTGAACTATTCGTATTAATAGTTATGGTTTTTGCTGTAGATAGTGTGTTATTTGTTTCGTATGCGTTAGAACAACTAGGTATTGTTGCTTGAGTGGTAAAGTTTGTTCCTGAAATATATGCACTACTACCAATTGTACAATTTGTACTTACTTTCCAATTATAGGTAGTTGAAGCTGATAATCCTGTTAGGTTTATGGAAGCTGTTGTTGTTGTAACAGTAGTCCAAGTTGTAGCAGTAGATTTTTTGTATTGTACAGAATAGTTTGTTGCCCCACTTACACCAGTCCAACTGAGGGATGCCGTTGTTGTGCTTGTAGAAACATTTGACAGATTTGTTGGAGTTGAACAAGTAGTTCCTGAAGTTCCGGTTTGTATATTTAAAGTGTAATCCTCCACTTCTCCGTATGTAAAGACTTCACAAGGTCCAGAAATTACACCATCTTTCATTATAATTCTCATTCTAACATTACCTGTAATTGAAGTGGTTGGAATTAGAATAGAGGTCGTAATAGCAGTTGAAGTACTTGGAGATGAGTAAACTAACTCTTCAACATCGCTGAAGTCTAAGTCCCCATTGTAATCAATATAAACTTTAAAGTATTCTGCATATGAAGTACTAGCAAAAGCAGGAGTAAGACTTAAAGAATAGCTACTTCCTTTGGTTACATTGGTAGAAATTGATGTATAGTTAGCATAACCACCGCTTCCTGTTGAGGAATTATTGATAGAATTAAATGATACATTTGAAATCCACTCATATTGAGAGCTACTGCTATTTGATGAACAATAAGTTGGTGTTGTAACTCCACCTCCAGAAGAACCAGAGCAACCCGGGGATGTAACTAAACTTGCTTTTGATCCACCGGCAACAAATAGAGCTTGCATTCGAGCTTTTTGACCATTAGAAAACATTTGCATGCAAGCATCATCAACATAATCCATATAGTTCATAAACATTTCAGCTGATGTTCCACAAGAATTTGAACGTGGGTGCGAGGGGCAACCATAATTTGATGTATTATGAACTGGAGTATCTGAAACTAAATCACTTCCACAAGTTGCATCTCCCCAAATATGACGTAAATTCAACCAGTGACCAACCTCATGTGTTGCTGTTCTTCCTTTATTAAATGGTGCTTGAGCTGTACCAGTTGTTCCAAAACAAGTGTAACCAATTACTACACCATCAGTTGAAGCTGAACCACCAGGAAATTGAGCATAACCAAGTATACCACCACTCATGTTACACACCCAAATATTTAAATATTGACTGGAGGGCCAAGCATTACTTCCTCCTGAAGATGAAAATTTAACACCATCATTTGTCGAGAATGAAGTTTTGCTAGTTTGAACTCTTAGAATTCCTGATGTAGTATTTCCATTAGGGTCTCTGTTTGCTAAGCAAAAGTTGATTTCAGCATCAGCAACTAATCCTGCGAATGTTGAGGGAACTAGATTCAAATCTGAATTTAATTTTCTAAAATCTTGATTAAGTACATTTAATTGAGATTGAATTTGAGCATCTGAAATATTTTGAACTGAGCTATTATAAACTACGTGTACAACAACTGGAATTGTAATGACAGCTTTATTAGTATTTAATTTTCCAGTAGCAATTACATGGTTTGTGAAATTTTCTATTTTCTCCAGTCGCTCAAATAACTGAGGATCTTCGTTTAATAAACGTTCGTGATTTTCAACAGTGTGGCAAGTACGTTGTTGCGCAAATGAAACCAAAGATGTTAAAAAAAGGGATATGAATAAAAATTTTCTCATAATTTTATTTTTCTCAAAAATAAATATTTAAACTCATCATCAATAAATTATAACTATTTTTTTTTGGTTTTTTTTGGAATTTAATTGGATCTTTATTTTTATTAGTTTTAACAATAAAATTTGAAAAATTATAATTTGAATAACAGATTAATTATGATTTTATGTTTTAACGTATTGCACGCTCATTAAAAATAACATAACCAAAACTTACTTGAAAAATAAATGGATTGATTTGTTTTGGAAAATAGTTTACTGTTGCTCGAACTGGACCAATTGGAGAGTGATATACAAATGTGCTTGAAGCCAAAATCGATTCTCCTCCCGAAGGTTTCGTATATTCAATAGTTCCATTACTATTTTTTTGTAACAATAAAAATGGTTGATAATAATAGGATTCTAAACGTAAATCAACGTTTTTATGCAATGTAAAAATAAGATTTAAACCAGCACCAATAAATTGTGGAGAACGATATTCTGGCAAGAAAAAAGTTTCCATATCAGGCAAAATATTGAATACGGGCATCGTTAAAATACTTGCTGTGTAATTTGCAAAAAGGGATTGGCTATTAAAAACACATTTAGCATGTATTCCAAGGTGAAAATATTTTACATTTATTAAATAAGATACAAATTCACTTTGAATACTTATCCATTGATGGTTTTTTATTACAGTATCTTTAAGGACAGCAGTTGAACCTGGAGTTGTATTTTCCTGACCAGAGGTATAGCGAGCTTTCAGCGAAAAAAAATGACCTTGATTGGCGAATTGTTTTCTGTTCAAACTGTTTTGAACAAAATCCCAAGTGAAAGAGTTTCCTGTTAGTATTGTGAAATCCGTTGTGTCTTTATTTGTAAAGTTTGCCGTTTGATAGTAATCATCTTCCAATATAAAAACACGATAATCTAAACTAGACTTAGAATTATTTCCTGTTGGAATTTTTAGTTTGACACCACCATACATCTCATTTTGTACTAAGAATGAAGGCTTTACATCTTCGAAAAATGTTGAAAAACTCCTGAAATAATCCCAACGATTCATAGTAAAATATCCCGACAAAGCAATTGGGAAAACTGAAGGTACTTCGATTGTTAAATCTGCTCGAGCTGAACCATAAAACTTTCCAAAGTATGATTCTCCATGTAAAGCATAAGCTATTTTCCCCACACCTCTGTATGTCAAGCCTAAATAACCTGTATTTACTGATCGTGATGAAAAATGACCACCAATATCAACTTTGAATTCTTTAGATTTTGTAACATCTAAATTCAATTGGTGTGTTGAATCTTTAAGCAAATCAAGCGTAGGATAGATGTAATCAATTTGCTGGGTTGCATACAAACGAAAATACCTTTTTGTAAACTTATTTATATCTAATGTTTCAGTTTTTTTATCTCTTATAATTGAATTAGATGCAAAACGATAATCAATATTCTTAATCTTGTTGTTTGTGATAGACGAAATACGAATTGGGGGTATCCTAGCTTTAAATTCAGCTCGTCGTTTATTTAATTCTTCTTTTGAAACTTTGTGATAGATAAAATTATCTAAGGAATCTAGATACTTTAATGTAGCATTGTAGCCGTCGTCTATAGCTTGTTTTACATTTCCAAACTCAAAGGTACCTACATCAGTTTTTGGCTCAATTATGATACCCTCTGTACAAGGTAAATTGTAATTTGTTGGAGTGGTAAGCATAGTACTTACTAATCCAAAAAAGTCGCGTTCATTTATTGGTTTTGGATTTGACGAAACATTACTACCTATCAAATAGTCTGGATGGAAGTCATTGTACATAACATCAATTGGAAAATTATTATATAAACCACCATCAAACATAACAATTCCATTGATTTTTATAGGATTAACATACATTGGGTATGTCATGGACGCACGAACTGCTTGATTTAAATATCCCTTTGAGAAAACAACACTTTTACGATTTAAAACATCTGCACCTACACAACGAAAAGGGACAAATAATTTATCAAAATCACCACCAACTGCAGCACTTGTTGTACCAAGTATACGCAACATTTCATAATCTAAATAGGCAGGAGTAATTAAATTAAGAGGAATTGATTTTCTTAAAATACTGTCTTTTGCAAAAGAAAAATTCAGTAAACTCGAATTAGCATCATCTTGTCGAAATAAAAATTTCTTTGAAACCTCCACCTGTCCTGTGGTCATCAACTGAAATTGCTTACTCATCACGAAAGTTTCAATTTCCTCAGGAGAATAACCACACGCATAAAAACTACCAACTAATGAACCTGCTGATGTCCCTGCAATAAAATCAATTGGTATTCCTCGTTCCTCTAAAGCTTTTAAAACTCCAATATGAGCTACACCGGTAGCACCGCCTCCACTCAATATCAAACCTACTTTTTGCTGTGCACTTATTATTGAGGGATAAACAAAAAATAAAAGCAAAAATAACGTGGTAAAACCTCTCAATTTCGTTCTTTTGCACAAAGTTAGCTGATTATCTTTGAAATGAGAATTTGAGAATGTTAAAAACAACACAATTTTAGGTGAAATCTGCTTTAAAAACTATTGATAAGAATGAAAAAGGAAATTGAATTAAAAGACGACGAATATTTTATCACTTTAAAATGTGTGTTTGGATTTGAAGAAACACTCAAAGAAGAATTAATAGAGTTAGGTTATAAGGAAGTTGAATTACTTAATCGTGCAATAAGAATTGTTGGAACTTGGAGAGATGTTTATTTCTTGAATTTAAATGTGCGTTGTGCGAATTCAATTTTAGTTGAAATCGATCATTTTTTTATACAAACAGAGGAGGACTTGTATAAAAGAGCTTCCAAAATTGGTTGGACAACTATTTTTGACGTTAAGAAAACATTTGCGGTAAAAGGTGCTGTTTTTTCCTCATTATTCACTAATTCACATTACCCTTTTTTAGTAGTAAAAGATGCGATTGTTGATGCATTTAGAGACAAGTATAATGAGCGCCCAGATGTTGAATTGAAGCGTCCACAAGTTGTTTTTGATTTATACATAAAAGAAAAAGAAGTTACAATTTCAATTAATACAAGTGGAGTTCCATTATTTCAACGTGGATATAGAGAGGCAGTAGGAGAGGCACCTTTAAATGAAGTGGTTGCTGCCGGTTTAATTCGTATGTCTGGTTGGGATAGAAAAACAACTTTGTTAGATCCGTTTTGTGGATCGGGAACTTTATTGATAGAGGCTGCTTTATTGGCTTCAGGGATTCCTTCCAATATTGAACGTCAACACTATGCTTTCAAAAATTTAAAGGACTTTGACCAAGCACTTTGGGATGAAATTTACAATGGTGCTTTGCGTAATGTAAGAAGCTTACCTTGCAAAATAATTGGTTCAGATCTATCTGATGAAATGATTATCAAAACACGTCGAAATTTGCGTTCAATGAGTTTCGGACGCTTTATTCAAACGAGTGTTTTACCTTTCAATGAAGTTAAAAAGCCGGATGATGAAAAAGTGTTTATCGTCACCAATCCTCCTTATGGTCAACGTTTAGAGGCGGATGTCACAGAACTATATGACGGAATTGGGAATTGGCTGAAACACGAAATGACGAATTGCGAAGCTTGGATCATTACTTCAAGTGAGGATGGTCTAAAATCAATTGGTCTGAAACCCTCCAAAAAACATAAAGTTTTTAATGGTGATTTAGAATGTAGTTTTCGTTCTTTTGTAACTTATGAAGGTTCTAAGAAAATTAAAGAAAATCAATGATTATTTACACATCTAAACTAATTAGAAAGTAAATTAATCTTAGCATCAATTTCATATAAGTTCAATACACAAATCTTCGATTCGAATTTCGTCTCCTTTAATCAATTTTGCTCGTCTTCTAGTCTCGATCATTCCGTTTCGAATTACCACTCCCGAATCTACAATGTGCTTTGCATGACCACCTGTTTCTGCAATTCCAAGGGCTTTTAACAATCCTAGAAGTTCGATATATTCGCCTTCAATTTCAAATGTTTCTTTCATTTACTTTCCTTTAAGTTCCATTGCTTTTAACGTATTCATCATCAATGAAGCAATAGTCATAGGACCAACTCCACCAGGTACTGGTGAAATATAACTTGTTTTTGGAGCAACATTTTCAAAGTCAACATCACCCGCCAAACGCCAACCTTTCGTTTTACTTACATCTTCAATACGTGTGGTTCCAACATCAATTACAACCGCGCCATCTTTAACCATGTCAGCTGTTACAAATCCAGGTTGACCTATCGCTGCAATCAAAATATCTGCTCCACGACAAACAGCAGCAAGTTCTTCAGTTTTAGAGTGTGCCAAGGTTACTGTACAATTACCTGGGTTTTTGTTGCGACCAAGTAACAACGAAAGCGGTGTACCAACAATATTACTGCGACCAATTATCACACAATTTTTCCCCTCAGTTTCAATATTATTACGTTCAATCAATTCCATAATTCCCGCTGGTGTTGCACAAATAAATCCTGGAATATCCAAAATCATATTGCCTAAATTACGCGGATGAAAACCATCGACATCTTTCTTAGGATCAATTGCTTGCGTAATTTTCAACTCATCGATATGCTTTGGCAACGGAAGCTGCACGATAAATCCGTCTATACTTTTATCTTCATTTAATGATTGAACTTTACCCATTAGAATTTCTTCTGGCACTGAATCGTCGTATCGTATTAAAGTACTTTCAAAACCAATTTCCTCACAAGCTTTCACTTTAGCATTCACATAAGTAACTGAACCACCATCATTTCCTACTAATATAGCAGCTAAATGGGGTATTTTTTTACCTTCTTGTTTTCTTTTTTTCACAGCATCAGCGAGTTCTAATCTGATTTGTGCTGCTGTAGCTTTTCCGTCGAGTAATTGCATCCTAAAAGTTTTTTACAAAGATAGAAAGAAGTATTTGGTTTGCTTGAAAAGCAAGTATATTTGTAATGTTAATTGAATATCGAAAAACGGTAAGATTCAATAGCAATAAGAACTTTCATACGTACAAAAAAATATAAAATGATAAAATACATTACCTTAATTTTATGTCTAACTTTCAGCTCAAAGTTCCATTCACAAACAAGTTATGACGGTCAGGAGATTGGAGCAGAAGTTTATGCAGGATTTTCAAATCTTGGAGGAGCATTTGGAGTTGAGTTAAAACATGCCTCCATTTTAAATAAAAATTTCGCTGTTGGACCTTCCTTAAGAATCCAACGTACATGGTCAAATAATCTTGGGTTAAAAACTAATATAAATATTTGGGGACCAGGTGTTTTTGCTCATGCTCGTTACCGAGATATGATTTTTGGTGGCGCTGAATTTCAGTTACTAAGAAGTCCTTTCAACTTCGTTACTTTTGCCGAGGAACAAAAAAAATGGGCTCCTGTTTTACTTTTAGGTGGTGGTTTTTGTTTTAAACTTGGTCAACATATTCGATTAAATGCTGCTATTTTTTACGATGTAATTAATGCCAGAAATAGCCCTTTTAGAAGTAGTTACAATTTTAACGTAAAGAACGAAGCTGGTCAAATAGTACGTGTTTTGCCAATAATTTATCGTGTAACTTTTTTCTTCCCTCTAGGACAAAGTAAGGAGGAGAAAACAAAAATAGAATAAGAATGAAAATAGGAATGGTATTATATCCCACTTTTGGTGGAAGTGGAGTTGTGGGAACAGAATTAGGAAAAGCACTTGCAGCAAAAGGACACGAAGTTCATTTTATAACGTATTCTCAACCAGTGCGTTTAGGGAGTTTTCGTGAAAATATTTTTTATCACGAAGTGGCAGTTTCAGATTATCCATTATTTGATTTTCAACCTTATGAAACAGAATTAGCTAGTAAAATGGTGGATGTAGTTAAGTATGAAAAATTGGATGTTTTACATGTTCATTACGCCATTCCTCATGCGTCGGCTGCATTTATGGCAACTCAAATTTTAAAGTCACAAGGAATAAATATTCCATTCGTTACGACTTTACATGGTACAGATATTACTTTGGTTGGTCGCGACCCTTCTTTTGAACCCGTAATTACTTTTTGTATCAATCAATCGGATGCTGTTACAGCGGTTTCTGAAAGTTTGAAAGCTTCCACCTATGAACATTTTCAAATAACACGTGAAATTCATGTAATACCCAATTTTATCGTTCCATCCGAAGAAAATGAAGATTTTTCTAAACACATGCGCAATAAATATGCGTGTGAAGGTGAACGAATTGTTTGCCACGTTTCTAATTTCAGAAAAGTAAAAAGAGTAGAGGATGTACTTTTGGTTTTTGCGAAAGTTAACAAAGAAATTCCATCTAAGTTGATACTAGTTGGAGATGGTCCCGATCGTTATCATTGCGAGCGTTTGTGCCGAGAATTGGATTTATGCGACAAAGTGATTTTCCTAGGTAAACTTAGAAATACAGCTCAAGTACTTGAAATAGCTGATGTTTTTCTACTTCCCTCAGAAACAGAAAGTTTTGGTTTGGCAGCTTTAGAAGCAATGGCTGTTGGTGTTCCAGTTATCTCCTCAAATACTGGTGGAATTCCAGAAGTTAACATTCATGGTTTCTCAGGTTATTTATCCAATGTGGGCGATGTAGAAAACATGGCAAAAAATATGATTAGCTTGTTGCAACCTGACCAATTACCTACATTTAAAGTGAATGCGAAAGAACGAGCACGCGTATTTGATTTAGAGAAAATCCTACCGATGTATGAAAAAATTTATTCGGATTTAATTAAAAATTAAGAATCAACTATCAAAAATAATATGAACATAGGAGTATTATTATCAGGATGCGGCGTTTATGACGGAGCTGAAATTCAAGAAGCTATTCTCACCTTGCTTGCAATCGAGGAGATCGGTGCAACTTATACTTGCATTTCAATTGATGCAGATCAATACCACGTTGTCAATCATTTGACAGGTGAAGAAATGCCAGAAAAAAGAAATATGATGATTGAAGCTGCACGTATTGGGCGTGGCGAAGTAAAAGAAATAAAAAGCATTCAACCAGCTGATATTGACGCCTTGGTTATTCCTGGAGGATTTGGTAGTGCTAAGAATTTTACAACTTGGGCTTTTGATGGTCCCAATGGAACGATTCGCGACGACGTAAAATTACTCTTGGTAAATATGATTAACGTTGGAAAACCAATAGTTGGGCTTTGTGTAAGTCCAGTTGTTTTGGCAAAAGCATTCGAGGGCTCAGCTGTGAAATTGAATTTAACAATAGGTACTTCACTAGAAAATTCACCTTATGAAATTCCACAATTTGAGTTAGGACTGCAAGCTACAGGTGCTACAACAGCTGAAAAAACAATTCGTGAGATATTAGTTGACCAAGAAAATAAAGTGATAACTGCACCTTGCTATATGATGAAAGCATCAGTTTTAGAAATTAGAAACAATATCAAACAAGCAATCGAAGCGCTTAAGGAATTAATTGATGCCTAATCAATCGCAACTCAACGACTGGTTTCGGAAACGAAAAGAACGAATTCAAAGTTTGAATGCTAAAACTATTTTTCCTAATCTAATTTCTGGAAATAGAACAGCTTTGAGTGCGGCAATTACCCTTGTTGAAAGTCAACTTTCTAGTGATAGAAAAGAGGCAAATGAGTTAATTCAACAATGTTTACCACATCAAAAAAAATCGTGGCGAATAGGAATTACGGGCGTTCCTGGTGTTGGAAAAAGTACATTCATTGAATCTTTCGGAAAAATCATTTTAGAAAAGGGTTTGAAGTTAGCTGTTTTAGCTATTGATCCTTCATCAAACGTAACTGGTGGAAGTATTTTGGGAGATAAAACCCGGATGAATTGGCTATCACAACAAGAAAATGTCTTCATTCGCCCAACTGCAACAGGAAATAATTTAGGTGGAGTTGCACGCAACACACGTGAAGCAATCATTTTGTGTGAAGCTGCTGGTTACGATGTGATTTTAATTGAAACAGTAGGGGTTGGACAGTCGGAAACGCTTGTTCACTCAATGATTGATTACTTTTTGTTGCTTATGCTTTCTGGAGCTGGTGACGAGTTACAAGGTATCAAACGTGGGATTATGGAAATGGCAGATGCAATTGTTATCACCAAAGCCGACGGTGAAAATTTACTCAAATCTAAACAAGCTCGCAATCAATATGCGAATGCTTTACATTTATTTCCTGCTAAAGAAAGTCAATGGGTTGCGACATCACAAGTTTGTAGCAGTTTACAAGAAGAAGGTTTAGTTGAAATTTGGCAAACTATCGAACAGTTTTTCAATTTGGTAACCGTCAATGGATGGCTCGATCAAAACCGTAAGAATCAAGAATTGAGTGTTTTAAGAGAACATTTAAGTTTTTTATTACAACACGAATTTTTTGGAAAAGAAGAATGGTTACTTTCCCTTCAACAAATGGAACAAAAAATTCAACTCGGAACGATTTCAGCATTCAAAGCAGCAGAGGAATTGTTCGAACAGTTTAAAAAAGAAAAAAAGTAAAAATAAGGCAGAAAATAGTCTATAATGAATTCAAAAATCATGAAAATAGAAAAAAATCCAAGAAAATTCATCGCTGAAGATTTGAAAATCAATACGTGGGAAGATATAAAATTGTATTTCGACAATTTACTAAGTCGTGAGCTAAACACGAAAGCTGACTTTGAAAAATGGTTAGAGGACAGAAGTGAATTAGATGCTATCTTGGAAGAAGATATGGCTTGGCGGTATATTCGAATGTCAATTGATACTACGAATGAGACTTTTTCAGCAGCTTACAACTTATTTGTAACAAAAATTCAGCCTGAACTTGCTCCTTTAGACGATCAATTGAACCGAAAATTGATTGGCTTTCCGTCCAAAAATGAATTTAATTCGGATGAAGCTTACAAAATTTATTTTCGTGCAACAGAGGTTCAATTGAATTTATTCAGAGAGGAAAACGTAGCAATTGAAGCTGAATTGAATGAAAAAGCACAACAATACGGCGCGATAAGTGCCGCACAATCCATTGAACATAATGGGGAAAAATTGACAATGCAAAAAGCGGCTCAATTACTAAAAGTGCAAGATGAAAATTTGCGTAAAGCGGTTTTTGAAAAAATTGTAAATCGGCGTAGAGAAGACACAGAAAAACTGGATCAACTTTACACTGAATTAATCCAAAAACGTCACGAATTAGCCATAAATGCAGGGTTTGAGAATTTTGTCGATTATAAATTTCAAGCTTTAGGCCGTTTTGATTATTCGAAAGAAGATTGTTTTGCTTTTCACAATGCGATTAAAACCTTGATTGTTCCAATTGTTAAAGAAATCCAACAAAAAAGACTTACACTTTTAGGGAAAGATAAGTTCAAACCTTGGGACCTTGAAGTAGATCCAGAAGGAAAAGAACCTTTGAAACCATTCCAAACTGGAAAAGAAATGCTAGAGGGAACTATTGGTATTTTTAACAAAATTGATTCATATTTCGGAGATTGCTTGCGCACGATGGACGAAATGGGACATTTGGATTTGGATTCAAAATCCGGAAAAGCGCCTGGAGGCTATAATTATCCATTGTACGAAATTGGTGTTCCGTTCATTTTTATGAATGCTGTAGGAGCACAACGTGATTTGGTGACAATGGTTCACGAAGGCGGTCACGCAGTTCATTCTTTTTTGAGTCGTGATTTGAAGTTGACAGGATTCAAAAATTTACCTTCTGAAGTTGCTGAATTGGCTTCGATGTCTATGGAAATGCTAACAATGAATTATTGGGACGCATTTTATCCGAACGAAGACGATTTGAAGCGTGCAAAAAGAGAACAATTAGAGGGGATTTTGAAAATCTTACCTTGGATCGCACAAATAGACGCTTTTCAACACTGGATTTATACAAATGTGAATCATTCAGTTGCTGATAGACATCAGTATTGGCAACAACTTTCAACTGATTTTGGAACCGGTTTGACAAATTGGAATGGTTTTGAAGATCAAATTGCAACCTCTTGGCAACGTCAATTACATTTGTTTGAAGTTCCGTTTTATTACATTGAATATGGAATTGCCCAATTAGGTGCTTTGGGCGTATGGAAAAATAGTATTGAGAATTTCGATAAAGCAGTGAATGATTACAAAGAAGCTTTGAAAATTGGTTACACAAAATCAATTCCTGAGATTTATTCAATAGCGAATGTGAAATTTGATTTTTCTGAAATTTATTTGAAGGAGTTAACAGATTTTATTCAAGTTGAACTCAGAAATTTATAAAAAAATATTTATTCTTTTCTATTTAGTAGTAATCCAATATTTTTTAATTTTCTCAAAATGAGTAGATTAATTATGTTATATTTTTTTGTTTTCATCTAAAATTAATATTCTGTTAAAATACGTGTGATTCATTCTAGTGACCTTTGTACAAAATTATTTTTATGTTCGCTAATTACCCAAAATCAAATCACCAACCATCATCAAGTTCTAATTGTAATAATACTAAAAACAGCTTTCAATCGCTTTTTTCAAGATTTATTCTCTCTCCAGCAACCGTTGCGTTGAGTTTAATTTTTGTTTTGAGTTGGAGTTGTGGGTGGGGGCAGTATTCTGGAACAGGCACATTTAACAAAATAACTTCATTGACTGATTTAACAGATGGCTATTATGTAATTGTTAATTCAGGAGATGCTTTTGCAATGAATAATACACATAATGGAACATATTTGGCGAATACATCTGTATCTCCCTCAAGTAATACCTTAACAAATCCGGCCACTTCAATTGTCTGGAAAATAGAAACAAACGGTACTGGTCGTACTATTTATAATGAATCAACAGCTAAATATGTATCTTACACAGGTACAAGCAATAACGTACAAGTTGTTGATGCTGTTTCAGCAAATAATCAAAGATGGAATTTTTCCTTTGCAAGTAGTGTTTTTTCAGTTGCAAACTTAGCGGTAACTACGCGTATATTACAGTATAATTCTAGTTCTCCTCGTTTTGCATGTTATACATCTGCTCAACAAAAATTTTTACTTTATAGATTAGCTCCTTCAGCATCAGCCCCAACACTTACTACTCCTGTAGTTTCATCAATCACAACTACCTCCGCAACACTTGGTGCAACAGTGACTTCAAATGGTGGAGCAGCTTTAACTTCTCGTGGTACAGTTTGGGGAACAACAGCTTCACCAACAGGGAATTCGTTAGCAGAAGGAGGAACAACCGTTGCTGCCTTCACTCATTCAAGAACAGGTTTAACAGCCAACACAGCTTATACTTACAGAGGTTACGCCACCAATTCAGCGGGCACAGGATATTCTGCTGATGGTATTTTTACTACATTGCCATTGGCTCCAACGGTAGGCACGGGAAGTAGCACTACCACAAGTGGTTTTACAGCCAACTGGTCGCATCCAACTATGGGTGCAGCCTCCTATTCTTATACCGTTGAAGTTGATGATAACAGTGATTTTAGTTCAATTACAACTACGGTAAATTCTATTTCTTCATCAAATACAAGTCAGGCAATTACAGGTTTAGCGTCAAGTACTACCTACTATTACCGTGTTAAGGCAGTGAATGCGCAAGGTTCATCGGATTGGTCATCTACAAGTGCGGGAGTAACAACCTCAGCTGCTATAAGTCCAACCCTCAACCCTGTTACCCTATCTTCTTCACTTACTTCCACCTATGGAACGGCATCTGCAGGAGTTAGCTTTACTGCAAATGGTTCAAATTTAACTGCTGAAAATATTACAGCAACTGCTCAATCGGGTTATGAAGTTTCAACTTCTTCAAGCTCGGGTTATGGTGCTTCCGTTTCAGTTACGGCTGGAACAACAGTATATGTTCGTTTTGCATCCACTATTTCTGCAGGAGATAAAAATAGTGTAATAGCCGTGGTGCTTTCAGGTGGCGGTGCATCAAGTAGTTCCAATGTTACGACTTCTTCTTCGGGCAATACGGTTTCACAAAAAGCATTAACAGTAACTGGGCTCACTGCTCAAAATAAAGTGTATGATGGCTTAACCACTGCAACAGCGACAGGAACAGCTGCTTTATCGGGAGTTGTTAGCCCAGATGTTGTTTCTTTAACAGGTTCGCCATCTTTTACGTTTTCTTCTGCCAATGTGGGTACTGGAATTTCAGTATCTACAAGCGGTTATTCGCTTATTGGTGGCGATGCAGCAAACTATACACTCACCCAACCAACATTATCTGCAAATATTACCGTTCGTTCATTAACAATAACTGCAATCGATGTAAATAAATATGCGGGTGTTGCTTTAACAGGAGGTGCTGGTTCATCAGCATTCACATCATCAGGTTTACAAAATGGCGAGACCATTGGTTCGGTTACCATCGCTTACGGATCAGCAGGAGCAACAACCGGTGATGGAAATACAGTTGGAGTGTATGCATCTCAGGTTACGCCATCGGCTGCTACTGGTGGTTCATTTATGGCTGGTAATTATTCAATTAGTTATGTGGCTGGGAGTATTACGGTTTTGGAGGTGCCAATAACACTAGCTTCTTGGAATTTTAATGGAGAATCAAGTCCAGCAACTTCAACGGCTGATGTTTCAAATGCGAATTTATCCAGTGCTCCTGTTTTGTCACGTGGAGCTGGTGCGGCCTCAAGTAGTGGTGGTAATTCATTCAGAACGGTAGGTTTTCAAAATAACGGCATAGCTACATCCAATACTGATTATTTTGAAACATCCATTACATCGTCGACCAGTGTCATTTCTCTTTCTACTATTGATGTAAAAGTTGTTGGAACAGCTAGTTATTGTGTTTCACCTGGAGTTTCTCAACAATTTGCATATAGTCTTGATGGTACAAATTTTACATTAATTGGAAGTGCTCAAAGCACAATTGGTACTCCTGGAACTCTTACCCAAATAGATTTGTCGAATATATCTGCATTGCAAAATGTTTCAGCCAACTCAACGATTACATTGAGATTTTATGCAAGTGGTCAGACTCCTACAGGTGGTTGGGGCTTTACTTCTGCAAGCGCTAGTTCAAGTGATGATGGTCTTGTTATTCAAGGCTATGTTAAATCCGCTCCGCAACTCTCAACCCCAACAGCAACAACCATTACAACCAACTCAGCAACTTTGGGTGCAACAATTACAAGTGATGGTGGTGCAACTATTACATCTAGAGGAACGGTTTATGGCACCTCTGCTTCACCAACAGCAAATTCTGGAGCTGAAGGAGGGACATCAGTAGCCACATTCTCGCATTCAAGAACAAGTTTAACAGCGAATACCTTGTATTATTATAGAGGTTATGCTGTTAATTCTGTAGGTACAGGATATTCTGCTGATGGTACATTCACAACTCTTCACAATGCACCTACTGTAGGTTCAGGAAGCAATGCTACCACAACTACTATTGATGCCTCTTGGACAGCGCCTACTGGAGGAAGTGCAATATTTACGTATGAAATAGAGGTTGATGATAACAATGATTTTTCGTCTCCAACATTTACACAAAGTGGTATTTCGTCAGCGTCAACAACAATAACGGCAACTGGTTTAGTTTCAAACACTACCTATTATTTTAGAGTTCGAGCAAACAATGCAGGGGGTAATTCAGCATGGTCTTCTTCGTCCTCTGGCTATACAACATTAGTAGCCTTGAATCCAACACTATCGACAACTTCACTAACTGCCTTTGGTAATGTGTGTTTAAATGCTACAAGTGGAGCTAATTCATTTACCATAAATGGATCGGCTTTAACTTCAGCTGATGTTTCAGTTTCTTCATTGTCTGGATTTACTTTTTCTACAACGGTTGGAGGTACATACACGAGTTCGTTGACATTACCCCAAATAGGAGGGACTTATGCTCAAGCTATTTATGTGAAATTTACACCAACAGCAGTTCAATCATATGATGGAAATATTGTTGTTTCAGGTGGTGGTGCATCAACAAACGAAAATGTTGCAGCATCGGGAAGCGGTATCTCTGGAACGCTAAATGTTACAACTACAGTTGCTTCAGCTATTTCAACTTCTGGAGCTTCTACTGGTGGGACATCTGTTTCAACGTCTTGTGGAACTATAACATCAAAAGGTGTTGCTTATGGTACAACAGCGAATCCAACAACTCCAGTTACCTCTGATGGAAGTGGCACAGCAGATTATTCATCATTACTTACCGGATTAACTCCAAACACCGAGTATAATTATCGCGCCTATGCTACCAATAGCAATGGGGTGACGAGTTATGGTTCAAATTTAACATTTACTACTGTTCACAATGCTCCGACTGTTGGGATAGGTACATTAGCTACCACAACCGGTTTTACAGCCAATTGGACAACCCCAACTAGTGGTGGTTCAGCAATATTCACATATGAGTTAGCCATTTCTACTTCTCCGACGTTTGCTTCCACTTTATCAACCCAATCAGGTATTTCATCAGCCTCAACATCGTATCAATTTACAGGGTTGAGCAATGGAACGACTTATTATTTTAGAGTACGCGCAAATAATGCTGGTGGATCTTCAGATTGGTCTGCAATTAGTACATCAATTTCAACTCAGACTGTTTTTGAAAATTTTGAAACAGGTTCAAAGACAAGTTACGCAGCTGCCAATTTTACGAGTTCAGCTGGAAGTTGGAATTTGGATGATGCAATTACCGCAACTTCTGTATCTGATAGAAAATATGGATTACAATCGATTCGAATCAGAAATACAGGAAACGCAACAATGAATTTTGACGTAACAAACGGAATTTCAACACTAACTATATATCATGCTCTTTATGGTACTGATCCAAATGCTACTTGGAAATTAGAAGTTTCTAATAATGCAGGAAGTTCTTGGGATGCCTATGTCAGCTCTATTGTAACAACATCAACGACAACATTAACTGCACAAACATTTAACGTAGATTTATGTGGATCGTTAAGATTTAGAATTGTAAAACTTACAGGTACTAGATTAAATATAGATGACATAGTTTTAGTTGAGAAGGCTCCAACTCCTTCAGCACCAACAGCTTCAGCTCAATCTTTCTGTTCTTCAATTTCTCCAACAGTTGCAGATTTAACAGTCACTTCTGGTTCGTCAATCAAATGGTACGACGCTTCAACAAATGGAAACCTATTAGCAAGTGGAACTGTATTAACTTCAGGTACTTATTACGCTTCTCAAACCGTTTTAGGATGTGAAAGTATAATAAGAACAAGTGTTGCGATAACATTAAACTCAAACGGCACATGGATTGGTTCGAGTGGTAATTGGGATGATATCAATAACTGGTGCGGTGGTATTCCAAATTCTAATTCTGTTTCTGTTTCAATACCTTCAGGTGTTACAGTTAATTTAGATACTTCACCAAGCATTTCAGAATTGACAATCGCTACAACATCGGTTATTAATGCTGGAAACAATACAATAACTATTGCTAATGGAGGAGCCTTTACAAATAATGGAACTTTTAATGCACAAACAGGAACTGTTGCTTTTTCTGGAACTGGAACATTAGCTGGTAACTCAACTGCTTTTAACAATTTAACAACCAATGGTAATTTAACTCTTAGTAGCTCACCAATAATAAACGGATTACTAAACTTAAATTCTGGAACTATAACTGTTGGTGCAAATACTTTAAACATAAATGGTTCAATCAGCCTTTCGTTAGGAAACATCGATGCAAGTAATGCCTCAGCTACAGTATTATTTGGAGGCTCAACAGCTCAAACAATTCCCGCGTCAACGTTCACAAATAATATCAATAATTTAACACTAAATAATAGTGCAGGTTTGACAACGAATCAAGGTTTGACAGTTGCAAATACATTAAATTTAGTTAGTGGTATTTTAACTTTAGGAGCAAATAGCCTTACTTTAACGGGTTCACTAGACGTTTCAAATAGTGGAAGTTCAACAGCTTTCATCAATACTAATAGTTCAGGTGCTTTCATTCGTTCTATTAGTTCAACGGGAATTGATTACAAGTTTCCAGTTGGTTTGAGCGATTACGCTCCAATATCAGTAAATTTTACTGGTGGTACGATTGCATCTAGTACGCTAGCATCAAGAGCAGTAAGTGGTTTACACCCAGAAGCTACAGATGGAGCATACATCCGTTCAAATTTGTATTGGGAAATGAATCAATCAGGAATGACAAATCCACAATACAATGTTTCTATTACTTATCCAGGTGTAACAAATGGAGTAGGAAGCTCTGAAACTGAAGCGAATTTATTACCAGCAAAATGGAGTGCATCAACAGGTTGGTTGTCTTCAGGGAGTTGTGCAATTTGTTACAACGGTTCTACAATGGGTACATCATCAATAAATACAACAACCAAAACAATTACTTGGAATGGCGTTTCAGGATTTAGTGATTTTGGAGGATTTGGAGAAGGTAATGGATCACCACTACCTGTTGAATTACTTTCATTCAATGGAATTTGTGATGAGAATCAAATTCAATTAACATGGTCTACAGCCTCTGAGAATAACTCAGATTATTTTGAAATTTTAAAGTCACAAGATGGTGAAAATTGGAGAGTAGTTAACAAACAAGCTGCAGCAGGTTTCTCTACAACAATACAAATGTATTCGTTCACTGAAACAGAAAAGACGAACAACGCATATTATCGTTTGAATCAAGTTGATTTTAACGGAGATAATAAAATGTATGATCCAATTTTTATAGATTGTGAAGGAAATTCCATTCAATTGATAACTTATCCGAATCCAAGTAAAGATGGCTTCAACGTTGTAATCAGCGATAAAAAATTAGTCGGTGAAGCAAGTTTAATCATTCGTGATGCTATGGGTAAAATGGTATTGTTGAAAGTAATTTCAATTATAGAAGGAACAAATATATTCCCAATTGAAGCGAATGAAATTGATAATGGAGTTTATTTTATTACGATTGAAAGTGAGAATGGACAGTCAAAAGTGATAAGACAAACAGTCAATTAAGAAAAAATAGTTTGAAAATCCCTCTTGATTAACTTCAGGAGGGATTTTTTATTTTATTGTCTGCATTTTTTGAACCATTCCTGGAATGATAAATTTGGGGAAGAATGGTAGAGTATATCGCAATAGCACGTTTAAAATAGGGTCTGAAATACAAATTACTTTTCCCTTTTCCATCGCTCGATAACCTTTTTCAGCAGTTGATTTCGCGCTTGCAGCTTTTTCAAATAAATTTCCACCTGTCATTCCTGCAGTTTTTTCAAATTCAGTTTTAACAGGACCAGGACAAAGTGCGGTTACAGAAATGTTATGAGGTTTTAATTCGTGTGCAAGTGCTTCGCTAAACGATACTACAAAAGCTTTTGTGGCAAAATAAGTAGCTTGCAAAGGGCCCGGTAGGAATCCAGCAGTACTTGCAGTATTTAAAATTTTACCTGCTTTTCTTTTTTTCATATCTTGGAGAAATAAGTGACTCAATTCGACGAGCGCACTTACATTTAAATCGATCATTTCTAAATCTTTAGCAATTGGTCGATCAACAAAAAAACCGTGACCACCAAAGCCTGCATTATTGAACAAATAATTAACCTCTAATTGGTTTAATTTTGTAAATTGATAAACTTCTTTAGCTGCATCTTTACTCGTTAAATCTTTCACAAAAATCCAAACTTTGATAGCGTGTTTTTCTTCCAATTCTTTTTTTAATGTTTCAAGTTCCTCTGAACGTCTTGCAACAAGTATTAAATCGCCACTTTTACTTGCGTGAATTCTTGCTAATTCTTTACCAATTCCACTAGATGCTCCAGTAATTAGGGCTAATTTTTTCATTTTTTTCTTTTAGTTCGTAAAAATAGATATTGTGCAAGGTAAAATGAAAGTTTTAAAATTTATTCTCTATAAAAGAAAGTCAAATACAATTAAACTAAACTCTTTTCGTTCTGTTTTCATGCGATTTTTAATTTTAAGTTTTTTGCTTACTCCATTTCTTGCCTTTTCGCAATCAGCAGTTGGTTCAAATGGATTTGCATTTCTGAATGGAAATTATTCAGCTAGAAGTGCAGCAATGGGAGGGAAGACAATAAGTATATATGACAATGACTTGAGTTTAGCAACTGATAATCCTGCAGTATTGAATGAAAAAATGAATGGAATGATTCAAGTCAACCAAGGATTATTGCCCGCTGGAATTAATTTTGGTGCAGTTAATTATGCAATAAAAACAAAAATCGGTGTATTTGCCCCTTCAGTAAAATATGTCAATTATGGAAAATTTACGGAGACAGATGAAACAGGTCGAGTATTAGGTAGTTTTTCTGCAACTGACTTCAGCGTAGGGACAAATTTTGGACGAAGTCTCAATAAAGTCATTCATTTAGGTGCTAACTTTCAATTTTTAGGTTCAAATTTAGATTCGTACAGTGCATACGGTATGAGTTTAGGTTTTGGTGTGCTAATGACGCATCCTAATGAATTGATTTCGGGTGGTTTAACGGTACGAAATGTTGGTTTGGTATTCAAAGAATATACGAGTAATTCAAAAACTTCTTTACCAATTGATGTTCAAGCTGCTTTTTCATTCAAACTCAAGCACGCGCCGTTTCGTTTTTCTATTTTAGGACATCACTTGAATCAGTGGAATATTGTATATCAAGATCCAACGTTGAAGCCAACATTTGATGCCTTAACTGGCGATACTATTCCAGTTCCAACAGCTGGTTTTGGTGAGAAACTAGCCAATCATTTTAATTTTCAGGTAGAATTATTAGCTTCCAAATCCGTTCAAATTCGGGCTGGATTTGATTACCACAGAAGACAACAATTGAAACTAATCGATCGACCAGGTTTAGCAGGTTTTTCATTTGGTGTCGGGATGAGATTCAAAAAAATTAGTTTAGATTACGGATTTATGGTTTTTTCTAAAGCTGGACAAAATCACTCTATTGGCATCTCTACGCAGATTAGCGATTGGCTGAAGAAGAAAAATTAATATGCCAAGAAAATCTCTGTAGTATCAAAAGCTACAGTAGTTGCTTCTTTTAATCCTTGGTTGTTTGTATTCACTATCCAATAGTAAATGGAATAAATCGTATTTCCTATGTTGACGCAATAAAAAGTTGTGTCCAAAGCCCCAAAATAGTTTTGTTCTATACTTGGACAACATTCTGTACAACCTTGATAACCGGCTTGTTTGATGTATCGTAAGTGGTCGTTGTTGGTTGGGAAATTATTAATGATTCGAATTGCAGCCCACGATTTTGCTTCCGTTGAAAAATTTCTAACATTTTCATCTTCTAAACTCAATTCAGAATAAAAAATACTTTCTTCTATAGCGAAATAATTTAGTTTAGTGATTTTAACAACATACTTCTCCATCTTTTCACGCGGAAAACTAATGTTATAATTTCCATCAGCACTCAAAACAATAGTTTCAATCAATTGCTCACTTGTTGTACCAATTGGCACTTTGTAAATTTTCATTTGGGCGCCTTCAAGTCCTGTATTGAAAGTTAAATCGCTCACTTTTCCTTTGAGTACAAAATTACCGGTTCCTTTTTCACATGAATAAGTGAAAGCTATTAAGGTAAAAATGAAAAGTAGTTTTATCATTAAGAAATATAATTTTGGAATACTTTTAATTTCTCTTTTGGCACGAAAAAATAATCACCTTCTTCTTTTTGAACACCTTCTTCTGACACAAAATGCGCATCACAAATTCCAAATTGTAGGTAATCTAATTCATTGAATAGTGCTAGCAACTGAGTTTTGTTTTCTTCTGAAATTTCCAATTGAACAAATGGACGTTGCGTTGCAATCACAGATTTAATTTCTTGAAAAACAATTCCTTCATAACCTTCAATGTCGCATTTTATGTAGTTGATTTTTGGGATTTTACCTATGAATTCAGATGCTTTTACAATTTTAACATCTTGTGTTTTGTGCATTTTTTTTTCTTCTTCTGAATGTGCAATATGCGGCAAACCTGTGCGAATAAAACCATCTGATTCAGGCATTACCATCGTGATAATTCCTTCTTCTTTTCCGAGCGCAACATTATGAATATCAACGTTTGATTTGTTCCCTAAAAAATGTTTAAGCGTATTGTAAAACACAGGTACAGGCTCAATTGCAATCACTTTTCCGTTGGGTGTAAGTCGTGCAAAGTTTTTAGCAAAATAACCAAGATTTGCACCGATGTCCACCACCACAAAGTCTTTTTGAATGATTTTTTTTATCGCATAATGGTATTTGAAACGGGCATCGTTTTTTAAAATACCTAAATCATAAAGCAAATAAAAAACACGGTGTAAGGTTCTTAAATACGCTTTTTGACTTAAAATTTTTGCAAGAAATTTCTTTATACTCTTCATTAAAAACGAAGGTACATTTTTCATTTTAAAATGAATTGAAAATAAGTTTCAAATTTGAGTAATTTCTAAATTTTTCAATAGGGATAGTTTATTTATATTATTAAGATAAACTAATTTTTTGATTACTTCTTATTTCGATACAAAACTGGTTTTACAGGAATAGCTAAATGCTCCCAATTTTCTGAAAGTTCCAGAAAATGCATGATTTTTTTTATCTCATTTTCAGTGTTAGAAATGAGCTCTTTGTACCAAATATCTAAATAAGAAATTTCGTTTGTTTCAAAAAAAGCATTGGTTTTCTTGAGGTGTTGCTCATAAATCGCTTTAAATTTCTCACGTTCTGAAGATTGATCTTTACCTAACATTTTTTCTTGTGAGAGCAATATTTCATCTAAATCTCTTCGCATAAATAGAACACGGTATTTGAACGATTTATCAAGAAATAGTGGGAGTGGAGTTACTATTTTTACAGCCTTACCTTGAGCTTCTGTTAAAAATGAATTGTCTTTTACAATACCTTTAACTGCTTCAAGTTCATAATATCCTTCGGGATTATTAATGTCTTTTTTTCGCAGTCCATCTGTAAATATAGGAATCGAAGAACGTTCTAAAATTTGCATCATTAAAGAAGTTCCAGAGCGAGGTAAACCAGTTACTATTGTTATTGTTTCCATCTTTCACTATAATTTTAGTGATTAAAGCTAACTAAAACTTTTTAGAAAGGAAGTTAAGTTTGAATCAGAATTGTTTCATTACAATTTTATTGCGATGGATTGAAATTATTCCTTTCGTTTCTAATTGTTTTAAAAGCCTTGAAATTACAACACGAGAAGAATGTAAGTCATCTGCAATTTGTTGATGTGTATGGTTCAATTCCATACTTCCCATTAGCTTTACTTGATCTGTTAAATATTTAAGTAATCGTTCATCTAAACGCATAAATGCCATTGCATCTATAGTTTCCATTAATTCCATCAAGCGAGAATGGTAACTGGAAAGAATAAAATTTCTCCAAGATTTATATTTATTCATCCATTTATCCATGTTTTCAACAGGAAACATCAATAGTAAGGAAGGTTCCATTGCTGTTGCTTTTATTTGGCTATCAACTCTGCGAACACAACACTGTAAACTCATTGCGCAAGTATCCCCACCTTCTATATAATAAAGTAGAAGTTCATTACCTGTTTCATTTTCACGCGAAACTTTTATTGAACCATTAATAACAATAGGAATCATTAGTAACTCATCACCAACATGAATTATAATTTCATCCGTAATTGTTTCTCTAACACGAGCAATTTCACTCATCTCTTGAATCAATTCTTCTTCGAGAAGGTAACCTAGCGTTTCATTAAGAAGCTCTTTTTTATTTTCAAAGTTTTGCATCTGACTTGTAATGTATGAAGAAATTTGCCCAAATAATTTTCGATAAAGCAAATAAATAGGGACTGAGTACAATACTGAAAAATACAACTAAGCCAATTTGTGTCCAAACGCCAACATTGTTGAAAAACAAATTGCATGAAGTCCAAATTGTTACAAATAATGCCACGCCTAGTGCATAAGAGACATACATTGCCCCATAGTAAAAACCAGGTTCTTTCGAGTATTTAAGTCCACAAACATCACAGTTTTCTCGGACATCCCCTACATGTTTTAAGTCATAGGGATGTGATACTAAAAATTTCCCTTCATTGCATTGCGGACAAGTTAAATGTGAAATGCTATATAACTTAGAACCTTTTTTCATTTTAAAACTTTTTGCAAATTTAGTTTCTTTTGAGCACTTAGGTGTAACTAAAGTTACTCATGAAATATGACTTTCGTCAGTATTTTTCGATTAGAAATTAAGAATCTGACTTTCATTAAATTCAAATAAATTATATCATTTTCACCACCAAAGGCTAATTTATTGCGTTACCTTAGTGAAACCTATTTTTTGCGATGAAGGAACCTAGTGCTGACTTACTTAATAGAGCTTTTAATTACGATCGTAAGTCGCAACTGGAATTGTATAAACTTTGTTTTCCGATTTTAGTGGCAATTGCTAGACGTTATCGGACAAATGAAGAGGATCATGTAACATTAGTTAACAATGCATTCATTAAGATTATCCAAAATCTTGATAAATACAAAGATGCTTACTTCTTCAGTTGGATTAAACGAATTATGACAAATGAAGTAATTGATGATTATCGTCGTAACAAAAAATACAATACACTTTTCGTGCATGATGCATTGATTGAATCAAATGATTCGGTTGTTTCAGCTACTGAATATGAGATAAATGATGCCTTTTTACAAAAAATAATGTTAAAGCTTCCTGAATCAACACGCGTTGTTTTCAACCTTTTTGCGATAGATGGCTATTCACACAAAGAAATTGGTGAACAACTTGGGATTTCAGAACAAACATCAAAATGGCATACAAAAATGGCACGAAAAAAATTAAAAGAATTATTTAAACTAGAATTGGAACATGAAACAAGATAATGAATTAGATCAATTTTTCCGAGATGCTTCAAAAGTTGATTTGAATGAAGAAATCCCTAGTGTTTTTCTTACAGATTTGAATTCTCGATTAGATGCTTTGGAAAAAAATCGAAAGAAACCTGCTGCTTTTTGGTGGCTTGTTGGTGTTTTTTCGATTTCTCTTTTTACTTGGGGTACAACTTTACTTTTCACTTCAGCTGATGACAAACTACCGATTACAAAAAAAGAAATCAGTATAAAATCGAAATCTGAAAAAACAAAAATTGCTTCAAAATCGGAGGGAAAGGAGTTAAAAAAAGAATTTCTTATTTCATCAAATTATTCACTTGATAATCTGAATGTTATTAACGAAAAAAGTAATTCAGTATCACCCAAAACTAATGAAACTTTATCTTTTCAAAGGGTTTTAAATACAAAATCAAATTCAGTTTCAGAGTTTATTGTTAAAGACGAAATAAGAGAAAAAGAATTAACTGGAGCAGAAATTGAAGATACAAAATCAAATTCAGAAATTGAAGATAAAAATGGAGAATCCTCAATTGAAAATGAAGAGGTGACAGTTGTTGATTCAGCAAAAACGATTGATTCAATTCTAAGCAATCAACCGATTGAAAAAATTGATTTAGTAAAAGAAAAAAAGAAACTTACTATTCAAAAAGAAATCGGATTTTTCAGTGGAGTAAGTGGAATTATTTCTTCTTTTGACATTCCTTCTGCAGCTATAGCTGTAGTTACAACCATTCCAGAATGGAGAGAAACTCGCGAACGCGAAGAAGTATCAACCACAAGTTGGGATTTTTCGTTGCGAATGAAATGGTTAATTAATAGCTTTAGTGTTCAAACAGGTTTGGATTATTTCCAATGGGGAGAACAAATTAAATACAGTTACAATTCAATTTCAGGCATAAATCGTTATGACTATTTGAATGTTCCAATTAATTTCGGTTATTCAAAAACATGGAATAAATTCGGTATAAATCCATATGGTGGCATTATGTTGGGATATGGAATAAATCGTTCAGGAAATTATCTTCAACCTGATTTAAACTCAATTGCACAGGTTGAATCGTTGAAGTATCTGGCTAATTATCAATTAGGTTGTGAAGTATTTTTTATATCAGATAGTCAATTTAAATTTTCGTTGATTCCAATTTATCGTTCTTCTTTTAAAGACGTTGTTTTTACAGATATTATCAGAAACCGTTATAAGTCAATCGGTTTACAAATAGGTATTTCCTATAAATTTTAATTGGTTATAAAAAAAATAGTTCTATCTTAGCGAACAATTTGAAAAAACTTATTTATGAAAAAAATTATTTTAAGCTTTGCTGCTTTATCACTTGTACTTGCTTCATGTGGTGGTTCTGATGTTTGTAACTGTGCAGACACAATGTTAGAAATGTCTAAAGAAATGAAAGAGGTAAAAGGAGATTTTACTAAAATTGAGGCTATTCAGAAGAAATATGAAGCAGACTTCAAAAAATGTGAAAAATTAGGTGAAGGTAAGTCTGAAGATGAGAAAAAGAAAATGGAAGAAGAACTTAAAGCTTGTGATTCTTACAAAGAAATGGAAAAAATGATGAAAGCGAAATAATTCTCTTTTTTGATTTTTAAAAAGTCGGCTTCGGTCGACTTTTTTTATGTCTAAAAATTTCAAAATATAAAAAACAGCTAGTTATTTACATTTTAAATTCAAATAAACGTATTTATTATTTCAATCCAACACTCCACTCAAAAACCTCTTTCCAACCTTTCCAAGCTCCATAATCACCAATAGTTTCATTATGCCAAATGAATGAAAATTCGCCTCCATAGTTTTTAACTTCAGAAAATAATTCAGAAATTTTTTCTTTTGCTTTTTCTGGTGTCAATTTTAAATATTCATTTAAAGTACCATCCATAAATGCAAAAGGATGTATCGTTAAGTTTGAAATACTATTTTTTTGTAAATCAAACCATTTTACAGGTCTAGCGGTTCCAATCCTAAAACCAACAATATCAGCAAAACCCATCGTGTAGTCATGTTTTAGTTCTTGCTCAATAAGCGTTTGGTAGGTATATGGCATTTTCAAATACAAAAAATGTTGGCGGCTGCAGTATACACGATCGTTTATTATTTTTTCTAAACGCTCAATCTCATTGTGAAGATAGAATTCATAACTATTAGACTTAAAGCTTGGATGAATTCCAATTATTGCTTTTTTACTCATTCGTTGAATTAGTTTCCTCTGTTTTGGGTGACGATGATTTATATTACGATCAAATTTTGCAAAATCACCTAACAACCAAAAAATTTTAATATCAAAACCCTTATTAGCAAGTTCTTCTATTACATCATACGTGTCGTAAGGATCTTTAATCGTTCCAATTTGAACTCGTTGACGCTCTAAAATTCGTCGACTTCTACCTAATATAAAATCTTTTAAAGTTGCCATCGCAGTTCGGTAAACACCTTTGTTGATATAAGCATATGCATTATCAATATCAAATGTTGGAACAACAGTAAAGTTTGGATTTTTTAATACGTTAATATCGACTCCTTTTGACCTCAAAAAATTAATAATATCTATGGCCCAGTGATCACAAATAACTTTTTCGTTCCAATTAAAACGGTTTAGAACACTATTTTTACCTTCAAAACGACCAAATTTATCTGTATTTATTGTTGTATATTCCTCAATTCTTGAAAGGATATAGAAAATACTCGCGAAAGGGTCTATTATTTGATTAAAACAAATGCATTCTTCTTTAAAGAATATTTTTTTTGAAATACCATAATTGTTGATTGAATCTTCAAAAAGTAAGCTCACAGGTTCAATTTGAACTACATTTTCAAAAAAACGTTTTGAATAATTAAATTTTTCACCTTCGAATTGTTCAAATTTTATAAAATCATTTGTTAAAAGATAATTTATCTCTCGTTCTTTAAAAACAAAATCAAAAGTATATTGTGCTCTATCACTAATACTATCTACAAATATTAATAACATTATAAGTCCTCCAAGATTTTTTGGCAGATAAATGAGGCAGCATCAGCGTTACCGTAAAACGATGGATAACTATAATTTGTTGTCTCAAACAGTTCATTAAATGCGCTAATTATTTTTTCATAATTTGCACCTGCTAATAATGCATTACCATTCTCAACAATTTCTATCCATTCTGTTTGATCCCTAAGAATTACACAAGGTTTCTTAAAGAAAAAAGATTCTTTTTGTAATCCACCACTATCTGTAATAATCATTTTTGAATTTTTCTCGAGGGCGATAATATCCAAAAAGCCAGCTGGAGGTATGATTAAAATTGATTTAGAAAGTTTAATTTGTTGAAGTAATGAATTATCCAACAATTCCTCCATTTTACCATTTGTTCGTGGATGAATTGGTAAAACAATTTTAAGATTTTTTGTTTCTGAAATATGCAACAATGCTCTAAAAATTGAATTCAAATTTACTGAAATATCAGTGTTTGAATCACGGTGTATTGTACATAAAACATACTTTTCTTTTTCTAAATTGTTTGCAGTTAAAATAGTTGATTGTTTATCTGAAATTTCAGAGAAATACATACTATTGTCATACATTATATCTCCACATTGATAAACATTTGGTTTATCAATTGTTGCTTTAGTATGTAATGTGGTTGAAAACCCCTCTCTTTGTAAGTTTTCTAGTCCAGAAGCAGTTGGTGTGAATAACAATGTTGAAAAATGATCACAAGCAATTCTATTCAATTCTTCTGGCATTGCTTTATTAAAACTTCTCAAACCAGCTTCAATATGGACAATTGGAATGTGAATTTTTGCGGCTGCTAGACTTCCAGCAATTGTTGAATTTGTATCGCCATAGACAATAACTGCATCTGGTTTTTCTGAAAGGAAAATACCTTCAAGTCCTTCTATCATTTTAGCAGTTTGTATCCCATGACTTCCACTACCTACATTTAAATTAAAATGAGGTTTTGGAATTTGCATTTCTCCAAAAAACACATCTGACATGTTTTCATCATAATGTTGCCCTGTATGAACAATCAATTCTACGATTTCATCTTGAAATTTTGTTCGAATTGCTCGGCTAATTGCTGAAGACTTAATGATTTGCGGTCTAGCACCTATGATTGTAATTATTTTCTTCTTCCTCATCCGTTTAATAATCCTTGTTCTGCGAAGCTAAAATAACCATTATCTGTGAATATAAGGTGATCTAGTAGTGGTAAGTCGATGTATTTCCCAAATTCACATAAGGATTTTGTTAATTTTAAATCTTGAGAACTTGGTTTTAAATTTCCACTAGGATGATTATGACTAATTATTATCGCACTTGCATGACAAGTTAGAGCCATATTAAATATTATTTTCCCATCAACAATTGTTGAAGACATACCACCTTTTGAAATTTGTTTAGTTTGAATAATCTCATTAGCATGATTTAGCATAATTACATAAAACTCTTCGTGATTTAAATCGCCTAAAAAAGGTTTCAAATGTTGATAAACCATTGCAGCACCTTGTACTTTTAATTTTTGTGGTGCATCAGCTCCTTCTCTTCTTCTTCCAAATTCTAGAGTCGCAATAATGTTAATTGCTTTGGCTTGTCCTATTCCGTTAAATTTTATTAAATCTGACATTTGAACACGTGAAAATTCCGATAAATTGTTTCCATAGGTTGATAATATTTCCTTTGAAAGCTCTACAGCACTTTTATTTTTTGTTCCAGAACCAATTATAATTGCTAATAATTCAGCATCTGAAAGTGAGGCTCTTCCTTTTAATATTAATTTTTCTCTTGGCCTATCATCTTCAGCCCAATATTTTATTCCATTTTGTTCCATAAATTTAAATTAATAAAAAAGTTTGATTATTTCAAGAATCAACTATTAATAATCACTTACTAATTTTAATTTTACATTTCAAAATTGCTTTATGTCTAAGAAAATAAAACAACTAGTTAACGTTGTATATTCAACGAATCCAAACTTTATATATGAAACGGAAAATGATGAAGAGCAAGTTACCTTACCAAAAAATCAACAAAAATTGTACGTCTCTATCGATAGAAAACAAAGAGGTGGAAAAGATGTAACTTTAATTGAAGGATTTATTGGTTGTGATGATGATATAAAAGAATTAGGGAAAATACTAAAAAGTAAATGTGGAGTTGGTGGTTCTGTGAAGGATAATGAAATCCTTATTCAAGGTGCTTTGCGCGATAAAGTATTTGATTTTTTAATTAAAGATGGTTACTCTCAAACAAAGAAAAAAGGTGGATAAATCTAGTTCTTAAAATTAAATTTTAACCAAAAAACCAAATAAAAAACTCATCTCTTTACTCAAAATTACTTTTTACAATATGAACGATACAAATGTAAATCAAGAAATTTCTCAGTTGATTGAACAAATAAACCACCACAACCATTTGTATTACGTGGAAAGTAATCCTGAAATATCAGATTATGAATTTGATATGTTACTCAGAAAATTACAAGATTTAGAAGCTGCATTCCCTCAGTTCGCTTCCCCTAATAGTCCAACTAAAAGAGTAGGGGGTGACATCACTAAAAAGTTTGAATCGGTAACGCATCGTTTTCCAATGTTATCATTATCTAATACTTATTCTGAAGAAGAAATAGTAGAATGGGAAAATCGTATAAAAAAATTGATTGAAGGTCCAATTGAATTTGTCTGTGAACTCAAATATGATGGTGTTGCAATTGGCATTCGTTACGAAAATGGACAACTCACAAGAGCAGTAACGCGCGGCGATGGGGAAAAAGGAGAAGATGTAACTGCAAATGTGCGCACTATTCGTTCCATTCCCTTAAGTTTGAAAGGTGATTTTCCATCAGATTTTGAGATAAGAGGCGAAATTTTTATGCCACACTCACAATTCAAAAAATTAAACGAAGAACGCGAAGATCTCGGTGAAGCTTTATTTGCAAATCCTAGAAATACTGCATCAGGAACATTAAAAATGCAAGACTCTAAAGTCGTAGCTGAACGTGGTTTGGATTCGTATTTATATGGAATTTATGGAGCTGATATCCAAGCGAAAGGACATTTCGAATCCGTGCAACATGCAGGAACATGGGGTTTTAAAATACCTTTAGACAAAAATAAATTCATTTTTAAAACAGATTCGATTGAAGGCATAATGGAATTCATTCATTATTGGGATAAAAAACGCGAAGATTTACCTTTTGATATCGACGGAATCGTATTGAAAGTGAATGATTACCAACAACAAAAAACCTTGGGTTTTACAGCGAAATCACCTCGTTGGGCAATCGCTTATAAATTCAAAGCGAATCGTGTTGAAACAAAATTAAACGAAGTCATCTATCAAGTTGGACGCACGGGAGCAATTACACCTGTTGCGAATTTGATGCCAGTTCAATTAGGAGGAACAACTGTAAAACGTGCTTCTTTACACAATGCCGACCAAATCGAAAAATTGGATTTACACGTTGGTGATTACGTTTATGTTGAAAAAGGTGGAGAAATCATTCCAAAAATTGTAGGCGTAAACCTAGATAAACGTATCGACTCAAGTTTAAAAGTGGAGTTTTTAGAGAATTGTCCAGAATGTCAAACAACTCTTATTCGCAGAGAAGGCGAAGCGCAACATTACTGTCCGAATGACAAAACCTGTCCACCACAAGTGAAAGGAAGAATCGAACATTTTATCAGTAGAAAGGCAATGAATATAGATGGTTTAGGTTCAGAAACAGTAGATTTATTGGTTGAAAAAAGACTCATTCTCAACATCGCGGATTTATATGATTTGACCTATGAGCAAATCTTGAATCTCGACCGGATGGCCGAAAAGTCAGCTGTTAATTTGATAAAAGGGATTGAATTATCGAAAGAAGTTCCATTTGAACGCGTTTTATTTGGTATCGGAATTCGCTTTGTGGGCGAAACGGTTGCCAAGAAATTAGCGAAACATTTCAAGAACATTGACAATATCAAAAATGCACTTTACGACCAATTGATTGAAGCAGACGAAATTGGGGAGAAAATCGCAATTTCAATTCAACAGTTCTTTTTGGAAGATGAAAATGTAAAACTTATCGAACGCTTGAAAGCGAGAGGTTTACGATTTGAATTGGAAGAAAAAGTTTCTTTATCGAGTGTCTTAGAAGGCAAAACAGTTGTCATTTCAGGTACATTTGAAACCTTTTCTCGCGATGAATTGAAAGAATTAATCGAACGTAACGGCGGCAAAAACGGTTCATCTATTTCAAGTAAAACAGATTATTTAGTGGCTGGTACAAACATGGGACCTGCTAAGTTAAAACAAGCTTCCTCTCTTGGAATCAAAATGTTGAGCGAAAATGAATTTATTAAACTGATTAATTCCTAATGGAAAAGAACCTTTGGAATACTACTCAATCAATGCTCGTTGTTTACAATTACGAAAACTTAGATCGATTACATGATTTTCGTAAGTCATTGGATAAAATAGTAGCAAATAGCACAGTTGAAAGAGTGATTATAATCGTTAATATTGATAAAGAGACAGATAAAAATATACTTCCGCCTCATTTTTTGATTTATTACAACTCCCCAAATGATTATAACTTCTGGGGTAAATTAAAAGATGTTCAATTGGAAGCAGAATTTAAAAAACAATACGACACGCTGTTGTGGATAGGTGAAACTCAAACACATAGTTTTAAAGAAATAAAAAAAATTAATTTTTCTAATAAAATTGCAGTGAACTCAACAGATACTTTTTTTGAATTGCATTTAAAAACGGAATCAGACATACCTAATGAAATGCTTACTTTTGTAGTAGAAACTTTATTAAAAATAACCTAGCATGAATAATCCATTTACAGGATCAGGCGTTGCATTAGTGACACCATTTCACAAAGACGGAAGCATTGATTTTGATGCCTTGAAAAAACTTGTACAACTTCAGATTGATGGAGGTACTGATTTTTTAGTCGTACAAGGAACAACCGGTGAATCGCCAACATTGTCTCAAGATGAAAAATTGCAAGTTTTACAAACTGTAATGGATGTGAATCAAGGGAAATTGAAAATCGTTTATGGGGTAGGAGGAAACAATACTGTAGCAGTTGGTGAAGTCTTAAAAAAAGTACCTGCGGGTGTTGATGGAATTTTATCAGTTTCACCTTATTACAACAAACCGATTCAAAAAGGGATAATTGAACATTATAAATACATTGCTTCTTGTACCGATTTACCAATTATATTATACAACGTTCCAGGTAGAACAGGTTCAAATGTTTTACCTGAAACAACAATTGTTTTGGCGGAGATTTCAAATATTGTTGCGATGAAGGAAGCATCTGGAAGTATGGAACAAATTATGGAAATCATTCGTTTGAGAAAACCAGATTTTGGAGTTTTATCTGGTGATGATGCAATCACAATGCCTTTAATTGCTGCTGGTGCAGACGGTGTTATCTCTGTTGTTGCCAATGCTTTCCCAGAGAAATTTTCTAAAATGGTGCATTCATCTATGGAAGGAGATTTAGATACAGCACGCAAGGAACACTACGATTTATTACCTATTACAAAAATGTTCTTCGAAGAAGGAAATCCGGGTGGTGTGAAAGTGGCACTTGCAGCTCGAGGAATCATGGAAGAAAATATGCGTTTACCTTTGTTCCCGGTCTCTGATGCACTGAGAGCAAGAATTATAGAAGAGACAAAAGCACTTTTAGATGTTTAATTATAAATTAATCACTTCTTCCTTACTCGCTTTTAACTTTAAAAATGGTTTTCCTTTCATTGCTTGAACTAAGGTAAAAATAGCTAAAAGGCCGTAAAGTACTCCAACAAAAATAGTCGTTTTAGTATTTTTTAAAAGGTAAAAAGAAAGAATTGGTAGTACTTGTAGGGCATGCATACCAATAAAATGAGCTACTCTTGGGTCGCCAAATTTTGTACTCCAATTTAATATTGGAATTCCACTACTGCCATCTGCTCCACCAATTGTATGTGTTAATCGAGATCCCATTACAAAACCTTCAAAAGCAAAAATTACAAAAATGATAATACCTAATCGGATAGCCCACAAATAATGACTAGGTAAAGTTGGAAATTCATGAATGAAAAATAATAAACCCACATAAGCCGTGTAAATGGTGACAGCACTCGCAGCAAATGCCATCATTGAATAAAGAAATGAATAGAAAGGTGTGCTTAAATTAAAATGCGATAGCTGTCCACGATTGGCTTGAATTGCAATATATACAATTTCAAACCCAAGTAAAATTATCACCGACCAATTGAATAATTTAATATTGAAATTGGGTAAATACGAGCAATACCAAGCCATCGACCAAGCAAAAAATACAGTTGATGCCGCAAATTTAAAGGGTTTATACCATGCATTTATATTGTAAACTTGAGTGTTCGAAATTTTAGTAAAGACTAAAAAAAATACTGCAAAAATTAAACAAACCAATCCAAAATAGAAAAGTGGTTCGTTTTTGGATTTTAAGGAAAGAATGAAATCTTGCATAAATACTTTAAGATATAATTTCGATGATTGAATTTAAGAAAGGTCTATTAAATGAAATAAATGTTATCAACTCACGAATAAAATTTCAATCCAAATACGACAAGTTTTATTAATGAATTTTGAAGTTAAATTCCAGATTTCACTATACCGTGATTAGCTTTTGATTAATTGATAACAGACAAGATTTAAATACTTTTAAAAAATAAAATTAAATATTTAAACTAAACCCGAACTAAATTCAGGAATTAAATATTTTTTATTTTAAAATTATCAAATTAAACAACTTATAAAGCGACTTTTCAGTATTCTTAAGATAGAACTTTAGCTGATCTAATGACCAATTATTCATTTCAAATATATCCTTTAAAGATTCTTTTCTAAACACAATTATTTTTTTTTAAAAGCAATTCTACTGAAAGTCGTTTTGAATGAAGATATTTTACATCACTAGCAGAGATACTAAAGCTTTTTATCGCGATATTTCTTTACCAACAGAACTACAAATAAATGAGTATTTAACAGAAGAAATAAAATGCTTTTTTTAAGCTTTTAAAATACATTGTGCAATCTAATTTTGATACTCCCAATCATCATCTTTCAAATCAATAGCCCCCGTCAAACTAATGAGTACGTTGTCTTCAATTTTAATGGGTGATTTTTGAAACGCATCTTTAAAACTCCAGTTAAGTGCAATTAAATGCAAGGCTTGTGCATGCGCCCCCACAATTCCAATTCGAACTGCATTATTGTAGGAGGCTACTAATTCTGGTTTACTCGATTTTTTCAAATTTTCATAAAGTTCAACGACGCGTTCTCGGTCGCCCATTCTTGGAATAAAAACATGTTCTAACATCTCAATAGTATTGAATTAATAATCGAATTGAATTTTTTTTTGAAAAATCACGCTGCATAATGCAAGTATTTGCCAACTAATCGCACTCTTTTTGCAAGTGAAATCGATTTCCAATCTCCAATAATTGAAAAATCAATTCCACGTTTTGAAAAGGTATTTCTTAAAGCTAATATGTAGCCTGCTCTTGCGGTTCCCCATGAACTTTTACCGACCTCTTTATTGAAATAATCAACAATTTTGTCATCTGGTTCATTCTCAAAAGAGTGTTCGAACTCAACTGCATAATCAAGTGATGTTTTTGTCTTACCCATTTTATTTTAAATTATAATTAACGTCATATTAATTTTACCTTTTGATATTTTTGTTTTTCACATTTTATTTGGTTCATATATCATTTCATAAACAACACCATCAACATCCTCTATGTCAAAGAAATAAGTTTTTTTATTTTTAATGTAGTAAAACATAATACTGTAAGTTGAATCCATTTCTTTAATTATAAATCCAACTAATACTTTCTTTTTTGAGACAACCAAACTGCTGAAAACCAAAGGGTTTTTATCTAATGTGTAATGTGTTTTCGTGGTATCTGAGCCATGACTGTCCATGACTTTGTTGTAAGTGGCTACAGCTTTGGATTGTGTGTTTACAGACTTGAAGAAAAAATTCTTTTTTAGTTCTCTAAAACCTGCAATTTGACCAATTACTGCCGTACTACCTAGTAGCATAGCAGTTAATAAGAAATTTTTCATAAAAAATAATTTAAGGTGAATAAAAAAAAACTTACTGAAACCCAAAACGATCTACTTTTTTCGAGTTTATTAAGCTTTTAAAAATAAAATGTATGCTTTTATTTCTCACTGATAATAGTAGCGACAAAACTGGTTAACACTTTACTTTTATTTACTGAAGGATCATAAACCAATTCATAAAGGTTTTTACCTTCAACATATTCGAAATGATGCATCAACGTGTTTAAACAATATAAAAAGTATAAATCGTAGCCCTCACGTCCTCTTACCGCATGGATTATGTAAACATAATTTTCGTCAGATGGATTCACGTAATATGCCGCAAAATATAGGTTTTTCCCTTTATTAAAAATCAATTCTTGGTAAGTGAAACGTTGCGCCTTCAAGACAGACATCACAGTTTTTTTTACCTCATTTTCTTTATCTAGATGTATAAAGTAATTCCCAGAACCAATTTGTAGGTATTCTTCCATTAAGTTAAATTGATATTGAGCTTGATATTTTGGAGATAGGCTGATTAAAATAACAGCCAAAAGCAAGTTGAATTTCATGATTTTATGTTTTAATTGATTAGTTAATCTTTTTTTGGATTTTTTCCTTCGTTGACATTTACATCAATGACACCAGGATCGTAAATGAGGGAAACTCTACTTTTTTCGTCAGCCACGTCGTAAAAATAGCGGTAGCGATTTTCCATGTAATAACAAAGAATATGATAACCTGAAAGATTGCTGTTTCTACCTTTAAGACAATGTATTATATAAACATATTCATTATTCAATGGGTCTGGAATTGCAGTGCTGAAGAATATGTTTGACCCTTTTTCAAAAACAATATCAAATTTAAAATGATTGTCCTGCAGTGTTTCCAAAATGATACGTTTGGCATCTTTTTCGGTTTTGGCAAAAAGGTAATAGTTACCTTTTCCAACTTCATTGAATCTTTGCATTACATCCCATTGAGCATGAGCTAATCCAGACCAAAATAATAAAATAAAAAGTGTTGTTTTCATAATTTTAATTTTTAAGTGAGTGATTAATTGAAGCGATCTATCTATTAATACCTTGATACTAAAAAGGTAACCATGAAATCTGAATAAAAATTAAAAAATAAATTTCAATCCTAACTAAAGAAATGATTATCAATAAGATAAAAATTTAATTTTTTACGATTTAATCTGTTTGTTGAATTAAAAAGAACCAATATTTGGAATACAAAGTCTTATCCATCTATTTATAATTTTAGAAAATAAAATATTACTTCACAGCTATCTAAAACTTTATAAATTTGTCTTATGTCAGAATTAGATTTCATTCGAAGCTGGAATGAGAACAATAGTAGAAGTAACTTTGAATTAATTTATTCAAAATATCTTGATTCGATTTTAAATTATCTTCGGATGTTTTCCAAAGATGAAGATCTAATTAGAGATGTTTTTCAAGATTCAATTATTGTACTTTACGAAAATTCACAAAAAAAAGACTTTGAATTAACGTGTACCGTGCAAACCTATTTGACATCAATTTGTAGAAATCGTTTGTATAAAGTCCTAAATAAAACCAAAACAGATGAATTAAATCAACAAAATTATGACACAAACATTTCCGATTGGTTAGATGAGGTAACTGAACAACACGAACAAAAACTAAACCTCATTGAAAGTGCACTAATGGAACTTAAACGTGTTGGCAATCGTTGTTATGAATTGATTTATCGTTATTTTTTTCACAAAGAATCCATGCGGGTTATTGCAAAAGCAATGAAGTATACAAACGCTGAAAATGCAAAACAGCAGAAGGCAAGATGTCAAAAGAAATTGAAAGAGTTAATTAAAACCATTAAACCATAATGAGTACTTGTAGCAAAATATGGTATGATGTTCTTGAATTAAGAAAAATCAAGATTGACCTTAGAGATCAAAAATTATTGAATCAACTTTTATGGGATCAACTTAAGCAGGAGAGGAACACAGAAATTTCTGATTCCATAATTTTATATGCTGCTTTTATTGAATTCTCTGAAAGATGCGCGGATGAGTATTATGAGGGCAAACTGATTAACGATGATTTTCTTGATTTTATGATTGTTAAGAACTCAATTTATTTTAAGGAACACCTCGAATTTCTAAATGATGTGTCACTTGTATTAATTCGTTACAACAGAAAAAAAATCAAACATTGGTTAGTTAACTACGAGTTGAGAAATACAATAGACGCAAATATTCGAGTCATTAAAAAGCAAAAAGTAATAAAATCCCAAAGAATAGTCGTCTTTTCCAAATTCGATAATGATCCTGAAAAATACCAAAATTCAAATAGGTGGATTTATATCGTAATAGCACTTATTTTACTTGGATTGACTAGCTTATTTTTATTTTTCTTTCTTTAAAAATAAAATTCCCGGGTTACCTTTTTTCATTTTTGGTATTAACAAGAAAAAGAGTATGAAAAAATTATTTAGTCGTTACGGAAGAAAATCTTTCCAATTCGAAAACAATCAACTCGTTTTTGGTAATAATAATTTATCTGTAAACATTGACGAACTGTTGGAAAACCATTCTCATGAGTTAAATAAAAATTTATTTTACATCAGTTCTTATGAAATAAATTGTGATGTTTTTGGTGAAATATTTCATTGTCCTAATACTGCACTCAAAATTTGCAGCTTTGATCACGATTTTACTGAACTTTCTTTTCAAAGCGTTATGAAAGCAACAACTAGTGTTTATATGATGCCTTCACTTTATGAAAATGTCATTGCGACAATTATTAAAACAGAAAGTGAGGATGTTGAATCTTTTATAGGAAAATATCCCGTCAATTATTATATTGTATTATTAACTTGGTTCAGAAATATTGAATTTGAGAATCAGAAATATTTATCTAATAATGAGATAATAGAATCAACATTACTTATTCTATTTAAAGAAATGGAAATTTCATTTTTGATGAATTTTGAGGCTTCTAAAACAGCTTATGGTAAAAAGATTTCACAGAAGTTTATTCAAAAATCCCAAGATTGGCTGAATGAAATAAATGAAAATGAAATTTCATTAGTTGAATTAATCAAAAGAGAATATCGACTCATTTGTGATATTGATAAATAGCTTCATAGAATCAAACCATTAATATTTTATAAAATCGTTGGTGAAAAAGTCTAACACAAAAAAGAAAACTTCCAATTTGGAAACAATAGAAATTAACCTTAAAGAAATCGAAACATGAGTAACCTAGATGTATTCCCCCTGAGCGCTGAGAAACGTGCACAGGGTTATGGAACTTTTCCGTATGTAATTGTTCGCGTACAAAGTGCAGTTTATATGCAATTTCCAATCCACTTTTATTTGGATTCAATTCCAGATAAACCAGGGTTGCGCGTGCGTGTGGACTCACTATCGGATGAGAAACAAAATTTAAACAGCTTATTCGATGTGGTTCGCAAGTTTCATCAACAAATCAATCCGGTTGGAGTTAAGCCATGGAAGATGTGCTTAGTACTTTCTCCTAAAGTCTCTCATTTCTTTGAAGACAATCTTTTCAATTTTTCAGAGGAGATACCTGAAGGAGGAAGCTTAATTGACTCCAATTACAAGGTACTAGCCTTGAATTCGTCACATTATATAATCGATTAATAATCCTGTTGATTCTATCAAATAAGTTTAAAAGGATAAAAAATTTTGTGATTTGTAAAATGAATTATCCACTTGCTAAACGAATGAAGAAATTTAATAAACAACTTAAAACAGCTAATATGAACAATCAAAAAGAAGTAAACAACAACTTTCAAAAAATGAACAATCATGCTTTAATAATGCGCTACAATCAAGAACTTGGAAACTTAGGTTGGTCAAGTTCGAGAGGTGTTTTTTTAAATGCATTACAGGCTGAATTTAAACTAAGAGGAATAGACTGTAAGTCAATTTCCAATGATGGAATTGGATTGAAATTAAGCAAGGAATTCGAGGCATTTATTTTTGGGAAAAAGCTAATGCTTAAAAAGGATTTCCCATTAGCTGATGTAAACATTGAAATCCAATTCAAAGATGAAAGACCAACTCATGCCGTAAAATGTTATTTCAAAAGGATTGCGGCTCATTCAATTAATTTAGCTCAATTGATAAAGGAAACAAATCAGACTTTGCTGTTGTCGTTTGAGCACGAGCACTTGCAAACAACCATCGACGGAACAGGAACCCACAATTATTTGATGGCTGCGTTTGATGAAAACAACAAGTTGATTGGTGTTAGTTTTTTCAATCAAATAGGAACTGGAACTTTTGCCATTCAAACACAAGCGAAAAGTGTATTGATTTTTCACCAAGATCAGTTTGAATTTCATGAATTTGAGATAGCAAGTTTGGAGTTGGTTTTTTAGAGGATAAATCAATCGTAAGAAAGGAAACTTTCTTGCATTCGTTGAAATCGTTATAATTGGATTTACAAAAGCTGAATAATCCCAGCTTAATTTATACATTAATAAAATCATGAACATTAACAACTCTAAATTTTTCTATTACGATTACAAAATTGGTTGTGACGGTCAAACGCTGTTATACAAAACTAAATTTGTGAAATACTATTCTCCCAAAAATTTCTTCATACGTTATTCTATAGATTAATCCGATTATTCAATTAAGAAGATTTTTTAAATTTATAAAAACTTAAAATGAAACATGAAACATTCATACTTCTTAATGAAATATTAGTCAATAATAAGAAAATTGAATTTAATTTTCATTCCGAGATAAATACTGCTGCATTTATAGATATTGAAATCGGAGATTTAAAAAATGAAGATTGCGGACCCATTTATTCTCTTTTATCAGATTGGCTTTCAGATTCGGAAATTATTGAATACCTAACCCAACGTGGCGTTTATCACGACTTTGGAGGAGAATTTACTATTATCAATTCTGAAATACATATTAATCTAGTCCTTGGCATGTTATGCTTCATATTCGATGGGGAAGATGAAAAATATTTCTCTATTGAAGAAGATTTCTTAGTTGATGAACTGAATGTAGTCTTGAGCTCTCTAGGTATGGAGGATTCTTTTGACAATGAAAATATTTGTGTCAATTTCTATAAAAAGTATGATTCACCTATTGAGCAAATAGAAATGTTATATTTTCATAATGATGACTGGAATAGAATTGAACTTAAAAATAAGCAGCTTGAAATCTTAAGCAATTATATTGAGTCATTTATTGAACAAGAAAAACCAACCTATGATGATACTGATTTTGAATGCGAAATAATCTGGGAAGTTCATTGCGAGGATAGTCGTTTAATCTTTTCTTATTATTCAACTCCTATTGACATTAAATTGAGTGATATTATTAATTAATTTAAGAACTCTATCAGAACTTATATGGATCTAAATTAACGATAAAGCGATTTTTCTCCTTGTTCTCACAACTATGAAAAAATATAAAATCAACAATAACAAAAGCGTTAGTAAAGTACTAATTATAAATACATATATACCTAATTTTACTTGACATTCAGTTACAAATTACAACTAGATCTATTTTACAAGGGAATATTTCCCATCCACCAATCTATACCGTTCTTTCTTCCATTTCTTGCTGTTATTTACAGGTTTTTTCAAAAGAATTGTTCCATTTTTCTTGAAAGAAATTTTGTTTATGAAGAAATAGTAATCGCCTAATTCTTCGCCATAAACGTGTTGGCCATAAGCTGACATTTCTGTTCTAATACCGAAGTTGTTTTCAATTGTCGTATAAAATACTTATTGAAAACTAACTCGGCATTATACCAGATAGATTTTCAATTGCGACATTTAATATGTAAATTGGTATAAAAAGTATTTTTAAGTCTTCCAACTGAATGATAAGCAACTCTTTGTGGAAACCACGGTTGTTGTGTTCATATTCCAAAATCAATTCAGGTAAACTTTGGTTATCAACTTGTTGTGAACTTATTGTAACAGCTTCTTTGTTTTCAAAAGGAAGCATTACTTTACAAGAAGCGAAGTACATAAATTGCAAAGTATCACTTTTATGAACGACATAATAGTTGCTTTTTTGTTGCTCACAATCACTCACAAGAATCACTTTTACTCCAAGTATATCATCGCTCGCCAAAAGCGTTTCTTCAGGCATAGATTTTTGTCCCCAAGCGAATGAGGTTGCGAAGAGAAAGAAAAAGAGGATGGAATTTTTAATTACCTAAAATCATTTACAATATTGACTTAAGTAACTAAGAGCATCTAAATTACCCATGTCTAAGGATTTTTGCCATTCTGTGCATGCTTCAGATTTTTTCCCAAGACGATAATTAGCTCTACCTTTTAATAAATAACAATTGTTAATATTTGGATTTATCAATAAAGCCTGATCTGCGTCTACTATACATCCTTTGTAATCGTTTAAATTAAATTTTATATCTGCTCTAGTATCAAATGCAACAGAATTTGTGCTGTCAATCTTTAATGCTTGATCTGCAAAAATCAAAGCTTGTGAATATTGCTTTTGAAGGAATTTTACCCATGCTAAATTATTATATGCCATAGAAAAATCAGGTTTTAATTTAATTGCTACTTTGTAATCTTCAATAGCTTTATCATATTGCTTTAGGTCAATCAATATTACCCCTCGTGAATAAAATGAATAAGGGTCGTTTGGGTTCATTTCAACACATTTATTCATATCATTCAATGCATTTTCTGATTTAGAAATTTCATTAAAAGACCAACCTCTATATAAATAACTTTCTTGTGTTGCTTTATCATTTTCAATAAAAACAGTTAAATCATTAATTGCATTTGAATAATTTCCAATTTGATAATTTGATAAACCTCTTTGGTAATAAGCAGAATAGAATTCGGGAGAAAGTTGTATAACTTTATCGTATTTTTCAATAGCATATTTATAGTTTTTTTGTTGGTATGCATTATTACCATCTTGCCAATAAATATTTGGGTTGTTTTGTTCTTTTATTCTTTTATTATATTGATTTATTTCTTCTGAAATCCATGTCTCAATTTGTTTAAGGTCTTTGTAAAATATCGACAGATCCATTTCTTTATAGCTATTTAAGTACCGTAAATAGGTATTCAAGTTTACATTTAATTCCTTATCTTCAACTTCAGAATTAATCTTATTTATCCACTTGGATAAATCTTGAAGGTATGCATAGTTTTGATTATACATAGCCTGTCTTTGTGCCAAAGGTTGTGCGTAGCGCTCTAAATTTAGAGGTTTATATTCTGTTTTTAGGGGTGTAGAAAATGGATTAACTTGTGAATTAGATGAAAATGTAGAAAATAAAAAAAATAAGATGTTAAAAAAATATTTTTTGTCGAGAAAAAAATAAAAATTGAAAAATACCATGTTTTTATATATTAAATTTTGGTTAAAATATTTAGGTTAAACCTTAAATTTTATTGATTTGTTTCTGTTGTAATATTAATTAAAGGTTCTAAATTTGTGTAAAATTTAATTATTTCATTTTTAAAATTAATAATAAATTCTTTACTGTTAATTTTGAAAAATTTTTTGTCTTTTGAAAGAACAATGTTTGTATCAAAAAAACGTACAGCGATATAGGTTGCATTTTCTTCAGGAAATGTGTTTTCTTTTAGCATAATTTCACAATTCCTATGAGTTAATGCATTTCTTATTTCTCTATAATTATTTATTGTTTTCCAAGATGCATGTTCATCAAAATCAATTGCGAAATCAGTTTTAAATTTTTTCACTAAATCTTCAAACTTCCAAAAGTAAATTTTAGATTTTTCTACATTTGAATTATCTCTAATTAATTTACAAAATAGTATTCTCAAACTTGTTTCAAAAAGGTTAAAACTTAAAATATAAGTACTTGAAAGAAGATAGTTTTGGACAGAATAGTAACTTAAATCAAATTCATTTTCGATTTCAAAAAGCATTCCACTATTATAACCTGATTCGTCCCATTCTAAATTCTTAATTTCTTTTTCAACTTTTTTATTAAGTTCAATTTTTTTTAATTCGAGAATATTTTCAGAATATCCTATTAACTGTAAAATAGAGTCAAAATGTTCTTCTAATTGATTCATGAAAAGTTTGAATTCACCTCCATTTAAAAGAGATTCTTCAAATGAATATTTCTTACACTTATAAATGATCTTTAATTTTTAGTTGGTGAAAATTACTATAAATGAAACCAAAACATACCATATTCAGCTACTTTTTCATAGTGAACGTAATGTAAAATACCATTAACAGTAAATGTCCAATTGGTTGCATCTACTCTTGTGTATTGTTTATCAAACTTTTCAAAATAAGCTTTTTGAGAATAAAAATTTAATGGACTAATTACTGTTTCTTTACAAATATCATCCTCATTAAAGTAGTATATTACTAACATATTTTCTGTTTGAAATAATGCTTGATTTAAACCATCCTTTCTTACAGAACTTTGGATTCCATAATTTGCATATCGATTAAGAATATCAATTCTGTTATGTCCAATTGCTGCTTGCGAATTTGCGTTTAATCCAAAGAGTGATAAAACAATAATTGTAATTATTAGCTCTTTTTTTACTTTAATTAATCCTCTTAAAAAATTCATTTTTATTGAATTTGAATTATTGTATTGTTGAGATCAAATTTAATCCATTTTTAATCAACGTAAGTTTTTCTGTTTAATTATTTTATCTGTCATCCCCCTTAGTCCCCCTTCAAAGGGGGAAATTTCAAATCTCACTTCGATTAAGAATTTTCACTTTTCACTTTTCACTTTCATCTTTCAGTTTTCAGTTTTCAGTTCTCAGTTCTCAACTTTTCACTCTTCACTCTCAACTTTAACTTTCATTCTACATTTTACATTCTCAATTCTACATTTAAAATAAGTAATTTCACACCCTCAACAAAAAATGGAGCTTTCACAACTATTTAAGACCTTTCAAAACTTAAAGCAAGTCGATCAAACGGCAGCCGCTTTGAGCAAGGCAAACGCACGTGTTCACTGGAAAGGAAACGTCGGTTCGTCACGCAGTTTAGCAGCGGTTTCAGTGGCACAACAGTTGCCAAGTCACCAATTGTTTATTCTCAACGACAAAGAAGAAGCGGCCTATTTCCTCAACGATTTAGAAGGACTTTTTCCCGACGTTAAACGCATTTTGTTTTACCCAGCTTCGTATCGTGTTCCTTATCAATTGGAGGAAACGGACAACGCAAATGTGGTGACGCGCGCTGAGGTGCTGGAACGTATTGCCAACGGTTCGAATACGTGGATTGTGACCTATCCAGAAGCACTTTTTGAGAAAATTCCAACGAAGAAAAAACTTGTAGAAAATACCTTGCGCGTTGAAGTAGCAAAAACGTATTCCATCGATTTTATCAATGAATTGTTGTTGGAATATCACTTTGACCGCGTTGATTTTGTGTACGAACCGGGACAATTTTCCATCCGTGGAGGAATCGTTGATGTGTTTTCGTACGCCAATGATTTTCCGTTTAGAATTGAGTTTTTTGGTGATGAGGTAGAATCCATTCGGACGTTTGATGCTGCCACCCAAATTTCTATCAATACTCATAATTTCTTCAACGTTATTCCAAATATTCAAGGACAAATGACCTTGGAAGGCGTGGCTTCGTTGTTTGAATTCATTGGAAAATCAACAACCGTTTGGATCAGTTCTTACGAGCGATTAACCACGATTTTGGAACGTGAATACGACAAATCAGTTGAGATTTACACCAAACTTTCAGATACTGTTAAGCGCACTTTGCCTTCGGATTTGTACGTGCATCCAAGCGAATTGAAAAAGACGTTTGACAATTACCCAAGCGTTGAATGGGGGCCCGATTACCATTTCAAAACAACGGAAACAATCACTTTTGATTTTCAGCCACAGCCGACTTTCAATAAGAATTTCGACTTGCTGAAAACGGATTTATTAGCACGCCAAAAGTCGGGTTCACAAAACTTGATTTTCTCGAATCAACCGCGCCAAATCGAACGTTTGTATCAAATTTTTGAAGACATCGGAGGCGAAGTTGAATTTTCACCGATGAACCTCGCTTTGCACGAAGGATTTATTGCGCCAGAATTGAAATTGGTGTGTTATACTGACCATCAAATTTTCGAGCGCTACCACCGTTTCCGTTTGAAAGAAGGTTTCCGTCAAGCAAAACAAGCACTGACTTTAAAGGAAATTTACAACCTTCAAAAAGGCGATTACGTGACGCACATCGATCACGGAGTTGGGCAATTTTCAGGTTTGGAAACGATTGATGTCAACGGAAAACCACAAGAAGCGATTCGTTTGGTTTACAAAGATGGCGATGTGTTGTACGTTGGAATTCACTCCTTGCACCGCATTTCGAAATTCACAGGAAAAGACGGTTCGGTTCCGAAAATGAACAAATTAGGAACGCAAGCTTGGAGTACTTTAAAAAATAAAACGAAGAAAAAAATCAAGGAATTGGCCTTCGATTTGATTCAATTATACGCGAAACGCAGAAGTCAACCAGGCTTTGCTTTTACGCCAGACACGTATTTGCAAAATGAGTTGGAAGCATCGTTTATGTACGAAGATACGCCCGACCAATACAAGGCAACACAAGATGTTAAAAAGGATATGGAAGCGTCTCGTCCGATGGACAGATTGGTGTGTGGAGACGTTGGTTTTGGTAAAACTGAAGTGGCGATGCGTGCGGCTTTCAAAGCAGTAACAGACAGCAAACAAGTTGCACTTTTAGTTCCGACTACGATTTTGTCGATGCAACATTACCGCAGTTTCAAAGAGCGATTGAAAGATTTTCCGTGTACCGTGGATTTCATCAATCGTTTTAAAAGTGCCAAAGAAACGACAGAAACCCTGAAAAAATTAGCCAACGGCGAAATCGATATTTTGGTTGGAACGCACGCCATTGTTGCCGAACGTGTGAAATTCAAAGACTTAGGATTAATGATTATCGACGAAGAGCAAAAGTTTGGTGTGGCTGTGAAAGACAAATTGAAAACGATTCGTACTTCGGTTGACACATTGACTTTGACCGCAACTCCGATTCCGAGAACTTTGCAATTTTCGTTGATGGGCGCACGTGATTTGAGCATTATAAATACGCCACCGCCGAATCGTCAACCCGTTTTGACAGAAATCATTTCTTTTGACGAAGAACTGTTACGCGATGCCATTTCGTATGAAGTAACGCGTGGTGGACAAGTCTTTTTCGTGAACAATCGCCTTTCGAATATCCGTGAGATTTCAGGAATGATTTCGCGTTTGTGTCCCGGTGTTCGCGTGGGAATTGGCCACGGACAAATGGACGGCAAGCAGTTGGAGAAAGTGATGTTGGATTTCATTGAAGGACGTTACGATGTCTTGTTGGCAACGACGATTATCGAATCGGGAATTGACATTTCCAACGCAAATACCATTATTATCAACGACGCACAAAACTTCGGATTGAGTGATTTACACCAGTTGCGTGGGCGTGTTGGTCGAAGCAATAAAAAAGGATTCTGTTACTTGATTGCGCCAAAATTCAGCGTGATGACTTCCGAAGCGCGCAAACGTTTGGAGGCTTTGGTTCAATTCTCGGATTTAGGTTCAGGATTCAATATTGCGATGAAAGATTTGGACATTCGCGGCGCAGGAAATATGTTGGGAGGTGAACAAAGCGGATTCATTTCTGAGATTGGCTTTGAGATGTACCAAAAAATCCTCAACGAAGCGATGCAGGAATTGCGCGAAAGCGAGTTCAAAGAATTATTCGACGAGCGCCAAACCGATTCGTTCCATTCGTTTGTGCAAGATTGCATTTTCGAAACCGATATGGAAGTCCGAATTCCAGACAATTACGTGAACAACGTTGCTGAGCGTTTGAGCTTGTATCAAGAATTAGACAACTTGAAAAACCAAGAAGAATTGGAAGCTTTCGCCGCACGTTTGAAAGACCGTTTTGGTCCCGTTCCGAAGGAAGTGAAAGAATTATTGTTCTCGTTCCAGTTGCGTTGGTTGGCACAAAACATGGGCTTGGAGCGTTTGGTGATTAAATCTGGAAAGTTGGTCGGTTATTTCATTGCCAATCCGCAATCGCCGTTCTTTGAAACAGAAACCTTCACTACACTTCTGAACCGCATTATGACCATCGGACAAGGTTACCGCTTGGTGCAGCAAAATGAAAAATTACGCTTGGTGATTGAACCTGTAAAACACATCAAGGATGCATTTGAGAAATTGGGAGTTTTGGTGGGGTAAATCTTAGTGTATCTATTAAGGCGATTTAGAATTTTATAGTTCGGTTAGTTGAGGTAATTTCAAATTTAGAAACTGAAATTAAGTTATTATATTTGAGGATAGACAGAACTGAATTTAATAGTGTTTTCTGTTTTAATTGATTTAAAAAAGAATAAATGGAAATACCAAAATTTGACGAAACGTTTCTTCCAATCCTTGAAATACTAAAAAGGGACAAATTTTGAAGTCAAGAGAACTTATAGAAGAAGTTAAGAAACAATTCTATTCCGAATTAAGTGATGATCAACTTAAACAAAGAACAAAATCTGGTGATTTACTTATTGACAATAGAATTGCTTGGGGTAAATCTTATCTAAAAAAAGGAGGTTATATTTCATTCCCAGAGAGAGGTCATGTTCAAATTACTGAAAAAGGATTGAATCACACTACGAGTTTGACAGTAAGAGATTTAGAAAATGATAGTTCGCTATTCGAATTTTACAAACAGGAAAAAGATACAAATTCAATTATTACTAATTCTAAAGTTGACATTTCTTATCCACAAGACTTAATCGATGAAGGATTTAATCGTATAGAGAGTGATGTTAAGAATGAACTTTTGCTTAAGCTAAAAAGTATCGACCCTTATTTTTTCGAAAAAGTTGTACTTAGACTTTTAAATAAAATGGGGTACGGAGAATTTATTGAAACATCAAAATCCAATGATGGAGGTATCGATGGAATAATAAATGAAGATAAACTTGGACTCGATAAAATCTATATGCAGGCGAAAAGATTTAACGAGGGAAAAGTAAGAGAAAAAGATATTAGAAATTTCATTGGAGCAATGAGTGGAGACATCAACAAAGGAGTTTTTGTAACAACATCTGAATTTGACGATAAAGCAATTGAAAAAGCTCGTTCAGCACACCACAAAATTGTTTGTATTGATGGACAAAAGTTAGTATCGCTAATGCATGAATTTAATGTTGGAATTCAAGTTAAAACTACTTATGAAATCAAACAAATTGATGAAGATTTTTTTGATGATCAATAGATTTTTAAACTATTCTTTCGCAAATAGAATAGCAAGTTTAAAGCACAGGATTCACGCCAATTAAGTAAAATTCAAAGCTCTCAACTTTTCAAACGAGTTCTTTTGCAACGATTAAATCATTTTTTCAAATAATTTAAGATTCTTCTTTGATATAGTAATGATTTGATTCAAAAAGAAGCAGCAGGAGGAAGAAGTACTTCTTACGTGTTGAAGATACTTATTAAATAAAAAACACTTTTGTTCTAATTTTTATCCGGTTACCAATTAATTGTTTTTCCTTAATTGCTTACTCTTTTAAGTATTTTTCGCTCTCATTAAGTAAAAATCATCAGTTTTTAATTTTCAAATTTTTACTGGGCAACCCTAATTTTCTCTTTTTTTCTGGTTATAAACGTAATTTATTTGTCTTAAAAAGTGATTAATAAGAGCCAAAATCGTATTATTTTATATAACTTTGGCTTTTATTAATACAAATTTAAACTTCTGTTTATGCCATTAATTGGTCGAGAAAAAGAGATTAAAATCTTAGAAAACGCTCTACATAGCTCGCGTTCAGAGCTGATTGTTGTGTATGGAAGACGACGCGTTGGAAAAACCTTTTTGATTCGAGAAACTTGTAAAAAACACATTCAATTTGAATTTGTGGGAATGTACAAAGCTTCAACGAGGGAACAACTTAAACTTTTTAAGCAAACGTTGTTTAATTTTTCTCAGCAAAAAGTGAAAACACCTTCAAATTGGTTAGAAGCTTTTCAGCAATTGAAAGACTATTGCGACACACTGATTGGCAATAAAAAGAAAGTACTTTTCATTGATGAATTTCCTTGGTTGGATAACAATAAATCCAGTTTTTTAAAAGCTTTCGATAATTTTTGGAATAGTTATGTTACCAAGCGTGAAGATTTAGTGGTTGTTGTCTGTGGTTCCGCTGCTGCTTACATGATTAATAAAATCATCAGGAGTAAAGGCGGACTTCACAATCGTTTGACAGATAAAATTCGGGTGGAACCTTTTAATCTTAAAGAAACGGAATTGCTACTCAAGAAAAATCGTGTGAAATTGACGCATTACGATATTTTGAACTTGTATATGGCGATGGGCGGAATTCCTCATTATTTAGATAAAGTAAACGTTGGAGAAAGTGCTACCCAAGCAATCGATCGTTTGTGTTTTGAAAAAGATGGATTCCTCAGAGACGAGTTTAAAAATGTCTTTGCATCCTTGTTTGATCAAGTGGATAACCACGAAGCAATCATTCGGATTCTTGCAGATGTACGCAAAGGATTACCGAGAAATGAAATTATGAAAAAAGGAAATTTTCCTTCTGGAGGAAACCTTACACGCACTTTACATGAATTAGAAGAATCAGGATTTATCGAGCAATATGCACCTTATAAAGGAAATAATAATGCTTTGTATCGCTTGAAAGATGAATATTGCAGTTTCTACATCAAATACATCGAAAAAAATAAACCTTCAGAGAAAGGAGTTTGGAATAAACTTCAAACGCAAGCAAGTTATAACTCTTGGGCAGGATTTACCTTTGAAACTATTTGTCTTAAACACATCGAACAAATTAAAGAAGGATTAAAAATTGCTGGAATTTATACAACTACAGGAAATTGGTTGGAGAAAAATAGTGAAAATGGAGCTCAAATTGATTTGCTAATCGACCGGGATGATAACGTTATAAATCTCTGTGAAATTAAGTATTACGACGGCCTATTTACGCTGAATAAAAAGTTTGCTTTTGATTTGATGAATAAAGTAGCAGTTTTTAAAAATTCAACTCAAACTAAAAAGAGTATTTTTCTTACGCTGATTACGATTCATGGCATCACAGCTAACGAATATAGCCGTCAATTGATTCAAAATAACCTTACTTTAGAACATTTATTTTTGTAATAATAAGAGCCAAAACTACTATTATTTAATATATTTTGGCTTTTATTAATACAAACTTAAAATCAATTTTTAAATTCTAATTCCAATTAAATCGTAGTGTTTTTAAGGTTTTCATCTACATTTTTTTGAATGCGTGATTGAATAGCTAAAGTGTCTGATTTCACAAACTCTTTTCTTGTGATATATTCATACAAATTGAGGTGGCGATTAGGTAAAATACTTGAAAAGATACAAAAAATGAAAATTAGTTATTCCGATTCTCACCACAACAAGTTTCCTTAATTTTACAGCATGAAAATACACTTTTCAAAATACCAAGGAACAGGTAACGATTTTGTAATGATAAATAATTTATCAGGCAATTACAACGATCTTTCTATTGAGCAAATTCAAGTAATTTGTAACCGACGATTTGGAATTGGAGCTGATGGTTTAATAAAAATCAATGCTTCTAAAAATCTTGCTTTTGAAATGGATTATTACAATGCCGATGGATCCAAAAGTTTTTGTGGAAACGGCGCAAGGTGTGCGGTTGAATTTGCTTCTACGCTTGGTATTAATACCGAAGACGTAAGTTTTGAAGCAATCGATGGGGAACATTTTGCAACTCGTTCGAATCATGAAATTCGCGTCAAAATGAAAGATGTAAGTTTTATTGAATCAGATAGAGATGCTTTTGTGGTGCAAACGGGTTCTCCTCATTATGTTCAATTTCAATCGTCACAAGCCATAACTGATATTGTTGAATTCGGTAAAAAGATTCGCTATTCTGAAAAGTATAAATTAGAAGGAATCAATGTCAATTTAGTGGAAGTATTGACAGCCGACTCAATCACAATTGAAACCTACGAACGGGGAGTTGAGGACGAAACACTTTCTTGTGGAACAGGTGCAACCGCTTGTGCTTTGGTACAAGATTATTTAGCGAACAAAGAATTGTCAAGAGTGAATGTGAAAGTGAAAGGTGGTGATTTGGCAGTCGAATTTAAAAGAATTGGTATTGGTCGCTACGAAGAAATTTTCTTAATAGGTCCAGCTAAATTTGTTTTCTCAGGAACGATCGATGTTTGATTTTATATTTAAAGGCTTAAATTTTCCCTCAAGAATTGATTCTTTTTCAGGAATTCATTTATGGATTATTCATGCCGATAAAATTCCTCCTCACATTGGTTTTTCTATTGATAATCATTATTTTAGTTTGAAAGCTAACGGCAAAGACAACGGAATTTCAACAGATTCTATTTTACAAATAATTCAGAAAAAGAAAATAGGAACTGTTTTAGTAAAATTGAATTCTGACACAACTTTTCAAGAAACGAAATTAGCTTTTGATAAATTTGATAGTGCCAAAGGTTTGAATTCAAGTTGTTTAATTCCGATTAGAAATGTGTTAAAAGCACCTAATTCAATTTCAAAATTAAGTGAGTTATTGTACTTTCTCGAAACTCAAAATATGATTTATTCCGTTTTTGGATTACATTTGAGCAATGATTATAAAGGAATTAAAAGTTATACTACAACTGAAATTCAACAACGAATTGAAAAATTAAAACGATGTTGAAAGGAAAAACAATTTACCTCCGTTCTGTTGAAAAAGATGACGCTACAACACTTTTTATGTGGGAAAACAATCCGGAAAATTGGAAAGTTTCCAATACGGAAGTACCTTTTTCAATGACAGCGATTCACGAATTGATTGAACAACAGTCAAATATCAGAAATTCTGGACAAGCACGATTTATTATTTGTGAAAACGATTCCGATTATTCGGTCGGTACGATTGATTTGTACGATGTTAATTTTAAACACGGATTTGCATCTGTAGGAATTTTAATCGCAGAGGAGAAAGCAAGAAGAAAAGGTCGTGCAAAAGAAAGTTTAGCTTTGCTCATTGAATATGCTCGAGATATATTGGAATTAATAAATTTACAATGCAGTATTCATGCTGACAATGAGGCAAGTATTCAATTATTCGAATCTTTAGGTTTTAATAGAATCGGTATTCGAAAAAATTGGTTTATTTTTAAAGGAAAAAGAATTGACGAAATTAGTTATCAATTATGTCTAAAAGATTAATAATTATCATCGGAATTATTGCAGCATTGGTTGCAATAGCTGTTGGAACACCAAAAATAATGCTCTATTTGGCAGGAAATAAAACGACTATCAATACATCAGCGCAAGTTTTTTTCATAAAAGACAATCTTTCTTTAAAAGAACTGGCAAAATCATTGAAAGATGATGGAATCATTAAAGATGTAAAAGGTTTTATTTCAGTTGGAGATTTTAAAGGATTGAATGAATCCAATATTGCACTTGGGAAATATATTATTGAACCTGGAGTTTCGTATAAAAATGTATTGAACGGATTCACTTTAAATGCCAAAGGAAATGGAAATGCAGAGGTGGAAGTCAATGTAACTTTCAATAATTGCAGAGATATCTATCAAATGGCTGGTATGGTTCAAAAATGTCTGATGTTAGATAGCACCAAATTGGTTGACTATTTAAATGATGTAGAAACGTTGAATAAATATGGGTTTACGCCAGAACAATTGCCAGCATTATTCTTACCAAATACATATATGATGTATTTTGATACGGATGAGAAAATGTTTGTTGAGCGAATGGCGCAAGAATTTAAGAACTTTTGGACACCTGAACGAAAATCGAAGTTGACACAAATGGGTTTTTCTTCTCAAAGTGAATTATCAACTTTAGCTAGTATTGTCTATAGCGAACAGTCAATTCACTCTTCTGAGTGGTCGATTATTGCTGGATTGTATCTGAATCGTTTGAAAAAGGGAATGTTATTGCAATCAGATCCTACTTTTAAATTTTGCTGGGAAGAAAAATTAAACGGTGTCGAACGATTATTACGCGAACATCGTTCTGTGGATTGTGCTTACAACACCTATAAAATCAAAGGTTTACCTCCTGGACCAATTTGTATGACTTCCGCAAAAGTTTTAGAAGCAGTTTTAAACTATGAAAAACACGACTATTTATTTATGTGTGCAAAACCTGATTTTTCATACACGCATAATTTTGAATCTTCAGATGTTCAACACATGCGCAACGCCAGAAAATATCAAGTTTGGTTGGCAAATGAACTAAAGAAAAAGAAAAAATGAAACGTAGATCCTTCTTCAAATTTGGTTTAATAGCTGGAGCTTTAACCGTTGTAAAACCAATTAAAGGTGCAACTTTGATAGGTAAATCATTCGAGGGAAAAGTAACAGGACCAATCGTAATTTCCACTTGGATTCACGGATTGGATGCCAATAAAGCTGCTTGGGAAGTTTTGAGTAAAGGTGGAAAAGCAATTGATGCCGTTGAAAAAGGAGTTCGAGTAACTGAAAATGATTTGACCAATCGAAGCGTTGGAATTGGTGGACGACCAGACAGAGATGGACATGTGACATTAGATGCTTGCATTATGGACGAACAATCGCGTTGTGGTTCAGTGGCATTTTTAGAAGGAATTAAACATCCTATTTCAGTCGCGAGAGCAGTAATGGAAAAAACGCAACACGTGATGTTGGTAGGAGAAGGAGCGCACAAATTTGCCGTTGAAAACGGATTTGAAACAGCCAAAACGCCTTTGCCTCAAGTGAAAAAAGAATGGCAAGAATGGAAAAAAGAAAACAAGGATTTATTTAAAAAGCCAGAAATCAATCACGAAAATCACGACACAATAGGGATGATTGCGATGGATGCAAATGGCGATTTTAGTGGCGCATGTACAACGAGTGGGTGGGCCTATAAATTGCACGGTCGTGTTGGGGATTCGCCAATCATCGGTGCAGGATTATTTATTGACAATGAAGTTGGTGCAGCCACCGCCACAGGTCTTGGAGAAGCAATCATTCGAATTGCGGGAAGTCATACAGTAGTTGAATTGATGCGTCACGGATATACACCGATGGAAGCTTGCAAAGAAGCTGTAAATCGAATTATCAAAAAACACAAAGATTTAACGGGTTTACAATGTTGTTTTTTAGCAATTGACAAACAAGGAAACGTAGGTTCTTACTCTGTTTACAATGGATTTAATTATGCTTTAAGAACAAACACCGAAGAAAAAATGGTTGATGCAGGTTTTGATAGAAGTTGGTAAATTCTATAGAAATTTAGTTTAACTTTTCATAAACGGGCAATCGCATAAAGGTTTGTTCAAAGTAAGGACTGTTCGAGTAAATAAAATACAATTGCTCCCATTCCGAGTTTCTAAAATTTGCATCAGAATCTTTTTTAACCATGAATTTTGCTTTTAATTCTGGATTTGCCTTTAGGATTTCCGCGACTTGGTCTATGAAAACGTAGTTTGAAAAATACTCTTTTTGTTGCAGATAGGAATCATAAAAATTCCAAGATAAGTAGGAATCTTCGGCTTTTGATTGCAAGACAGAATGTATAAAAAAAGCTCCTTGTTGTTTACTTGGAATTAAAATATCGCCTTTCTTTAATTTTATATCAACTTTTTTCTGTTTGATTTGAATTTCACGGTGCTTGAAATGACCTTCATAAGGTTTTGAATTACTCTTGTAATCCGCCACAACTGAAACAGTTAGTTCCATCAGACTGTCTTTGGCCAGGGTTTGAAATTGAATAGTGTTTGCTTTTAATCTGAGAATTGTTTCCTTTTCTTGTGCTCCAACAACATAAAATTCAGGAACTACAACTGAATCTTTTGCTATCGAATGACAAAAGTTGGGTATGAATCGCTCATAAGGTTTACTTCTGTCATAAAATAAACGTTTCAAATTTGTAGTTTCATTAATTGGAAAACTATGTTCAAAACCTTTGAAAAGCACCGAGTCTTTTTGCTCAGAAATGGTGTAATTGAACTTGAAATAATTCATATTTTGTTCCCATTTTCTTGCTGATTTTCTGCTCAACTCAATTGCTTTTTTGTTTTCAAAAGTCCATTTTGTGAGTTCTTCCATAAATTGCTTTGTTACTTGTACGCGTTCAGGAAAAGGTTTTAGCATGTGTGTTTCAACCGTAAAACTCAAGCTATGAAACAAAGAAGCATAACCCATGGCATAACGAGGTAAATCATTGAATGCAACAATTCCTTCAGCGGGTGTTTCTCCTTTTAGTTCAACATAAGGAAACAAATCTGTTCCTCTTTTTTTAAGTTGCGATTTTAATTCTGGAATCAGTTTTTCATAAGTAAGTGTTTGAATTGAGGGAGCTAATCTTGCCTTCAGTGAGGAAATGTAAGTCAAAGTGTATTGGTAATCTGCTCCATTCGAAACGTGATTATCTACAAAAACATCAGGATCTAAACTGTGAAAAATTCGAGCAAAAGTGAAAGTGTTTTCTGCATCCATTTTAATAAAATCGCGATTTAAGTCAAAGTTTCGTGAATTTCCTCGAAAACCATATTCTTCGGGGCCGTTTTGATTCGCACGACTTGTTGCTGAACGATTCATCATTCCACCAACATTATAAGCAGGAATGAATGCAATAACTGGTAAATCTTTCGTTTTTTTGCCAGTGTTAATCCACTCTTCTAACCAAAGAAGCATCGCATTTACTCCGTCTGGTTCCCCAGGATGAATTGCATTATTGATTAAGATTGTTGTTTCATTTTTAGCTTTTGCAAATGTTTTGGTAGAGTCGCCAGCACCGTTTACAATACAAACATAAATTGGTAAACCATAATCGGAATTCCCCATATTATAAAGCTCTATTTCCTTATTTTTTGAAGCTAATTTTTTAAGTAATAAATGTAGGTCTTCATAAGTTGGACTTACATTTCCTGACCATTTTGACTGAGAAATTAATTGAAAAGCACTTATTAGCAAAATAAATAAAAAAGATGTTTTTTTCATTTAGTGAAATTAATAAAATAGAATTGTAAAACTAATTTATTTTACTTGTGCTGTGTAGTTTAAATAAGCAGAATTTTATCAACTTAAATATTTTAGAAATAATCTATATTTAATTTACTTTCAATAGTTTTACAGTCCCAAAATGAGGTTGTAATAACTAAGTAATGATACATTAGTTTTTTAAGATTTCAATATAACTAAATGCGTGTTTGTTCATAAATATTGAAACAATGGATTTTTTAAAAAAAGAAATAGATAATTACGTTTCTTTTCATTCGGATGAAGAGAGTGAATTATTAAAAAGAATTAACCGCGAAACGCATTTGGAGGTTTTGCAACCAAGGATGTTGAGTGGGCATTTTCAAGGGAGAGTTCTAAGTTTGTTTTCAAAGATGATTCAACCAAACAGTATTTTAGAAATAGGTACATTTACAGGTTACTCAGCATTATGTTTAGCAGAAGGTTTGAACAAAAACGGTAAATTGATTACGATTGATGTCAATGAAGAATTGGAATCGCGAGTGAGAAATTATTTTCAAAGTTCTGAATTTGAAGAACAGATTGATTATAGAATTGGAGATGCAATGAAAATTATTCCAGAATTGAATGAGCAATTTGATTTTGTTTTTATCGATGCAGATAAATTAAATTATATCAATTACTACAATTTAGTTTTTCCTAAAGTTAATGTAGGAGGGTATATAATTGCTGATAATGTTTTGTGGTCGGGGAAAGTTGCAGATGAAAATAAAAAAGATAAAGATACAGAATTGTTACGTGAGTATAATTTATTGATTCACAAAGATGAACGAGTAGAAAATATATTGTTTCCAATTCGTGACGGTCTAATGATTGCTCGAAAAATCAAAAATTAATGAAAAGAGAACTACGAGAGACGGCAGATGGATCAATGACAATTTATATTCCAGAATTGGAGGAGCATTATCATTCCTATCATGGTGCGATTCAAGAAGCAAATCATGTTTTTATAGTGAATGGAATACAACGCTTTCAGACAAAAGATACAATTTCAGTATTCGAATTAGGCCTTGGAACAGGATTAAATGCTCTTCTTACAGCAATTTGGGCAGAAAAAAATAAACAAAAAGTCAATTATTTTGGACTTGAAGCATTTCCTGTAGAACAAAAATTGAATTTTGAATTGAAATATGATAGTCTAATTACTGATAAAAAGTGTGATGTGATTTTTTCAAAAATTATTTTAGCTCCTTGGAATGAAAAAACAGAAATAACCTCCACTTTTAGTTTATACAAATACCAATCTAAGATCCAAACTCTTCAGCTAGATCAAAAATTTGATATAATTTACTATGATGCTTTTGGTCCACGTGCGCAAGAGGAAATGTGGAATTTTGAGATAATAAAAAAAGTTATAGCGATGTTAAATCCTGATGGACTTTTTGTAACATACTGTGCAAAAGGTCAATTAAGAAGAGATTTAAAAACTTTAGGATTAGCTGTTGAAATAATTCCTGGTCCACCTGGAAAAAGAGAAATGACTACAGCATGGAATATTTAACATAAGTTTAATACCCAGTAATTAAGTTTATTTGGTTATTAATCCTAATTTTGCATACAATAATTACATTTCATAGTTGTAATTTTGAGATTTATAGCTTTAGTATGGTTTAGCAGGAAGAGGAACAAGTTACGATTTGTTCCTCTTTTTGCTTTCTATTGATCCCAAATTTCTTTACAGATTATTTTTAATTCATTTAAAATCAAAGCTGTTGCCCCCCAAATTGTTTTATCTTGAATGACGAAGCAAGGAATATTTGGTATTGTTAATTCATTATTTACTTTTATTGTTGAGGACTTTTTATTTTTCTCATCTATTAATTCAGTAATTGAAATAGAAAGGATTTCATTAACTTCTCGAATATTTTTTTCTAATGGAGGTAACTTTTCATGAAAGAATACAAAGGGTTTAACATTAAATTTTGATACTGGAATATTTACCTCAGTTAATTCACCGATCAAAGTTCCAGAATTCAATGGAATTGTCACCTCTTCAAAGCTTTCCCTCCTTGCTGTGTGTTCAAACGATTCATCTTCTGGGTCTACTTTCCCACCTGGAAATGCAATTTGTTTGCTATGAGTTCCTTCGTATTCCGAACGTTCAATAAGTAAAATTGAAAAATCATTACTTGATTCATTACTTGGATAAATATGAATAGCGACAGCCGACTTTCTAAAATTTAAAAAATCTTCAGCATTGTGTTTGATAAATCGCAATGGATAAAAAGCAACATGAGCATCCAATCCAGGAAGGCTGTTATTGATTTTTTCTTGAAGTGCTAAAATTTTAGTATTGTTCAAAACTATTTTGCTGAATTAACAATTTTGAAAAAATCATCTTGTAAGTATTTCATATTTTCAGACTTCCCAATCAATTGAAAAACATAAAATGAATTTTTGATTTTTTTTGTGGCAATAAAGTAAGTCTTTGAGTAATCAGTATCCCATTTATACTGTCGCACATAATTTTGAATTATCACCTGTGATAAACAAATTTTACTTATTCTTTTTAATTCAGAAGTTCGAAATCCTTCAATATTTGATTGAGATAAAGAATTCTGTATACTTCTGATATAATTTTTTTGAATGGCATTCAGATTAGTTTTCTCATTATTCACGTTTTTTAAAATAGTTGCTGTGGTGTCTGTAAATTTTTCAATACTGAAATAAAGTGATAGAGAAGAAATACTCTTTTGCTGCGATGAATACTTATCTATAGTATAATTTGATTCAAGTTCTTTTTCAAATTTTGCAGGAAGAAGATAGGTAATATCAATAAAATCTGTTATTCTCCATTTTTTGAAATCCATATTATTTGATTGCAACTCTAAAACATCACTACTTGTAGAATTTTGATTCGGACAGGCAACTGTAAGGGGTAAAAGAAGAAGAAACAGATAAATTATACGCATTATCTCCAAAAATAACTAAAAAAATAATTATCCGATATTTTTATCTATAATTAAACAATATTTAAAATTTTATACCAAAATAGAGGGGGTCATCTAAAAAATAGTATAAATAATTTGGGTACACCCCTCTAAAAAATGTACTTTTGTAAAAAAAAATCAATAAAAATGGCAACAAAAAGATTAAAAGCTTATCAAGATGTACTAAATAGAGAACCTAAACACATCGATTATGCTGGTAAATTATCTGAATTATTTGGTGTGAATGTTTTTCATATTGATGTTATGAGAGAATTTCTCCCTTCTGACACTTACAAATCTATGGTTGAATCTATTCAAAATGGTACGCGTTTGGATCGAAAAAATGCAGATCAAGTTGCTTCTGCAATGAAAGAGTGGTCGATTTCAAAAGGTGCAACTCATTACACTCATTGGTTTCAGCCTTTAACCGGAGCAACTGCAGAAAAACATGATGCATTTTTAAAACCAATAGGTCCTGGAAAAGCTATTGAAAGATTTGATGGAGATATGTTAGTTCAGCAAGAACCTGATGCATCATCATTTCCAAATGGTGGTATTCGTAATACTTTTGAAGCAAGAGGTTATACTGCTTGGGATCCATCTTCACCAGCGTTTGTAATTGGCAAAACACTTTGTATTCCAACAATTTTTATTTCATACACCGGTGAATCATTGGATTTTAAAATGCCACTTTTAAAAGCTTTACATGCAGTTGATAAAGCTGCGGTTGAAGTTTGCCAGTACTTTGATAAAAATGTAACTAAAGTTAATGCGACATTGGGTTGGGAACAAGAGTATTTTTTGATTGACCAAGCTTTATTCAATGCTCGTCCTGATATATTAATGACAGGAAGAGCTTTGTTTGGACATGCGCCTGCAAAAGGTCAACAATTAGAAGATCATTATTTTGGTTCAATTCCTGAGCGTGTAACTGAATTCATGCGAGAGTTTGAAATCGAGTCATTGAAATTAGGAATTCCTGTTACAACTCGCCACAATGAAGTTGCACCAAATCAATTTGAATGTGCGCCAATTTTTGAAGAATGTAACCTTGCAAATGACCATAACTTATTGTTGATGGATTTGATGGAAAAAATTGCTCGTAAACATAACTTTAGAATTTTGTTCCACGAGAAACCATTCGCTGGTGTTAACGGTTCAGGAAAACATAACAATTGGTCATTAAGTACAAATACAGGTGTAAATTTATTAGCACCAGGTAAAAATCCAAAGTCAAATTTACAGTTCTTAACATTTTTCGTAAATACAATCAATGCTATTTACGATAATGCTGATTTGTTAAGAGCTGCAATTGCTTCAGCAGGAAATGATCATCGTTTAGGTGCAAATGAAGCTCCTCCTGCAATTATTTCAGCATTTATTGGAACTCAACTTTCAGCTTTATTAGACGATTTAGAGCAAAATGTAAAAGCTGGAAAAATGACTCCTCAAGACAAAACAGAGTTGAAGTTAAACATTGGTAAAATTCCTCAAATTTTGTTGGATAATACTGATAGAAATAGAACTTCACCATTCGCATTTACTGGAAATAAATTTGAATTTAGAGCTGTTGGTTCTTCTGCAAATTGTAGTTCTGCAATGATAGTTTTAAATACTATTATGGCAAAACAATTGAAAGAATTCAAAAAATCAGTAGATGCTCGTATTGAGAAAGGTGAATCAAAAGATGAGGCAATTTTGAAAGAACTTCAAGTTTTAATCAAGCGCTCAAAAAAAATCCGTTTTGAAGGAAATGGTTATGGTGATGAATGGGTTGTTGAAGCTGAAAAAAGAGGCCTTTCAAATCACAAAGATACTCCACGGGCATTGAAAATTTGGGATGACAAGAAAGTTGCAGATTTATTTGAAGAAATGAATGTACTTTCTGCAAGAGAGTTAGAGGCAAGAAAAGAAATTGAGTTTGAAAACTACGTGTTGAAAATTCAAATCGAATCGCGTTTAATGGGTGACATGACTCAAAACTATTTTATCCCTGCGGCAACTGAGTATCAAAATAAATTAATTCAAAATATTCAAGGTTTAATTTCAATTTTCGGTGAGAAAGCAGGAAAACAAAATGGGAAAGCTATTATCGAATTGATAGAAGAGATTTCTGGTCATATAAATGCGATGAAAACGGCTTCTGATGCGATGTTAGAAGAACGTAAATCAGCTAATAAACACGAGCACGCTGAAGCAAAAGCACTTGCTTACTGTGATAAAGTAAAACCTTATTTTGATGAAATTCGTTACAATGCTGACAAACTAGAATTGTTAGTTGATGACGAATTATGGCCATTACCTAAATTTAGAGAAATGTTATTTACGAGATAAACTTTCTACCATAAATAATTAAAACGTGTGTTAAGCAATTAACACGCGTTTTTTTTTATTAAAAACTTGAGAAAAGGACAAGTTTTAATATTTCATGATAAACATTTTTGTTTTCCTTCAAAGGAATTAATATCTCATATGAAGCGTTATTGACCTTTTTAAACGTGACCTTTTTTGTAGTTCGTAAAAGTTTTTTTGTAGAATTAAAAATTGGTATTACTTCAATTAGCATTCCTTTCCAACCTGCATTTTCAAGTTTTGTAAGAAGGTTTAAGTCTCCAGATAATTTTATTGGATTATTACTTTTCACAATCGATGGAGTATTGTTTTGTGAACTTAAATATATTGTCTTATGATTAATTTGTGAAAAATAAAGATTTTCACTTCCTAATTTTACAGTGTTATTATCAATGACATAATTAACATTCAACTGTTTCAACAAGTTTGACATTAAAGAATCAACCTTTGTTTTTTGATTAAAAGTTAATAATAAATCTATTTTTGGAATTCCAATAATCGAATCATTATCTGAAAACTTAAAACCATAGTAGTTTAAAGAAATGTGTCTTATTTTTTCAAATGGAAAATTTAGTAAGGGTAGAAATGGAACTTTTTTTAGTTGTTCCTTTACTTCAATACCTTTCTTAACTGGTAATGAAAAATGAAAACCTTGATCTTTCAGTAAAATATGTTTTTTTGATTGATTATGATTTAAAGCGATTTTAATTTGTTTTTGTTGAATGGAAATGGTACTTGATTGTGTTAATTTTTTATTTTCAAAATTGAAAATTGAAATATCTCTTTTTAATTTTATTAAAAAATTAAATGATTTTAAAAATTCTTTTTTTATTAATAGAGTATTCTTTTTAGAATTATCAATTAAGAAAAACTTTTCATTTTCCGTTTCAAAAAAAGGAATTGAAAATTCACCCTCTATTCCTTTTTTAGTAGATTTAATACGGATAATTGAAAAAATATCTTTACCAATGCAGATAGTTATTAATTCAAGTGGTGCTGTAAAGTCTATATTTAGATCAGAAGCAGAAAAATCATTGTCAACTTGATTTTTAGTAATTGAGTTAATTTTTTCAAAAACTAGTTGGTCTTTAACTACAAAAATTTCATTGTAAATAATTTTTTTTAGTAATTGAAAACTTTCGATTCTAGTATATTGAACTGTATTTATTGGGAGTGAAATCGAAGTTTCTTGATTTTCTGAAGGCTTCTTTTGAGTTATTGAATTAATTGCAAATAGAATTAATCCAAAAATTACAAAAACACTTATTTCTTTTACTTTATTCATTGTAAAGTAAAGGTACATCAAAGTTGAATTGATTACTTTTGAATATGAAAAAAAATATCGCGAGATTTCTTTTCCGAATTTTTGGATGGAAAATTGATGAAAGAGGTCCTGAAGTGCCCAAAGCTGTAATTGTTGTTGGACCACACACTTCTAATTGGGATTTTATTATTGGTAGATTGTCTTTTGTATTGTTTGGTTTAAAAGGTAGATATTTAATGAAAAAAGAGCTTTTTTTCCCTCCTTTGGGGTGGTTTTTAAAGTGGATTGGAGCAATTCCAGTAGATCGAAATAGAAAAAATAATCTTACTGAAGATGTTGCTAAATTATTTAATGAAACAAGTTCTTTGTACATAGTATTTTCACCTGAAGGTACTAGAAGTTATAATCCCAATTGGAAAAAGGGATTCTATTACATAGCTCAAAACGCAAATGTTCCGATTTATATTTGTTACATGGATTACAAAACAAAAACTGGTGGTTTTCATTCATTATTATATCCTACAGGTGATGTGGATAAAGATATTGATTACATTAAAAGTATAATGAAAAATTATCAGGGACGTTTTCCAGAAAAAGGTGTTCGGTAATTATTTTTTTGGTTTATTAATTAAATTTGTTTTGTTATCAAAACCGTAAGGACAGTGTTTACAACCACTTTTACAACAATACCCCCTTTTTAAATGGTATTTCTCTGTAAAAATAATATAGCCATCTTCATTAAGGTAAAAATCATCGTTGTCTAAATTAGAGCGTTTTGAAAAAGAGGAAAATTCATCACTCATAATTTTATGGATTGGATAAAAGATTTAATATTAAAATCAAAATTAGAAACGTTCACGTTCAATCAGCTAAACGAATTGAATTGTAAATTGTTCATTAAAAGAGATGATTTAATACATGATGAAATTTCAGGTAATAAAATTAGAAAGTTAAAGTATAATTTAAAAGTTTGTAAGGATAATGCTTTAACCGGAATTGTGACTTATGGAGGAGCATTTTCTAATCATCTTATCGCTTCTGCTTCAGCAGCAAGTTTAGCCAATCTTAAAATTATTGGGAGAGTAAGAGGAAATGAACTTAATCCAAATTCTAACTCTGTTTTACATAGATGCAGTGAATTAGGTATGCAATTAGAATTTTTAGATAGGAGTATTTTCTCGAAACTAAAAAAGGATAACGGTGTGTTGAATATAGATGGAAAAACCTATTTGTCAATTCCTGAAGGGGGATGTAATTTGAATGGAGTAGAGGGGTGTAAAGAAATAATTACAGAGATTGATGAAGCTTTCGATATATATTGTATAGCCCAAGGTACTACTACAACAAGTATTGGTGTAGCACAAGCAATTCCTGAATCTGCAAAATTAATTGTTGTTCCAGTTTTAAAAGGTTTTGATAGTGAAAAGGAAATGTACTCGATAATTGGAGCGAACGAATTTTTCAAAATCAAAAAAAAACTAATTGTTTTAGGAGATTATCATTTTGAAGGGTATGCTAAAACAAATTCTGTTTTGAATCAATTTGTTGCTGAATTCAATAATCAAAATTCTTTTGATATAGAACCTATATATACAGGTAAAGCAATGTTTGCTTTAGTTAATTATCTAAAATTAAATGATCTTCGCAATAAAAGAGTGCTATTTATTCACACCGGAGGAATAAAAAAAAAGTAGCAAAGTTATAAACTATTTCAGTTTAGTTCTAGACGAAGAATTTCTGTAAAGATGTATACTTTTAAAATACACCTCAATAGCCCCAACACTAGCAGTTGCTTGACTTAAGTATGATAGATTTGCATCAAAAGCTAATCCAAAGCGTATTCCTTTAATTTTAAAACCAAATGTTGTAATTAACGCATCATTGTGTCGGTAGTAAAAGCCATAATTAACACAGGTTGTTTTATTTATTGTAGTTATTTGAGAACTTTCTTTCAAAACATGCTCAAACGTCATTCCTGTAATTAAATTATATCCTGTTCCAGTTTTAAAATAAAGTAAACTAGGTTGTAATCTCAAATCTTTTTTTCTGCTTGTAATATCTGCACCTAATTGTATAACTGATTGCATATAAATTCTGTCTCCACCAAAAGAGAAATTAATTTTTTGGCGTGTTAAGTGATTTAGTGCTAATCCTCCATAGAAACGAGTTTTATTTCTCATGGTGTATTGATAAAAAATACCAGCCCCAAAATCAATTGATGCATAAGAATTGTTTAATCCAATCTCAATATCAGGAAGGTTTATGAATTCATTACCATTCCATTGGTTTTCAAATGTTTGAGCATTTCTGTCAATTGATTGTTGGTAAAATCCCGGTGCTATACCAACGGATAATTTATTCTTTTTATCAAGTGATAAAGTGTAATTAATAGGTATTGAAATATTAGTTGTCATTAATTTAGCAGTACCTGTTTGATCGTTAAGTGCATTTAAACCAATTCCAAAATTATTACTACCGCTAAAACCATCTGGTATCTTAAATTCGGTTGTTAGGGTATTAGTTCTCAGACCTATTCCTGGCTCAGGTATTGTTAACCATTGGCTTCTAAAATTTGTAAAAAAACCGTAATCTTCATCTCCTGTTGCAACAGAAGCAGGATTGTAAAGTACAGGTGATTGATACCATGTACTTAGATTTCTATCTTGCTGGGAATAAATAATTACTGTGAACTGTAAGAATAAAATTGATAAAAATATATTTTTCATTTGATTTATCTTATTAATGTAACATTACCTTTAATTTCGTCTGATCTACCATCAATCCTTCTGTAACTTACATAATAGGTATATGTAGCAGGATTTACATTTTTACCTTTGTATGTTCCATCCCAACCCTCATGAGGATTTGTTGTACGGAAAACCATTTTACCATAACGATCATAAATTCGCATATCAATTTCTGCAATAGCTCCTCCTTCTTTGTTGAAGCCATTATCAAAGTTTTGATCAACATCTATATTGGTAAGTATTCTAAAAATATCGTTTTCTCCATCCTCATTAGGTGAAAAAGAATTTGGTAAAACCACTTTTACAAAATCTCTAAACCTTACATCTACACAGATAGAATCATAGGCAGTACATCCATTTGCTGTGGTGTAGGAAACAAAATAACAGGTATTGTAAAAAGGATTTACTGTCAGTGAATCTCCTCCTGCACATGGTGAACAACCAAATATACTGTCTTCAATAACACCACTTGGATACCACATTAAAGAACCTCCTGCTGGAAAGCCTTCAGCATAGAGGTATGCTTCCTCATACATGTTTATAAGTGTGTCATCTATTTCCACATAACCATAATCACTTGGATTGTAAACTATAAGTGTTGGCGGAATTGGTGGATTTGCCGGATTAGGAATTACAGACTGACTGGTTGTGTCAGATAACGTAGCATTAACTGATGGTATTTGACCAACTGTTATAGTCTGACTTGCAGTGTTTGAACCAAATGTGTTTGTAACAGTTAACGAAATTGTAAATGTACCCGGCGTATTGAAACAAATTAATCCAGGATCTTGTCCTAAATAAGAAGAAGGTATAGAACCCGTTAATGTCCATTCGTATGCAAGGGTATTAGAAGAAGAATTATTTGTTATTGAAATACATTCTCCAGCACACAATATATCATCTGAAACAAGAAAATTTGCCGTAGGTGTTTGACTCCATGTAAAACTTGAAATCAATACAGAAAAAAACATTACACAATTCTTCATGATAATTAATTATATTTTTTTACGAAAGTAATAAAAAAAAAACAATTTCAATAATTTTCAATTATGAGCTTTTAATAAAAGTCGAATTTCATTCATTTCACGCACGTCATGAACTCTAAAAATTGATGCGCCTTTGAGAAATGATGTTGTATTTAAAATAGATGTACCATTTAATGAATTATCTATTTCAATATTTAGTTTTTTGTAAATCATTGATTTTCTTGAAATTCCAACTAATATTGGTTTTCCCAAAATTTGTAATAGCTCAATATTGTTAAGCAAAGTGTAATTTTCTTCTAAAGTTTTATTAAAACCAAATCCTGGGTCGATTATAATATCTATAATTCCATTATTTTTTAAATTTTTTAATTTTTCAGACAGGTAAACAATACTTTCTGTCAAAATATTAGTCTTAGATTCCAACGGAAGACTATTAATTTCGTTACCATTTTTGTTAAAAGTTAATATGTAAGGTATTTTTTTCGATGCAACTAGTTTTATTAGATTATCATCAAACATTCCTCCACTAATATCATTAATTATACATACGCCTTCATCAATTCCTATTTTAGCTACTTCATAACGCATTGTATCTAATGAAATAACTATGTCTTTAAATTCTTTACGAATAGCTTTTATTGGTTCTATGACTCTATCTATTTCTTCATTAATGCTTGGAATTAGAGCATTTGGTCGTGTAGAAACTCCTCCAATGTCAATGATGTCAACTCCGTTTTCAACCATTGATTCAACAGCTTTTAACACATCCTTTACGATTGATCTTCTACTTTCGGAATAAAATGAATCTGGAGTGCAATTTATTATACCCATAATTTTAGGAGTACTTAAATCAAATAAATTACCTTTTAAATTTATGAATCTGTTTTGCTTGAATTGATGTATTTTTGTCATCAGTTATGGAAAAAACTTCTTTAGAATATACAAATGTAATAAATCTTTGTAGAGAAATCTTTGAAAAGAAAACAAGAGATTATGGTACCTCTTGGCGCATTTTAAGACCAAGTTCACTAACAGATCAAATTTTTATAAAGGCACAACGTATTCGAACTGTTCAGGAAACAGGAGAAAACAAAGTAGGTGAGACCTTTGAGGATGCTTTTATGGGAATTGTAAATTATTGTATTATGGCTGTTTTTCAATTGAGAAATGACAGTGGTTTTAACGAACAACTTACCTTAGATGAGGCGATGATCATATATGATGAAATTTCAACCGAAGCTTTTGAATTAATGAAGAAAAAAAATCATGATTACGGAGAAGCTTGGCGAGATATGCGTGTTACTTCACTCACTGATTTGATTTTGACGAAAGTTCTACGGATCAAACAAATTGAAGATAATAAAGGGGTGACAGAAATTAGTGAAGGAGTTGAAGGAAATTATTTCGACATGCTAAATTATTCTGTTTTTGCACTTATACATATTGAAACTCCTTGTTAAAAGAGTGTTAAACAGTTTAAAATATCAAACTATCACTTATTTTTGAACTAAAATAAAATTATGGAAATAGTAAAAAATGTAGTTCCTTGGAGCATTAGAATTTTAATTTCAGCATTATTTTTGGTTTCGGCATACGCAAAAATTTATCCCGATCCATCCTATTATTTTAGTATTACAAAATTCGAATACACGCAACTCTATCCAATGGGTTTTAGTCCAGAGTTAGCTGTGTATATTTCGCGTTTACTTATTGGAATTGAGTTTGCACTTGGTTTTTTACTTTTATTCCCTTTTAATTTAAAGAAACTAGTAATTCCAGCAACTATCATAATGTTAGCTGTGTTTTCAATTCATTTAACAATTGAGATTTTATCCGGACAAAATGCTGGGAACTGTGGTTGTTTTGGTAGTCTTTTACCAATGACACCTTTAGAAGCATTGATAAAAAATCTTCTTTCTATTGGTCTTTTGTCGATTTTATTGCTCAAATTCTCAGATGTTATACGCATCAATAATAACCTCTTAGCTCTAACAAATATTACAACGTTATGTGTATTATTTTTATTCATGTTAATTCCAATACAAAAGAAAACTACGGCTGTAACACCTGTATCAGTTGAAGTTACAGAACCGGAAATAAATACTGATGTTGATACGAATACCATTAAAACAAATCCTGTTAATGGTGAGCCACAAACAACTGATGTAAAACCAGAAGAACCAAAAGGCCCTGCAAAAAAAGCTTCTGGCTATGCTAAGTATTTCCCTAAAATTGATGATGGTAAAAAAATTCTTTGCTTTTTCGCTCCAACGTGTGAACATTGTATGCAGACTGGAAAAGAGTTGACAGAACTTAGAAAAGCAGATCCTAATTTTCCAGAAGTTCAAATTATTTTTATGGATGAAGCGCCTGAAGAAATCCCTGCATTTTTCAAGTTTGCTGGAGCAGAATACAAGCACATGGTAATGGATATTGTAGCTTTTTGGACAGCTTTAGGAAATAATAAAGACACACCTGGAGTTGTTTATTTATGGAATGGAAACACCCTTAAATTCTATAACGGCACAGAAGGAAAAGATAAATTTAATAAAGCTGAACTTAAAAAATTGGTTAAGAAGGAAAGCTATTAATTCGAAAAGCATTACTTTAGTAAATGCCAAAAAAAATCCTTGCTGCCAATTGGAAAATGAATTTGCTTCGCGATGAAGCAATACAGTTAATCAATTATTACAACAAAGAAGTTGAATTATCAAGTAAAGAAATTGAAGTGGTAGTTTTTAGCCCTTCGCTTTATATTTCCGAAATCTCACAGCTTACTGAATATAAAGTAGGAGTTCAAAATTTTTATTTTGAAAAAGTAGGTGCATTTACTGGTGAATTAAGTATTCCTCAAGTGAAAAGTTGTGGCGCAAGTCAGTTATTAATAGGACACAGTGAACGAAGACAACTATTTGGAGAATCAGATGATTTATTGAAAAGAAAAGTCGATGCAGCGGTAGAATCTAATACATCATTTATTTTTTGTTGTGGAGAAACACTGGAAATGCGCGATGCAGAAAGACATATTCAGTATGTTGTAAATCAATTACATGCTTCCTTGTTTCATTTAGATGAAAAACAAATTTTACTTGGTGCAATTGCTTATGAGCCAATTTGGGCAATTGGGACAGGAAGAACAGCTTCTATAAAACAAGCTGAAGAAATGCACGCTGCAATTCGTGAGTCTTTAGGTTATGTTTATGGAGCTTCGATTGCAAGTCAAGTATCTATATTATACGGAGGTAGCTGTAATGCCAAAAACGCAGCAGAATTATTTGCTTGTCCGAACGTGGATGGAGGACTAATTGGTGGTGCTTCTTTGCATAGTGAAACTTTTAACCAAATTGCAAAAGCTTTAATATGAGTGATTATTATGAATACAGTTTCCAACTCGCACCTTACGAGCCTTGGAATGAAATTATAACGGCCTATCTTGCCGATGCTGGTTTTGAAAGTTTCGTAGATGAAGCCCCAATTTTAAAGGCATACATCCCAAGTGAAAATTTAATTTCTGAAGATATAGATTCAATTATTTTAAAATTGGAAGCAGAGGAGGATTTGATTGAATGCAAGTATTCTTATGTTGAAATCAAACAGCAAAATTGGAATGCACTTTGGGAGTCACAATTCGAGCCAGTTTTTGTAAGTGATCAACTTTTAATTAAAGCACCTTTTCATACAGACATAGATTTTGACGGTCTGATAGTTGAAATTGAACCGAAAATGTCATTTGGAACTGGACATCATCAAACAACATATCTTATGTGTCAAGAAATGCAAAAAATGAGTTTAAAAGAGACAAGTATTTTGGACATGGGAGCAGGAACGGGTGTTTTATCCATTTTAGCAGAGAAATTGGGTGCAAATTACATTGAAGCTGTTGAAATTGAATCCTGGTCAGCTGAAAATTGTGCTGAAAATGCAACAAGAAATAATTGTTCAAAAATCCTATCTTTATTTGGTGATTTTGATGTTGTAACCAATCGCAAATTTGACGTAATCCTTGCGAATATTAATAAAAATGTATTGAAATCGCACCTTGCTTTTTATTGTACTAAATTGAAAGAAAGTGGACACCTTTTGTTAAGTGGTTTTTTTACAACTGATAATGATGAATTGATTTATTTAGCTGAAAAAGAAGGATTTAATTTGGTGAAAAGCGTGAATAAAGAAAATTGGTCGATGTTGAAATTTATTAAAAATTAAGCGATGAGATTTACTAAACTACTACTTACAATTAGTGCTTTGTTTTATTTCAATACTTCAATTGCACAAGATTTTACAAAGGAACGCGAAAAATTCATTAAAGAATGGCAGAAATTAGTAACTGATCCTGATGCAGCTTATTTTTGTAAAGAAGTGTTGCCTAAAATATTGAAAGGTACAACGATAAATGATGGTCAATTTTCTAAAATTGTAGATAATTGCAATGCTCTTAAAGCTAAAGAAGTGCCTGTTTATCCGGAATTATATCAGTTTTTAGCAGCTTCATTGTATCAAATTGAGAATAAATTTCCTTCTGTTTTTAACACAGAATGGTATTCTATTCTAACTGGATTTCAAGCTAAAGATCTAACAAAATTCACAGAGTTTTTGGATTTTTCCTACGACTTGTTTAAGTACAAATCCATTTACAAAGAGGATGGTTTTAGATGGTTTTTTGAAATTGGAAACATGACTTGGAATAATGATAAAAAATTGACAATCAAATGCCAGGAAGGTAACTTAGTTTGTCGGGTTTACGACGGGAAGCGAGTTGCTGATAGTTCAATTGTTTATAATACATCTGGTGTTTTGGATGTTTTTGGAAGTAAATGGGATGGAAAAGCAGGAGTAATTGACTGGCAAAAAGTGAAATTCGATAAAGAAAAGACTTATGCTAAAATTAGAGGTTATCGCTGTGATTTGAAATCTGCACAAGTAAAAGTAGACACGGTTGAGTTGACAACACCTTATTTTAAAAAACCTATTCTTGGAAAGTTAGCCGACAAAACAATTTTAGAAATGAACGAAGGCGAAAGTTCACCTCAATTTATCTCTTTTGAAAAACGATTAAAAATCCCAGACTTACGTGAAAATATAGATTATGATGGCGGATTCACACTAAAAGGCGCAGAGTTTATTGGAAGCGGGACAGAAAATAACCCAGCTAAAATATTTTTTAAAAGAAATAACAATAAATTGATAGAAATTTCATCTGTTAATTTTCAAATGGATCCAGCTAAAATCATTGCTCGAAAATCCTCAGTTAAAATGTTTTATACAAATGGAGATTCACTCTACATAAAAGAAGCATTTATATTCCTAGATGAGAACAAACAAGAACTAAGTGTTACAGCTGCAAAAAAAGGTTATGACTTTGTTCCGTTCGAAGATTATTATTTCAATTTATTTGTGAATGCACCTGTTTTTGTGTATAAATTGAACACTCCTTTAGCTTATTTTACTTATGAAATAGGAACTTCTCAAGAACAAAAAGTTGCTTCTATTATCTCTCAAAATTACTTTGATCAAGCTGTTTATCAAAAATTTAAAGGAATGGGAAATGTTCACCCATTTAATATAATTGCCAATAAATGTGAGTCAATGAAAAAGTATGATTTTTCGGAAGGTGATTTAGCGACAATGATGAATAAAACAGTTACACAAGCAAAACCCGAGCTTGTTGATTTAGCTGCAGCTGGATTTTTAACCTATAACTCAATAAACAACTTAATTCACGTAGAAAAAAAACTAATCAATTATGCAAAATCAGGAACTGGAGAAATGGATTTTGACAACATAAAAGTCGTTTCTGATTTACGTCCATTGAAATTGACTTATTCTGCTCAAGAAATTGCAAATGATCCTTATCTTAAGTCCATGCAAGCAGATTATGTGAAAAAAACTACAAAGCGTCAACAAGTTATTGCTTATGCTTTAATTGATATTGATAAACGAACAATGCGTATGAATGAAGTTGATGAGGTTCAAATTTCAGCTGCTCAAAAAACGGATATATATCCAGATTCTAGTTATATTATTTTTGAGAAAGATCGAAATATTCGTTTTGCAGGTTGGTTAGTTGCTGGAAAATTAGAAGTTCATTCATCTGGTATGCTTTTTGACTATAAAGAATTTAAAGTAAATATTCCAACATCAGACTATGCTTTTTTTAGAGTAAAACCATTAAGAAAAGAGGATGGAACTGATTTTATCCCAATGGTGAGTGCGTTAAGCTTCATGAAAGGAGAAGTTCAAATCGACAACAAAGAGACCAAATCAGGTAAAGCTGGTAAAAATGCCGAGTTTCCTTTTCTTAAATCTGTTCAAGAAACGAAAGTTTTTTACAATTCAAAAGATATTTTAAAAGGTGCATATGACAGTACACGTTTCTACTATACAGTTCAACCATTTAACTTAGATAGTTTGGATAATTTCAGTGAAAAAGCTTTCAGTTTGGTAGGAGAATTGAACTCAGGAGGTATTTTTCCAAAAATTACTGAAAATCTTAAGATTATGAATGATTACTCCTTTGGCTTTGTTACTCAAGCTCCGGCTGGAGGTTTTAGTTTTTATGGAACGGAATCAAAATACGATAACAAAATTGTTCTTTCAAATAATGGCCTTCAGGGAACAGGAACAATTAATTTTTTACATTCTACATCTGTTTCAAATAAATTGACCTTCTTGCCAGATTCAACTATTGGAATTGCAAAATTCATTAATAAACAAATTTCAACAGGTGTGCCATATCCAAGTGTTGTATCTGAATCAGCTTATATTAATTATCAACCCAAAAAAGAAACTTTACTGGCCTCTTCAATCAGAGAGGTACCCCTAACAATGTTTAATGGAGAAACAGATTTGACAGGAACAGTAGTTATTGACAAAACAGGTATTACAGGTTATGGTTCTCTTAAATTTAAGGAGGCAGTCATGAAGTCGAATTTATATAGTTTTACGGATGATAATATCAAATCAAATAATACTTCTTTTAATTTATTAAATCGATTTGCAAAATTTGGTGAAGATCCTTTATCGATACAAGCTGATAATTTGCAGGCTGATGTTTCATTCAAAAATAGAAAAGGAAATTTTAATGCTATCGGAACTAAAATAATAAAATTCCCTGCAAATAATTATTATTGTCAAATGGATAGATTTATTTGGTTGATGGATGGAGAATCTATTGATTTTGAAAAAAATAAGGGAGGCGAATCATCTTTTGAAACAGGAGCTGATTTAGTCAAAGATAATTTTTACTCTTTAGTTGAATCACAAGATTCACTTAAATTTAAATCTTTGAGTGCGAAATATGACTTGAAATCGCAAACTATTTTTTGTAGTAAAGTTGATTTTGTTGATATTGCGGATGTATTTATATATCCTGATAGTATGAAAGTAAACATTAGAAAAGGTGGAATAATGGATCCGTTTTCTAATGCTGTAATTATTGCTAATTCAGTTTCGAAATTTCACCGTTTTGAGGATGCAAATGTTCAAATAACATCAAGTAAATTGTTTAGTGGAAATGCCAAATATTTGTACTACGACCGAGATAGTGTCTTGACAAAAGTTCAATTTTCAAATATTAAATCAAACGGAAAATATACAATTGGTATTGGTGAAATTTCTGAGGCAAGTAAATTTAAATTGAGTAAAGAATTTGATTATTTCGGAAAAATAAATGTGTTTTCGAATTTGCAAGGAATCGTTTTAGATGGTCAAGCTCGCTTGAACCACACTTGTAAGTATGAAAAATCATGGATGTCATTTACAGATACGATTTTGGCAAATAACATTCAAATTCCTATTGCTGAAAATCCAGTAAATGCCAAAGGAGAAAAATTATCAAACGGATTCCTTTGGAGAGATACTGAAAGAGCTGATAGTTTAAGAATCTATCCTTCCTTCATGTCTAAACAAGAAGGTGAAGTTGATGTGAGATTGTTTAATTCATTCGGTTATATTCAATTCAATGATAAAGCAAATGAATTCCAGATTGCAAGCAAAGACCGCTTAAATAAAAAAGATTCTTTGACTAATATTTTGAAATTACATCTTGGAACTTGTTCCGTTGGTGGAGAAGGTGATATTAGTCTTGGAATTAATTTAGGAGAAATGAAAACTGATTTATACGGTAAAATCGATTATGAGCCATCTGAAAAGAAAACCAGTATTTTAGCAAATGCGAAAATTGATTTCATCATATCAAAAGATGTCATTGAAGGACTAGCTAATAAATTCAAAATAGTTGAAGACTTTCCAGAGTTAGATCTTAAAGATCCAAAATATAACATGAGAAATACACTTTCACATTGGTCTACCAAAAAAACAATGGAAGATGTAATGCGTAATTTTGATGAAGAACGTTTACGTAAAATGCCTTCTTCATTAGAAAACACATTTATTTTAACTGGTCTTGTTCTTGAATCATATGGGTCTTCAAATGCAGGAGGAAGAAAAAGTGAGAAAGGTATTATTTCTAGAGAATCTAAAGTTGGAATAATGGGAATGAATGGAAATGCAGTTATGAAAGTTGTTGATTTTGATTTATTTTTCCTTCAAACTCATTCAAAAGAATCTGGTCAAGGATTTTCTTGGAACATATCATTGCCGAATGAAAGAAAGTATTTTGTCAATTACTCAATGGATAAAAAAGATGGAACTTTATTATTTTATACCAATGATGATATTTTCAATAAATCGATAATGGATATAAAACCGGAAAAACGAAAATCAAAGAACTTTACTTTTGATATTGCCGAAGAGGCCATTGGTAGAGCACTTGTTTCAAAGTTCAAAGGATATTTTTTATATAGATAAACTATGCTTATTATTATTAATGTATTAATTGCCTATTTAATTGGTTCTATACCTACAGCTTTTTGGGTTGGGAAATATTTTCATGGAATTGATATTCGTGAACATGGAAGTAAAAATGCTGGAGCTACTAATACTTTTCGTGTACTTGGGAAAAAATCAGGATGGTTCGTTTTATTAGTTGATGTTCTTAAAGGTGTCGCCGCTGCTACTTTACCCTATTGGTTTCAAAGTCATTTTATCGGATTTAAAGATGAATTATTAATTACTCAACTTAGTGCTTCATTCAGTGCCGTTTTTGGTCATGTTTTTCCAATTTTAGCAGCTTTTCGAGGCGGAAAGGGCGTTGCAACTTCATTGGGTATTGTAATTGGCATAAATCCCCTTGCTGCAGCTATTTGCCTTATTGTTTTTCTTTTTGTATTTATTTTTTCAAAATATGTTTCTTTGGGTGCAATTTTAGCAGCTTTATTTTTTCCTTTCGTTAGTTATTTCATTTTAAAAAACGACATTCAAATTATGATTATTTTTACCATAGTGCTTTCATTATTGGTGATTGTTGCTCACCGTAAAAACATTTCTAGATTACTAAAAGGTGAGGAAAATAAAATGAACCTTTTAAGAGAGAAAGCGTAATATTCAAATTGAATTAATTGTGTGCTTTGCCTACTGAATACCGCATGTTACGTTTATTCTTGTTATTCCTTGCCTTGAATTTTATAAATGATATTCAGGCACAGAAAGAAATTGAGCAAAAAAAAAGAGCAGACTCCTACTTTAAGAATCAACAATATGAATTAGCAATTAGCGATTACCGTCAACTTTTGGCTCAAAATCAAAAGAATATGGAAATCAATTTTAAATATGCGGCTTGTCTTTTTCACACTGAAGATATCAAACTTTCAACTCGTTATTTCGATTTAGTTTTAAACCAAACAGATGTTCCAATTGATGCTTATTATTACCGAGCTAAAATTTATCAACATCAGTACAATTTCACTAAAGCAATTCAATTTTTCACGAAGTATCTTGAATTAAAACCCAAGAAAGAACAAACATTTGATGCACAATCAGAAATAAATTTTTGTAAGCAAGCAAAAAGTGCAATTGGCCAACCTTCTTCCTTAAAGATTTTGGAACGATCGGTTTCTCCGGGAATTGATTTTTACAAACATTATGTTTTCACAACTAATAATTATAGTTTCTATTTAATTGATGATGTTTTTGAAAAGCAAAATTCAAAGAATAAATACAAGCCAACTTATGCTTTTTTACGTGGAATGCGTTATCGTATTTTTGCTAGTTACAATGACAATTCTCAAAGCGGAAAAGATCTGTTTATTCAGAAAAGAGATGAAAAAGGAGAGTGGGGTAAACCAATTCAACTTTGTCCAGAAATCAATTCAACATCGGATGAAGATTTTCCATTCCTTGACGAAATTGAAGGAGTTTTATACTTCAGTTCAAGGGGACACGGATCAATTGGAGGTTATGATTTATTTAAAGTGAAGTATAATTTGAATGAAAACACATGTTCTGAGTTAGTAAACCTTGGTTTCCCGTATTCTTCACCAAATGATGATTACTTCTTTATTCCAGATGTTGGAACACCAAATGCAATATTTGCAACCAATAGAAATGGAAATGCAACAAAGATTGAAATTGTTAAGGTTGAAAAGGAACAAAAAAAGGTGGAAATGCTTTTCGTTAAAGGTGTTTTTTCTGATTTAATTGATTCGAAAAATACAGATTTAGAAATTACGATTAAACATAAAGAAACAGGTGAAACTTTCGGTCCGATTTTCACTGATAAAGAAGGAAAATACCTCATTTGCTTGCCTAAGGATGGTATTTATAGTTTCCAATCAAAGGTTGCTGGTTCGATTTCAGTTTTTACTAAAGATGTGGAACTTACGATACCACCAAAAGGTAAACAGTTTTCGCAAGAGATTAAATATGAAATGTTAAATTCCAAAGAAAATTTGATAATTATTTCAAAAATTATCAATGAAGTTTCCGATGATGAAATGAATTCATTGATGTTTGCTCAAGTTGGAAAGTTGGAAGTAAACGCGCTAACACTTCAGCAACAAGGAATAATAGCTGCTACTAACCCAGTTTCAAATAATGGAGAAATTAAAACTGAGCTGCATGAAAATCCACTTATTGAAGAATTATTGGATAAGGAAATTGACATTGAAAATCAGCTTAAAAATCAAATTATTGTACAGCAATTAATCAAAAAGAACGAAACCTTTATTGATGAAATACAAAAAGAAATTGAAGTATTACGTTCAACACAAAGTCAACAAACTTCTATTGAATTAAAAAAGAAGAACTTGGATGATATTAAATTTAAGGAAGAGGAATTGAATAAAATTGTGAAGGAAACAATTGTTTTGAATGATTTAAAGATAGGTGAAACGGAAATTGTAGACAATAGAGAACTATTGACGAAAGTGAGTGATTTAAATAATACGTTGGCAGAAGAACAATTAAAAGGTGAAATTCAAAAAGTTAATGATTTAATAACTACTAATCAAGGTTTGATAAACACTGCTACTGAGAAGAAAGCAACCACAATTGAAGAAATTATCAAAACAAAATCAACAATTATAGTTTCTAAGAAAGTTGAAAGTGAGAAGGAAATCAAGGAATTTCAACTTCAAGAACAAAAAATAATCAAAGAAATAGAGGATTTAAAAGTATCAAAAGAAGGAAAATCAAAAAAACAAGTTGAAGAAATCGATATACTAATCAATCAAAAAGAAAAAAATCTTAAAACCATCCTACAAGTAAAAGACAACGTTCAATTTATGTTAGATGAGTTGATTCTTAAAGATTTAGCTTACAAGGAAAGTGAACAATTACTTGAGACTATAAATTTTAAATCAGCTGAAATTCCTCATGAGGATTTGGGTAAACCAAGTTCAATTTATGTTGAAAAGTTCAATAATTCAACTTTGTTTGATTTAGTAGCTGAAAATAAAAAATTAACACAGAATGAAACTCAGAAAATTGTTGACTTGGAAAAAGAAGTGATTTCTTCAACTCCATTATCAGTTAATCAATTAGCTGAAATTCAAGAAAAATATACATCCGATTTGTCAAAAGTTGAAGAAAGTTTACCTGCGATTGAAAAAGTAAATTTGAAGATTTCAAAGGAACAAAATTTTCAATCGAGTCTCACTGACCTTTTGAAAAAAGAATCAAATGAAGAACAAAAAGAGAAAATCAACGAATTAATTCAATTGAGTACCACTCGTTTGGAAACGCTGGAACAAGAAAAAGAAACGTTAATTAAAACAACCAATGAAGTTAAGCCAAATCCAGCGACTACTCCAGTTACCGTTAATGAATTAGCAATTGTTCAAGAAAAATATACTTCCGATTTGTCAAAAGTTGAAAGCGATTTGCCTGCGATTGAAAAAGTTGATTTAAGGATTTCAAACGAGCAAATTTTACAAGCGAGTCTCACTGAACTTTTGAAAAAAGAATCAAATGAAGAACAAAAAGAGAAAATCAACGAATTAATTCAATTGAGTACTACTCGTTTGGAAACGCTGGAACAAGAAAAAGAAACGTTAATTAAAACATCCAATGAAGTTAAACCAAATCCAGCGACTACTCCAGTTACCGTTAATGAATTAGCAATTGTTCAAGAAAAATATACTTCCGATTTATCAAAAATTGAAAGCGATTTGCCTGCGATTGAAAATGTAAATTTAAGGATTTCAAAGGAACAAAATTTTCAATCGAGTCTTATTGACCTTTTGAAAAAAGAATCAAATGAAGAACAAAAGGAGAAGATCAACGAATTGATTCAATTGAGTACCACTCGTTTGGAAACGCTAGTACAAGAAAAAGAAACGTTAAATAAAACATCCAATGAAGTTAAGCCAAATCCTGAAAACACAATTGTTTCTGAGGTAAAACCTAATCAAACAGAACCAAAGATTAACGCTGAAAAACAAGAGATAGCAAAAGAAAGCCAAAAACAGATTGAAGTTTTAAACAGTCTTCAAAGTCAAAACGAAGCTAGAAGCAAGTCCCTTAATCAAGCGCTTAAAACGAAAAAAGAGGAATTACTTAAAACGACAAATCAAGATGAAATTGCACGTTTAGATATAGAAGTTCGTTCTTTGGAGGCGCAAATTCAAGTACAAAATAATCAAGCTTTTGTAAACGAAAAAAATAGCGCTATTAAGAAAGATTTTCCAACTTATGAGGTTTTATCTGAATCTGAAAGAAAGGCTAAAATAGCAAGTTTAAATCTTGACAAAGAACAATTAAAACAAAGGTTAAAAACAACTAATTCTCCACAAGACAAAAAAGCAATAGAACAACAAATTGAAAGTATCGATTCCTCAATTGAAACGCTTGAAGGACTGACGATTAGTGAGAAAAGAGAAGAGCAGTCTATCGTTTTAGTAGAAACAGATGTTTTAGATAATGATGAATTAACAAAAAAAGCAGCGTCTCCAAACTATGCTAACTACATTCTGAAAAGAAACGAAATAACACAATTAGACAATGAAGTAGCAGCATTAACTTCTGAAACTAATTCGCTTAGAAAAAATCTAAATCAAGAAATAAATAAAGATTCTCAAGTTGAAATCAGTTCAAAACAAAGAGAATTATTGACTAAAATCACAGAAAACCAACAACAGATAAGTGAAAAGCAAATTTTGAGAAACCAAAAAGCAAAGGATTTAGTTCAAGTTCCCGAAGCTTCTAATTATGAATGGATGCTCAATAATTCCATTGAAGCAACTGTTCCAGCTCAATCATCAACTATTGTCTTAACCAATTCAAGTATTGAGACTTCATTCAAAATGATTGATAAACAGACCGTTGATCTATCAGTTCCTTTGCCTGTGAATATTAAAAATCCAAGGGGTTTAGTTTATCGTGTTCAAGTAGGAGCATTCAGAAAACCTGTTCCAATTGAATTTTTTAGAGAATTTACTCCGGTTTCAGGTGATATTCTCCCAAATGGTTTAACTTGTTATATGGCCGGATATTTTAATAATGTAAATATAGCTTCCACTGCCAAAAATGACATTCGAGCAATAGGTTACAAGGATGCATTTATAGTTGCTTATTGTGATGGAAAACGGATTTCATTTGCTGAAGCTAAAGCTCTTGAAGCGACCAGGGCTTGTATTCCGTTGACAGATAATGAACTGAAAATGGCAGTTCTTGAAAGCTTGCCAATTCAAACCGTAAATGAATCAAACATAGCTTTTGTTCAAAACAAGTCAGAAGCAGATAAACAAATCATTGATATAACTTATAATCAAGGGCCAGGAGCAGTGGAAGCTGTTGCTGTTGAATCATTGAAAGCTTTGTTTTACACTGTTCAATTTGGTGTTTACAACAAACCAGTAAAACAGGAACAATTGCCAGGATTTACAGAATTGTTTACTTCTAAATCAGCCAAAGGTCAAATTCGTTATTCAACTGGAAATTTTCAATCGATTGACAATGCCAAAGCAAGAAGAAAAGAAGCCGTTGAAAAGGGTATTGCAGATGCTTTCATTGTTGCTTATTACCAAGGAAAAAGAATTACATTGGCTGAAGCGAATCAATTAATTGGGCGTTTTGGACCAAGTGTTTTTGAAGAAAAACCGGTATTGGAATCTTCTCCATCAACTACAAATAATACAAACACTACAAATTCAGTTGCTGGTGAACCAATCGTAATTCTTCAGAAAAAAGAAGTTGAAGAGAAAGTTTATAAATATGAGCAAACAGTAGATGAGGAAAATGTAAGGGTACTTTTAGAGCAATTAAATCAAACTGGAATTTTCACATATAACCCACAAACGAGTAAAGTTACATCTAGTTACATGAGAGAAAATCAATTAACTGCTGCATTTTTGAATACAGTTGTTGATATGAGTGAAATAATAATTGCACAAGAAAAAGTAAAACTAATTACCTTTGTATTGAAATCAAGCAATTGGTCAGGTTCGTTTGGAAATTGGATGCTGCATTGTCCTTATGAATTTAAAACTTTGAATAATAATGAAATTCAATTCTTCCCCAAAACAATAGAGGAGGAAAATGAATTAAAACAACTAGCAAAAGAACTTTTAATTTCAATTTATGAATAATCACACTGAAACGCTTACTGATCCATTAGTTGAACTTTTAGAACAACAAATTGCTGAGTATTCAATCATTCTTTATAACGATGATTATAATACTTTTGACCATGTGATTTCTTGTTTAATGCGCTACTGTGACCACGATATGATTCAAGCTGAGCAATGCGCTTGGATTGTTCACACAAATGGTAAATGCGTTGTTAAACATGGGATTTACGAAGATTTGGAACCTATTTGTGTAGGCTTAATTGACAAAGGATTAAGTGCTAAAATTGAATAATGTTCGAACTTCAACTTAACTAGTTTAATATTATGAAAATAACATTTGATTCTAAAGCTACACTTATACTTGCAACCCTAAGTTTAGTTGGTTTGTTTTTTGTCAATGCTTCAACAGAATCTGGTTCTATATTTATTTTGAACGGAGATTTTCAAGAGTCGAATCCAGTTTGGTATATAAGCACGCTAACTTATATTTTTGGACATGCTGATTTTGAACATGTTATTGGTAACTTATCAATTATTTTATTAGTTGGACCTTTAGTAGAATTAAAGTTTGGTTGGCAAAAATTCACTGTAATGGTTATAAGTACGGCAATTTTAACTGCCATTCTTCATACTTTGTTGTGGGATAATGGTTTAATTGGAGCTAGTGGTATTGCTTTTATGTTGATTGTCGTAACTTCATTGTTGAATGCAAGAGGAAAAGATATTCCAATAACATTTATTCTTGTGGTTTTATTGTTTCTTGGACAAGAGATTTATTCTTCTTTCAAAGACGACCAAATATCTCATTTTGCTCATTTATTTGGCGGCGCTATGGGTGCTTTTTGGGGTTTCTACAGACATTAACTTGTTGAATATAAAAAGTATGAAACTTATGTAGTAAATCGCTTAAGTTCTGAAATAGCGAACTAATTTTTCGATTTAATAAACAACAAACCAATTGATTGAAGTACCAATAATACACTAAAAAGTACTAAACTGTGATACACAACTACATTAGGTTTTTTCAAAAAAACAAACGCTGAAACAATTGCAAGGAAAGATAACATTTGAACGGTTGTCATTGTAAGGTAACGAAACACAAATTCTTCTGGTTTATTTTTTCTTCCAATTTGCATAATTAAAACACTGATTGTGAAAATAAACAGATTACTACCACCTGCAATATTAGAAAGGAATAAGTCAATTGTAAACAAGTGCATTCGATTCAAAAGAATATAAATAAATATTGGTATAAAAATTAGTAACCAATGTTTTAGGAATAACATATTATTTATTGTCTTTATTTAAATTCATTACTTCTTTAATAACTAAAACGAGTGACGATATCACACCAAAAAGAGATAAACCTACTGTCCACCAAGGTGTTTTTGATGGATATTTAGCATCAAGATAAGTTCCAAGCCAAGTAAAAAAAGCGATTATACCTGCCATTTGAATACCCGTTGAAGAGAATTTAAGGAATAAATTTTGATTTTTTCCCTTGTTATTCAAACGAAACAGATTGATTAAAATTTGTAGAGGAAACAGGAGATTTCATAATACATGCACCTTCAAAAAATGCACCTTCTTCAATGTTTAATTTAAGTGTGCTGATATTTCCTTTAATTCGTGCGGTACTTCTAAGAATGAGTAAGTTATCAATTGAAAGTTCACCTTCTTGACTTCCTTCGAATTCTGCATTTGAAGCTGACAAGTTACCTGCAATTCTTCCTGTTGTTCCTATATGAACTTTACCGGTACAAGTTACATTACCGTTGATTAATCCTTCAATTATAATATTAGAGTCAGAAACTATATTCCCAGTAATCTCTGTTCCAGAAAGAATTCTGTTCCAATTATCATTAGTTACTTCGTTCATTGATGGAGTACTTGAGTTTGATCCAAAAAAACCTTTACGTTCTAGCATAATATTTTAGTAATTATCGTCATAAAACAATTTGTATTCGTCAAATTTTGATGTTTCAATTAACTTTTTTAAATTTTCTATTGAAATAATATAAATTTTATTGTCTTGCAAGTCATCTAAAATTTCAAAACCTGATTTATAAGTATCAATATATTCTTGTGCTACTTTTATAGTTGGAAAATCTTGTACAAGTATAAAATTCTTTTCAGACATAGTTGTTTTCATAGAAATTTTAACACGATTCGTTTTGAACTTTTTATTAGAGAAGTCTGAAATTAATTTTTTAGCATCATCACTATCATCCTCTTCATCTAGCAAAACAATAACATTTTGATTTCCTTCTGTCGAATATTCGAATGAGTATGTTTTGTTAAAGTTAACTGCTTCATTTTTAGAGTATCCTTTATCCAGAATATCCAACATTTCTTTGGCTCTTATAGCTTGAGGTGTTCCAGGTTTTTCTGAAATAATTGCTTTTAACTTTGGTATTAGCTCTTTTTTATTTTCTGTTGTTTGCCCAATAGCTAATACATTTAATAACATGTACTCAGATCTGTAAGCATTTGTTTTATCGTTATCAATTACTTTTTGTGATTCATTAGCAACATAATAATAATCTTCTCCATTGTATCTGTCGACAAGCGCAACGTATTGTTTCTCTGCTTGTTTAGCGTTTTCTTTCTGCTTTAAATAGAAATCAGGATCTTTGAAATATTTTGCAGCATCTGAATTTGGATAGTAATCTATAATATGATCTTTGTAGCGATCCTTTTCTCCAGTTGCTTCATTGATTTTATACAACTGAAAAGCAGAAGATAAATCTGTTAAACCAATATTTTTTTGAGCCAACACTTTTTTAAACTGAGCAGCAGCTAATTCTTCTTCATTCAAAATCTCTTTGTACAATACACCAGAAGTGAAAAGTGCATCCATCAAGCGTTCTTTTGAAGCTTTCATGGCTTCTTCTGTTAAAGGAATATTTTTCAATAAACTCGCAATTGTAAGGGTATCTTCTTTTGATTTACTAGCAGTTGCATTCAAAGAATCTTTATCTGTTTCGTCTTTTTTATTCAGTACATTCACTACTTTGTCACTTCGTCGCCAATCGTCTTCATTTTCGCGAACACCCCATGTTTTCTTAAATTCATTGAATCCAGCTTCACGTAATTTAGGATTATTGAAAACAAATTTATTAGCATTTGAACCTCCAGCATTAGAATTTGCTTGCTCTTGAAGTGCTAACATTTTTGCTGCCTCTTGTTCTTTGCGTTTTTGTTGTTCTTCTTTGATTTGTTTTAAGGCATCTTTCAAAAATTCCGTTCTATCTTTCTCAGATAATTTTGCAATTCGTTGAACGCTATCCTCAAAATTTGCAGTTTCAATTGCCTTAACTAAATCAGAAAGTTTAATTGCTCTACTCTTAACTAACTCACCATTTGGATAATTGTCATCGATGAAACGAGAACAAGAATCGTAATATTTTTGAGCGTATACATAATCTTTATCGGCAAATGTCAAATCACCTAATTTCTCATAGGACATAGCTTTCTGACGTTTGTTAGTCGTCGAAAAAAAAGCAGACTTCGTCAAATACTCAATAGCTTTGGGTTTGTCGCTACGATTTAATTCATAGTTGGCCATCGCATAATAAATCTGATCCTTGTATTGTGCATTTTTTGCATCGCGCAGCATTTTTTTCAAGTCACGGCCAAGATTTGAACTACTTCCAACCATCGCTCTGTTTAAACGCGCATTGAAAGCAATCTCAAAAGAAGCAGAAGATTTATTTGCTAAGTTAAAATGAATACTTGCGGAGTCAACGTTTCTGTTTTGATTGTAAACTTGTCCTAAAATGAAATGTAACCTTGCTTTTTCTTTGGCAGATTTACACTTAGAAATGGCTAGATTCAAACCTTCGGCAGCCGCTTGGTAATCTTTTCTTCTAACCGCTAAATCGGCATACGCTTTATAGATTTCAAACTGCAAGCTTTTTTTCATACGAGGCAATTCAGGCTCTGCATTTGGGTCTGGTTTTGGTTTGTAGAACGGAATAAAATCGGTAAACTTTCTTTTTTTTTGTGCTTGAGAAATTTCATTCAAGTTATCTAAAGCCAATTTAGCATCTGCGAATTTATTGAGTTCAATGTTGATTTTTGCAATCCACAATTCTGCTTCAAACATCGAAGGATCTTTAATAAAAAAGCGTTTTACGAATAGAAAATTCTTCATCGATTTTTCATAATCTCTTCTCAAATAGTATGCTTTTCCAACAGTCAACCAGTTTTCATCAATCCAATTATTGTATTCCGCAGACTTCATTGCCATATTTTCTGCGCTTGGCATACTGTGGTTGAGGATTACTTTTGAGCATTTGACAACAGCGGTATCTATTGCTGGATACATCCCTTTTACCTCTGTTTCATTTGGCAGTGGATTCACAGGGAGAATTGTAAAAAAATCTTCTTTTCTAGAATCCGTATACGTTTTCATTGCAATGCGCATCAATTCAGTTGCATTGAAATGACCATTATAACGTGCAGTTGTAGAGTGATAAGTACGATTCAATAGGGAATTATTTTCCGTTGAACAGGCAAAAAGCAATGCAATTCCAAAGATTGAAAGTAAAACAGAAGATCTAAATTTCATACTTATATATAACTAACAAATGCATGTTTTAGTATAAAATTAGGCGATGTTTGTGAATACTTGCTGAATATCGTCGTCGTCTTCGATTTTATCCAACATTTTTTCGATATCCACTAATTGTTCTTCTGAAAATTCAACAGGAGTTGTTGGGATGCGCTTCAAACTTGATTTTTGAACTTCTATTTGCAAGTCTTCTAATGCTTTCGCTAAAGTACCAAAAGAGGTATAATCTCCATAAACGTTGATGTTTTCACCTTCTATTTCGATTTCTTCACAACCTGCATCTATTAATTCTAACTCTAAGTTTTCAACGTCAATTGCGTCTGTTTTAACGAATTCAAAAACACATTTTCTCGAAAACATAAATTCCATTGAACCATTAGGAACAACTTGACCTCCAGCTTTATTGAAATATGATTTAACATTTGCAACTGTTCTAGTTGGGTTATCTGTAGCACATTCTACATAAACGAGAACTCCATGTGGACCTTTTCCTTCGTAGTTTACTTCAGTAAATGAGGCAATATCTTTTTGTGCTGCCCTTTTTATTGCCGATTCGATATTGTCTTTCGGCATATTTTCTGACTTAGCGTTTTGGATTGCTGTTCTTAATTTAGCATTAGTTGCAGGATCAATTCCTCCTTCTTTCGCTGCCATTGTGATTGCTTTACCAAGTTTTGGAAACATTTTAGACATCTTGTCCCAACGTTTTTCTTTTGCTGCTCTTCGGTATTCAAATGCTCTTCCCATGTGTCAAAATTTGGGCAAAAGTAAGGATTTAAGGATGAAAATTCAACATAAAATTACAGAATATATAATGTGTACTTATTTCCTTTTTTATTGAGAGTAATGGATTAATCATAAAAAGTCATGTTATCAATTATAGCAAATCGATTACATTTTTTGGTCTAAACTTTTACCTGTTTCAATATGTTGGAAATTTGGTATATGTTGTTTGAGAAAATTAACAATAGAAGATTTAGTATAATTTTCTGAATCTATCAGCTTTTTTAATTCAAAGATTATTGATTCTATTTTAGATTTTGATATTTTTTCGGTATTTTTAATGACACCCAAACTTGAAAATTTAATGTAATCAACTTCATCTTTATCAGTAATAAATTCCTCAAATAATTTTTCTCCTGTTGTATCAGATTCAAAAAAATAGACAGGATAGGGGTCTGTCTTAGAAATAGTTGTTGATTTATTTTTTGCTTCATTTTCTGACTTGCAAACTAGTATTTCACGATTCAATTGATTGAAAAAATTAATTGTGATTTCTTTGAAATTAGTTAATTTTTCATGTTCTAATTTAGGAAAGAAAATTTCTCCTGAATCACCTAAAAAACAAGCAAGCATGCAAATTTGCCCACTTTCTTCAGGTGAAACAAAAAAACGCTTTATGTCGGTCGGACATGCAATTGGCTGATTTTTGTAAATTCTATCTATGAATCCTGCAAGTAAAGAACCATTTGAGAAGGCTACGTTTGCAAATCTTGCTGTTGAAATATTAAGTTCTGAACTATATGAAATTAGAATGTCCTCCATAAGTTTTTTACTTGCACCCATTATATTAACTGGATTTGCGGCTTTATCTGTAGAAACGCAAAAAAAATGTTCGGGTTTGTTCTTGACTAGTAAATCTAAAAATTCTTTTGTTTTAAAGACGTTATTATTCAACATTGCTTCAATTGAATAAATATCTTTTTCACTTCGAACATGTTTATGAGCAGCGAAATTTGCTACTACCTGAAATGGACCCTCGTTTTCAAACATTTTTACAAACACAGGTTCACCTAAGCTCATAGGATAGGTTTTATAATCTTCAGGTATAAATTGATTAGGAGTACTTCTTAAATCTCTTGTTAACTCAGTTAATCCATTTTCGTTTATGTCAACAATTACTAATTTTAAAGGTTTAAATTTTAGTATTGCCTTTATGTAAGAGGAACCAATCGTTCCTGCACCACCAACAACTAATACTGATTTACCTTTGATTTTTTCTGAAAGTATAAATTGGTATTCAATTATATCTTTTTCAAAAAAACTTGATGATCTTTTGGTGACATATTTTTCAATAAAATCAGGGATATCTAAAAAATTCATTTTATTTTATTAGTAGGAATTCAATTATTTTTTATGTCTTCAACTGAAGTGTAAAATTTTTTTATCACACTAACTACTTTCTTCATTTCTATATCTTTCAAGCCAGATGAACTAGGAATACTGATACAACTTTCATATAATTTTGAAGAGTTATCATTTTTTTGAACGTATATATCATTTTCAAACATAACCAATTGATTCATTGGTTTCCAAAATGGACGAGATTGTATACCATTGTCATTTAAATACAATAAAAGTTCACGCATTTTTTTTGTTTTAAAAGTAAAAAGCCAACAATTTGATTTTACGTCCTTTGATACTTGTTGAAATTCGATGTCTCCAATATTTTTTAATTCAAATCTGTAAAATGCATCAATTTCATGTTTTTTTGTTAATAAAAAAGGGAACTCTTCCATTTGGGCTACACCAATAGCTGCTAAAATATTTACCATACGGTAATTGTATCCAATTTCATCATGAATATATTCTAATTGACTTACTTTAGCTTGAGTTGTAATATGTTTTGCTTTTTTTGCTAAATTTTCATCATTTGTAACGATAACTCCACCTCCGCCTGTAGAAATTATTTTATTTCCATTGAAACTAAAAACACCAAATTTTCCAAATGTTCCAGCATGTTTTTCTTTAAAAGTAGACCCTAATGCTTCTGTACTATCTTCGATTATTTCTAATTTAAATTTTAAAGCAATTTTTTGTAGCTTATCGATGTTTCCAATGTTTCCTAATACATGAACTGGTAAAATTGCTTTAACTCTTTTAGATGTTGATTTCAAATAATAATGTGAGCCTTTTTCATCAGCTTTATAATAAGTATTCTCAGTAAGGTATTTATCTAGTAAATCTAAATCCATTTGCCAATCATGAGGATTAACATCAATTAAAATTGGTGTTGCACCAATATACTTTACTGAGTTTAATGTAGCAACAAAAGTTATGTTAGGAACAATAACATGGTCATCAGAATTAATCCCAGCTAATTGTTGAGCAATATGTAATCCTACTGTTCCATTCATACAAGCAATACCATATTTGGCACCTACATAATCTGCGATCATTTCTTCAAATTTGTTGACATAAGAGCCTGCTGAAGAAATCCAACCTGTATCCAAACAATTTTTTACATATTTCCACTCGTTGCCATTAATTTCAGGGACTAAAAGAGGTATCATTTTTAGCTATTTAATATTATTAATTTACAGATTTCACTTTTTAAAACTGAAATAACTATGATATTCATTAAAGTTTAATGAATACAATCCCTATTTTTTTTTACCAACAAAACGTATAACAGAACCCTTTCCGACATGGTATTTTCCTTCGTTGAGTTCTACCACTTGCTCACTTAACTCAATAATATCAAAATTCAAGAAATCTTTTTTTATTTCATCAATGGAAAATAAGGTGTCAATATCTTTAGGTCCTCCAACTTTTTCATTTACAGAATTGTATTCAATGTGTTTTTTACTAAAAGCTTCAAAAATAACTACTCCACCAGGCTTTAAAAAACCAGCAATCGTTTGATGATAGTTCGACTTTATTGCACTTGGGAAATGGGCAAAAATGAAAGCAATTGCATCAAATTGTTCTTTTTTAAAATTTAAGTTTTCTAATGAACCAACGTGATAATCAATTTCAACTTGTTTATTTGTAGCGAGTAGCAAAGCTTTATTTCTGCCTTCTTCGCTTATGTCAAAAGAGGTAACTTTCCAACCCAATGTGGCAGCATAAACAGCGTTTCTTCCCTCACCATCTGCAGGGAATAGTATTTTACCAACTGGTAATGTTAATAGTTTCTCTTTTAAAAAATCATTAGCCTCTGTACCATACGCAAATTCAGATTCAGCATAGCGATTATCCCAAAATTCTTTCATCATCTAAAATTTTTTTAAAACAACTTCATTTGCTCTTCATCCTCATCTTCGTCTGGTTTCTTGGTCAAATCCCATTCAACTGTTGGAGCGTCGCCATCTTCTAAATCAATTTCTGTTTCGATTTCGTCTATTGTAGCTGGCGCTTCTTCCTCTGGCCAAGGTTCTTTTCCTTCGTCAATAGGATGCGTCAACACAATTTCTTTGACTTTCAATTTCGTTATTTGATTGCCTTGTGCTTTCATTCCTTTCACGTCAATTACATCCGCTAAGTTCATCACGTTATCAGGAAGATTTTTCGTTTCTTTTAGCAATTTGTTGTAAACGATTTTCACTTCTGGACGGTAAGCTGTAGAAACGGCATCCATGTATGAACCAGCACTTTCACTGATAAACAAGACACGCTTATCGCTATGTACCTCACACACAAATCGTTTTACGTAGTGTAATTCTTTTTCACCATCATAATAAACAGTTGAAATCGGACGATCTGGAATCCATTTTTCAATGTGAATCATATCTTCATCAAAATGCGTAGATAAGTCAAATGAACTCAAACGGTATTCTCCTGTTTTATATAATGTTAGGATTTTATCTTCGCCCTTAAAAGACCCCAAGAATTTACCACGACCTTCATCGTTTAAGCGACCTACAACAGTATCATACCAAATTTTACGAGCCGCCAAAGTTGAACCACCCACTTCTTTTTGAACTATTTTCTGAATGATTTCTTTCGTTGCTCTGTTTCCAGCTGAATTTCTTCCTTTAATTAATAGTTCTCCCATATCGATGTCAAAACGCAAACGTTTCAAGTGCGGACGTGGACGTAATAAAATTGACACCACTTCACGTTCTCCATTTGGATGTACGGAGAAATACAGCATTTTAGAACCTTTCGTTCCACGAGACAAATCATATTCTGTGTCGCGTGTAATGGAATTCACGTAGAAGCGTTTCATCATCGTCGCACCGCCAACTCCATCTTGATAAAATAAATGGTAAATGGTACGCGTGTCGCCTTTTTTCCAAACACTCGCAAAAATCAAGTCTTTACCAACGAATTTCTTGTCTGTTACTTTCGTCACCATCATTTTACCTGAAGCAAAGAAACAAATGATGTCATCGATTTCAGAACAATCAGAAACAGCTTCATTCTTTTTCAAACCGTAACCAATAAATCCTTCTTCGTAATCGACGTATAATTTTTTGTTCGCAATAATTACTTTGCTTGCAGTAATATTATCAAATACTTTGATTTCTGTTTTGCGTTCTTTACCTGCGCCAAAACGTTTCTTCAAATCTTTGTAGTAATCGATTGCGTATTCCACCAAATTCGCCAAATGACCTTTCACTTCTTCCATTTCCGCTTCGATTTTCAACAAAGCATCATCTGCTTTGGAAGAGTCGAAACGTGTGATACGAATCATTGGAATTTGTGTCAATTTCTGTAAATCTTCATCCACAATTGGACGCAATAATTGACCTAAAAATGGCTCGAAGCGTTTGTATAAATATTTGTAAAGTTCTTCTCTGTCAGAATAATGTTTAAAGTCGATGTACATTTCGTTGTTGATGAACAATTTCTCCAAGGTTGAGAAATGCCACATTCTTTCCAATTCATCCAAACGGATTTCCAATTCCAATTTCAACAAGCGAACCGTACTGTCAGTTGTCACTTTCAATATCTCTGAAACACCCATAAATCGTGGACGATCGCCATCAATTATTGTAGAGTTAGGAGAAATCGAAACTTCACAATCTGTGAAAGCATACAAGGCATCAATCGTTTTGTCAGGAGAAACTCCAGGGAACAAATGCACAATGATTTCAGCTTCCATCGAAGTGTTGTCCTCGATTTTCTTGATTTTAATTTTCCCTTTATCGTTGGCTTTAATCACTGATTCAATCAAAGAACCTGTCGTTGTTCCAAAAGGAATTTCATTGATGATTAAAGTCTTGTTGTCAACTTTTCTGATTTTCGCTCTAACACGCACTCTAGCACCGCGCAAACCATCGTTGTAACCCGTAAAATCTGCCATTCCACCATTTGGAAAGTCGGGCAAAAATTCCACTTTCTTACCACGCAAATGGTTGATTGCTTGTTCTATTAATTCATTGAAATTGTGAGGTAAAAACTTACAAGCCATACCAACTGCGATACCTTCCGCTCCTTGTGCCAAAAGCAAAGGAAACTTCATTGGCAATTGCTCTGGTTCTTTATTTCTTCCGTCGTAACTCGACAACCAATTCGTTGTTTTTCCATTAAAAGCAACGTGAAGCGCAAATTTTGAGAGACGTGCCTCAATGTAACGAGGAGCTGCTGCGCCGTCACCAGTTAAAGTATTCCCCCAGTTTCCTTGGCAGTCGATCATCAATTCTTTTTGACCCAATTGCACCAAAGCATCTCCAATCGAAGCGTCACCGTGCGGGTGATATTTCATTGTGTTCCCGATGATGTTCGCTACTTTGTTGTAACGTCCATCTTCCATTTCCTTCATCGAATGCAAAATACGACGTTGTACCGGTTTCAAACCATCGTACAAAGAAGGAACGGCGCGTTCAAGAATTACGTAACTGGCATAATCCAAAAACCAATTTTCGTACAAGCCACCCACAGGTATGACTTTTTCATCTACTTTTTTGTTCTCGAAAGGATTGTGTTCGTCACCCTTTTCCAAGTTTGCATCTTCAATTTCGTCCTCTGCCATAATTAAGAAGCTTGTTCAAGATCGTCTGGATGCGTGTCTGCAAGAATTTCTTCTGCAATGTCTTTCTCCACACGAAGGTTATCAATAATAAAATCTTGTCGTTCTGGTGTGTTTTTACCCATAAAATAAGAAAGTATCGAATCGATCGAATTTTCTTTGGATAATAGAACCGGTTCTAAGCGAATGTCCGCACCAATAAAATGTATGAATTCATCAGGTGAAATCTCTCCCAATCCTTTGAATCGCGTTATTTCAGCTGCTTTTCCAATTTCTGAAATTGCATTTCTACGCTCTTCCTCGGAATAACAATAAATCGTTTTTTTCTTGTTGCGCACACGGAACAAAGGCGTTTGCAAGACATAGACGTGATTTCTTTTCACCAAATCTGGGAAAAACTGCAAGAAAAACGTCAACAACAACATACGAATGTGCATTCCATCGACATCGGCATCGGTAGCAATTACGATTTTGTTGTAACGCAAATTATCCATATCGTCTTCGATGTCCAAAGCCGCTTGAATGAGGTTGAATTCCTCGTTTTCATACACCACTTTTTTCGTCAAACCGTAGCAATTCAAAGGCTTACCACGCAAAGAAAAAACTGCTTGCGTGTTCACATCTCTTGATTTTGTAATCGAACCACTCGCAGAATCTCCCTCTGTAATAAACAAGGTTGTATTCTCACGGTTTTCGTCTTTCAAATCCGTTAAATGTGCTCGGCAATCACGTAATTTTTTGTTGTGAAGACTTGATTTTTTAGAACGTTCACGCGCAATTTTACGAATACCAGCCAATTCTTTGCGCTCGCGCTCTGACTGTTTGATTTTCTTTTCAATCGTTTCTGCAACATCAGGATGACGGTGCAGGTAATTATCTAATTTGTCTTTTAAGAAATCGTTGATGAACGCACGCATGGATTTTCCACCCGGTTCAATTTCTTGCGAACCTAATTTTGTTTTTGTTTGTGATTCGAAAACTGGCTCAATCACTTTAATCGCAATCGCAGCTACAATTGACTGACGAATATCAGAAGCTTCGTAGTTTTTATTGTAAAAATCGCGAATTACTTTTGCAACCGACTCACGGAAAGCACTTTGATGCGTACCACCTTGTGTGGTGTGTTGTCCGTTGACGAACGAATAATAATCTTCACCATACGTTCTACCATGTGTGAAAGCAACTTCGATGTCTTCGTCTTCAATGTGAATGATTGGATACAATGGATCGCCGTCCATATTGTTTTCCAACAAATCTTTCAAACCATCTTTTGATTGGAATTTTTCACCGTTACAATAAATCGCCAATCCGCGGTTTAAGTAACAATAATTCCACATCATTTTATCCAAGTACACTGTTTTAAAAGCATACTTTTTGAAAATCGTTTCGTCGGGAATAAATTCTACGTAGGTTCCATTTTGCTCGTCCGTTTTCTCAATTGGATATTCTTTTACCAATTCTCCTTTATCGAAATCTGCACGTTTTTTCTCCCCTTCACGCACTGAATAAACCGAGAAATAGGAGGAAAGTGCATTCACCGCTTTTGTTCCGACACCGTTCAAACCAACTGATTTCTTGAAGGCTTTAGAGTCGTATTTTCCACCAGTGTTCATTCGTGAAACAACTTCCACTACTTTTCCCAACGGAATACCACGGCCGTAATCACGCACGCTTACTTTTCCGTCTTTCACTTTAATGTCGACGCGTTTGCCGTTCCCCATCACGAATTCATCGATACAGTTATCGACTACTTCTTTTACGAGGATATAAATTCCATCATCCGCAGCGGCGCCATCACCGAGTTTTCCGATGTACATCCCAGGACGCAAGCGAATGTGCTCTTTCCAATCGAGGGAGCGTATGTTGTCTTCAGTATATTGATTTTCAGCCATTTTTATGTAGAATTCTTCAATTTAACAAAAATAACTGATTAACAAAGAAATGATTAGTAACTAAACGTAATTTATGAACGCGGATTAGTTGATAAAGGAAATGTTTTTCTGGTATTGTATATATTAAAAATGAGGAACATTATTGCTCCCCATTGAAGTTATTTAGATAAAATAAACTAGAATCTATTCGATTTTGAGTTCATTGGTTTTTTACTTTTCAAGACGTTAAAGCCAATATTTACACCTGCATATCCACCACCTTTTTGGGAAGAGTAAAAAACGTTAACAGGAATATTTAATGAACCCGCTCTAAATGTTCGACCAGCAGCGAAAACAAACGTAGTATTCAACGATTTCAAACCTCTTTTATCTAAAACAGTTTCATTTTTATAATCGGCATTAAATTCTGTAGCTTTCGGCATAATGAAATAGCCGTTAGTATTGTATTCTGGATTATCTCTAAAGTTTTCATTCGCATAATCTTGCCAATCATTTTCTGAAAAGTATTGATTGTCAGTTCCAAATAAATTTTCTGTATCGAAGAAGCCTGAACTAGTTGATTTCACACTAAAACCAGGACCAAAAGCAAATTCCCAACCACTTTTTCCAAAGCGGAATCCATTCATAATTGTTAAAGAAGGAATAAACTGACCTTGTTCTAAACCTGAAACGTTCACAATTCCTTCCACAAGTGCAGAGAAATTCTCCGTTCCAACATATTGTCCTTCAATTTGATATCCAATCATTGAAACTACAGGAATAATTCCTAATCCTCCTTGATCAGTGGAACGCATCGCAAATTCATTCACACTTCCAGTTAAAAAAGCAGCTCCAATTCGAGGTCCAGAATTGTTTACTTTTCCAACATTGTTCGATGTAATCATTTCATTTTTAAATGCTAAGCGATCCAACAGCACTTTGTCAACTGGAACTAAAAGCATTTCTTTGATAACAATCTCGATCATGCGTTGAATTTCTAATTCTTGATTGTCAAATTCCTTCACATTTGATTTATAAATTGTTTGACTTTTCACATCTACAATTTTTATAGTCAACGCAATTTTATTTCCCAAACCGTCGATACTTCCACACATGATATAATCAACTTTTAATTCTGCTCCCAGTTTTGCTAGGCAATTTTGTCCATAACATAGGGTTCTGAATTCTTCCTTTGCTTTGAGAACATCAGCCATGTCAAATTCGTCATAGACTTTGTGTTTATTGATTTTAATTAATTCCAAACGCATCATTTTCGCAGCTGTTTCTTGTTTGATTCCAACAGCATTTACATTTGGATTTGCAACAGCAATCGAAGGTAAACTTTCATTTTGTGCATTAACAATTCCTAAATTCATTAAGATTGCTAAAAAGAAAAATTTTGTTTTCATAGTTTTAAATTTTATGGACAAATATTTCCCTTTTAATTCTTCAACTGAAAATTGATTTCGTCAAGCACTAATTAGTAAATTGCGATTTTTGTAGAATCTAAAAACTTGAATTGAACGATACTGTTTAAAAACGCATTTTTCACAAGTATTTTTGTTTTAATTTGTGATTTTCGCAAATATAGATATGAGACAAACTAATTTGTTACGATTTAAAAGTTTTAATTTATGAATTTCACAAATAAATTTACGCTTTAAAAAGTTTTTACCTTTAAAAATGTAAATCAGCGTCGATCTTTTTTCGGAAAGAATGAATCATTTTTTCAAACTCATAAAAGTAATTATTTCTTTCCTTTTCATTTATAACACTTATCAAACTTGAGTTAGCAAGTTGTTTATCGATGATTTGCTTGGTGTCTCCAACATAGTCGGAATCGCTTGTGTGCAAGTAATTCATAACATTATGTGTCAAGTAAATTCCAGTTTCTTCTTTACTTGTGTAATAAAATGTTGCGTCAGAATTAATGGTTTCATTTAAATACATTTGAAATTCATTTCCTGAACTTGGAGCTTGAGTGCCAAAAATAAACTTCTTACCTAAGGTAGATTGTTCGCGTAAATGCTGTGCCATTAACAAAGCTCTATCGCAAAGAAACAAGGCATACTCAGGGTCTTCAAACATGTGAGCTTTATAGTAATAGAAAATTTGTCGCATAAATCCACGCATCAATTCTGGGTCAAAAATTTCAACAGAAGGAATTGAATTATAGCGTTGAAGAATTTCTTTTCCAAGTTCAAAAGCGCGGTCAGTTGTTTTTTCGTGTTTGAAAAGTTCGTTTTTATAATCAACAATTTGCAAATGAGTTTTTGCCCAAAAGAACAATCGGAAACGTACTAATTGCGGAAAATTTAAAAGCTGAAAGAAATGCGTGTTATTAACCGACAAAATAATTTGAGGATCACTTAAATTCTTTAATTTATCAATTGATTTTAAAATTCCTTCTAAGTAACTTTCTAAGCTAAAGTCATACGTATTTAAAGGTGTGTAATTAAAAGTTACGCTACCTTTCGAACGGGTACTGAGTGCATCCAAAGAAATATCAAAATGTTTGGCCAAGCGTTGCGCTTCTTGAATACTTAAAATCGTTTCGCCGCGATACCTTCTATAAACGGCATCTGGACTTAAATGAAGAATATCAGCAAGAACGTTTCCAAGTGAATCTGAACTAGCGATTCGTTCTTTAACTAATCTAAAAATTTCTGTTTGAATATCTTGTTTCATCCAATTAAAACTTATAAAACCAAGAGCACATAGGAATAGGGAAGGAGTAGCTTTCTCCATTTGTTGAACCGATTACTCCTGTTAAAGAAATCTGAAAAGCTTTATCTTCTGATTTTTGAAATCGCATACCAGGCATTAAAATTAAATTGGTTGATTTAATTTTATTGTTCACAATTGATGTATACGATGGTATACCTTGATTATTATAAAAATAGTTTTGATCTTGATTTGTTTGATTTCCAAATAAAATCATCGAATCAAAAATAAAACTTGCTTTTGATCCAACAGAGACAATTCCACCTAATCCAATTATTGGTGCATTTCCAATAGGTTTTCTCGTTTCTGGTAAGTTAAAATTGAAGTTTGGATTTCCTGGGTTTGAAGGATCTTGAATTGCTGGGTAAATGCCTTCTTCATAAAATGTTGAATTAAAAAAATTAACCTTTGCATATGAATATCCAACAGAGAATGTTAGATTTTTTTTTCTGTCACCAAATGTTATCATTCCCCAATGTAATCCACCATAACCTCGTCCTTGATTCAGATAACCAACTGAACCAAGAAGTGTTCCAAATCCGAAATTTATTTTTTCATAATTTGTTGGTATTGAATATTTAAGCGCTAAAACAATTGGACTCGCAATCCAAGTTGTGATTACTCCAACAGAAAAATTCTTTGAGACAGCAAAATGAACTTCCGGACCAAAAAGATTAATTAATGCATAGTTTTCACCTTTTTCTATCGGAAATGAATTAGTTGTAAATTGGTAACGAGTTGTAAATGGACCTCTTGCGCGGTATTCTCCGTTCACAATATCCTTAGTTAAATCAACTTTTTTGATGGATCTTATATCTGATTTTGGAACAAATATTTTTCCTAAATTTTCTGTTAAAATAAGTACCTCACGACCATCGTCACTTATGATTTTTCCAATCAATTCATTACCATTATTTCTAATAATGACATACGTATTTGTATCTATTTCAGCTGATTGAACGACTTGGGCTTTAACTGATTGAATTGCTTGAAATCCGAAAAACAAGATTAATACCGCTAATAATTTTTTCATTTGATTTAATTTAGATATTGCAAAGGTAGTAAGAAATGAAGTAAAAGGATTTTAAGATTTTCTTTTCTTAAATCTATTAGATTTATTTTTGACATAAAAAAGAGGAACATTGCTGCTCCTCTCATTATCTCTTATTCAATAAAAATTAAGAATTAAACTTTCAAAATTAATATCTGTAGTGTTCTGCTTTAAATGGACCTTCAACAGCTACACCAATATAATCAGCTTGGTCTTGAGATAAAGTTTCCAATTCAACACCAATTTTAGCTAAATGCAAACGCGCTACTTTTTCGTCCAAGTGTTTTGGTAACATATATACGTCGTTTCCATAAGCTGCTGAGTTTTGCCATAATTCCAATTGAGCTAATGTTTGGTTTGTAAATGAATTTGACATTACAAAAGATGGGTGACCTGTTGCACATCCTAAATTCACCAAACGACCTTCAGCTAAAATGATTACGTCATGACCGTTAACATTGTAAATATCAACTTGTGGTTTCACTTCGTTTTTAGTGTGACCGAAGTTTGTGTTCAACCAGCCCATATCGATTTCGTTGTCGAAGTGACCGATGTTACAAACAATCGCTTTGTCCTTCATTTTTTCGAAATGACGGCCTACAACAATATTTTTATTTCCTGTTGTTGTAACGATGATATCACCTAAATGAACAACATTGTCTAATCTTTTCACTTCAAAACCATCCATCGCAGCTTGTAGTGCACAAATAGGATCGATTTCTGTAACAATAACTCTAGCTCCAGCACCTTTCAACGATGCAGCTGAACCTTTTCCAACGTCACCGTAACCACAAACAACAGCTACTTTACCAGCCATCATTACGTCAGTTGCACGACGAATTGAATCCACTAAAGATTCTTTACATCCGTATTTGTTATCGAATTTTGATTTTGTAACTGAATCGTTTACGTTGATTGCAGGCATAACCAAAGTTCCGTTTTTAACGCGCTCGTATAAACGGTGAACGCCAGTTGTAGTTTCTTCAGAAAGACCTTTGATACCTTTTGTCAACTCAGGGTAACGGTCAAAAACCATATTGGTTAAATCACCTCCGTCGTCCAAAATCATGTTTAATGGTTGACCGTCAGAAAATGCAAAAAGTGTTTGTTCGATACACCAATCGAATTCTTCTTCGTTCATTCCTTTCCAAGCAAAAACTGGAATTCCAGCAGCAGCAATTGCAGCAGCCGCTTGATCTTGTGTTGAGAAAATGTTACATGAAGACCAAGAAACTTCAGCTCCTAAATCAACTAATGTTTCAATTAAAACTGCAGTTTGGATTGTCATGTGTAAACATCCTGCAATTCTCGCACCAGCTAATGGTTTTGTTGCACCAAATTCTTCACGAAGCGCCATTAATCCGGGCATTTCAGCTTCAGCTAAAATAATTTCTTTACGTCCCCAAGCAGCAAGACTGATGTCTTTAACTTTGTAAGATAATTTTTCTGTTGTATTACTCATTTTATTTATTTTCTATTTTTAAGCGTGCAAAGTTACGAAACTAAAACCCAATCACAAAATGATTACAAATACCAGAAATTTTAAATTCAACATTCTGAATTCTACATTCTGAATTTATAACCTCTCCCTAATCATTCCCTCTAATCCTGCAACAAACAATGGATGGTCATTAGAGCTTGGCACCAATTGCACTTTCTCTCCTCCGTGTTCTTCAAAGATTTCTTGATATTCAGTACCGATTTCAATAATCGTTTCTAAACAATCAGCAACAAAGGCTGGACTGAAAACAAGAAGTTTCTTTGCTCCTTTTTTTGCTTGTTCTTCAACAACCTTATCAGAGAATGGTGTTAACCACTTTTTATCCAATCGCGATTGAAAGCAAACGGTATATTGTTCCTCTTTTAAACCCAATCTTGTAGCAATTAAGCGGGTTGTAGCAAAAGACGTTGCCTTATAACAAAATTTATTTTCTTCATTTATTTCTGATTCACAAGGTTGATCGCTACATAAATCCGTTCCTTCGTAAACTTTGTCTACTTGGCGTTCAGGTAAACCGTGATACGAAAACAAAATATGATCATAATCGCTTAAGTTAAAAGTTTTTGTTCGTTCGATAATTGAGTTTATGTATCCTTCATTATCCCAAAACTGACTAATAATTTTAATTTCAGGAATCACCCACCATTTGCGGATAATATTCATTGCTTTCTCAATCGCAGAACCGGAAGAGGCACTTGCATACTGCGGAAACAATGGTAAAATGATGATTTGGTCGTAATTAGCTTTGTGCATTCTATCTAAAACGGAATCAATTGACGGATTTTGGTAACGCATTGCCAATTCTATAGTTACGTTTTCGTTTTTGAAAATTTCTTTCAGTTTATTTTGAACATTTACTGAATGAGTTATCAAAGGAGAAACTCCATTTCCATGTTCCCATAATTCTTTATATATCTTCGCTGATTTTGGAGCACGAAAGGGAACAATTATTCCATTTACTAATATTTTTCTTGCCAACCAAGGGATGTCAATTACACGCGGGTCGTTTAAAAATTCAGATAAATATCTACGAACATCACTTGTTCTTGAACTGTCAGGGGTGCCTAATTGGAGTAATAATACGCCTGTTTTTTTCATTTTTCACTTCATTTTCCTGGTGGATAGTAGTTGCTAAACAACTAATCACAACATAAGTTCCAAAAATAAGTACAATTTCTGGTGTCATTAGAAATAAATAATATTTAATTACAGAACTTATTAAAAGATGTTTTTCATGAAATGAAAATAAATATTCTACTGTTTACTCAAACTAGTTTTTAATTTGAGCACTAATTTTTTCTACCCTATTGTTCATGACTTTAAAAAATAATGGTGGCACAACAGCCATCAACATCATTCCTGGATATCCAGTAGGCATCGTTGGAGATTCTTCGTGTGACTCCAGTAATTGATAAGGTCTATCCGCTTTGTAATGGTGATCAGAATGACGACTCAATTCGAAAAGGATAATTCTCCCTAATACATGATTTGAATTCCAAGAATGCCAACGTCGAACACGTTCATACGTTCCGTTTTCTTTTTGTTGACGCACCAAACCATAATGTTCGATATAGTTAACTGTTTCCAATAACAAAATGCCAATGATGGCTGCAATAACAAAAGCAATTAAAACCTTTAAACCAAAAATGAAGAAAATCGTTGAAAGTAAAGTAATATGAAGCAAGGTGTAAATAATCATTCTATTCGTACGATGCAAAAAGGATAATTTCTGAATGGATAATCTTTCCTTTTCAATTTGCCAAGCCTGAAAATAACTTCCGATTTGTGAACGAAACCAAAACACAAATAGTAACTCATTTTTTCTAGCTGTTGCAGGATCATTGGGTGTCCCGACATTGTGATGATGTCCACGATTGTGATACGGTAAAAAGTGATTTTCAAGAGAGCTTAACAAAAGAGCTTCTCCAATTAATTGTTCCATTCGGGAAAGTCGATGCCCTAGTTCATGCCCTAAATTGATACCTATCACGCCACACATAATTCCCATTGAAACAATTTTTCCAACCAAATCCAAGGTTGTTTTAGTTTCCAAGATAGTGAAGAAAAAATAAAATAAAAAACCCCATTGAATTGGTAACATTAAATAAAGTAGAAAATCGTAATATTTATCATTTACTGCCAGTTCACGTTCCCTTTCATCCAAATTATTAGCAACTGGTTGAAAAGCCATTTCTAAAAGCGGAACAAGTCCAAAGAAAACAAATAAAGGCAAAAACGTTAAAATGTTTGTACTATTGAAACTTATATAAACAGTTAATGGCAAGGCTAGAATACTTAGATATTTTAGTTTTTTCATCGCTCGTTTTTTTAGTTAAAAGTAAGAAATGATTGAATTAAAACAAACAATAAAATTTAAACTACTTCACCTTTTTATCTATTAGCAATAAATAATGTTTTCGTAAAGTAGGTGTTGATTGAGTAAAATTATCCCAAACAAAATGAAAAGAACTGTTTTTGTTCTGTTTTGTAAGTTCAACTTCAGCAGAATAAACTGTTGCCGCTAATGTGAATAATTGTGCTTCATAATACCCACCAAGCAATACTGTATCTCCGGGATTTACAAGTGTTTTCTCTTTAAATCCAATCCCATTTGGTGGTGTTTTTTTTGAAATAATTGTTTGTGGCTTATTAGTGAAGTTGACAATAAAAATTTCGCTACTGTAAATGACAGCGCATGATATAACCTCAGGCTTTTTATCATTTTTCGGATTCATAACAGGCGGTTCAACTTTTTTAAAATCTGGAATTGTGACTGTTCTTCCCCAACCATCATCACTTAAATCAACAATGTTTGTAATGTTGCCCTCTTCATCAAAAAAATGTGTGATATCGCCTCGTTGAATTCCACCGTCTGGTTGGCTTGTAGCATGGGCCTTTTTAATTGCACCGCTCGGATAATAATCGACATCAACAGAACCGTGACCGCCTACATTTCTAGTAGACATGGAATAAATCTCTATGCCATCAATTTTATATGCTTTCAAATATCCAAAATGAATTTTATCGGAAAGTTGTAATCGCTTGGTCGAAATTTTTCCGTTCTTGAAATAGGTATATTCAAAAGTACTATCTGACTTGCTTTTCTGAGAAAACAGGAATAAAGGAGACAGAAAAAGAATTAAAAGCAAACGCATAATTTTTGTTTTTTGAACTCGTTTACAATAAACGTGCTAAAATAAGTTTAATTGAAAATTCTTTTATCTACAACAAAAACGACCTCACCAAAGCTGATGAAGTCGTTTTGAAAAAATAATATAATCAATTTATTTCTTAAAATTCGGAGCAACGATTAAATCCTTCGTTCCGTGTGTCCAAGAATAGAAACCTTGTCCTGATTTCACACCTTTTTTACCAGCAGTCACCATGTTTACTAAAAGCGGACACGGTGCATATTTTGGATTTCCAAAACCATCGTGAAGCACTTGTAAAATTGCCAAACACACATCTAAACCAATAAAATCAGCTAATTGTAAAGGTCCCATTGGATGTGCCATTCCCAATTTCATTACTGTATCGATTTCTTCAACACCAGCAACACCTTCATACAACGAATAAATCGCTTCGTTGATCATAGGCATTAAAATTCTATTTGCGATAAATCCCGGGTAATCGTTTACTTCAGTAGGAACTTTATTTAATTTTTTTGAAGTTTCCATAATCAAATTTGTGACCTCATCCGAAGTAGAATAACCACGAATAATTTCAACTAATTTCATCACCGGAACAGGATTCATAAAATGCATTCCAATTACTTTATCAGGACGATTCGTTACAGATGCAATTTTAGTAATCGAAATCGAAGAAGTGTTTGTTGCTAAAATCACGTGAGGCTCTGTCGCTGCGTCTAAATCTTTGAAAATTTTCAATTTCAAATCAATATTTTCAGTTGCTGCTTCAACCACTAAATCAACACCTTTCACTCCGTCAGGAATAGCTGTAAAAGTGGCAATATTTGAAAGAGTTGCATCTTTATCTGCTTCAGTTAAAGCTCCTTTTGTAACTTGACGATCTAAGTTTTTACCAATTGTGGCAATCGCTTTATCTAAAGAAGTTTGCGAAACATCAATTAAATTTACTTTATATCCAAATTGGGCAAATACGTGAGCTATTCCATTTCCCATCGTTCCAGCTCCAACAACAGCAACATTTTTCATATAATTTTTATTTTTGTTTTACAAATATAGGCACGATTCATTGATTGAAGCATAAAGTTTTCTTGACTTTTTAAAATAATTATAAAAGCAATAAGTTTGATTTTTAAATTCAATTAACTTTATCAAAAAGAAATAATTTTACTTGTAAATTTAATAAAAACTAAATTTGGCATATGCTTACAGTACGAGAATTAATAGATAAAGAGGAGATGTTAAAATACATTCACGTATTAAATGATTTATACCCATCTTTGACTTTGGGACAATATTCTAAAGAATTAGATTTAATGTTGCCTCACAATTATAATCAAGTAGGAGTTTTCGATGATGAAGAATGTCTTGGGTTAAGTGGTTTTTGGTTAGGGAATAAATTGTGGTGTGGAAAATATTTAGAATTAGATAATATAATAGTAGCATCCTCACATAGAAGTAAGGGGATTGGAAAATTGATAGTTGATTTTTTAACTAAAAAAGCCCAAGAGAATGATTGCACTATGATGGCTCTAGATTCATATACTTCTAACTTCAAAGCACATAAATTTTTCTACAATGAAGGTTTCGAACCTAAAGGTTTTCATTTTATTAATATTTTGAAGCCTGAGGGTGTGAGATAACATTTTTTAAATTTATCAACTAAAAAACAGTAATCAAATTGTTTGATTTTCGATTAGAATAAAATTATTATCTATTGTAATTTATTTTCCTTAACAAAATATCCTAAAAACTCTCTATTTCCGTCGCCGCCCAAAATTGGAGAATCCATCACATCTTGAAAAACTAAATTGTTTTTTTCGCACATATTCTTAACGTTTTCAATCACTTCAGGATATAGAGCAGTATTTTTTACAATACCATTCTTGTTCAAATTTACTTTTCCTACTTCAAATTGTGGTTTTATTAATAAAACTACCCATGCTTTTTCTTTTAAAAATACATGAACAAATGGAATTGTTTTTTCTAATGAAATAAAGGAAACATCCACCACCAAACCCTCAACTAACTCAGGAATCAATTTTGTTGTCAGGTCGCGTACATGCGTTTTCTCAAGGTTGATGACACGCTCATCTTCTTTAATTCGTTGATGTAATTGATTAGAACCGACGTCCACGCAAAAAACTTTAGAAGCTTTATTTTGTAATAGCACTTCAGTGAATCCGCCAGTTGAAGCACCTAAATCGATGAATGTTTTATCTGTACAATCTAAATTCCATTTATCAAGTGCCCCAATCAATTTCAAAGCGCCTTTTGAAACCCAAGGTATTTCTTCGCCAAGTACTTGAATTTCAACGTCAATTGGGAATTTTTTTCCAGGTTTTGTAATCAGTTTTCCGTTGATTAGAACTCCTGATTCTGTGATTATTTGTTCAGCACGAACACGAGTCGTAACTAGTTTTCGTTCGATTAATATTTTGTCTAAACGTTCCTCTGACATTTTTTTTGTTGTAAACCCAATTCAAAATTGAATTAGGTTGTAAAGGTAGTATTTAGTTAATGAATAAAAATAAAACAAAAAAAACTAGGGTTTATGAATTTACATTTTGATTATATAAATTAACTTTATCAGTCCTCAATAATAAAATAATGGCAAAATTTCATTTCTTACTATTTTTTTTGTCACATTCTATTGGCGTTTTTTCTCAATTTCAATTTGATTTCAAACAATCTTTACCAGTTTTTAAAGCAGGAAACACTCTTAAAATGCCATGGACTGGAGGATTAAATTACGTTCAAGTTTCACAGATTGATGTTGACTTTGATGGCGATTTAGATTTGTTTGTGTTTGACAGAAGCAGCGATCAAATCCGCATTTTTAAGCAAGTGGAAATCAATAATGTAAAATCGTATGAATTTGCACCAATGGCTTACTTGCAATTCCCAACTGATTTGCGTTATCGCGTTCAAATTTTAGATTACAACCAAGACGGCAAAAACGACATTTTCACTTATGGAATTGGTGGAATGAAAGTTTATAAAAACATCGGCAACGCACAAGAAGGATTGAAATGGGAATTGGCAAAATCACTTCTTTATTCTGTTTATAATGGTTCGGACCTAAATTTATATGTTAGTTCGAGTGACATTCCTGCAATTGTTGATGTTGAGAATGATGGCGATTTGGATTTTTTGACCTTCCATATTGGGGGTGAACATTTGCAATACCATCAAAACCAAAGTATGGAATTATATGGTCACTCAGATTCATTGGTTTTTGTACTGAAAAACGAATGTTGGGGAGGATTCAAAGAAGATGTGAATACTAATTCGGTTATACTTAACGACCCAACAGCTCCTTGTGCGATTGGAAATGTTCCTGATGCACAAAAAAGTAAACAAGAAAACGAAAAAGCACATGCAGGTTCAACTGTCTTGGCACTTGATATTGATGGTTCAGGTGTGAAAGATTTGATTTTAGGTGATGTTGCTTATCCAAATATGAATTTACTTATTAACGGAGGAACAGCGCCAAATACCAATTCATTGCTGATTTCTGCGGATGTCAATTTTCCTTCTAATTCGACGCCTATAAATATGCAATTGTTTCCTGCTGCTTTTTGGGAAGATGTTGATTTTGATGGCAAAAAAGATTTGATTGTTGCACCCAATGCAAAAAACGCTTCTGAAAATGAAACGAGTGTGATGAAGTACCGTAATTCAGGTACAAATAGCAATCCTAATTTTATTTTTGAAACGAAAAGTTTCTTGCAAAGCGATATGATTGAAAACGGCACTGCTTCTGTTCCAGTTTTGGTTGACATCAACAACGACGGACTGTTGGATTTGTTTGTGGCTAATTATTATTCCTATAAACCAACACTTTCAAAATACAGTAGAATCGCATATTACCGTAATACAGGAACAAGCACAGAACCAAAATTCACCTATATTGAAAATGATTTTTTAAACCTTTCTTCTACGAATTATGGCTTAAAAATCACTCCAACATTTGGCGATTTAGATGGCGACTCAAAGAAAGATTTATTGCTTGGTCTGGAAAATGGAACGTTAGTTTACTATAAAAATACAACAACTGGTTCGAATCCAACTTTTGCAAATCCTGTTTTGAATTACACCGACAATACGGGAGAAATTATCAATATGGGGCAATTTGCAGCACCTCAACTTTTTGATTTGAACAAAGATGGAAAATTGGATTTAATCATTGGAAAGAAAACGGGAGAACTCGTTTATTATCAAAACGTTGGAACGACCACAAATCCGCAATTTGAGCTTCAAAATAGTAATTTAGGTGGAATTGATGTCGCAATTACAAATCCAGATGGGTTTCCTATTCCAAACTTTTTTAGTTACAACGACACCACTTATTTAATGCTGGGAGCTTATGACGGAGCTATTCGTTTTTATGATTCAATAGATTTAAACTTAGCAAGTGGTTCAACTTTTCGTCTGAGAACCTTTAATTTTCTTGGCTTACAAAAAGAAATTGGAACCTTTAGCGCTTGTGCTGTTACTGATATTGATGCAAACGGAAAATTAGATTTATTCGTCGGTCAAGATTTAGGTGGTATTTTCCATTTAGAACACATAGAAGGAAGCAATTTAGGAATCAATGAAATTGAAAGTGTTCATGAAATTAGTGTATTCCCAAATCCTTTTGAAAACGAAATAACGATTAAATCTTCCATCGAAGAAGAACTTGAAATCTATAATTATTTGGGTCAAAAAGTGGAAGAACTTAAAATCGAAATTGGCGAGAATAAGTTTGAGTTCACCAAAAAATCAAATGGAATTTATCTTTTGAAATTTAAAAATTCGGGAAGAATTGTGAAGCTTGTTTCAATCAAGAATTAATCAATTGAATTTGTAATTTATTCTATTTCAAATCAAAACTTTTTCTAAAGAATAATTTTTGAAACCATAATTCAAAAGCTGGATCTAGAAATTCGAGCTTTCCATTTTCATCAGAAATAATATCTGCATTGATTAGAATTCCTTTGTTTTTAGTTACGCTTGCAGAAGTTCCAAGATGAAATTTTTGAATTGATTCTTTGCTACTCAGTTTTGGTTCTTGACTGGAAATCGCCTTTAACAAATTGACTTGAGTTGTACTCAACGTTTCTATTTCGCGTTGATACATAGGAGAATTTGCATGAATTAATTCTTGTAAAGCATTGTTTATTTCCTCAATTCCAGCAATTTTATCCGTCGATTGCCATGTATAATGCGCCAATTGTTGCACATACCAAGAATGGTCTTTCATCAAAGTTGGAATCCAAGCTGCGGTTTCTTGACTAATTGATTTTTCCGTTTGTAAAAAGCTATCGACAATGAAAGAAATCCATTTTTCACGTTTGATTTTTTGCAACATTAGGATTGTTCCGAAGCGGTAAAAAGGCTTGGATGGATTGTTGAAAATATCAGTCATCATGTGGCGCTTGCTTCCATACAAGCAATAGGTCACTTTTTTCTGACGTTGCCACGTTGCACGCATCGCTTTTTCTAGTTGTTCGAACTCCTGAAAATTGGATAAATTCTGAAATTCGTCCAAGCAAATAATGAATTCTATTCCTTTTGCTTCGGCAATTTTTTCAGGCAAATTGAGAATTTCAGTTCGGTGTTTCTTCAATTCATTCCAATCAAAACTCAAGCTAAAATCTGTCAATGGGTCAAGTCCGAGTGATAATTTTGGAATCAACTGCTGAAAAAACTCTTTACCCGAATTTATCCAATCTTGCAAAACAGAAGAAGAGGCTTTGATGACTTCTTTGGCAAATAATTCTAAAAAATCTTCTTCGCTTGAAACAGAAAATAAATCAATACTTACCGTTCTAAATTGACTTTTTTCAGCGTTTAATTTATAGATTACTTTCTCGACAAGCGATGATTTACCCCAGCGGCGAGGCGAAATCAACATCGTATTTATTCCTTGCGTTAGATTTTTTGTCAATTTAGCGACTTCTTCTTCACGATTCGTAAAACTATCAACACTAACTGTAGTTCCAAATAAAAAGGGTGACTTGCTCATTACTCAATTTTCTACAAATATAGAAAACTTACTTGATAGTAACTTACTTGATAGTAACTTACTATTTAGTAAGTTGGTTTTATGTTTTTATCTAATTGATTTTCAGATACTTTTAAAGGTAGTCATTGAAAATTAGACTATTTTTAAAATCATCAGAACAGGAAATTAATTCATTTTTTTGCTTAAAGATTCCGAAAACAGACGAACCACTTCCTGACATAGAAGCGTAGATTGCTCCACTTTTCAATAATTCATTTTTTAGTTCTGCAATTTTAGGATGATTCATAAAAATCGAAGTTTCAAAGTCATTAACTATGAACTCTTGCCAAGCTGAGACTGGATTTTCGAGTAAAGATTCTAACGATTTTTCTTTATGAAATGGTTTAACTCCAGCATAGGCTTCTTTCGTTCCAACGTGAATTCCTGGATTGAGTAAGATTAAGTAGTATCCTTTCAAAGTTAGGTTTATCGCTGTTAGTTTCTCACCTCTTCCTCTCGCCATCTGAGCTTCATTTTTAATAAAAAAAGGACAATCGCTACCCAATTCTGCAGCTAAATTCTCTAAAATTTCAGTTGAAAGTTGAAGTTGAAACAATTCGTTTAAACCACTTAAAACATAAGCTGCATCTGATGAACCACCACCTAAACCAGCACCCATCGGTATTTGCTTGCGTAAGTGCATCATCACATTTGGGATAGCATATTTTTCTTGTAATAATCGAAATGCTTTTTCACATAAATTATCACTTGAAGTACCAGGGATTTTTAATCCTGTTTGTTTAAATGAAAATTCATTGGCGGGCAAAATTTCAATAACATCATAAAATGGAATTGGGAGCATACACGTTTCCAGCTCGTGGAAACCATCATTCCTTTTTTTGAGAATACTCAATCCAAGATTAATTTTTGCCGGAGGAAATAAAATCATACAACAAAGTTAAAATTTTAGGAATTTGATATTAGAAAAAAATAGAACGACATTATGTTAGTAGTTATTTAAAAATCTATGACAAAAAAAAAGCCTCGTTTCACAACGAGACTTTTAATACGGAATTGATACTAATTATGCTTTTTTAACATTAACTGCGTTCAAACCTCTACGACCTTCTTGTAGATCGAATTCGACAGTGTCGTTCTCTTTAACTTTGTCGATTAATCCTGTCACGTGTACAAAATACTCTTTGTTCGTGTCTTCATCTACAACAAAACCAAAACCTTTGGTCTCATTGAAGAACTTTACTGTTCCTTTATTCATTGTAATTTAATTAATTTTGGTAAAGGTATACTTAATTAATTGAAAAACAAGTCTTTTGTAAAATCCTTTTAAAATTTAATTGAAATAAGTGAAAATAAGGTATTTATTATAAATTCTAAGCGCTTACAAACCCGTCAAAATGCGTTTCCACACTCCAAGCTTCTGCTTTAGCAGCAAACCAAGGTTTAATTGTTGGCCATAACTCACCGAACAATTTTGAGTCGCGATAGCTATTTAGGGCTTCTTCTGAATCCCATATACTGTAGGTCATTATAATGCATGGATTATGTATATCTTTTAATAGTTTCATTCCTCGGCAACCAGGAAAACTTGCTACTTTCCATTTAACTGTTTCAAAATGTTCAAAAAATGTAGTTAATTTCTCTTCTTGAAAAGTTATTTTGACAATACGAGTAAGCATAAGATTAAAAAAATGAATGAATGTCTTTTCGCGATCCTGCAGGTATAAACTCAATACGAATTATGTCACCAACACGAACTCCAAAAAGCTTTGTAGCTCCACCTGTACTTCCGTTCGCACCTCGGTTAATTGCTATTTCAAGTAAATCATTACTATTGAAAATCGCAACACGTTCTCCCATTGCTACATCGTTGTAATGCTCGGAAATAACATCAATGTGGTAACTTTTATCGACGTAATAAATAATAAAAGGTATGTTTGCTCCAAATCGTTCAAAATCTGACTTTTTAACATTGGTAATAATGTTTCCGAAAGTATCTGTGTGAATAACAGTTCCTTGTATTAAATATTGTTCAATAATTGGTTTTTGAAGAAAAGCTTTTTTGTAGGTAAAAACTTCTTCTGTAAAACTTGTAATTGGAATATTCTTCGCAATTTTTGAAGCCAATTCTACAAAACAATTTTTAGCTGTGAATTTCAACATTTCAGGAAAAGATCCTATTGATGAAAAGCGATACATTTCATCTGGGACGTTTTCATCTAGAAATGAACCAAAAAATCCATTATCGTTGCAAATAATGAATTGATCTTTGTATTTCATAATCGTTGGGAAACTAATTGAATTTCCTTTCAAATTTGGTTCGCTATCTACTCCGATGATGTGAATACTACCTGCAGGAAATTCTTCAAAACAACATTGTAACTGAAAAGCCGCTTCTGCAACGTTAAAAGGTTTTATTGAGTGAGAAATATCAATAATGTTTGCACTTGGTAATTTCTTAAGTATAGCACCTTTCATCGCCGCAACGTAAAAATCTTGTAAGCCAGAATCTGTTGTTAAAGTTATGATTTGCATGAAAAATCAGAATTCAGTATTCTAATAATTTATAATTTTACCAAAAGTAATGTAATTAGATAAACCTTAAACCAAATACCTAGAAAATAGTTGAATACTGGAACAAGAAATTTAGAAATTACGGGTGTAAATCCCGCTGAATTATTTGGAATCAACGATGCCAATTTCAGACACATCAAAACATTTTTCCCGAAGCTAAAAGTCAATGCACGCGGCAATGTCATTACTTTAATCGGCGAAGACGAAGTAATGGACGAATTTGAACGAAAGTTTGATTTATTAGTCCAACATTATCACAAGTTCAATCACCTATCAGAAAACAACATTGATAATTTGATGTTGGCAGACGGCTCAAAAATGCTTTCTAACGACGATGGTTCTGAAACCTTGGTGCATGGAAACGGTGGGGTGAAAATAAAAGCGCGTACTGTTAACCAAAAGAAATTAGTGCAAGCTGTCGATAAACACGATATGGTTTTCGCAGTTGGTCCTGCGGGTACTGGAAAAACGTACACCGCTGTTGCCCTTGCGGTTCGTGCCTTGAAAGCGAAAGAAGTAAAACGAATTGTTTTGACACGACCAGCGGTGGAAGCAGGAGAAAATTTAGGTTTTCTTCCTGGAGATTTGAAAGAAAAATTGGATCCTTATTTAATGCCTTTGTACGATGCCCTGCGCGATATGATTCCTGCTGAGAAATTGGCGGATATGTTGGAATTTGGCGTGATTGAAATTGCTCCACTTGCTTTTATGCGTGGAAGAACTTTAGATAAAGCTTTCGTGATTTTAGATGAAGCTCAAAATACCACTCCGATGCAAATGAAGATGTTCTTAACTCGAATGGGAATGACAGCGAAGTTTGTGATTACAGGAGATATGTCGCAAGTCGATTTACCACATAAACAGAAATCAGGTTTGGCTTACGTTCTTGATGTTCTAAAAGATATAGACGAAATTGGAATTGTTCGCCTCGGACAGAGCGATGTCATTCGCCATAGTTTAGTGAAGAAAATAGTTCAAGCTTTCGATGAAGTGGAAGCAGAAGAAAAGAAAAAAGAAGCAGCAGTGGCTGAAGAAAAAAGGAAATTTTATAAAGATAAACGCGACGAAAAATGAATGCAATAACTTCTTCTGAATTTAATTTTAAAGGACAAAAAGCTGTATATCACGGGAAAGTTCGTGATGTTTACACGCTTGAAAATGAGGTATTGGTGATGGTGGCTTCCGATAGAATTTCAGCTTTCGATAACATTCTACCAAAAGGAATTCCATACAAAGGACAAGTATTAAATCAAGTGGCAACAATGTTTCTTGAGGCAACAAAAGACATTGTACCAAATTGGTTGATTGCAACTCCAGATCCAAGTGTGGCTGTTGGTCTTGCATGTGAACCAATTCGAGTAGAGATGGTGATTAGAGGTTATTTAGCTGGACACTCAGCACGAGAATATAAGCTCGGCAAAAGAACACTTTGCGGTGTTACGCTTCCAGAAGGAATGAAAGAAAATGATCGTTTTCAAGAACCGATAATTACACCAGCAAGTAAAGCAGAAGAAGGACACGACGAAGATATTTCGCGTGAAGATATTATTGCAAATGGTATTGTTCCAGAAAATATTTATGTTCAAATGGAAAACTATACGCGTGCTTTATTTAAACGAGGAACAGAAATGGCTGCTGCTAGAGGATTGATTTTAGTCGATACAAAATATGAGTTTGGAATGCGCAATGGCGAAGTCATTTTGATTGATGAAATTCACACACCCGATTCCTCGCGTTATTTCTATGCAGAAGGATACGAAGAACGCCAAGCGAACAACGAACCTCAAAAGCAGTTATCGAAAGAATTCGTTCGTCAATGGTTGATTGAAAATGGTTTCCAAGGATTAAAAGGTCAAACGATGCCGTTTATGCCAAATGAGTTTGTGCAAACAATTACCAATCGCTACATCGAGTTGTATGAACGCATCACAGGAAAAGAGTTTGTGAAATCTGACACTTCAGATATTCAAACGCGCATTCAAAAAAATGTGGATGCTTATTTAGAAAATTTAGTTTAATAGTTTTTTAATCGAAATTCAAAAGAAACTAAACAATTAAAAGAAATTTTCCTAATAAAGTAATTCCAATTTATAAAGTTAGTTTTGAGATTAGAAAATATTCAACTTAACTACATATTTCGTCGATACTGCCCTCCAACTTCAAACAAGGCATTCGTAATCTGCCCCAACGAAGCATATTTACACGTTTCCATCAATTCTTCAAACATATTGCGATTGTTGACAGCAGCATCTTGAACTTTTTCGATACCAGTTTTTGATAATTCCGCATTACCTGCTTGCAATTCGTTCAACATCTCTATTTGATATTGTTTTTCTTCTTCGGTTGCACGAATCACTTCTTTTGGCAATACAGTTGGTGAACCTTTTGAACTTAAGAAGGTGTTCACACCAATAATTGGAAATTCGCCTGTATGTTTCAAGGTCTCGTAATACAGCGATTCTTCTTGAATTTTTGAACGTTGGTACATTGTTTCCATTGCTCCTAAAACGCCACCTCTTTCAGTGATACGGTCAAATTCTGATAATACAGCTTCTTCTACTAAATCCGTTAAATCGTCGATTATAAACGAACCTTGTAATGGATTTTCGTTTTTCGCTAAACCTAATTCGCGATTGATAATCAACTGAATAGCCATTGCGCGACGTACAGATTCTTCTGTTGGTGTCGTAATTGCCTCATCATAAGCGTTGGTGTGCAAAGAGTTACAGTTATCGTAAATCGCATACAAAGCTTGCAATGTTGTACGAATATCGTTGAAATCGATTTCTTGCGCGTGTAACGAACGTCCCGAAGTTTGAATATGGTATTTCAACATTTGTGCTCTTGGATTTGCACCATATTTTTTCGCCAACGCTTTAGCCCAAATTCTTCTAGCTACACGTCCAATCACTGCGTATTCAGGATCGATTCCATTGGAGAAGAAGAACGATAAATTCGGACCAAAATCATTGATGTCCATTCCGCGGCTCAAGTAATATTCCACATATGTGAAACCATTTGCCAATGTAAATGCTAATTGTGTAATCGGATTTGCACCTGCTTCTGCAATGTGGTAACCAGAAATTGAAACTGAATAGAAGTTTCTGACACCGTTATTAATGAAATATTGTTGTACGTCTCCCATCAAACGCAACGCAAATTCTGTTGAGAAAATACATGTGTTTTGAGCCTGATCTTCTTTCAAAATATCTGCTTGAACTGTTCCACGCACTTGTTTCAAAGTTTCTGCTTTGATTTGTGCATAAACGTCAGCTTGTAAAACTTGATCACCTGTTACACCTAACAACATCAAACCTAAACCGTCATTTCCCTCAGGTAATTCACCTTGGTAACTAGGACGTTTCGTTCCTTTTTGTTTGTAAAGCGCAGTGATTTTAGCTTCAATTTCAGCTTCTAAACCGTTTGCTTTGATGTATTTCTCACAATTTTGGTCGATGGCTGCATTCATAAAGAAACCTAACAACATCGGCGCTGGACCATTGATAGTCATTGAAACGGAAGTCGCAGGATGACTTAAATCGAAGCCAGAATATAATTTTTTAGCGTCGTCTAAACAGCAAATAGAAACACCAGAATTTCCAATTTTACCATAAATATCGGGACGAATTGCTGGGTCATTTCCGTATAAAGTAACCGAGTCAAAAGCAGTTGAAAGTCGTTTCGCAGGCATTCCTAAACTCACGTAATGGAAACGTTTGTTTGTTCTTTCCGGACCACCTTCTCCAGCAAACATACGTGTTGGATCTTCACCTTCGCGTTTGAAAGGGAACAAACCAGATGTATATGGAAATTCGCCAGGATAATTTTCTTGCAATACCCAACGTAAAATATCACCCCAACTTGAATATTTTGGAGAAGCAACTTTAGGTATTTGTGAATGAGACAAAGATTCCGTGTGCGTTTGAATACTCAACACTTTATCGCGTACTTTGAACTGGTATTCAGGATTTTTGAACGATTGTTTTTTCTCGTCCCAATTTTGTAAAATCGCCCAATTTTTCGGGTCGAAATTCAATTTTTCGTTTTCAAATGCTTCTTGTAATCCTTTAATCAATCGGTCTTTATCTTCAATCGCTGAATTGCTAATCGTTTGAATCGATGTTTGTAATCCGTGTAATTTCTCAGCAACCGACACTTGTTGATTCACCCATTTATCGTAAGAACGATTATTTTCAGAAATCTCCGATAAATAACGCGTTCTATCAGGTGGAATCACAAAAATCTTCTCCGACATTTCGCGCGTAATTTGGAAGGTAGAATTCAAAGGCGAACCTGTTTTTTCTACGACTTTATCCATAATTACTTTGTACAACGAATTCATGCCTGGGTCGTTGAATTGTGAAGCGATTGTACCATAAACTGGCATATCGTCCACGCTGCTTTCCCATAAATTATGGTTGCGTTGGTATTGTTTTCTTACGTCGCGCAACGCATCCAAAGCGCCACGTTTGTCAAATTTATTTAAAGCGATAACGTCGGCAAAATCCAACATGTCGATTTTTTCTAATTGCGTTGCAGCACCGTATTCTGGTGTCATTACATACAATGAAACGTCAGAATGGTCTAAGATTTCAGTATCCGATTGACCAATCCCAGAAGTTTCCAAAATGATTAAATCGTAATCTGCTGCTTTTAATATACTAATCGCTTCAGCCACGTGTTTGGACAAAGCTAAATTCGATTGACGTGTAGCCAATGAACGCATGTAAACGCGATCACTTTTAATGGAATTCATTCGGATTCTATCTCCCAACAAAGCTCCACCCGTTTTTCTTTTCGATGGATCGACAGAAACGACAGCGATTTGTTTATCGGTGAAATCAATTAAAAAGCGACGCACTAATTCATCCACTAAAGATGATTTACCAGAACCGCCAGTTCCTGTAATACCGAGTACTGGAATCGATTTTGACTCAGCGATTGCTCTCACTTTATTGAGTATTTCTGTATTTTCTTCAGCAAAATTCTCAGCTGCTGAAATCACGCGCGCAATAGCTGGAACATTTTTAGCTCCTATTAAATCTGGTTCGTTGGTGATATTTGTTCCAACTGGGAAATCACATTTTTGAATCAAATCGTTAATCATTCCTTGTAAACCAAGTGAACGACCATCGTCAGGGTGGTAAATACGTGTAATTCCGTAACCTTGTAATTCTTCTATTTCAGATGGAAGAATCGTTCCTCCACCACCACCAAATATCTTAATATGAGGCGCACCTTTTTCTTTCAGTAAATCGTGCATATATTTGAAATACTCAATGTGACCTCCTTGGTATGAAGTCATCGCAATTGCTTGCGCATCCTCTTGTATAGCACAATTCACCACTTCTTCCACCGAACGATCGTGACCTAAGTGAATCACTTCACAACCAGTCGCTTGAATGATTCGACGCATGATATTAATCGCGGCATCGTGACCATCAAAAAGCGAGGCTGCTGTTACAATTCTTATTTTATTTACTGGTTTATAAGGCGCAACTTGTTCCATATTGTGTGTACTTTTTTTAAGACCGCTAAAATTAAGAAAAAAGGAGATAGGATAAGAATTGAAAATTTATTCGTTTCAATATTCTCGTATTTAATTTATGTTAGGTTTTTAATAAATTATTAAGAAAAATTTATGTGTCAAGCATAAATAGTTAAATTTAGTTTTCATAATTAATGGATAAATTCCAAGAATGAAACCTTATATACTTGCTATTGATGCCGGAACTACAAGTTCGAGAGCATTAGTTTTTGACCATAAAGGCAATCAAATTGCGCTTGCACAATATGAATTTAAGCAATATTTCCCCAAAGACTATTGGGTGGAGCATGATCCAATAGAGATTTGGGAAACACAAGTGAAAGCAATTAAAGAGGTTCTATTCAAAGCAAATATTTCTCCGAATCAGATTGAAGCAATTGGTATTACTAATCAACGTGAAACAACAGTTGTATGGAATAAGATTACCGGTTTGCCTGTTTATAATGCAATCGTTTGGCAAGACAGAAGAACTGCTGCTTTCTGTGAAGAATTGGTTGCTCAAGGTTATGAAATAAAAATTCAAGAGAAAACAGGTTTAGTGGTTGATTCCTATTTTTCAGGCACAAAAATTAAATGGATTTTAGACCAAAAGCCAGATAATAGAAGTTTGGCTGAACAAGGTGATTTGTTGTTTGGAACGATTGATACGTGGCTAATTTGGAATTTAACACAACGTCAAACACACGTTACCGACCCAAGTAATGCGAGTCGAACTTTGCTCTATAACATTCACGATTTAAAATGGGATCAGGAATTAGTTGATTTAATGACAGTTCCGTCTTCAATGTTACCAGAAGTAAAACCTTCATCTGGAATTGTTGGCTATGCTCAGTTCGCTGAATGGAATTCCAGTATACCGATTAGTGGGATTGCTGGCGATCAACAAGCTGCTTTATTTGGACAGATTTGTTTTGATGCAGGAGAAGTTAAAAACACCTACGGAACAGGTTGTTTTTGTGTGATGAACACGGGAGAAAAACCCGTTAAATCAAATAATAAAATGTTAACCACGATTGCTTGGCAGTTGAATGGAAAAACGACTTATGCAATTGAAGGAAGTGTTTTTATTGCTGGTGCACTTATTCAATGGTTGCGTGATGGTATGCAAATCATAGAATCTTCTGCTGAAGTAGAAGCATTGGCAAAATCAGTAGAAAACAATGGTGGTTTGACTTTCATTCCCGCATTAGCAGGTTTGGGAGCACCTTATTGGGATTCAAATGCGACTGGTGCAATAATGGGAATTACCCGAGGAACAGAAAAAGGTCACATTGTTCGAGCAGCATTAGAAGCTATAGCGATGCGTTCGAGAGAAATTATTTTTGAAATGCAAAAGGATGCTGGCGTTGTCTTTTCATCGCTAAAAGTGGATGGCGGTGCCAGTAGAAACAATTTGTTAATGCAGATTCAAGCGGACTTGTTGAACGCTGAAGTGATTCGACCAAGGATAACTGAAACAACTGCTTTAGGTGTTGCTTTTCTCGCTGGATTAGGAATAGGATTTTGGAAGGATCAAGAAGAATTAAAGAAAATTTGGCAGAGAGAAGTAGCTTTTCAACCCATTCAAAATCAAAATACTGAAAAAATTATATCACTTTGGAACTTGAGAATGGGTAAAATCACTACGAAATGAATCGTTCAGAAAACATACATAAAATTGCTAACACTGAAATTTGGGATGTCCTAGTAATAGGAGGAGGAGCAACGGGATTAGGAACTGCTTTAGATGCTTTAAGTCGTGGATTATCAGTGCTTTTAATTGAGAAATACGACTTTGGAAAAGGAACATCTTCAAGAAGTACTAAATTAGTGCATGGTGGTGTTCGCTATTTGAAAAATGGTGATATTTCGTTGGTTACTGAAGCCTTGCGTGAACGAGGATTGATGCTTCGAAATGCACCTCATTTGGTTCGTAATATGCGCTTTATCATTCCAACTTACAGCTGGTGGGCTAATCCATTTTATGGTGTAGGCTTGAAAATTTATGATTTGATGGCTGGAAAATTAGGTCTAGGTCCATCTCAAATATTGAATAAGGAAGAAACAATTGCCCAAATTCCAAATGTGAATCAAGAGGAATTAAATGGAGGCGTTATTTACCAGGATGGACAATTTGACGATGCTAGAATGGCAATTAGTTTGGCACATACTATTGATGAAAAAGGTGGTTGTGTGTTGAATTATTTTGAGTTTTCGTCATTTATAAAACAAGAAAATCAATTGCTTGGTGTGGTTGCAAAAGATAATTTGAATGATCAATCGTATCAGCTTTTTGCTAAAGTAATCATTAACGCAACAGGTGTTTTTGCAGAGAAAATAATGAAATCTGATGATGAAAATGCATCTTTGAAAATCCGTCCAAGTCAAGGTGTACATTTGGTGCTTGATAAAAGTTTTTTGAAATCAGAAAATGCGATTATGGTTCCTAATACAAGTGATGGACGTGTGTTATTTGCCGTTCCTTGGAATGACCATGTGGTGGTTGGAACTACGGATACAGAAGTTTCAGAAATTTCTTACGAACCAAAATCTACTGACGAAGAAGTTAATTTTATTCTTGCAAATGCTGAGATTTATATGACAAGAAAACCCACAAGAGCGGATGTGAAAAGTGTTTTTGTTGGTTTGCGTCCTTTGATTTCAGCTTCTGGTAAATCCTCTAAAGCATTATCCAGAAAACATGTAGTAGAAAGAAGCACGAGCGGATTGATTAATGTCTTAGGTGGAAAGTGGACAACTTACCGTAAAATGGGGGAGGATGCTATTGATTTAGCATTGAAATACAATCCTTTAACTTATCAAAAAAGCGGAACGGAAGAAATGAAGGTTTTCGGTTTTCAAGAGAATAGTAATTGGGAGAATCCGCTACACGTTTACGGAACTGAAAAGAAAGCACTACAAAACTTTGGTAGGCTAGAATCTTTGTCGGATAAACTGTTTATTTGTGAAGCTCAAATACGCTACGGAGTCCAAAAAGAAATGGTGTTCACATTAGAAGATATCTTAGCACGAAGAACGCGTTGTTTGTTCTTAGATACTTCTGAAACGATAGCAATCGCACCAAAAGTTGTCAAAATACTTGCTGAAGAATTAAATCAAAATGAGGAATGGGAGCAACAACAACTAACTGATTTTACTAATCTTGCTTTAAATTATAAACTATGAATATTTACTTAGCGGAATTTATTGGAACTGTCATCTTGCTAATTTTAGGCGCTGGTGTTAACGCAAATATCTCCCTTAAAAAAACATTAGCTGAAGGAAATCAAGCTTGGTTATTGATTACAACAGGTTGGGGTTTAGCTGTTTTTGTAGCTGTTTTTATGGTTGGAAAAATAAGTGGTGCACATTTGAATCCTGCCGTTACAGTAGCTTTGGCAACAGCTGGGAAATTTGATTGGAATTTAGTTCCAGGTTATGTACTTGCTCAACTTTTGGGCGCAATGGCAGGAAGTTTTTTAAATTACCAATTATATTTTGACCACTACAAAGCAACAGAAGACGAAGAAACGGTGAAAGGCACTTTTTGTACAGGTCCAGCTATTCGAAATGTTCCAAGAAATTTATTCAGCGAACTATTTGTAACCTTTATTTTAGTTCTGGCTATTTTCCATATTGCAGGTCCAAGCGTTGAAATTGAAGGGGTTGAAAATGCTCAATTTGGTCTGGGCGCACTAGAAGCTTTGCCTGTAGGACTTTTGGTGTGGGTTATCGGAATTTCGCTCGGAGGAACAACTGGATATGCTATTAATCCTGCAAGGGATTTAGGCCCGAGAATTGTTTATGCACTTTTACCTCGACCGAATAAAAATCCAGATTGGTCTTATGCGTGGGTTCCTGTTGTTGGTCCTTTGCTAGGTGCTGTTCTTGCTGCATTTGTTTATATGAATTTATAATTTGAGAAAAATAGCCTAATTTAGAGGTATGGAAATTAAGTTCACTACCAAAGAAGAACAGAAAAAAGCCCAAGAGGAAGCCTTTTTAGCTTTAAGTCCAGAACTGAGATTTAGAAAGTTCTTGGAATTGAGCCATGCTTCTAGAATGTTGTTTGGAGCTCCAAAAGAAGAGGATAAAGGTAATTTTGTGTTATATCATCGGAATTATTTTAAGAAAATTGATTGATTAAAAGGTTAAATTTCTTAATTGTCTAAATCATAAAATTCTATCTTTGCAACATGAAAATCACAGACGAAATCGTAAACCACATTGCTCACCTCTCAAGATTGGAATTTAAAGGTTCAGATCAGGAAGCGATTAAAAATGATATGGAAAAAATCATTGGTTTTATGGATAAACTAAGTGAAGTTCCGACCCAAAATGTGGAGCCTTTGATTTTTATGTCAACTGAAGTAAATCGCTTAAGAGAAGATGTTCCTGTTGTTTCTGTGACACATGAAGAAGCATTGAAAAACGCACCAAAACGCGATTCTGATTACTTCCGAATTCCTAAAGTTCTCGATAAATAACATTGAAAGTAACTGGTTTTTCTTTTATCCGAAATGGAATAAAGTTGGATTATCCAATTGTTGAAGCCATTCAATCCATTTTGCCAATTTGTGATGATTTTGTAGTTGCTGTTGGTAATTCAGAGGATGATACTTTATCACTTATCAGCTCGATTGACCCTGTTAAAATTAGAATTATTGAAACCATTTGGGACGATTCCTTGAGAGAAAATGGTGCAGTTTTAGCTGTTGAAACGAATAAAGCATTTCAAGCAATTAGTGAAGATTCCGATTGGGCTTTTTACATTCAAGGTGACGAAGTTATTCATGAGCAGTATCTTCCTATTATTCAAGCTGCTATGTTAAATTACAAGGATGACAAAAAGGTTGATGGCTTGCTTTTCAATTACCAGCATTTTTATGGATCATACGATTATTTAGGAGCATCGAATAGTTGGTATAAAGAAGAAATTCGTGTGATTCGCAATGACAAAACCATCTATTCTTTCAAAGACGCTCAAGGTTTTCGTAAAGGAAATAATGAAAAGTTAAAAGTGATTGCAATTCCAGCTTTCGTGAATCATTACGGTTGGGTGAAAGACCCTCGAGCGATGCAACAAAAGCAAGAAAGCTTCCACAAACTCTGGCATGACGATGAATGGATGGAGAAAAATGTAGCTAAAGCGGAAGCATTTGAATACGAAAAACACGTTAGTCAACTAACTCGTTTTAAAGATTCACATCCAAAGGTTATGGATGAACGTTTGAAAAGAGTAAATTGGAAATTTGATTTTGACATTTCGATGTCGAAAAGAAGCACCAAGGATCGCTTGAAAGATTTGCTTCTTATGATTGGAATTAATCCTAATTATCAAAATTATAAGCTGATAGGAAGGTTTAAAAAATAGAAAAAGTAACAAGCTTTGTTCGATTGAAAATTCAAATTCCTTTCTTATCTTTATTCACCATTGATTTTATGGATTTATACTAAATTGTTTATGGAACGTCGCAAAGTTTTACGCTTATTTTTAGTTTCTTCAGTTGCAGCTTTCGTTGCACCAAAATTAACTTTTGGTCAACTACCATTTGTAGAAAAACTTGATTTTTCAAATTTAGATTTTGGTACTGACTTTAAATGGGGCGTAGCAACTGCAGCCTATCAAATCGAAGGAGCGCACACTATTGACGGAAAATCGGCTTCAATTTGGGACACATTTTCTCACAAAAAAGGAGCTATAAAAACAGGTGAAAATGGCGATATTGCTTGTGATTTTTACCACAGTTACGAGCAAGATTTAGATTTATTAAAGTCTTTAAACATGACTGTTTTTCGTTTTAGTATTGCTTGGAGTAGAATTTTACCAAACGGAGTTGGAACGCCTAATCAAAAAGGAATTGATTTTTACCATCGTGTTATTGATGCTTGTTTAACTCGTGGACTTGAACCATGGGTGACTTTATATCATTGGGATTTACCACAAGTGCTTCAAGATCAAGGTGGCTGGATGAATCGTTCTTCCGTTTTATGGTTTTCAGAATATGCAGAATTAGTTACAAAAACCTATGGTGATAAAGTGAAAAATTGGATGGTTTTTAATGAACCTTCTGCTTTCACTGCCTTAGGTTATCTTATTGGTTATCATGCACCTGGGTTAAAAGGATTCAGAAATTATTTGCCAACAGTTCACCATGTTTGTTTATCTCAAGCTGAAGGAGGAAGAATTATTCGCAAAAATGTTACAAATGCAACTATCGGCACCACCTTTTCTTGTTCACATGTCGATGTTTTTAAAAGTGAAAAACGCGATGGAAAAGCTCTTGAACGTTGGGATGTTTTACTGAATCGATTATTTATTGAACCGGCTTTAGGAATGGGATATCCAACAGCCAGTTTACCGATTTTAAGAAAACTCGATAAGTACATTTTACCTGGTGATTTAGAAAAATTAAAATTTGATTTTGATTTTATTGGAGTTCAAAATTACACACGTGAAGTAGTGAAAAAAGTAGGTTTAATACCAATAATGAAAGGACTTGAAATTAAACCTGTAAAACGGGAAGTAAAAGAAATCACTGAAATGGGTTGGGAAGTTTATCCTGAAGGAATTTATCAAATCATCAAACAATTTGCAGCTTATCCAGGTGTAAAAAAAATCTTTGTAACGGAGAATGGTTGCGCCTTCCCAGATAAAGTAGTAGATGGAAAAGTGAATGATGTGAAACGTATTGATTATTACCAACGCTACTTAAAACAAGTGCTGAGAGCTAAAAAAGAAGGTGTAAATATCGGTGGTTATTTCAGTTGGACTTTATTGGATAATTTTGAATGGAGTGAAGGCTACAAACCACGTTTTGGTTTAGTTTACGTAGATTTCAAAAATCAGAAGAGAATTGTAAAAGATAGCGGTTTGTGGTTCCGTGATTTTATAGAGAAAAAAGGATAAATTAAGGCTAAATCTATCTTTTGAATTTTAAAGTTTATTATAAATTGATTTAATTTAAAAGCCCAAACGCCATCGATTTGTATTCAGCAATTGACTTTGTTTTTAATCCAGGTATTTTCGCTTTATCATCCCATTCTCTCATTTTAAGATGTAAATGAAATAATTCATCTTTTTCAAATTTTTCTGCTTCCGCCTTAGTCATTGCGCCACCTTGATATTCAAGTGTTTTTAAAGATGCTTCACTAAGCGAGGTTTTATATTCAGGGAATTTATAAACTAAGTATTTTTTAGTACGAACATGACCAATGACTAATTCATACATTTTTTTTGAAAAACCATTTTTAAGTAAAAATTCTGCGCCAATAAATTCATGCTTTTTCGTACCAAAAATTCCCATTTTCGCATCGTCATTTTCAGTTTTCATCAAATGACCAATATCATGAAATAAAGCAGCGATAATAACTTCTTCTTCATAATTTTCATCATCAGCAAGTTTTGCTGCTTGTAATGCATGTTCTAATTGGGAAACTTTTTCTCCTGCATATTCCTCAAATCCAGATTCTTGGAAAAAATTAAACAATTTATCAATCACATTCATTTTAGTTTCTAAAGTCATGATTTGATTTTTTGATTTACTAATAATTCAATAGTGATAAAATGATTACTATTTGCTGTGTAAAAATAAACTAATTAAATTTTAATCGTAATAATATCCGAAAGTTTGGTTGTGTAATTTGGTGATAATTTTTCTTGTTTCATTTTCCAAACACGTTTTGCATCTTGTGAAGCTAGTCGGATTTTCTGTTGACCAAAAAGTGCATTCAATTTGTCAACCGCTTTCATTAAAGGAATGTGTTTTTCATTTCTTTCTTCAAAAAGTGATTTTTGAACACTATCTTGCGGTGTGAAATCTTGCACAATAACTCCAGCTTTTTTGTAGGAATATCCTTCTTTAAAAATCTGTTTGAGAGCTTGAACTGCAAATTTTGATAACTCGATACTTGAATTGGTTGCAAACGGTAACTGAATTACGATGTTTCTACTGTATTGTGGTAAATCTTTGCGATGTCGGTTAGTATGAACAAAAACCATCAAGGAATTACAACAAGAGTTTTGTTTGCGCAATTTTTCTGCACAAGAAACTGCAAATGTGGAAACTCGCTCACTTATTTGTTCAAATTTAGTGTAGTTTCCATCAAAAGAACGTGTGGTTGCAATGTTTTTTTTTGGCTGCACTTCGTCTAAATTGAGGGTTGGAATTCCTTGTAAATCATGTTTCAATCGAAGCCCAACTATTGACATCTGTTTTCTTACAAAAGCATCATTTAGTAACGTAAAATCATAAGCTGTTTTGACTCCCTGAGCTTGAAGTCGTTTTGCGTGTTGTCTTCCAATTCCCCAAACATCTTCAACTTTCAACCATTTGAGTGCTTTTATTCTACTTTCTTCAGAATCAATAATGTAAACACCTTTTGTTCGCTCCGAAAATTTTTTAGCGATACGATTTGCTACTTTTGAAAGCGCTTTTGTTGGTGCAATTCCGACGCTTATTGGTATTCCTGTCCATTTCACGACTTTGTTTCGCATCAGCATTCCGTATTCTTGAAGATTGAAAAATTCAAATCCTTTCAAACTCAAAAAACATTCGTCGATGCTATAAATTTCCATATCTGGACTGTAATCACTTAGCACAGACATTACTCGATGGCTCATATCTCCATAAAGAGCAAAATTGGCTGAAAAAACATGCACTTTTTGTTGTTGAAATACTTTTTCGTATTCAAAAGCGGGCGCTCCCATTGGTATTCCAAGATCTTTAGCTTCGTTACTTCTCGCAATTACACAACCATCATTGTTAGAAAGCACAACAATAGGTTTTCCATTTAAATCAGGACGAAAAACCCTTTCGCAAGAAGCGTAGAAATTGTTACAATCAACAAGCGCAAACATTTAGAGCGATTTAATAACGTGAGTTACTACTCCCCAAACAACGAAATTATTATCTTCTGTTATTTTAATTGGCTCATAATCATCGTTTTCTGGCATTAGCCACAATTCCAATTTTGATTTTTTTATTCGTTTGGCAGTAAATTCACCATCAATAAAACATACTGCAATTTTTCCATTTATTGGTTCTAAACTTCTGTCAATCACCAATAAATCTCCGTCACTTACTCCTGCATTTTTTAAAGATTCACCTTTCACTCGACCATAAAAAGTAGCAGAAGGATGTTTTATTAAATGTTTGTTTAGGTCGATTGAAAGATCCACAAAATCAAGCGCGGGAGATGGAAAACCTGCACTAATTCCTTCATTTACAAATGGTAACATAAGTTCTGATTCAGTGTCTGCTGAAAAAATATCAATTAAGTTACCAGCGTGTAATTTTAAAGGAGTCATAGTCTTGAAATTCAATCAAAATTAACTGAAATTATGAATTGTTTTTCGCAAAGTAACAAATCAAATTTGATTTATTTTCACGATAGAAAAGTTACAAATTACTCTGTGAAAAAAGAAATTGAAAAGTAGAAAAAGGATTTGTTAAAGAGCAAGTTGTTTTAAATTACCAACTTCCGCCAGAACCACCGCCACCAAAGCTTCCCCCACCAAATCCACCGAATCCGCCACCTCCGCTTGAGCCACCACCAAAACCACCTCTACCTCCACCAAAACCTCCGTTTGCAATACTTCCCCAGAAAATCCCACTTGCTATTGAGGAACCAAGACCGCCACCACCCCCACCTTTTTTAATCAGTACGATTACGATGATAATGATTAAAAAAACAAGTAGTAATCCTCCGACAAAACCAATTTCTTTTTTGTTCTTTTTACTGTATTGTTTTGAATTGTATTCTCCTTTGGAAAGCTTTGAAAGAACATCAACAGCTTGTTTAATTCCTTGAAAATAATTGTCTTGCTTAAAATTCGGCAAGATTTCATTTTCGATAATTTCATTGGTAGTGTATGATGGAATTGCACCAGTTAAACCTCTCCCTACACTTATGAATACTTCTCTTTTGCCATTTTTTTTTGTTGGTTTAATTAGTAAGATTATACCATTATCCTCCTTTTCCTTTCCAACACCCCATTCTTCACCAATTCTTGCAGCATAATTCCAAGGTTCATAGCCTTTTAAATCACCCACAACGATAATTGCGATTTCATTCGAAGTTTCTGCTTCAAATTTTTCTAATTGTTGCTCAATTTCAGTCTCTTCAGATGATGACAACATTTGAAAAGTGGAAAAATTGTTATAAAATCTTGGTGGAGATTTTGGAGAAGGAAACTGCCCCAATACACTGAACGAAAGGCAAATATAGAAGACAAAACTCGTAAATTTATTAATCATTCGTTGGTGCTTATTTTATTACTTAATTCATTCAAATCTCCTTCTTGTAATGGAAAATAGTTTGAAAGTTGCTCGCCTGCTTCTTTCACAGCCGCACTTATTCCAGCTGTAAATTGACCTTCTTTGAAAAGTTGAATCATCACATCGCGTGTGCTGTCCCAAAAATTGGAAGGCACCAACTCATTGATGCCTTTGTCTCCAATTATTGCCAATTTCTGATTTGAAAAAGCGATAAAAATCAATACTCCATTTCGCAATTCAGTTTCGTGCATTTTGAGTTCTTCAAACACTTCAATTGCTCTTTTTACTGGATCGCTGTCACATGCTTTATCGATGTGAACTCTGATTTCTCCAGAAGTTTTTAGCTCTGCTTGCGCAATAGCATCTTGAATTAAATCTTTATCTTTTTCTGTCAACATAAGTCTTAGAATTTAACACTTGGTGCTTTATCAGCTCCAGTGGCAGCTTTGAATCCTTCTTTTTTAGAAAATTCTTCTTTGTTCAAAAACATTCTGTTGAAGAAACCACGAATATGAGTATTATATTCTTTAATGGATTCATTGTACAATTCTCTTTCTCTTTTGATTTCATTTTCAGTCGATTCTAACTGCTTTTGAAAATCTTGAAACAATTTTGTTGATTGAATATTTGGATATGCTTCATAAGCTAAATTAATTGCAGTATTAATTTTTCTACCCATTAATTCTAAATCTTCTGGAGTTTTAGCACCTACTATTCCTGCTCTTGCTTGAGTAACATTAGTTAAGATTTCTTTTTCATTCGCTGCCCCTCCTTTAACCGTATTTAATAAATTAGGAATTAAATCAAGCCTTTTTTGGTAAGCAGATTGCACATTTCCCCATTTTTCATCTACTCCTTCTTGTAATTTCACTGCTTTATTGTAGGAATTATAATATCCTAAAAAAGCAAACAAAATAATAGCGCCAATAACGCCTAAAACAACATAACTACGTTTCATTTTTATATAATTTAATGTTCAAATGTATTTAATTTTTAGTTACAAGTTCATCCCTTAACGAAAAATGGGAAAGAATCTTCATTAACTACTATTTTAGGTTATAAAACTTAGTTTTTTTAGTAATTTAATTATAAAGCTGTGTTATTCGAGTAGAAATAAATCTATGGCATTCAAATGATTGATTTCTTGAGTTTATCAACAACGCTTTCAAAACCAAAATTTGCTTGTATGAATTCAAATCCTAGTTGACCTAACTGTTTTCTTTTTTCCATATTTGATGCTAGCTCAATACATCCATTTATAAAATCTTGATTGGAATAGTAAATTGGATAAGTATTTGGCAAATTAAGACCTTCAGCTGATTTATATGTTAATACACATGGTAAACCATAACTCATAGCTTCGAGTACTTTAATTTTGACTCCAGAACCTGACTTCATAGGAGCTATGAAAATTCCATTAGATTTTAAAAATTGACTTGAACTTTCAATAAAACCTTTGTAGTTTACAGTTGATGAAACCTTGTTTTTAAAAATAATTGAACCGTCTTTGCCAGCAATTTCTACATTAACCTGAATTGATTGATTAATGATTGGGTATAAATCTTTTAAAAACCAGTTCATAGCTTCAATGTTGGGTTCCCAATTAAATGAACCAATAAAACACAAAGAATTTGATGTGTAGTCAGCTTTACATGTTGTTTTATCAATTGAAACGGGTATAAATTGAGTAGGTGTGGTACTTATTTTTTCAATCTTTTTAATATCATCACAAGAGAGCGAGAGAATCAAGTCTAACTTACTGTAAAAAGTAATTTCCTCTTTTTTTAGTGTTTTAATTAATTGTTTTAAATACCATTTCTTGAGTGGATTCCTTTCATTTAACTGTAAATCTTCCCAAATTTCATATTCAATGTTGTGTGCTCGTAAAATACACTTTACTTTACTGAATTTTCTGATTGTTTCCAAATAAACTAGTGAGAATAAACTTTCAAAAATGATACTATCATATTTGTTTTCTTGAACTAAACTTTCAATTTGTTGTGCTGCTTTTTTATTAAAAAAGCGAGAGAGATTATATGATTTCCCTTCGATTAGCTGTTGTAAAGCACTTATCAAATGCAATTTAGTGTCAATTTCTATAGAATAAAAATTTACTTTCTCCCTAAATTCTGAAGGAATTGATTCTTCTGAAAAAGAATGTTTGTGTGTACTTAATATAAAATAATCGATTTTCTTTATTTCGGAAATAGCTTTTAGATTTTTTAAAAAAACATTCATTGCAAAACAACCGCCATCAATGACAGGAAATGGAGATTTGTTTGTAATTACTAGCGTTTTCATATGTGTTTAATTGTTTTTTTAATGGTCACATTGACCGCGTTAGCAGCCACGAAGTGAATCGTAAATTAAAATCATACTTTGATTGTGACGAATCTCGATATGGCTTATTTCATGCTTTCTTATTTCTTATAAAAGTCTTTTTCCAGCTTTCTAAACTAAATATTTTAGAATCATTTGCAGCTGAGTAGGTTGTTAATATTGCAATTGGAGTAAAGAAAATTCCAGCAAACCACATTCCGAAAATAGGGCTTACAATAAAAGTTCTGGCTAAATTATCACCAATACTTGTTAGTATAAAATAAATCATAAAAACAATAGCAGCAATTACAACGGGTGCACCAAAACCACCTTTTCGAATGATTGTTCCGAGTGGGGCCCCTATAAAAAATAAAACAATAATTGCATACGTTAAAGCGAATTTTCGATGAAATTCAATCCAATACATATTTATGTCGCGTTCGTTTAATTGATTATAGAGAATCTGATTTTCAATAGATTTATTGCTATTTCGTAATTTAGAAACTACCAACATAGCATTTTTCTTTTGTTCATTTTTTGACAGTAGACTTAATTCAATTTTTTTTGCTTTTTCACTTGTTTCAAAACCACTATGATCGGGCATATTTTTAGGTATTTTTGATAAATAGGGATGTTGATTTTTAAGTGCTTCTGCATATGATATTTGAATTCCTTTATTTCTTTTTTCGAGTGAATCTGTTGCGTTGTTTATTTGAAAAACATTCATCATTTCATATTTATCTGAGAATGTATCATCCTCTGTTCGATTGAAAGTGAAACCTGAAAGATTTAATTTATAAGTTCCATGTTTAAATTCTGAAACGCGATGAGGTCTATTTGTGATTTCTTTGTTTATTAGCTGACCGTTTGGCAAATAATTTCCATTTATAAGATTTATTTCTTCAAAAATTCTACCATCTTTCAAGTCAAAAAAAAGATATTTCCCATTTTCAGATTTGTAAATTCTTGCCTCTCTTGCTTTCACTGTTTTGATTTGTAATCTGTTTGTATGATCATGAATTGTTACACCATAGTAGGCACTGTCTCTACCTTTATTGACTTTGATTGCATACCCTTCAAAATCTTTGGTGTAAACTCCCGGTGTTAATACAGTTGATATCTTTGTATTTTGAATGCTGTAAATTAAAGAGTGCCATTTTAAATTAGCAATTGGTATAACGTAATTAGCGAAGTAAAAAGTTCCAATTGCGATAATTACAACTACAACAAATAAAGGTCGAATAATACGAAATAATGATAAACCACTAGCTTTTAAAGCAGTTAATTCGTTGTTTTCAGATAAATTACCAAAAGTCATTAACGAGGAAAGTAAAATTGCAAGTGGAAGAGCCAGCGGGATTAAACTAGCTGAAACATAGAATAAAAGTTCAAGAATTAACCAAGTACTCAAGCCCTTACCCATCAAATCATCTACATATACCCAAAAGAATTGTAGAACGAGAATAAACATTGAAATAATCAATGTTATTACAAATGGTCCAGCAAATGATCGAATACTAAATAAATAAAGACGTTTCAATTACTAAAATTTTGGCAAAAGTATTCAAATGAGCTGAGAGAAATAGTTTAAATATAAGAATCAAGCTCCTAGAATTCTTTTTAGATTTTGAATTTGTTGATCCCATAACAAAATAGCACTTTCTTTATCCTCTTTATAAGCAAAATCGGTTACATTTACAGCAACAGACGAAGTCATTGGATCTACAGAATAACTTATTTCAAAATATGTATCAAGACCTTCTTCTTCATCTGTTAACCAACGAAATCTAATTTTAGAATTTACTTTGTGATTTACTAATCTTGCTTTCTCTATATTTCCATCCCATTCAAAAGAGAAAATATCATCTTTTGAATTAACATCATCCGCAAACCATTCACTCAAACCACTAGGGGAAGCTATCATATTTTCTAAAATGCGTGGCAATGTTTTAAAAAGATACTCTATTTCGTATTTTTCTTTCATGTCGGAGGATTTTATGAAGTAATATTTTGTTTAGATTCGCAATTTAGTTAAATTTTTCTAATGGCGCTCAAAGAAACATTTGAAAATCAGGGTAATTTCCTTTTTAAATATCGTGGTCAAATACCAATTGCCTTTATTTTACTTGCAATTCCATTTAGTTTTTTAAATTCATCAACAACTTATTTTTACCTTAATTTAATTTTAAGTTTAATTTTTGTTTTTTTTGGACATTTAGTTCGTGCTAGAACAGTGGGTAGGAGGCAATTACATACATCAGGAAGAAATAGAAGTCAACAAGTTGCATCGCGCTTAAACACAAAAGGTTGGTATTCTATAGTAAGACATCCACTCTATTTAGGTAATTTTCTAATATGGGTTGGCTTAGCCTTTTTTGTAGGAAATTGGGTTTTAATAATCATTATTTGTATGTTGTTTTGGGTGTATTATGAACGTATAATGTTTGCAGAGGAACAATTTTTAGAACGTAAGTTCGGAAGTTATTTTCTCACATGGGCAAGTCAAGTTCCAGCTTTTTTCCCAAATTACAAATTATTTCAAGCTTCAGATAATGATTTTTCATGGCGAATAGTCCTAAAAAATGAATATCCAGGAGTAATCTCTACTATGACCTCTTTTTTATTTCTTATCATAATAAAACGTACAGCTTCTACCAATAAAATTTCATTTGAGTGGAATGATTTATATTTTGCTTTATTTATTTTGGTTTTTGGTTTAACACTCAAATTTTTAAAAAGAAAAACAACAATTTTTTTTGAAATGGATTAGAGTTAATTTCTTAAGTCAGTTAACTCATATTTTCGGAATATTCTTATATTTATTAGATACTTAAATCATATTTCCTAAAATATATTTTTCACTCTAAACAGTTATTATATTTCAATTACTATGCTATTTGTATTTTGAAAGGAGTTTATTTCAGAACTATAAATTTGTTTACAAAGGATCTTAGTTATGCAAAACTTAATTTATTAGTAATTTATTATAGTGTTACCAAATAAGTTACTTTATTACATTTGCATCAAAATATACTTATTATGCGCCTTATAATTCTAACTTTTACTTTGCTATTTTCAATAATTGGATTTTCACAAAAAACCAAATCAGTCGCCTTTTATAACGTTGAAAATTTATTTGATACAATTGATGGTGTTAATGATGATGCAGAATATTTACCAAGTTCAAAATCTCAATGGATATCTAGTAGGTATGAGTCTAAATTAAGTAACATAAGACAAGTGCTAAATGATATGGGAATGCCGGTAATTGCAGGTTTTTGTGAAGTTGAAAACGGAAATGTTGTTCGCGATATAATTAAGAATCAAAAAACATTTAAAAATTATGGTCTTGTACATTATGATAGTAAGGATGCAAGAGGTATCGATGTTGCAATGATATACGATAGTAGCAAATTGAAAATGTTGGAATCTGGATTTATACGATTTATTCTACCTGGTGATACGACCGCAACTTCAAGAGATATTGTTTGGGCAAAATACAAGGTTAAGAAAGAAATCCTATATGTTCTGGTTAATCATTGGCCTAGTAGAAGAAGCGGTGCAGAAGTTAGTGAATTGAAAAGAGTTAAAGCTGCTGAAAGTGCTAATCAGTTTATTGATTCAGTATTGAATACTAATAAAACTGCTAAAATAATATTGATGGGTGATTTGAATGACTCACCTACAAATAAAGCTCCACTTATTATAGCTCGAACATTAAGTCCAATGATTATTAATGAGTCTGGAAAATTTGGGGGAACTTACAATTATAAAGGTCAATGGGAAATTATTGACCACATATTTGTATCTAAAGGTTTGAATAATTCTGGAAAATTAAAAGTAATTCCAAATTCAGGTAAAATACATTCTTTCCCATATTTAATGGAGGAATATAAAGGTGTTATTGTTCCTTTTAGAACTTATGCCGGCAGTAAATATTTAGGTGGCTATAGTGATCATTTGCCAGTTTCAATTGAAATTACTATGCCTTAAATGTATAAAGATTTACAATTTATTATTCAAATCTTCGCCTAATTTATCGTAATCAATTCCATCAAAATTCCCTGATGACATCATTAGAAGAACTGAGTTTTCCCAATTCTGAGTTCGAATAAAAGACAATACTTCAGTTGTTTCGTTCATAACTAAAATATTACCTCCAAAACCATCGAAAACTTGTTCTTTTGAAATAGGTTCTAGTTTTTTATGCCTTACTACTTCAGGACTGAAGAAAACAATTGCCACATCTGCTTTTTCCATTGCATTTTTATATTGTGGTAGAAATTCTTTTTGCAAAGAGGAAAATGTGTGTAATTCCATACAAGCTACAACTTTGCGAGTTGGATATTGGTGTTTAATTGCGTTTGTGGTTGCTTTTAATTTCGATGGTGAATGAGCAAAATCTTTATACATCACAAAATCTGCTTTTTCAGTAACTTTTTGTAATCGTTTTCCTGCACCTGTAAAATCGCTCATTGCATTTAGAAAATCAGTTGTATGAATGCCAATTGCTTCTCCTAAATGCATTGCACCAATTAAATTCTGTAAATTATGAGGGCCAAAAGTCTTTAACTCAAAATCTTTACCTTCAAAACTTAATAAAGTACCATTTTCTGTAGGGACAAATGTTGGAGTAGTGTAAGGAGTAGTTTTTACTTTAGAACTGTATTTTTGACCTAATTTATTAACTTCTTCGTCTTCATTATTGTATATCAGTTGTCCGTTTGGATCAATTAACGAACAAAAAATATCGAATTGTTCCACATAGTTTTCAAAGGTTGGAAAAACATTAATGTGGTCCCAAGCGATTCCACTAATGATAGCAATTGTAGGTTGATATAAATGAAACTTTGGCCTTCTATCTATTGGTGAGCTTAAATATTCATCACCTTCCAAAATCATTATTTTTGCATCCTCACTTAATTTAACCATACAATCATAACCCTCCAATTGAGCTCCGACCATGTAATCAACATTAATTCCCAATTTATTTATTGCGTGCAGAAGCATCGAAGTAATTGTGGTTTTTCCATGACTTCCACCAATCACCACACGGATTTTATCTTTACTTTGTTCGTATAAATATTCAGGATACGAATAGATGGGAATATTCAATTCTTTGGCTTTCAACAATTCTGGATTATCAATTCGTGCATGCATTCCTAAAATCACAGCATCAATATCTCTTGTAATTGCATCGACGTTCCAACCTAAATTTTCGGGAAGAATACCTTGATTTGCTAGTCGTGTGCGTGAAGGTTCGAAGATTTCATCATCTGAGCCAGTAACTTTTGTTCCTTTTCGACTTAAGGCGATTGCCAAATTGTGCATTGCACTACCACCGATTGCTATAAAATGTACATTCATATCCAAAATTATTAAACGAATATAAGATGCAATAGGCTTTCAATAATGGATAGTGTGATTAGTTACTCACATTCAACTTTTGAAAGGAATAGGTTAAAATTCTGTCTAAAGAATTAAGTGATTTATTTTATGGTCGAATAGGTTTTAAACTTACCTTTTTCGTTGTAAATCAGGAGTACTTCGATTCCTAATTTTTTATTCTTTTTTAGAAATTCTTTTGTTTTTTCTAATCCTAAAACCATGAAAGCAGTTGCAAAACCATCAGCTAACGCACATTCATCCATAACAACCGTTGCGCTTAAAAGTGTTTGTTGTGCTTGCATTCCTGTTTTTGGATCGATTGTATGACCGTATTTCACGCCATTTACTTCGTAGAATTTTCGATAATTTCCACTTGTAGCAACTGATTTATTAGAAACTTCAATAACTTCCTGAATGGAACGTTCGCCTTTTGATTTTGGTGTATCAATTCCAATTCTCCATTTGTTTCCTTCTTTGTTTGTCCCTGCAACACGAATTTCACCTCCAAGTTCGATATAAAAATTTTTATAACCTTTATCTGCTATCAGTTTAGCCATAAAATCAACGGCAAGTCCTTGCGCAATCGCATTAAAATCTAGTTTAACACGATTATCTCGTTTGAAAAGAAAAACAGAATCATTCTGAAGTTTATAAACGAGCAGTTTATTTTTTTCAAAACTCACGAATTTCAAAATAGAATCTGCTTGTTCCTTTTTCAATAGAGGTGTTTTAACTTCCTTATAAAAACCCCAAGCATCTATCAAAGGAAATACGGTTGGGTCAAAAGCGCCTTCAGATAAATCGTAAACAAGTTGGCTTTTTTCTAAACAAGATTTGAAATAGTTTTCATTATCTGGAAAAGCATGATTCAATTCAGTGTTATTAAATTTAGTTATTTCTGATTTACTCTTGTAAGTCGATAAAGAAGCATCAAATTCATTTAATAGTTGATCTATTTCATTTTTAGTGATTTTTTCACCTTCACCAACTAATTGAATGGTGTAAGTTGTTCCTTGCGCTTCACCTTGAATTACTTCAAATTTTTCACTTTTTTGAGAATTTTCAGCACAAGAAAGTAATACGAGAAAAGATATTATGACTAAAGCACTATTTTTCAATGACATTTTCTCCAGTGGATTCGTTAAACCAAATGAAATCAGGTACTTGTGCACCATTTTTTGTGTAGGAATTAAAGCCTACATCATTTGTTATTTGTTCGTATACTACACCATGGCCATTTTTATCAACTACTACTCTTCGAACAATAACTTTGATAACAAAATCCTCGGCATTTTTAATTTTGTAAACGCGCTCTGTCATTTTGTTTTTTTCAAAAGGAATACCGTTTTCATCGCTTAGATTATTTGCTGTTAGAACTTTTGTATCAGTATAGTCCGACATGAATTGTATTTGATTCGAACGAGATTCTTGATTTTGTCTTTCAATAGAATCTTTTTTGAAGTTTGCATAATGAATACTCTCAATTTTTGATTGCTGTTGATTTTGGCGTGTTAATAAATCTGAGTAAACGCTTTCATTATTTAATTCTGATTGTGCTTTGTTTCTGTCAATGGTTGCGATTTGATTTTGGTATTGTTCTTGCGTTTTTTTGTCAGTTTCAATTTTTAAGTAATCAGTTTTATCTTTCCAAGAATCAATATTTTTAGTTAAATCTTCTTGGATTTGTTTTGATTCAGCATTTTTTTGTTCAATATTTTTTTCTGCTTGAAGTTTACTGTTCTCTTGTGTATATTGATTTTTTTCGGCTTCAGATTTAACCTCCTGCTGAATTATTTGACTGTTATTGGAAAATTCTAGAACTCTGTTCTTCTCTTCTTCTTGCCTTGCAGCAACCAATGTATTATTAAAAAAATTATTATAATCCACGTTATCTTTCACATTTTGCTGATATTCAAAAGGTTTTGCTTTATTTCTTTCTGTTGTTAAAAACATATCATTGTATGCAGTTAAACTTGGGTCTTTTCCGGTTACTAATTCTCCTGGAGCACTTAATTTACTTGAAGTTGAGGTTGGTGTTGGGGAAGGAGAAGTAATTGTTGCAGTTGATGGATTATTGTTTTTTGACAAAGAGCTTAATGAGTCAATACTTTTTTGTAACTGTATTTTTTCAGTATTAGAAGCAATTTTTTTGGTTATGACATAATCGCGAATTACAGTATTTAATTGACTCAATGCTTCTTGGTTTTTTTTGTCCGAGACTAATTTATATGCTTTTTGTTTTTCGAGATAATATGTCTCCATTCTATTAATTTTGTCTTTTAGTTCAATTACCTCAGGTTCATTAACTTTACTTTTCATTGGATCGGAGTTCAGTATATTTTTAGCTACGCTGTAAAAGTCCTTACCTTTAGAGTAATTTTCTTGAGCCTTTGCTAATTGAGCTTTGTATAATTGATCTTCAGTATCTTTTTTTGCTTGCACATTTTGTACTCCATCTTTGATTTCTTTCGAATATTTATCAATTAGAGCTTGGTTAGAAAATTTAGAAATTGTTAACTCTGTTGAACGATACGTTTTTATTGCTTCGTCAAGTTTTGATTTACTTAATAATTCAATAGCTGTTTTTAAATCTTTTTTTACAATTTCTTCAAGTTTATCATCTGATTGTTCGACCTTTAATTTTCCAATCTCTTCATCAATAAAAGCTTTTTGAGTGGGTTGAAAACTTAAAGCTTGATTAAATTTTGCAATTGCATCGTCGTATTTATTTGCTGCAATAAGTGTGTTAGCTTCTTTAATTGCTTGGTCATAGCTTGCCTTATTTTTTGTGTTGTCGGTCTCTTTTTGTTTTTCTGTAACAATCTTTTGAATTTGATTTTTTAAGTAAGTATCATTAGGATATAGCTTCAAAGCATCAATATATTTCGATTCCGATAGAGTCCAATTCCCACTTTTGAAAGCAATATCACCTGCGTCTTTTAAAAGTGCATATTCTTTTTGTTTCTCTTCTTCAGCTTTTTGAGCTTGTAAATTTAAATTTGCAGTTGCTCTATTTTTAATAATTAATGAATCTTTCGGAGCAATAACTAAAGCAGAATCATAATAGAATAATGCTTTTTGGTAATCTTTTTTAATTAATGCTTTATCGGCTTCAGTAATATATTTTTTTGATGCATTGTTTGTTTCTGCTTTTTGATAGGCCTCAGTAACTTTTTTATCTAAGTCATCTTTAGTTTTTGTGTCTGGCTTAACAATAAAAGATGGTTGATCCCATGTAAATTTTTCAGCATATCCTTGTTTAGCAAAGTTTAAATCTACACCTTGTCTCACTTCATAAAGTTCAATTATTAGTTCATCCACTAATTCTAGGGTAGTTGCATCTGCTCTATTTTTATTTATTTTCAAAGTTGAAATATCAAAAAGCACTTTTTTAGATACAAAACCGGGTTTTGAAATCATTAAATCTATTGGTTCATAAATATTAACTTTTCCCGAAATTGAGTAAGCTCCATAACTATCACTAACCGATTTTGAAATGGTTCTTCCATTTTGAATCATGTATATTGTAGCAGCAAAAATTTTAGAATCACTTACGAAATTATTAACAGAACCCTCTAGAGATATAGCAATATTTGTAGACTGTGAAAAACTTATAGAATTACATAAAATGTTTAAAATGAATATCAATAAAATTTTTAGGCGCATGGTGTTTGTTTTGTAATCGATTTGTATAACGTTTTACTATACATTTGTTGCAGTTTTACAAAATTGGTGAAAAAACACGAAAAAAAATGCTTTTTTTTAATGAATTAAGTTTTTGGGAACGCAAAGAATATTTAAATGATATTGATTTTGTGATAATTGGTTCAGGAATCGTTGGAATGAGTGCAGCTATTTTCTTAAAAAAACGTTTTCCACAGGCTAAAATTACGATTTTTGAAAGGGGGTATTTACCATCTGGAGCTAGTACAAAAAATGCCGGTTTTGCTTGTTTCGGAAGTCCAACTGAATTATACGATGACCTTCAAAAAAATGATGAACAAAAGGTTTGGGAAACATTCTTATTAAGATATCAAGGACTCCAAACTCTTTTTTCATTGATTGATAAAGAGAAGGTTGATTATAAACCATGTGGATCTTGGGATTTAATTGGAGACAGACAATCAGATATTCCAGTTGATTTTATTAGCTATTTAAATTCAAAAACTAAAACACTATTAAATAATTCAGATGTATATTCAGATGATTTAATAGCAACCGATTTATTTGGTTTTAAAGGATTCAAAAAAGCATACAAAAATAGCTTAGAGGGTAGCGTTGATAGTGGAAAATTAATCACATTATTATACAAAAAAACTGTTGAAAACGGAATTCAAACATTATTCGGGGTTAATTTAGAGTCATATTCTGAAGTTAACAGTGAAGTTGAATTGATAACAAATTATGGAGAAATGAAATGCGCGAATTTATTGATTTGCACAAATGGTTTTGCTACTAAATTTCTAATTTCAGATTTACTACCTGCGCGTGCACAAGTGATGATTACGAAACCAATTCAAGATTTAAAAATTGAAGGAACCTTTCATTTTGATGCAGGTTATTATTATTTCCGAAATATTGAAAATCGTATATTGATTGGTGGTGGTAGAAATTTAAATATCGATGGAGAGACGACTGAAAAATTTGGAACTACTGATCAAATTCAAGACTCAATTTTAAGTTTATTAAAAGAAAATATTTTACCAAATAAGCGTTTTGAAATAGATTATTCGTGGTCTGGAATTATGGGAGTAGGAAAAGAAAAGTCACCAATTATCAAAAAAGTGAACAATAGAGTAGCTTTTGGTGTTCGTATGGGTGGAATGGGTGTGGCAATCGGTTCTGAAGTAGGTAAAAAATTAGCAACACTTTTTTAAATGGAAAACAAAGAATTCATTAATCCAATTGATCCAGACAAAATAACAGAAAATCCGCACAGTTTGGAGTATGCTCACCACGCAGGTAGCGCATTAATTAAACCTGAGGATCAAGGTAAATTGAAAGGTCGTGCTCTGGAGGCAATGGATCACCAAACTGATATGCAACTGAATCAAATTTATGAGCAGATGCAATTATTGGCTGAACAAGCGAAAAAGTTAAATGCAAGAAAACAAGTTTCTGAATTTATTTATCAAGCTGAAATGAGATTTGAACCATTCATTAATCATACTTATCACTTATATCAAAGAGATAATAAAGCATTTGTACTTTCATTAGTTGGTCCTGACCAATGGGGCAGAACTAAAAAAAACTTTGAATTTATTGCATCTGTTAAATTACTAGCAGATCATACTTGGGATATTCTTTCACAAAACCCAGAATTTCAGTTCTAATTCTAAATTTTAGATTCTACATTCAGCATTCTTAATTCTAAATTAATCTCATCTTACAAAAACCCATTCATTTTCACTAGATTGATTAGCATCGAATGTGTAGCCATCAACGGAATAAAGTTTTAATTCTTCAATATTAGTTACTTGATTTTGAATTAAATACCTAGCCATTCTTCCTCTTGCATGTTTGGCATACATCATTACAATAGAGAATTTTCCATTTTTGAATTCTTTGAAAACGGGAGTTATAATTCTGTTTTTAATTTGTTGGGTGTCTACCGCTTTAAAATATTCATGAGATGCAAGGTTTACAATTACTTCCTCTTTTTCGAGCTCTTTTTTTAGTGTTTTTGCAATTTTGTCTTTCCAAAATTCATATAGATTTTTTTGTTCCTCAATAGGAGAGAAGCGTGTTCCCATTTCAAGTCGATAGGGGTAAATTAAATCAGTTGGTTTCAAAATCCCATACATTCCAGATAAAATATGTAGGTCTTTGGCTGCAATTTCTAATTCTTCAATTGAAAGTGAACTTAACTCTAATCCACGGTAAACTTCGCCAGAAAAAGCAAAACCTGCTGTAATTAATGCTTCATTTTTACTATCTGATTTTTTCCAATTCTTGTATCTTTTGAAATTTAATTGCGCTAAATCCTCTGAAATCGACATTAAATCCTTCAATCCTTCTACTTTAAATTTGCGTAAGTTTTTAACAATTTTTTGCGCTTCATTTTGAAAGATAGGAATTGTTGAAACGCTTGATTTTAGTGCTTTTTCATCAATGCTCTTTGCGGGAGAAATTAGAATTTTCATTTCTTTATTATTCAGTTATAGTTAGTGATGTGAACAAGTAAAAGTGAAATATGTTATCCATAATTCAAATATATAATAACAAATGTTTATTTTTATTTGCAAAACTATTAAATACTCAATATGAAAAGACTATTTACTTTAATAATCGTAGCTGTAAGTTCCAATTTTTTTGGACAAGAATCGCAGTTTATGGGTTATTTTTCTCCAACGAATGCTGAACTTGTTCCAACTCCTGCTGGAATGGATAATCCAAAAAATCAAGTTATCAAACCAAACTTTAAAGGACGAGACTTAATCGAGGTTGATAACAGTCAAACACACAACCCAGACTGGGTTTGGCAACAGCATGAAGTTACAAACCAACAAAAATCATTAACAGCAACAATTTTATGGTCCAAACCAGGATTAGGTGTTGGTATTTCTCCTCCCGACCCAACTGTTGATGCAGATAGTTCGGTGGCAATAAGCGCAACTAACGGAAGTGGTGGTGCAGTTTATCGAATTTTTAATCGTCTGACAGGTGCTACCATTGGTAGTGCTTCATATACTATGAGAAATTTAGTAAGTACAGGAGCAATAACAGGTGCCGGTGATCCAATTGTATTGTATTACAAACCCGCTAGAAGATGGTTTATTACAGAATTCTCAAGTTCAGGAAATAGATTGTTAGTTTATGTTTCTCAAACAAGCAATCCGCAAGGTGCTTATTATAGATATGCATTCACTTGTACAAATTTCCCGGATTATCCGAAATATGGTTTCTCAACTACTTCAGATGCATTATTAGTATCAACAAATGAAGGTGGACCTCCAACAGTTTATGCAATGAAATTAAGTGCTTTATTAGCTGGTACAACCTCTCCATTTATTAAAAAAGCAATCGGTTATTCTTTAAATGGTTTTGGTTTCCAATCCATTACTCCAGTTGATTTAGAAGGAGATAACGCTGCTCCAGCAGGAATGAAGCCATTGTTTGTTCGTCACCGTGATGATGAATCACATTCAAATGGTACGCCAGATAGTGGAACAAACGACTGGATTGAATTATGGGAAATGGATATCAATTGGACAAACAATACCGCCACAACAACCAAAGTTCAAGATATTTCAATTGCAGAAATCGATTCTAAATTATGTGGATTAACAAGTTTTGCTTGCATCAAACAACCAGGTACAACTAATACACTAGACCCACTCAGAGAAACAGTAATGTACAAAGCTCCAATGCGTATTTTTGATACCCATCAAGCAATGATTTTGTGCCTTTCAACTGATGTAGATGGAGCAGATAGAGCAGGAGTTCGTTGGATTGAGTTAAGAAGAAATTCAGGAGTAATTACACCAACATGGACAAAATATCAAGAAGGAACGTATGCACCTGGAACAGGAACAAGCCGTTGGATGCCAGCAATTAATATTGATAAACATGGAAATATTTTAATGGCTTATTCGACTTCAAGTAATGCAACAGGAGATTTTCCTTCAATTAAAATGACGGGAAGAAAACCATGTGATCCGCTTGGTACTATGACAATGGCCGAAACAACAATTATTGCAGGAGCTAATTCTAAAACAACTAGTGGGAATACACGTTGGGGAGATTATCATCATATGGCAATAGATGATTTTGATGGTGAAACATTCTACTACACTGGTGTTTACCAACAAGGAGCAAATACAGTTTCAGGAACAAAAACTAATGTTTCATCAATTCGATTTAATCCAGATGCAGTGGACGCAACTATTGCTGGTATTTTCCAAGTAATTTCAGGAAATGTTTGTGGTGCATCTACTCAAATAGGAGTTGTTGTCGAAAACCGCGGAACTACTCCAATTACTTCTGGAGTAATTCAATGGCAAGTTGGAAGTGGTGCGTTGACAAATGTTAATTACACTTCAAATCAATTAATTGCAGTCGGATCGACTGATACAGTTTTTATTACAGTTACTGGTTTAGTGAATGGTTCTAATACTGTTACAATTAACACAACAACCGTAAATGGTACTTCACCTGATGAAAATACATGTAATGATTCTAAAACATTAAATATTACAGTTAGCACAGGGTCTGGTTTATCTGCTTCTTCTAATATCATTGCTCAACCATCTTGTAATGGTTCAGATGGTGAAATTACAATAGTAGCAAATGGTGGTACAGCTCCTTTTACCTATGTCTTAAATCAAAGTCCCGCTCAATCGAATGGTACATTTTCAAACCTAGCTGTTGGTAGTTATACATATGTTATTACTGATAATGTTGGTTGTACTGGAACTGGTACAATTGATTTAGTTTCTAATGTCGTTATTACTGTAACTCCAACGCAAACTGCATCTATTCCTTGTTTTGGAAATCAATCAGGTGCTATTTCTGTGAGCGCTACTGGTGGAAATTCATCTTATACTTATTCAATTGATGGTACAAATTATAGCTCTACAACTTCTTTTACAGGTTTAACAGCAGGAACTTATACTGTTTATGCTAAAGATGGGAATAATTGTATTGGACAATCAACAGTTACAATTACAGAACCAACAGCTTTATCGTTAAATGCAATTCCTACAATGATAACTTGTTTTGGTGAAGCAAATGGAATAATTACTGCAGCAGGAAATGGTGGAACCACTCCTTATCAATACAGCTTAGATGGAACAAATTTCTTTTCGTTAAGTACAATCAACAATCTTTCTGCAGGTTCATATACTGTTACAGTAAAAGACGCAAATGGCTGTTTGAAAACATTTAATACTACTATTACAGAACCATCAGCAGTTGTTGCAAATGCGGTTTCAACCCCATCAACAGGTACTAATGGAACAATTACAGCCTCTGCAACTGGTGGTTTGACTCCTTATACTTACAGTATTAATGGAACAAATTATTTTTCAGGTTCTTTATTTTCAAACTTAGCGCCAGGTACCTACACAATTTATGCAAAAGATAACAATGGTTGTGTAAGTACTTTTTCAATTGAAGTTGAATCAACTGTTGGTCTAAATGAATTTGACGGTACTTTCCAAATTGTAAAATTATACCCAAATCCTAATAATGGTGTTTTTGAATTGGAAGTTAACGGAATCATCGGAGATGATTTGAATTGTAAGTTATTCAATATAAACGGACAAGAAGTTTCTTCTTTTAAAGTTGATGTTGTTAACGGTAAAGCTTCTAAAACGATTGAAATGAGTCGTAAATTGGCTGCTGGTTCTTATTACCTTGGAATTTACAACGGAAATAAAGCCATTGTAAAACAGTTTATAAAAGAATAGTATAAAAAATACTTCAAAAAAGTCGGCTTTATTCAAGCCGACTTTTTTGTTTAAAATGATTTTTATCTTAATTAACAAATGTTCATAACCACTATTAGCATATTTTAATAAACTAATTAGAAAGTGTATTGAGCATGAAATTCTCATTGTGTATATTTGCTATATGGAAATACCTGAAAGTAATCGCAAACCAAGTTCTAGAATTAAAAATCCTTCTGTTTTAACTGGAGATATCGGACGTATTCCACCGCAAGCGGTTGACACAGAGCAAGTTGTTTTAGGGGCAATGATGCTTGAGCGAAATGCTGTTAATGAAACAATCGACATTTTAAATCAAAATAGTTTTTATGATCCGAAACATCAATATATTTTCAAAGCTATAAAAGATCTTTTTGGTTCAACAAGTCCTGTTGATTTAGTTACAGTAACAGCTCGACTAATGAAAAATGGAGAATTAGAAGCAGCTGGTGGTGCAGCATATATTTCTTCACTGACGAATCGTGTTGCATCCTCTGCTCATATTCAATTTCACGCTCGAATTATTGCCGAAAAATTTATTAAAAGGGAACTAATTCGTGTAAGTAGTGAAATCATTCGTGATTCTTTTGATGAAACAAAGGATGTTTTTGAATTATTAAATGCTGCAGAACAAGATTTGTATTCCATCGCTGAAAATAATATGAGCAAGCAAGTAGCCTCTATGTCAAGTGTTGTGCGTGATGCTATACAAGAAATTGAAAAAGCTTCTCAGAATTCAGATGGTATCTCAGGAGTGCCAACTGGTTTCTTCGACTTAGATAAGATAACTTCAGGTTGGCAACGTTCAGATATGATTGTATTAGCGGCTCGACCAGGTATGGGGAAAACTGCTTTTGTGTTATCAATGGCTAGAAATACTGCTGTTGATTACAATTTAGCTGTTGCGGTTTTTTCTTTAGAGATGTCTGCTGTTCAGTTAGTAAAACGTTTAATTGCAAGTGAAGCTAGAATTGATGCACAGAAATTACGTAAAGGTGATTTGAAAGATCATGAATTTCAACAAATGCATTCACGTATAGCAAAACTTTCTTCTGCTCCTTTGTTTATTGATGATACACCAGGTTTATCAATATTCGATTTTCGAGCTAAGTGTAGAAGATTAAAGCAACAGCAAAAAATTCAATTAATTATAATTGATTATTTGCAGTTAATGTCTGCCAAAGACGGAAAAGGAGGTGGTAATCGTGAGCAAGAAATTTCAACGATTTCTCGTTCGATTAAAGAAATTGCAAAGGAATTAAATGTTCCAATTATTGCACTCTCACAGCTAAGTCGTTCAGTGGAAACAAGAGGTGGAGATAAGCGTCCACAGCTTTCAGATTTACGTGAATCGGGTGCGATTGAACAAGATGCTGATATCGTTTCTTTTATTTATCGTCCTGATTATTATGGAATTACTCAAGATGATGAAGGACAATCATATAATGGAATTGGAGAAATAATTATTGCAAAACATAGAAATGGTTCGTTAGATCGAGTTCGTTTACGTTTCGTTCCAGAGTATGCACGATTTGAAAATCTTCATGAAATTCCAACTATTGAAACGTCTTCACATTTATCGAATGGAATTGCTGGATTTAATCAGAATTTGGAACAAAACACAGTAGTAATCGCTAGTAAAATGAATAGTAAAGATTATATTGATGAAAATGATGGCATAGATTTTAATAGTGATGTTATTGATGACAACCCTTTTTAGGAGTAAACGATTTAATTCGATATCAAATAAAATTTGTTTTCGTCAAAAAAATTTAAAATCAGTATTGAAAAACATAATTACTTAATGAAAAATATAATACTCGTATTTATACTTCTTTTAGTTGCACAATTAAAAGCAACTCAGATTTTAATTCCAATGGATGAGGCACAAAATAATCATCTTAAAGCATATGGAATTGCATTCTGGACACTTGAAAATGAAATAGTTATCGAATGGTTGTTGAATTATCGAGGAGGTTCATTTCTAATACCTCATCTAAAAACCATAGAAGAAGAATTAATTATTCGCGGTGTACGTTATGACATTTTGACTGACGGACAAGTAAATACTATTCGAGCTCAAATTGCCAATCCAGAAGTGAATATGGAGATAGTACAATTGGAAAAAGCACCTAAAATTGCAGTTTACACACCACCGAACAAGCAACCTTGGGATGATGCGGTAACACTTGTATTAGAATATGCAGAAATCAAGTACGACAAAATTTATGACTCAGCAATTGTTGTAGGAATGTTGCCCAAATACGATTGGTTGCACTTACATCACGAAGATTTCACAGGTCAATATGGTAAATTTTACGGAAATGCTCGCTACCAAGCTTGGTATCAAGAACAAGTAATGGTTGCAGAGCGTGATGCAAAAATGTTGGGATTCAAAAAAGTTTCTGAGTTGAAATTAGCAGTAGCTAAAAACTTAAAAAACTTTGTTATTGGTGGAGGTTTTCTATTTACAATGTGTAGTGGAACAGATAGTTTCGATATCGCTTTGGCTGCTCAAGGTGTTGATATTTGTGAGTCTGTTTTTGATGGCGATCCTTCCGATGGAAGAGCTCAAGAAAAACTAGACTTTACTCAAACTTTTGCTTTTAAAGATTTTCATATTGATAAAAATCCGATGGTTTATGAATATTCTGATATTGATGGTTCTGATTTGAGGGTTAATCGTCTGATAACAGAACCTGTAGATCAATTCACACTTTTTGATTTTTCTGCTAAGTGGGATGTGGTACCTTCCATGTTGACACAATGTCATGTAGATGTAATCAATGGTTTTATGGGGCAAACTACCGATTTTAGAAAAGAATTCATCAAATCGAATGTTTTAATTTTAGGAGAAAATAAAGCTGCTGGAACTGCTAAATATTTACACGGTGAAATGGGGCAGGGTACATGGACTTTTTACGGAGGGCACGATCCAGAAGATTATCAGCACTTTGTTGGCGACCCTGTTACTAATTTAAGTTTGCATCCGAATTCACCAGGTTATAGATTGATTTTGAATAACATACTATTTCCTGCAGCAAAAAAGAAAAAAAGAAAAACATAGAATTTAAAAAAAATCATTGTTAAATCAATAGTTTTTGTTAAACTTGCGTCAATTCTTTATTACTAATAGGTTTTCTCTCGAATTCCTATCCAATCAAAAACAATTATACAATCTAAATGGATCGTAAAACATTAGAGACAAAAAAAATCTCAGACCTAAGAGTTATCGCTGAAACTGTTGGAATTGAAAACGTAAGCGACTACAAAAAAGCCGATTTAATCAACTTGTTAATGGGCGTGGAAAAATCTAAGAAGGTAGAAGTTCAAGAAAAAGAAACACCTACTCTTTTTAATGAAACAGCTGATAACAATGAAGAAAATAAAGCTAAAAGAAAACGTAAAACAATCATTGTTGAAGCTCCTTTAAATGATGTAAATTCATTGTTAAATGAGGAAAAACAACAGATTACTATAGATTTGAAAGTTGAAAAACAAGACAAAATAGACAAAGAGGAAGTTACAACTCAATTATCGGAAGTAAAACCAATTGACGAATTTATTGAAGTTACAGAGGGAAATCAAGTGAAGTTACCACAACATTCAAAGCACGAACAAAATTTAAAAGCAAATCGAAATAATCCAAATCAAAATAAACAAAGAATACAAGTTTTAGCTGTAGATTCTACTGAGGAAGCAATTGAAAATCAAATTTCAAATCAGAATCCGAATAAGAATTCAAATCAAAAAAATCCTCAGCATCAAAATAAATCCATTCACAATCGACATCAAGTAGAGAACTTGAATAATCAAGGAAATGGAGAGAATTTGAATCAAAATCCTAACCGTAACCCGAATCAAAACCCAAATCAAAATCCGAACAGGAATCCCAACCAAAATCCAAATCAACATAACAATCTAAATACAGAGAAAATAGAAGAAAAAGTGCAAGAGGAAAACTATGATTTAGTTGGAATCGTTTCTGCTGAGGGTGTTTTAGAGGTTATCCAAGATGGATATGGATTTTTAAGATCCTCTGATTACAATTATTTGCCTTCCCCAGATGATATTTATGTTTCACAAAATCAAATTAAATTGTTTGGTTTGAAAACTGGTGATACTGTTAAAGGTTCAATTAGACCTCCAAAAGAAGGTGAGAAATTTTTTCCTTTAGTGAAAGTTGAATCAATCAACGGTAGACATCCTTCCTACATTCGCGACAGAGTTCCTTTTCAATATTTAACTCCACTTTTCCCTTCCGAAAAATTCAAATTAACTGGTCACAAGCAAGAAACACTTTCTACTCGTGTGATGGATTTATTTGCACCAATCGGAAAAGGTCAACGTGGAATGATTGTGGCTCAACCAAAGACTGGTAAAACAATGTTACTGAAAGATGTTGCAAATGCTATTGCAGCAAATCATCCTGAGACTTATTTGATTGTTTTATTAATTGATGAACGCCCTGAAGAGGTAACAGATATGGCTCGTAGCGTTAAAGCGGAAGTTATTGCTTCAACCTTTGATGAACCAGCTGAACGTCATGTAAAAGTAGCAAATATGGTTTTGGAAAAAGCAAAACGAATGGTTGAATGTGGTCATGATGTTTGTATTTTATTAGATTCTATTACACGTTTAGCTCGTGCATACAATACAGTTTCTCCTGCATCTGGAAAAGTACTTTCTGGTGGTGTGGATGCAAACGCACTTCATAAACCAAAACGTTTCTTTGGTTCAGCTCGTAAAATTGAAAACGGAGGTTCACTTTCCATTTTAGCAACAGCATTAACGGAAACAGGTTCAAAAATGGACGAGGTAATCTTTGAAGAATTTAAAGGTACTGGTAACATGGAACTGCAATTAGATCGTAAAATTTCAAATAGAAGAATTTACCCTGCAATTGACATTACAGCATCTGGAACTAGAAGAGAAGATTTATTGGTTGGAAAAGATGTATTACAACGTATTTGGTTAATTCGTAAATTCATTGCCGATATGAATCCTGTTGAAGCTATGGAATTTATGAAATCTCATATGGAAAATACTATCTCCAACGAAGAATTTCTGATTTCAATGAATAGCTAATGAAACTCCCAATTAAAGTTGGTATTGGTGCAGCACTCCTATGGATTGTGTTGAAAATGTTAGGTTTAGCAATAAACTTTTCAGTAGATGACATTAAGTTGTTTGTTTTTATCAATATGTTTTTGCTGACTGCTGCAATTGCGTATTCACTTTTTCAATTGAAACGCAAAGAAATAGAAAGCAATCTATTAAATGATATCAAAAATGGAATGCTAGCTGGAGTTCCTTACACCTTGATTGTGAGTGTGTTTTTGTATTTTTATTATGAAAAAATTTATCCTGATTTCAACGATAAGAAAATTCAGGAAATTGAATTGAAGATGCAAAATCCAAAAGTGATTAAGGAGATTCAAACTTCAAATCCTGCAATGGAAAATAAAAATCCAGAGGAGATTAAACGCGAAGTGATGGAAAATACAAAATCTATGTACAGTGCAAAATTTACGATGATTATTTCATTGTTGGCGTTAATGGTCTATTCAACCTTGAATTCAATGGTCATTGCAATTATTTTCCGACGAATTGTATTTAAAAATTAGGTTCGATTAGGATCATAAACCTTTTCAATAAAAAACAAAAAGTATTTCTTACAATGACAAATCAAATAAAAAATTTTTGTCACATGATTTTATTCTAAAATTGCTCCGATGTAATTTAAAATTGGTTCTTTCCCAAAGCCAGATTCACTTGAACTTGTGAAAACAGGTGGCAATTCGTCCCAATATTTCAACATTTCTTTACGGTATTTCGCAAGGTTTTTTTGAAGTGCTGTACTTGAAAGTTTATCTATTTTAGTGAAAACCATCGAAAAAGGAAGGCCTTTCTCACCGCACCAATTCATAAATTCAAGGTCAATTTGTTGCGGCTCAAGACGTGCGTCCAATAGCACAAACGTATTCATTAAGTTTTTGCGTTTCGTTAAATATTCGGAGATAAATTTCTCCCATTTGAAGCGCGCTGTTTTTGAAGCTTTAGCGTAACCATATCCTGGTAAATCGACCAAATACCATTTTTCATCAATCAAAAAGTGATTAATTAATTGTGTTTTCCCTGGCGTTCCAGAAGTTTTAGCTAGATTTTTCTTTCCCGTCAACATATTGATTAACGAGGATTTACCGACATTTGATCGACCAATAAAGGCAAATTCAAATTTTTCATCCGTTGGACATTTGCTAATATCCGAATTGGAAACAACAAATACTGCATCTTTGATTTTCATAATTAGGACAAAGATAATAGGACTTTAGGATATTAGTGGATTGTAGTTTTTCAAATTAAATTCCACTGAAACATAATAATCAAAAGAAATTGTGATAATGATTATTTTTGTTTCAATGAAAGAAATCGAACGCAAGTTTTTAGTGGACAAAAGCCAATTGGGATTTATTCAATCACATAAAGGATATGCTATTGAACAAGCCTACATTCAAAATGAAAAAGATCGAACTATTCGAGTGAGAATTAAAGGAGAACTAGCATTTTTGACTTTGAAAATTGGGGTAGAAACACTGAGTAGAGATGAATTTGAGTATCAAATCCCATTAAAAGATGCTCAAAATATGATTGAATTATTGAATCTAAAATCACTTACAAAAACACGATATGAATTATCCTATGGAAATCATTTATGGGAAGTTGATATTTTTGAAGGAAAACTCAAGGGCTTGATTTTGGCTGAAATTGAACTAAAATCAGAACATGAAGATTTCGATATACCAGCTTGGCTTGGAAAAGAAGTTACTGATAATCCAGCCTATTTAAATGCTAGATTGATTGAATCTATTTAAATAGGACGATTTCACACAAAATCGTCCTTTCATTATTTTGCAATAATTTATTCTTTTGCTGCTAAGTAACGCTCTGCATCTAGTGCTGCTATGCAACCAGTACCTGCTGCTGTAATCGCTTGTCTGTATGTTTTATCTGCGGCATCTCCGGCTACAAAAACACCTTGAACATTCGTTTTACTAGTTCCAGGTTGTGCATATTTAATGTAACCTGTCTCGTCAAGCTCGATATAATCTTTAAAAATAGCCGTATTTGGTTCGTGTCCGATTGCTACAAAAAAGCCAGTTGCGGAGATTTCATGTTCTTCATTTGTTTTATTATTAATAACGCGAACACCATTTACTAATTGACCATCACCTAAAACTTCTAGCGTTTCTGTATTGTATAAAATCTCTATATTTTCAGTTTTCTTAACACGATCTGCCATTATTTTTGAGGCTCTAAAATTTTTTCGCACAAGCATTGTCACTTTTGTACACAATTTAGAAAGATAATGAGCTTCTTCACAAGCTGAATCTCCAGCACCAACAATTACAACTTCTTGATTACGATAAAAGAAACCATCACAAACTGCACAAGCAGAAACACCACCACCAAGTTTCAAATACTTTTGCTCGCTTTCTAAACCTAGATATTTTGCGGATGCACCAGTAGAAATAATTACAGTTTCAGCATGTATTTCTTTTCCATCATCTGCCCAACATTTATGAATTGATCCTGAAAAATCTACTTTTTCGATAAATCCAAAGCGAATATCTGTATCAAATCGTTTAGCTTGAGCTTCTAATTCAACCATCATTTCAGGGCCACTAATTCCGTTTGGGTAGCCAGGGAAGTTTTCTACTTCATTCGTAGTTGTTAATTGACCTCCGGGTTGAAGTCCTTGATACATAACTGGTTTCATATCTGCGCGTGCTGCATAAATGGCTGCTGTATATCCTGCTGGTCCTGAACCGATAATCAGGCAATGTACTTTTTCAATTGAACTCATTATTTTTTTTAAAAACAAAATTAATTAAACTTTGAAATCACGTAGTTTTAATTGTTAACAATTTAGTTAGCCCATATTATTTCTTTTTTATTTTAAATTGAAATGTTATAAAACAAATTAATTTTATTGGATGCAATAAACTTTTTCATAAATAAAAAAGGTATATTTAAATTATTCTAACTTTTAAAAATAAAACATGTATTCTGATGAGTTTCAATCAATCATAGATAGAAGAAGATCAAACCGACATTTTGACCCATTAATTCCTGTACCTCATGATATTATCAAACGAAGTCTTGAGCGTGCGATTTTGTCCCCAAATAGTAGCAATATGCAATTATGGGAATTCTATTGGATTCAATCTGAAGAAGAATTGAAAAAACTCATACCTCTTTGTCTGAACCAATCAGCAGCAAAAACAGCACAACAAATGGTTGTTTTCGTAACACGTCAAGATAAATGGAAGGAGCGGGCAAAATGGAATTATGATAAAATTGAAAATCAAATTAAAGGTGAACCTAGTAAATTAGAAAAGGGAGGATTGGATTATTATGGTAAACTTATGCGTTTAGTTTACGGCAATGACCCTTTTGGTGCAATGACTTTATTGAGAAGATGTATTTGTTTTTTTGGTGGATTACGCAAACCATTTATGCGAATGGGAGGTAAGGCAGATCAACGAATTAGTGTACACAAATCATGTGGATTGGCAGCTCAAACTTTTATGCTTTCGATTGCGGCCGAAGGATTTGAATCTTGCCCGATGGAAGGATTTGATAAATTACGAGTTAAAAAAGCACTAAATTTACCACGAGGTGCAGAAATTAACATGATTATTTCAGTTGGAAAAGGCACAGAAAAAGGGGTATGGGGACAACGTTTTAGAGTTCCTTATGAAGAGGTCGTTTTTATAAAATAAAAACAATAGTTTTCTATTAAATGTTTATATTTCCCCCAAAAAAAATGTTTGTAAAAGACAATACAATTTCAGCAGTAAAATCTTATTTTTTTTCACAATTAAATGTATTCAGTACTACAGAATTAAAATTTATGTGGGTTGAAGTTTTACGTAAACGATTTAATTGGACCATTGCTGAAATATTTTTAAAAACAGATTTTCGTCTTTCAGAATCTGATTTGTTATATGTTAGATCGATTGTAAAACGGTTGAATGATAATGAACCATTTCAATATATATTGGGTGAAACAGAATTTTATGGCCTTTCAATTAAGTGTGATAAACGTGCGTTAATTCCTCGACCTGAAACTGAAGAATTAGTAGATTGGATTAGTGAACATAAAACAGTTTCTAAAGCAATTGATGTTTGTTCTGGTTCAGGATGCATAGCTTTGGCATTAAAAAAGATTTTTAATAATGCTACAATTGTTGGAATTGATATTTCAATTGATGCAAATGATTTGGCTCGAATCAATGCAAAAAGAAATTTTTTAGAAGTCTCATTTGAAAATGCCGATGCACTTAATATGAATTCACCTGTTTGGGATTCTTTTTTTGATTTGGATTTAATAGTGTCAAATCCTCCTTACATTCCCATTGAAGAACAATGTGAAATGTCAAAAAATGTATTGGATTTTGAACCTCATATTGCTTTATTTGTTGATGGATTTTCTCCAATTATTTTTTATGAACGTATAGCTGATTTAGCACAACAAAAACTCAAATCTGGTGGATGGATTTATTTCGAATTACATTATAAATTTAGTGAAGTAGTGAAAAATTACCTAGAAAAAGTTGGTTTCAAAGAAATTGAAGTAAAAAAAGATTTACAAGGAAAAAATAGAATGATTCGTGCAATTAAATAAATACGAAATTGTTAGCTAAAATTATATTTAATTATTTTTTCAAGATTTATATCCTGCCAAGGCTTTTTTTAAACGGTTTTTAATCAATTTTCGGAAAGATTTTGGTTCCATGACACGAACAAATTCACCATGCTTTATAATTTGTTCCTCCAATTCAAAATTAATTTTTAATCGCAGTTCAATTCTTAGTTCTTTGTCTGTATCGATAAGTATTTTTTGACTGGGATGGATTGGTTGCGATTTTATGTATTTCCCTTGTGAAGCTTCGAATACAAGCACGATTTTTTCAATTTTTTCATCTGGATAATCCAGTCCTATAAATGAATCAATAAGTTCTTTTGGTTTTTGGTGTTTCAATTTGAAAGATTCGGATAAAACTTCTAGATTTAGAATTCTATCTAAACCAATACTTGTAAAATCATAATTAGGAAAACACCCAAATACGTACCAATAATTTGAATATACTCTTAGAACGTGAGGATAAAATATTACTTCTTTAGTTTCTTTAAGTCCTTTGATACTGAGAATAAATTTAATTTTTTTCCTGAAATGGATTGCGAGAAGTAATTTTTCGAGAAGATCTGCTTTAAATTCTTGTTCATTTATGTCAAAATGAATCGATTCAATTGTTGTTTTACTATTAAGTAAAGCTTCATTTAATACTCTTGTTCTATTATACATTTCAAAAATTCGCTTCCATTCACTGTAATGGTGATTGCAAGTTTCATCGATCCAATATCCATTATTTGAACGACTGTATTTAACATTGATAAAGCATATTTCACGCAATGTTTTAAAGTCACGTTGAATAGTTCGTTCAGTTGTCTCTAAATTATTTTCAATTAAATAATTTAATATATCGTCTAAATTAGGATAACGATTTACGTTGATAAAATTTAGCATCAAACTAAGACGTTCTATTGATTTTAATTGTGACATTTTATTTTTATTACTTAAAATTAATAATAATGTATCAGAATGGTATTATTTATAACTTGTTTTGATTAATTGTAAATAGTTATGTTTAGCTATAAAAATTGTTAAGTTTAATTATAAACCAGATTATTTTTTGAGTTTTAGCAACTTTACTAGTTTAATATCGTTTAAAATCAACTTAGCATATGGCATTAACAAACAAAGTAGTTTCATCGGTAACGATTTATTTAAAGATACTTATCATTTCTTTGTTTGTTAGTAATACCTCATTTACACAAGTTGTCTCGCCTTTTAATATTCGTTATCAAACAAATCAAAAAGGAGGCATAGTAATTCTATCTAATGTTACATTAACTTGTAACAGTAACAGTAATAATTGTGGGACCTATCAACAACAAGTTCCTCCAATCGGTAACCATAACCAAGATGGAGGTATAGTAATGAATTATGTTGATGTTGATGGATTTTCAAGTACATTCAATTCATCAAGCGATAGTTTAAATTTAGCAAATTGTAGTGAAATATTGTGGGCTGGATTGTATTGGAGTGGTAGAATTACTCAAAGTACAACGAATTACAATACAAGAAGTCAAGTACGAATAAGAAGGAACAGTGGAGCTTATCAAACACTACTAGCGGATCAGACACTCGATGTACCAAATATTCCATCCAATTCAAATTTTCAAATGCCAAGTTACTTTTGTTATAAAAATGTTACAACATTCGTTCAAGCTGGAGGAGCACGTTCACGTTATACAATAGCTAATCTTGTTTCTGAAACTGGTTCAAATAATTTATTTGGGGCATGGTCATTAGTAATTGTTTACAAAAATGTATTCCAAACAATGCGCAATCTTACTGTTTTTGATGGTATGGCATACGTAAGTAATGGAAATGTAGTTGATTTACCAATATCTGGTTTTACCACTCCTTTGCTTGGTCCTGTTAGTTTTGAGCTTGGAATAGTTGCATATGAAGGTGACCGAAATATTCAAGGAGATAGGTTGCAGTTTAATGGAAATGGTACATTTCAAGATGTTCCGGATGCAATGAGAAATGCAAGTGATTTTTTTAACAGCACCTGTACTTACAATGGTGCTTATACATTGTTTAGAAACCCTAGTTATAATAATAACCTTGGGTTTGATAGTGGAATTTTTTTTCCTAACAACACAAACTTAGATTACATTTCTAATAATGTTTCAAATGCCACAGTAAGAGTTGTAACTTCTCAAGATGCGATTTTACCTCGAGTTATTACATCTGCTATCGATATTTTTGAACCAGATTTACGAGCAGATGTTCGTATTAGCGATGTTAATGGAGGATTAGTTCAACCAGGTGATATTTTAGAATATACTGTTGTTGGCAAAAATATAGGATCTGATTTATCCATAAATACATACATGCTTGATACGTTAGATCCAAGAACGACCTTTGTTCCGGGATCGATATCAATTACATTTGGACCAAATTCAGGTAATAAAACTGATCTGAGTTCGGATGATCAAGCTGAATATATTGCAGCCTCAAGAGTGATTCGAGCGAGGGTTGGTAATGGAGCAAACGGCTCAACTGGTGGTAACATGCAAGCATCTGGAACAGGATCAGATAGTACAGTATTAAAATTTAAAGTAATAGTTTCAAACGATTGCCCGGCATTCCAATGTGTTCCGGGTATTTCAAATTCTGCGTATATTTTTGGAACAGGTAATATTTCTGGTAATCAATATAATAATGGAGGCGTATCTGATACTTACAACAGTCAGGGTTGTCCTTTAACTGCTAGTAACGCTTTGGCCGTTAGCGTGGCTGGTTGCCCACCTTTTGCTATCACTAATAATACAGTCTGCTTGGGACAAACTTTGAGTTTGGGTGCCACGACATCATCGAATATAGCTACATATTCTTGGACAGGTCCAAACGGATTCACTTCTAGTATAAGTAATCCTACAATCAGTAATGTCAGTTCGGCAAATTCAGGGACTTATTCGCTTACAATTTCCTTTCCAAGCTTAGGAGGATGTAGTATCAATACGACTAAAACGATTACGATACTAACTCCACCAACTTTGAACCTTGTCAATTTGACCAATGTCACTTGTTTTGGTGCCAATAATGGTTCGATTCAAGTTTCAGGAAGTGGCACAGGCAATTTATCTTATGCTTGGAGCAATTCATTATCAGCCTCCTCGATTTCAAACCTTTCTCCCAATAATTATACCGTTACTCTTTCCGATGGACTCGGCTGTACAGTGAATCAAACCTACACGATTACACAACCAACATTACTTACTGCCAGCGCTAGTGTTACTTCCAACTACAACGGTAGGAATATTTCGTGCAATGGAGCGGCAGACGGAAGCGCTATGGTAACTTTCAGTGGAGGTACTACACCTTATATAATTACATGGAGTAATGGACAAAGTACAGCAACTATTACTAATCTTGGTCCAGGTACATATACAGCAACAATTATCGATGCAAATGGCTGTATCAAAACGGCTTCTGTCTTATTAACACAACCACCAGTTATAGTTCTTTCTGATAACCACATTGACATTAACTGCTTTGGGCAAAGTACAGGTTCAATAGATTTAAACGTTTCAGGAGGTACACCAGGATACTTCTATTCGTGGTCAACTACTGCAACATCACAAGATTTAACAGGTCTTCCCACTGGAATATATACTGTAAATGTCAACGATTTAAATAATTGTAGCAAAACTAGAATAATAACCCTTACACAACCCATAGCAGCGCTAGCTTTGACGATGAGTGTAAACAATGTCGCTTGTTTTGGTAATTCAACAGGAGCTGTTGATTTATCCGTTTCAGGAGGCACAGGACCTTATAGTTACTTATGGTCAAACTCAGCGGGTACTCAAGATTTGAACAACCTTACAGCTGGAAATTATTCTGTTACTGTTACTGACAACAAAGGCTGTGTTCAAACGCTTTCTACTCTCATTACTGAACCCGCGGGACCACTTACATCTATACTTTCCGCGACTAATATTGCTTGTTTTGGCAATGCGAGTGGCGCCATAGACCTCACTCCAAGCGGCGGGACACCACCTTACACTTACCTTTGGTCAACTACTGCTTCTTCCCAAGATTTGAATGGTCTACTACCTGGTATTTACAACGTCAACATCAAAGATGCAAACAATTGTACTTCGACCAATTCTGCGACTTTAACACAACCCATTGCAGCCCTTAACGCAACAGCCACTTCGATCAATCCAAGCTGTTTTGGCACAACAAATGGAAGCGTTGATGTCACCGTTAGCGGTGGAACAGCACCTTATTTTTATGCGTGGTCGAATACCGCCACTACTCAAGATTTAAGCTTTGTAGGCGCAGGAACTTACAATTTAGTTATTACCGATTCACAAGGTTGTACTTTCAATATTCAGCGTGTTTTAGGACAGCCAGCTCCAAATGGAATTAGCTTGAGCCCAACTGCTGTTTTATGTTACGGAGATAGTACTGGTGGTATTAATTTAAGTGTTTCAGGTGGAACTGCACCTTATACCTATTCTTGGTCAACTAGCGATACAACTCAAAATATAAGTAACCTAAACGCAGGTTCATATTCCGTTACTGTTACTGATGCTCAAAGTTGTCAAATAAATGGTACTGCAACAGTTATTCAACCAAGTGCTCCTTTAGTTATTTTTGAAACACATCTTGATGCTTTGTGTGTTGGAGCTCAACAAGGATCTATTGACTTAACTGTCATGGGCGGTACAGGAAATTACATTTATCAGTGGACCAATAATGAAACAACCGAGGATATTACAAACCTTGTTGCAGGAACTTACTCAGTTACAGTTACGGACGATAATAATTGCCAAGATACAAGCTCAATTACGATTTTAGACCCATCTAATACGATGGTTTTGTCAGAAACCCACACAAACGTTACGTGTTTTGGAGTGGATAATGGAACTGTTAATTTAAATGTAATTGGAGGGGCAGGGAATTACACTTATTTATGGAGCAACAATGCTACGACACAAGATATTTCGAATCTTGCTGCTACTAATTATTTTGTTACTGTTACTGATGGAAATAATTGTCAGTCTTTTATTTCAACTTTAATAACTACTCCACTATTACCCCTAAGTATAACAGGATTTAGAACAGATATTAGTTGTTTCGGTGAAGCATCTGGTAGCATAACACTTACTACTTTTGGAGGAACACAACCATACAATTACACATGGAATACTGGAGCAACAACTGAGGATTTGATTGGATTGAATCAAGGTGTTTATACCTTGATTGTAAATGATATGAATAACTGTATAGCTAACTATAGTACGACAATTTATGAACCACTAGATTTAGTAATTGGTCAAGCCGTAACATCTGTTAGTTGTATAAATGGAAATGATGGTGCAATTGATATGACACCTGCTGGAGGAATTACACCTTACACCTATCAATGGAGCAACAACCAAATTACCCAAGACATTAGCGGACTTGTGGCAGGGACTTACCAAATTATTTTACGTGATTTTAATAATTGCTTGGATACATTAGATATCACAGTGAGCGAACCTGCAGCAGCGATTGGTTTGTTTGAAGTTCATAATGATATAAGTTGTTTTGGAGGAAGTAATGGAAGCATCTTCGTTGCCGCAAATGGAGGAAATTTGAATTTCACGTATGCTTGGAGCAATGGTTCGACGGGTAATGTGATCAATAATTTGGTCGTAGGAACTTATACCGTTACTGTAACTGATATTAAAAATTGCACGAATACTTTCTCTATTCCAATTTCACAACCTATTTCACCACTTATGCTTTCAGCTTCTACGACCTCGGTTTTGTGTCATGGAGAAAGTACAGGTTCAGCAACCGTAACCGCAAGTGGTGGAACGCCGAACTACACCTACTTATGGAACAATTCGTCCACGCAAGCCACAGCAACAAATCTTACTCAAGGACTATATTCCGTTGTGGTAAAAGACGCAAATAATTGTGAAAAAACAACTTCAATTCAAGTAACGCAACCAACACCACTATCTACACAGACAGACTCTTTAGATGTCCTTTGTTTTGGCGATTCAACGGGTCGCGTACGCACCATACCGCAAGGAGGAGTAGGGAATTACACTTATAGTTGGACCTCAAGTAGTCACCCAATCATCACAACGATAATGCCTTCTAACTTGTCGATTGTTAACAATTTACCTGCAGGAATTTATACGGTTGAAGTGAGAGATGGTAACCAATGTTTAGTTGTTGATTCAACCGTGATTAATCAACCAGATACTGCTATTTTACTTTCAATTACTCAAATCGATAATCTGTGTTTTGGTGATTCTTTGGGAAGTATTCAGGTCACTACTACAGGTGGAACAGCTCCTTATGTTTACAATTGGTCAACTAATGAAACAACTGAAGATATTGATTCATTAGGAGTTGGGAATTACTTTTTAACAGTAAATGATAACAATAATTGTATTGAAGCAATAAGCACCACAATCTCTTCGCCAACGCAACTTACTGAAACAAATGTAATCACAAATGTCAACTGTTTTGGAGAAAATAATGGTGCGATTGACCTAACGATAACTGGTGGTGTTTCACCTTATATTTACCTTTGGAACACAGGCGATACTACCCAAGACATTGATTCTTTAATTGCTGGAACATATACTATTGATGTGCTTGATTCCAATAATTGTTTAGCGATTTTTAGTTTTACAGTGACTGAACCACCACTTTTAACACTCGCGCTTACACAAGTTAACGTGGCTTGTTTTGGAGCAAGTACCGCTTCTATTGATCTAAACGTAACAGGCGGAACAACACCTTACAACTATACGTGGAATAATTCACAATTCATAGAAGACATCAGCGGTTTACCAATCGGAACATATGAGGTAATTGTTGCTGATCAACACAATTGTACGGATAGTATTTCAACTACAATTACCCAACCACAAGCACCAATTGCACTATCAGAAACACACTTAGATATCTTGTGTCATGCAGCTTCAACAGGTGCAATAGATGTCGAAGTAACAGGTGGAACACCTAGCTTAACATCTGGCTATACTTACAATTGGAACAATGGATTTGCGTTCACTCAAGATATAGCAATTCTCCCCTTTGGAACCTATAAATTAATTGTAAGTGACAGCTTAAATTGTGTGGATTCCATTGAAGTAATTCTAACTCAACCACAAGCACCTATTGATATTCAGTATCTTGTGCAAAATGTACTTTGCTTCAGCGATTCAACAGGACATATCACTGCAACGATTACAGGCGGAACCTCACCGTACACTTTCTTATGGAACACAAACGATTCCGTGAGTCTATACATTGATTCCTTGCCAATTGGAACTTATACACTCACAGTAACAGATACCAATAATTGTGTATATGCTGAAAATGTAAGTGTCACTCAACCGGTCGCTCCTTTATTTGCAACTTATACAGCTATTCAACCACAATGTTTTGGTTACAGCAACGGACAATTGATAGCAAATCCAATAGGAGGAACAGCGCCATATAGCTTTGTTTGGAGTAATGGTGACACAAATCAAACCAACGATTCTATTCCAAAAGGAACTTACAACCTTACCGTTACAGATGCAAACGGTTGTAGCTTTGACACGTTGTGTGTTTTGGACGAACCGCCACTTTTAAGTGTTTCTTTCGATGCTGACATTATCTTGGGTTGTAGTCCTTTACAAGTTACCTTTACGAATACTTCGGAGACTAATATCGCATGCCAATGGCAATTTGGAGATGGTAACACATACAATTTATGTGACAGTGTAGTGAATATTTACCAAGCTGGTGGAAATTATGATGTAACCTTGACAGTGACAGATATCAATAGTTGTTCGAACTTTGTGACATATGATGATTTTATTACTGTTTATCAGTCACCAACAGCAGAAATTTTAGCTGACCCAACATATTTATTTGCCGGAAACGACCAAACAACCATCACCAATCTAAGTGTGGGAGCAGAATTTTATATCTGGAATATGGGTGACAACCCTGTGAATCATTACTATTTCGAACCAGGGAATTACACATATACAGCCAATCTTTCAGATACATTTATGATCACTTTGATTGCGATTTCGAGTGATAATTGTCCAGATACGGCTTACCAACAAATTATTTTTGATAATGATCCATTTTATTATGCACCGAATACCTTTATTCCTGATGACAATAGTTTAAATGATGTTTGGAATGTTGTTTTCTCAAGTCCAGAGGATGTTAAGAAATATAAAATGCAAATTTTTGACCGTTGGGGAGAATTGATCTTTGAAACTACAAACATCTACCAAGGTTGGGAAGGAACGTATAGAAATAATCATTGTCAAGTTGGTACTTACGTATGGAAATTGACTTTTTCTTGGGATGATTACCGAACTTTCCAAAAGATTGGACACGTAAATTTATTAAGGTAAGTTTTGATAATAAAAAAAGCCAACATAAATGGATTATATTGGCTCTAGGAGTGATTTCGCTGGGATTCGAACCCAGGGCCCATACATTAAAAGTGTATTGCTCTACCAGCTGAGCTACGAAATCGTTTTAGCGGGTGCAAAGTTACTTTATTATTCTAATTCTACAAGTAAAATTTAATTATTTTTGTTTATAAGTTTAAAATTTATTTTAAGTTATTGAAAATCAGATTGAATTTGGAAAAAGATAAACATATTTTTTTAATAGGATTCATGGGAAGTGGAAAAACTTCCTTGGGTAAACTTGTTGCTAAAAATTTTAAATTAGAATTTATTGATACAGATAGGTTTATTGAAAAACAAGAAAATTCGAAAATTCAAGAAATTTTTGATGAAAAGGGAGAAAATTATTTTCGAAAATTGGAACATGAATTTATCTTGAATTTACCTCAATTTATAAAGCCTACAGTATTTTCAACAGGTGGAGGTATGCCAATTTATAATGATAATCTCTCCATAATGAAAAAACATGGAATAGTTGTTTTTTTAGATATTACAATTGGAAAATTACATTCTAGATTAAAAAATGATAAAAAGAGACCGTTACTTCAAGTTGATGAAAATCTTTACGAATTTATTACAAGAGAATTTAACGTACGTTTACCAATTTATTCTCAAGCACATATCATTGAAGATGCAGGGATAAAAAAAAATGAAATTGTTGTAAATTTGCTATCTAAAATTAATTCATTCAAGTTTTCAAATGAATCTTGAATTAAATAAAAACAGCTAATATAAAATGAGTCGGTAAAAAATAAATTAGCTTTCTTAATTTCTACTTACTTTTGTAGTTGAATGAATCAGTTTAAAAAAGTAGCATTTTATACCCTTGGTTGCAAGTTGAATTTTTCAGAAACTTCAACGATTTCTCGCTTATTTGAGGAAGCAGGTTTTGCGAAAGTAGAATTTGAAGAAACCCCAGATGTGTATGTCATTAACACCTGTTCGGTTACTGAAAATGCAGACAAAAAGTGCAAACAATTAGTGAAACGTGCACAGAAAATCAATCCTGAATCTTTTATTGTTATTGTCGGATGTTATGCACAATTGAAACCAGAAGAAATTGCAAAAATACATGGAGTTGATTTGGTACTTGGTGCCAATGAAAAATTTAACATATTAAAGCACTTAGAAAATAAAAATTCAAAACTTGAAATCACTGAAGTTTCTTTTGATAATATCAAGAATACCAAAGAATTCGTACCTTCCTATTCTATTGGTGACCGTACACGTTCATTTCTAAAAGTACAAGACGGTTGTGATTACTTTTGCTCGTTTTGTACCATTCCATTAGCGAGAGGAAAGAGTAGAAATGCTTCAGTTGCTGAAACGGTTTTAGAAGCAGAAAAAATTGCTAAAACTGCTGTTAAAGAAGTCGTTCTTACTGGTGTAAATATTGGCGATTTTGGTCAAGGAGAAGGAGAAAATTTCTTTGATTTAATTAAAGAATTAGATAACATAGATGGAATTGACCGTTTTCGGATTTCATCCATAGAACCCAACTTACTTTCAAACGAAATCATTGATTTTTGCTTGAAAGATTCAAAAAGATTTGTTCCCCATTTTCATATTCCATTACAATCAGGTAGCGATCGATTACTCAAGTTAATGCGTAGAAAATATGAACGTGCTTTGTATGCTCAGCGCGTGATTCAAATCAAATCCATACGTCCTGATGCATGTATTGGAGTAGACGTAATCGTTGGTTTTCCTGGTGAAACTGATGAAGATTTTATGGACAGTGTAAACTTTTTGAAAGATTTGGATGTTAGCTACTTACACGTATTTACCTATTCTGAACGTGCAAACACAGGTGCACCAAAATTAGGTGAAAAAGTACCTATGGAAGTTCGTCGCGAAAGAAGCAAACAATTACATCTGTTGTCAGACAGAAAGAAACGTCAATTCTACACCGAAAATAGTGGAACGGAACGAACTGTACTCTTTGAACACGAAGAAGATGAAGGAATTATGTATGGTTTTACAGAGAATTATATCAAAGTGAAATTTCCATATCAGCAAGAATTAACCAATACATTTCAGAAAATTCGCCTTACAGAAATCGATAGAGATGGAATTATGAAATGTGAATTAATAGAAAATTTAGTTACAATTTAGAAAAATGAAGCCAATTTATATTACACGAAGAGAGACCTTTAACGCTGCACATAAATTATGGCGAGAAGAATGGTCACCTGAGAAAAATTATGAAGTTTTCGGAAAATGTTCCAACAATAATTGGCATGGACACAACTTTCAACTATTTGTGACAGTGAAAGGAATTCCAAATGAAGAAACGGGGTTTGTGATTAACTTAAAAACATTAAGTAAAATACTGAAGGAAAAAGTAATTGAGGAAATCGATCACAAAAATTTGAATTTAGATGTTCCATTCTTAAAAGGAATAATGGCATCAACAGAAAATATAGCGATTGCGATTTGGGATTTAATTGAAGAAGATGTTCGTCAGAATGGTGGTGAATTGGCTCATATCAGAATCATCGAAACGGAAAATAATTTTGTAGATTATTACGGAGGAAAAGAGCCGTTTTAAGTTGTAATTCAAACTAAAAAAAAACAATTTTGGAAAATAAAATATTAGAAGAGAATTACCTTTCAATCATCAAAGCCTTGGGTGAAAATCCAGAGCGCGAAGGTTTACTAAAAACCCCTGAACGTGTTGCTAAAGCGATGCAATTCCTAACAAATGGTTACGATATAAATCCCGATGATTTAATCAATCAAGCGATATTTCACGAAGAATATTCTGAAATGGTGTTAGTGAAATCTATTGAGGTTTATTCCCTTTGTGAGCACCACATGTTGCCATTTTTTGGTAAAGCGCATATTGCCTATATTCCTGATGGAAAAATTGTTGGTTTGAGTAAAATCCCACGAGTAGTGGATGCGTATTCAAGACGTTTACAAGTGCAAGAACGTTTGACAATTGAAATAAGAGATTGTATTCAGCGTACCTTGGAACCAAAAGGTGTGGCAGTTGTGATTGAATGTTCACACATGTGTATGCAAATGCGTGGCGTACAAAAACAAAATTCTGTAACAACTACAAGCGCATTTACTGGTCTTTTCCTAGAAAACGATGCAACACGTAAAGAATTTATTAATTTGATTCAAGCGAAATTGCATTAGTTGTTTTAAAAAGCAGTTTAAAAATTATTGTATACTTAAAATCTCTGTCGATTTTCCATTAAAAAGGATACATTCACCTTTCGTTTTTCCTAAAAGCAACTCTCCAATTGGCGCTTTTGGATTGATGGCAAAAATTGAAAAACTTTCCATTTTGATGGTGCCAATTCCAACAGAGAAATAATACCAACCATTATTTGTTTCTACTAAACTGCCTAAACCAATTTTAGTATGAGAGGTTGTAGGATTAATTTTTTGTAAATTTTCTTGAATCGTCAATAATTCATTGATTTGTTTAGTCAATTTTTCTTGTTCTAACTGCGCCATTGCAACGCCTGTTTCGTGCTTATCACCAGCTGAATTTTTAGAATCATTTCGAGATGCAGCATCAAACATTTCTTGAAGAATCGATTTTAAATTTCTAATTCTCAGATTTACTTCGTTACAAACGTTTTGGTAAACTATTTTTTTATTTAAAACTGACATTTATTTATGTTTTGTTTATCAAATTATGATTATCGGTTGATTACAAAGTAAACGAATATTGAAGAGAGTTAGAAAATTTATAGTTTAATTCATAGTTATATTTCAAAGTAACAATTATCTCTAATTTTACATTTTCGTTTTAAAGTATCAAAAGCAAAATTTTCAATGGTTTCTTATATTCAAGCTAACTCTAATCTTTCAGAAAAATCAATTGTAAATACACTTCAATTATTGAATGAAGGAGCAACAGTTCCTTTTATTGCGCGCTATCGCAAGGAAATGACTGGTGGTTTGGATGAAGTGGAAATTGCTTTGATTCGCGATCTTGGAAAGAAATACGATGAGTTAATTGCTCGACAGCAAACGATTTTAAATTCGATTGAAGAACAAGGAAAATTAACTCCTGAATTAAAAGAAAAAATCACTACTTGTTTAGATGCTATCATTCTGGAAGACATTTACTTACCTTATAAACAGAAACGTCAAACAAAAGGGGATAAAGCGAAGAAATTAGGTTTAGAGCCTTTAGCAAAAATGATTATGTCGCAGCGTGGTGGAGATCCGTTTTCAATGGCTGATAAATTTGTGAAGGGAGATGTAGAAGATGAAAAAATGGCTATTGATGGTGCAAAAGATATTATTGCTGAATGGATCAATGAAAATGGTGCAGCTCGCGCAAAAATTCGTTATTTGTTCCAACGAAAGTCTTTGTTAGCCTCAAAAATGGTGAAAGGTAAAGAAGAAGAAGGTGCAAAATACCGCGATTATTTCGACTTTTCAGAACCTTTGTATAAATGTGCTTCTCATCGCTTATTAGCTTTGGTTCGTGCTGAACGTGAAGGTTTTATTTCCTTAAAAGCACAACCCGACCAAGCGGAAGCGATTGAATCTTTAGAACGCTTTTTTGTGAAAGGAAATGACGCTTGTGCAACAATTGTGGGTGAAGCGTGTAAAGAATCTTACAAACGTTTGATGTGTCCTTCGCTTGAAAATGAAATTTTGAGTGAAGCCAAAGAAAAAGCGGATAAAGAAGCGATTAAGATTTTTACGACGAATTTACGCCAATTACTTTTAGCGCCACCTTTGGGTTCAAAGCGAATTTTGGCAATTGACCCGGGATTTAGAACGGGTTGTAAAGTAGTGTGCATTGATGAATCAGGAGATTTGTTAATGAATCAAACGATATACCCACATCCACCGCAAAATGAAAGTTCGGCCGCAAAATCAAAAATTGCACAGTTTGTACAAGCGTATAAAATTCAAGCGATTGCGATTGGCGATGGAACAGCAGGTCGAGAAACGGAAGCCTTAATTAAACAAATTCGTTTCGACCGCGAAGTCGAGGTATTTGTGGTGCGTGAAGATGGTGCTTCGATTTATTCTGCTAGTCCAATTGCTCGCAAGGAATTCCCAACGTATGATGTTACTGTTCGTGGTTCTGTTTCCATTGGTCGACGTTTGATGGATCCATTGGCGGAATTGGTGAAAATTGACCCAAAATCAATAGGAGTGGGGCAATATCAGCACGAAGTCAATCAAAATTTATTGAAAGATGCATTGGATGATGTAGTTATTTCGTGTGTAAACTCAGTAGGAGTGGATTTGAATACAGCCTCGCCTTATTTATTGAGTTACGTTTCTGGCTTGGGACCAACTTTAGCAGAAAATATTGTTGCATATCGTACTGAAAATGGTGGAATTCGCTCGCGTGAAGAATTGAAAAAAGTGAAACGTTTAGGTGAAAAAGCATACGAACAAGCAGCTGGATTTTTGCGCGTAAGAAACTCAGAAAATCCGTTAGATAATTCAGCGGTACATCCTGAAAGTTATAAAGTGGTGCAGTCAATGGCGAGGAAATTACAAGTGGATTTAAAGACTTTAATTGGCAATGATGATTTATTGAAAGAAATAAAGAAAATTGATTTTCAGGAAATTGATTCCTACACATTTGATGACATCATAAAAGAGCTTAAAAAACCAGGACGCGACCCACGAAAAAAAGCGAAAGTTTTGGAGTTTGATTCTTCCATTCGAACGATGGACGATTTGAGAATTGGAATGATTCTACCTGGAATTGTTACAAATGTAACTGCTTTTGGAGCTTTTGTAAACATTGGAATCAAAGAAAATGGCTTGATTCACAAATCGAATTTAGCAGAAACCTACGTCGAAGATCCAGCACAGTTTATTTCTTTACACGAACACGTTTCTGTTCAGGTTTTAGAGATTGATGCAAGTAGAAAACGAGTAGGGTTGAAGCGGGTGAAGTAAAAAGTTAGAATTTATTAAGAAATTTAAATGGAAAATTCCAAATCGCCTTATGATAGCTTGAAATTCAAAACGATTGATGAATATCACGATTTTCAAGCTCCTGAAATTCAACTAAAATTACAAGAACTTAGAGAAATCATAAAAGAATCTTTGGTCGATTGTGAAGAGGTAATAAGTTATAATATGCCTGCTTTCAAGAAAAAAAAAGTTATAGTTTACTATGCTGCAAATAAACATCATATTGGTTTTTACCCAACACCGACACCAATTATTGAATTTCAAAAAGAATTATTGCCTTACAAAACTTCAAAAGGAGCAATTCAATTCCCATTAAATGAGCCACTTCCAAAAGAATTGATTCAACGAATTGTAAAATTTAGGGACAATGAAGTTCGTTAATTCAATTTCCGTCTGAACTAATATGTTATTAATACGTTATATTTAATTAAAACAAATATGGATAAATTTGATTTATTAAATAGCACGCTACTAAATACGATGACTTATCAAGCGTATTTTAAGCTTACTGAAGAACTACTTGGTGAAGGAAAAACAACTGGTCCCAATCAAACTGAAGATTATGTTCATTACACGAATTTGAATTTTCACAGAATGAAAAGATTGTATAAAACTGTAACCATCAATTCTGAATTAGCAACTCAAATTCAATCAATTACACTCCCTCAAACTTGGCTTGTGATATCTGAAGCTTGGTGTGGAGATGCAGCTCAAAATGTTCCAATTCTTCAAAAAATGGCTGATTTATCTCAAAATGTGGAGCTAAAAATAATTTTGAGAGATGAGAATTTAGAGTTAATGGATTTGTATTTAACAAACGGTGGACGTTCAATTCCAAAGTTAATAGCATTGGATAATTCAACTCAAAATGAGTTATTCACTTGGGGCCCAAGACCTTCAACTATTCAAAAAGTGATGAATGAACTTAAAGCGGAGAATGTTAGTCAAATAAGTGAAATTGTTGAGAAAATTCAAATTGCTTACAATGCAGATAAAAGTCAATCTATTCAAAATGAGTTTCTACAATTACTAACAGAAAAAAATAATTAATTATGCAAAATTACAAGAATCACCTGCGATTAAATCCTGCTCATCATTTTATCTTAATTCCAATTGTTGCAACCCTATTTATTTGGAGTATTGTTTACTTTTTTCAAAGTGAAAATGGGTTTACAGAAAAAATAATCTTTATACTTTTTAGCATTAGTCTCATTATTGTTTCAATGATTACGAGAGTTTACGCACTCAAAAATCAAGATCGTATCATTCGATTGGAAATGCGCCAACGCTATTTTGAATTAACTGGAAAATCATTCAATGACAAGGAAAAACAATTACGACTTGGTCAAATAATAGCTTTACGTTTTGCTTCAAATGTTGAGCTTTTGGAATTAATTGAAAAATCGATTAAAGATAATTTAACGAATAAAGAAATCAAATTAGCAGTAAAAGATTGGCAAGCAGATACAAATAGAATATAGACATTACACTATTTCTCATTTAATAAACCAATTGCTATCTTCATTCGAATGATTCTTTTCACAGAAGCATCAGCTTTGAGCTTGAAATTTTTATCTTTTCTGTAAGCACTCAGCAATTCGTCATGCGATTTCTTAACATCTAAAGGCATTAATAAAATATCACAACCTGCGTTGATTGCTTTAAATGAAGCTTGAGGAACACTTGCGACACCACCCATATTCATTGCGTCAGTTACAATTAGTCCTTCAAACTGTAGACTATCACGTAAAAGATTTGTCACAATTTTTTCAGAACAAGTTGAGGGTAGACCTTCAGTGTCGAATTTTTTATTGTTCACTACGGCAATATGAGCTACCATAATTGACAAAACACCATTATCAATTAATTCTGGATAATTTTTGACTTCCTTCATCTCACCATCAATTGATTGTAAAGAGTGATGCGTGTCGCCTGAAACTAATCCATGTCCGGGGAAATGTTTAGCAGTGGCAATTATATTGTTTTTTTGAGTGATTTGGATAAATTCGTCAGACCATGGAATTAAATTTTCGGCGATTGCTCCAAAACCTCGGTAACCGACTGTTTTATTGGCTGACATATCTACAACAGGCGCAAAATTATAATTGATTCCAATTGCATTTAAGTCAGTAGAAATCGTTTGAGCAACCATTGAAACTTCTTCAATAGAATTTACTTCATTTGCTTTTTTAACTTGAGTTGAACCTGTAATTTTACGGTTAACTAAACTTGGTTCAGCGTCAGCACTGTAAAGAAATGGTAAGTTTCCAATTTTTTTATTGCTTGTTTCAAAGTCCTTAATCCAAGTTGTGAATTCTTCTTTAGTCCCATTTAACATCAGAACACCACCTATTAATCGCTCTTTAATGTATTGATCAATTTGGTCTTTGGTCTTTCCTAAACGTCCAACTGCAGGCATGATTAATTGAGCGATTCTTGCAGTATCATCCAATTCTTTAAAAATGCGATCTACTTCTTTGTCAAGTTCTTTATTTTCGGTTAAAAAATCTGAAAGTGCAAAATTGATTTTTGAAATTGGTTGTTTGATTACTTTTTTTACTTCTTTAGTTGGACTTTGTGCGCAACTATGGAATAACATTGAACTTAAAACAACAACTGATATTAATTTGAACATAATTTTTTTATTCAAAACTAATTACTTTATAAGGTAAAAAATTAGTTGATTATTAAATTAACTAATATTAAAAAGTTGAAAACTGATAGTAGTATCTTTTTACAATCAACTCAATACAAGTCTTTTCTATATCCAACGTTAAATGTAAAAAACAATTGAGAATATAATTGAGAAAAGGACGCTGTTTGATTGTTAGCTTTTCCGAAAAGAGCATACTGCCCATTAATATCAAAATAAAAAGTTCCAGTAGCAGGAATTGTGTATTTAAGTCCTCCTTGAAGTCCTGCCGCAATACTTATTATGTTTCCTTTATCTTGTTCATTGGGAGAAGTGATATAATTTGGTTCCCATTGAAATACACCTGTAACATCACTTTTTTCATAATCTCTTTTTACTGTATTAAAAAACAACATGAAATTAGTGCCACCATATAGTGAAAAACCATTGTCATAATCGTTCCCCAAATATCTTCTTGTTCCACCTTCAATCGTAAAATAACTAGTCTTTGAAACATAATTTACAGAAAGCACATTAGGTGTTGTCGTAACATCAACAGCCGTTACATATGTGGAATACTTATCATCTTCTTTTTGAGGGAAATAATATCCAACTCGACCATAAAAAGTAACATCATTGCTTCTTGGCAATTCAATTCCACCATGGAAACCAAAAAATGGTTTAGGAACAGTAAATCCTTTTAAAACTCCAGTTCCTGCATTAATACTAATTTGAGAAATTGATTGAAAGGACAATACAATCATTAAAAAAGCAACCGAAAGTTTCATATTTTTCATTTTAATTTAAAATTTGGACAATCATTTTTGTGAGCTCCTGGTAAAATCGTTATGCTCATTAAAAATTCATTCACAATTTCTTTGCCAACAAATTTAAAGTTCTTTTTAAATAATTTTACCCAATCTTCTAAAGTAATTTCACCTTGAAGTTTCAACCAATTATAAAAAGAACCATTTTCTTCAACAATTTTAATTACTTGTTTAGCATTATTGATAACAGCATTAATCTTTAATTTGTTTCGTATAATCCCTTTGTTTTGTAATAATTCTTCAATTTTATAATCATCGTACATGGCGATTTTGTAAAAGTTATAATTATCAAAAGCTACAAGAAATACATCTTGTTTCTTTAAAATGGTTTCCCAAGAAAGACCTGCTTGATTAATTTCTAGAATTAATCGGCCAAATAATTCAAAGTCATCTGTCAATTCAACTCCATAAAATTTATCATGGTAAACTCTATGAACATTGTCAATCGGTAAATTTTTACAAAAATCACAATAAGACATAATCAAATATATGCTTATTATTTTGATTTAGAAATATTTACTATTTTTGTTTTAATAATTAATGTGAAAAAACAACACTTTTTTTCTTTTGTTTTAGCAACGCTGTCTTTTGTAGCTGCAAAATCCCTTGAAGAAGTAGGGGTAGAAAATTATTATTACCAAAAAGCTACAAATTTTTATAAAGAAGATGGGTATTTTGACTTAATCCATCCTACAGAGGTAAATGTACTACCGATGGGGGTTTCGTCTTTTTCTGATTTAACCTCAATGGATTCAACACATCTTGTTGGTATTGTGCCCAATAGTGGTGAAGTTGTTTTTTTAGATTTAATAGATTATTCGATTTCTAGCAAACTTTCTTTAGGAAGCGATCACAAATTTGTTGCTATTTCGAAAATAGATTCAACCTTAATCCTAATGGATTCTGAAAGTAAAGTACATTTTTTACTACCTCCTTATGACGTAAATTCATTCGCATCTTCCAATAACACTAAAGAAAATTTCAATTCAGTTGGAATCTGTTTGCATCAATCTACAAAAAGGCTTTTTCTTATTTCTGAAGTTCAAGAAAAAGAAGAAGGTCAATTTTCTAGTTTTTTGTATGCTTTTAATTTGAATAAAAATCAATTGAGAGATGAACCAATATTTGAGATTAATTCTACTGATATTGAAACATTTGCATTAAACAACAATTTATCGCTTCCCATTACTTTTGTCACAAATTCTGGTGATACAATTCAGGGTTTAGATTTTAACCCATCGGCAATTGCTGTTCACCCAAAAACGAATGAAATTTATATTCTTTCTTCAACTGATAGAAGCCTAATTGTTTACAATCAATTTGGAGAAATAGTTAATTATACAACGCTCGATTCATCGATTTTCCCAAGACCTTCTGGTATGACATTTCAAGAAAATGGAGACTTGTTAATTTCAAATTCAGAATTATTAAATCCTTCAATAGTCAAGTTGAAATGGAACAAATTGTATCAATCACTTGAAGGTCATGGTTTAATTTTCGGACGTTAATTTTTTTACAAGCATTAAATTCGTGTAAATTAAAGCAATTCGTTTCTAAATTTATCTATAAGTCACTAGCAGCTTTTTTAGACATTTATTCTTCAATTTATTTCAATTTATATCCTTTAAATATGTTAGCTCGTACAAGAACTAACACCTTTTCTCTCCACCAATAATTTATTAACTTTGCTACCACTTTAAAAATCACTCATGAAAATCTCTTTCAATTGGCTTAAAAATTACGTTTCAACTGAACTAAATATTGATGAAATTTCTAAAATCCTAACTGATACTGGCTTAGAAGTGGAAGGGGTTGAAAAAATGGAAGCAGTACAAGGCGGATTAGACGGCGTTGTGATTGGTAAAGTTTTGACTTGCGAAAAACATCCCGATGCTGACAAATTAAAAGTTACTACTGTCGATATTGGCACAGAAATCTTACAAATTGTTTGTGGCGCTTTAAATGTTGCCGCTGGACAAAAAGTAGTTGTTGCCACTGTTGGTTGCACTTTGTATCCGAAGCCAGATGAAGCTTTCAAAATTAAAGCAGCAAAAATTAGAGGTGTTGAATCTTTCGGAATGTTGTGCGCTGAAGATGAACTAGGTTTAGGAACTTCGCACGCAGGAATTTTAGTTTTACCTGATCATATCGAAACAGGTTCATCTGCAGCGAGTTATTTTGATTTAGAAGACGATTTTCAAATAGAAATAGGATTAACTCCAAACCGTTCTGACGCAATGGGACACATTGGTGTGGCTCGAGATTTAGTAGCTTATTTTAATTTTCACCAAGGAAAAAATTCCTCAATCGTTTGGCCAGCAACCAAAGAATTAAAGGCTGAAAACACACATTTACCAATAAAAATATCTGTTGAAGATATAGCTAATTGCGACCGCTATTGTGGGGTGACAATTGCCAACGTGAAAGTGCAAGCTTCTCCAGAATGGTTGCAAAAAAGATTGCGCGCAGTTGGACTTTCTCCAATCAATAATGTGGTTGATGTTACCAATTTTGTGATGCGTGAATTAGGAACACCTTTGCACGCTTTTGATGTTGAGAAATTGAATGGTAAAATCGTTGTCAAAAAAGCAATTGAAGGGCAAGTTTTCAAAACGTTAGACGGCGTTGAAAGAACCTTGAAAGGAGAAGAGTTGATGATTACAAATGGTACTGAAAATTTGTGTATCGCAGGTGCTTTCGGTGGCGCAGATTCTGGAATCAATGAGCAAACTCAAGATGTATTCTTGGAATCAGCTATATTTAATGCTGTTTCTGTTAGAAAAACGGCCAAAATTCACGGTTTAAATACCGATGCAAGTTTTCGTTTCGAACGTGGTGTTGACCCAGAATTAACACTTTATGCATTGCGTCGTGCGGCTCATTTGATACAAGAAATTGCAGGTGGAGAAATTGCAATGGACGAAAAGGATTTACTAATCAATCCAGTTTCTAAGCGAGTAATAACCGTAAATCTAAACAAAATCAATCGTTTAATTGGAAGTGAAATTTCAAAAGAAGCAGTTGTTCAAATCCTAGAGAATTTGGACTTTAAGATTTTGACATCAACTGAATTAGACTTAGAAATTGAAATTCCAAGTTACAGAACAGATGTTCACCGTGAAGCTGATGTTACAGAAGAAATTCTGCGTATTTATGGCTTCAATTTAGTACCAATTCCTGAAAAATGGAATATTTCTTTACCGATTTCTGAAGCTATAAATGCTGACAAACTTCAAGCTACAATTGCTGAGTTTTTGGTTGGAAAAGGATTCAACGAGGCTTTGAATAATTCATTGACAAAAGGAGTTTATGTAGAAAAATTAGGCGGAGAAACGTTAAAAGTCGAACATCAAGTGGAAATGTTAAATCCCTTGAGTCAAGATTTAAATGTGTTGAGACAAACTTTGCTTTTTGGTTTGATGGAAAACATTCAACACAACCAAAACCGTCAGTATCCGAATGTTAAATTATTTGAATATGGTAAAACTTATTTCAAATATGCGTCAGGATTCAATGAGCAACGCACGATTTCATTCGTACTAACGGGTTCAAAATCAGAAGAATCTTGGAATAATACATCAGAAACAGTATCCTACTTTACCTTAAAAGGAATCATTATTTCTCTTTTAAATCGTTTGGGATTAACGTCTAATATCCAGGAAAAATCGTTAGAAAGTGATTTGTTTCAAGATGCTGAAAAAATCGAAATCTTCAAAAAATCAATTGTAGAGATTGGAATAGTTTCGTCCAAGATTCAAAAATACTTTGACGTTAAAAATCCTGTTTACTTCGCTTCGATTGATTTTGATGTATTGTTAGATACCTTGAAAACAGTTAAAATCAAATTCAAAGATTTACCGAAAGCTTTTGCTATTAGACGTGATTTTTCATTGTTAGTGAATAAGGAAACAAAATTCTCGGAATTAGAGACTGCTGCAAGAAAAAGTGAGAAAAAATTGCTTCAAAGTGTGAATTTATTTGATGTTTACGAAGGTGACAAATTGGAAGCTGGCAAGAAATCGTATGCACTTTCATTTATTCTACAAGATGGTGACCGTACCTTAAATGATCAAGAAATTGACAAAGCAATGGAGTTAATCCGCTTAGGTATTGAGAAGGAAACGGGGGCAGTTTTGAGAGGATAATCTATTAATATTTCTTCATAATAACTGAAGCAATATGTCCACCAAAACCAAAGGTATTACTCATTGCATAATTCACTTCTTTTGCGCTTGCTTTACCAAGTGGAAAGTCAAATAATTCAGCAAATTCAGGTTCGATTGTTTCGGTGTTAATCGTTGGAGGAATTAATCCCGTTTCTAAGGCTTTCACACAAGCAATTGCTTCAATGGCTCCGGCTGCACCTAACAAGTGACCGGTCATCGATTTAGTAGCTGAAATGGATACTTTAGAATTCGTTCCAAAAACTGTTCTTGCTGCAATCAATTCTGAAATATCACCTTGTGGAGTGGAAGTTGCATGCATATTCACATACTCGATTTGATCTGCAGAAATACCTGCCTCGCGCAATGCTTCATTCATTCCTAAAACAGCACCAGCTCCTTCGGGATGAGTCCCTGTCAAATGATAAGCATCAGCTGCCATTCCACCACCAACAATTTCTCCTAGAATAATTGCGCCACGTTTCATTGCGTGTTCATATTCCTCTAAAATCAATGCACCTGCACCTTCTCCCATCACAAAACCATCGCGTGAAATATCAAATGGTCGAGAAGCAGTTTCAGGAGAATCATTTCTTGTTGAAAGAGCCTTCGCAGAAGAAAAACCACCAATTGACGCCTCGTTAATTGCAGCTTCTGATCCACCTGTCACTATCATATCCGCTTTGTCCCATTTGATATAGTTGAAAGCTTCAATTATTGCTGTGTTAGAGGTCGCACAAGCTGAAACAGGGCAGAAGTTAACTCCCCTTAAACCATATTTTATGGAAATTATACCAGATGCAATATCAACTAATATGCGAGGAATAAAATAAGGCGTAAAACGAGGAGTTCCATCACCAACACAATACTCTTTCATTTGGTCTTGAAAGGTTTGAATTCCACCATTACCAGAACCCCAAATAACGCCAATTCTATCTTTGTTTAAGGTTTCAAAATCAATTCCAGCATGGGTAACTGCTTCTTCTACAGCAACTAAAGCATATTGTGAGAATTTATCGTATTTACGTATTTCTTTTGAATCGAAATGGTCTAATTCATTGTAACCTTTCAATTCACAAGCAAATTTAGCTTTGAATTTTTCTGTGTCAAATTTGGTAATTGACGCAGCACCACTTTTACCTTCTATCAAAGCATTCCAAAATTCCTCTAAATTATTTCCAATTGGAGTCAAAGCCCCCATTCCCGTTACTACAACTCTTCTCATTTATCTAATTTAATTGAATTATACTCTTTTGAATTGATGACATTTATTGCGCGTTGCAAAATTTCATTTGAATCATTGTAGACTTGGAAAAATTCATTCACACCCCATAAATCTTGCGCTAAATTCGCTTTCAATCGCAACTGAATCAATTTTTTACTTACTTCATAATCCTTTTCAACGAACTCTAATTTTGGATTTTCCTTTTTAACGTAATCGAAAAATGTTTGCATAAATACTTCGTCACACTTGAAATTTTGTTTAAATGAATCGAATGTCGGATATTTGGCTTTCAATTGTTCACGCTGATCAGTCAAGTATCTAAATGGAAAAGAATTTATGTAACCGCCTTGAAACAAATCACTTAAATAGTCGGAATTTTCAGTTGTATCTAATGGAACAAAGAAGTCTGGCATAATTCCACCTCCTGCATAAACTGTTCTGTTTGTTTTTAAGGTTTTGAATAACAAAGAATCCGGCATTTTAATGGAATCCGCGTGGATAAATTCGCCGTTTAGAAAACGTTGTGTTAGGTCTTTTTTATACATTGCAGGATCATCATAAGGTTTTTGAATAAATCGACCTGCTGGCGTATAATATCTTGCGATTGTTAAACGAATTTCAGAACCATCACTCAAAGGCATCGGACGTTGAACCAAACCTTTACCAAACGTTCGACGACCAACAACTAAACCTCTGTCCCAGTCTTGGATTGCACCTGAAAGAATTTCACTTGCACTTGCGGAATATTCGTCCGTTAACAAGATTAGTTTTCCATCTTCAAATAATCCTTTTTTACCAGCTTTTAAATTACTTCTCGGTTGAGCACGACCTTCAGAATAAACAATTAATTTGTCGCCAGAAAGAAATTCATCCGCTAATTTATGAGCAGCATCCAATAATCCACCACCATTACCTTGTAAATCAAAAATTAAGTTTTTCATTCCTTTGGCTTTTAACGCAACCATTGCAGTATGAACTTCTTCAACTGTTGTTCTTGAAAAACTATTCAAACGAATATATCCCGTTTCTTTGTCAATCATATAATGAGCATCAACTGAATAAACAGGAATTTTATCACGCGTAATATTGAAAACCAAGTTTTCTTTTTGCGAGCGTCTTTTAACTTCCAATAGTACTTTAGTCCCTAGTTCTCCCATTAATTTAGTACGAACATCATTGTTTTTCAATCCTATACCAGCAATTGTTTTTCCATCAACGCCCACAATCTGATCTCCAGGTAAAATACCTAATTTCTCACTTGGTCCACCAGGAATAGTAGCAACAACATTCAATGTGTCTTTCATTATCTGAAAGCGAATACCAACACCAACAAAACTTCCGTTAATTGAAGTTTGTGCCTCACTCAATTCTTCAGCAGGAATATAAGTTGAATGGGGATCAAGTTTTTCCAACATTGCAATTATCGCTGTTTCTGTCAACTCTTTACCTTTAACTGGGTCGACGTAAAAACGAGTGACATTATCCATTACTTCGTCAAATTTTTGAGAAGTACTTCTTTCGCTTGGGTCAAATTGTGCAAATAGGGAACTTGATAATAATATAGAGCTAACAAAAAGAATTTTTTTCATAAACAATTTTTAGAAATGTAAACCTAAGAAACGCATTCAATATAAAATCGTGCCTTTATTCAAATATAATCCGTTTTTGTGAATACTTAACTATTTTATCTTTCAATGAAATAATTTTTAACCGTTCAGTTTGAATAAGAGAACCATCATAACTTTAACTATTTAATTGTAGATATTAGTTTTTGAAAATTATAGATTTCTGTTGATTATCTATAAATTTATTAACATTAAAATAATTATTGCTTTGAAATATAAATGGTTATTTATGAATTTTAAAAAATTAAAAATGGAAATCGGTTAGTCAATTATCTTTCAAAATGAATAAAGTTAATTTCAGAAATATTTTTAAAATCAGTGTCAGCAGAAATAAAAGGAATACCTAAATATAAACTTGTTGAAACTATCAGACAGTCTGGCAATTTTAAACGATTTGTTTTTCTTATTTGTATTGTGATTTCTTTTATTTCATCACTAATACCATAAATGTGACATTCAGATAAAAATCCCTTAATTACTTTTTCTTCTTCGATTTTTAATCCTTTGAAACTTAATATTTCAATTTCTGTTATAATTGAAACACATAAATTTTTACCGTTTAGAAAATGAGCCAATGTTCTGTCTCCATTCAATAAGTAAAGTACGATATTAGTATCAAGGAAAATTCTATTTCCATTCATTTCTTAGCTCCTTTTGTATTTCAAGTGGATCTTTGTCTAATTGAATTTTTCCACAATATTTTAAAGTGTCAACGCCTTTTTTATTTGAGTTTATTTGCTTTGTTATTTTTTGAATTTCAACCTTTGAGGATCCTTTTTTTAATGTAGTTACCATATTATAAATATTTAATTGAAATTAAACTTAATAATTGAAATATCAAAATAATTATTCAACTTAATTATCACCTTTCTTCCAACTCGTCAATTTCAACGGTTGGACCTCCCTGACAGATGCTCGGAGCTCCTGTTTCATGGTATTTTACCCACACTTTTTGTCCGTCGATAATTGAAACAGTAGATGAAAAACTGAATAAATTTCCTGGTTCAATTGCATCGCCATTTTCCAACACAATCTGCATTCCGCAACCATCAAATCCAGTGTAGTCTCTTATTATAGCTTTAGTCATTCCTTTGTTTGATTTGGAACAGCTGAAAATGAGGAAACTAAGAGCGGAGAATAGTATAATTTTTTTCATATCATAACGTTTTATTGGATAAAGTTAATTGTTTTACCTTTTACTTATAACTGGTTTTTTGATAAGTTATTTTTTCGAATCAAAATCCTTCTCTTCTTCCTATTAAAATCAATATCTTTACAGACTAAAATTGAGTAAAAGATATGTTTGAGAATCTTACAGAAAAGTTTGAACGCGCGTTTAAAGTATTAAAAGGTCACGGTCAAATTACAGAAATAAACGTAGCAGAAACCTTAAAGGAGGTGAGAAGAGCATTGTTAGATGCCGATGTTAATTTCAATACTGCAAAGAATTTTACGAATACAGTAAAAGAAAAAGCACTTGGTCGCGATGTTTTGAAGTCTGTTTCTCCTGGGCAATTGATGATTAAGATTTGCCACGAAGAGTTGGTGGAGTTGATGGGTGGAAATGAATCAGAGGTTAATCTTAAAGGCAATCCAGCGATTATCTTGATGTCAGGTTTGCAAGGTTCTGGAAAAACAACATTCACTGGAAAATTAGGAAACTATTTAAAAAACAAAAAAGGGAAGAAAGTATTATTAGTTGCTTGTGACGTTTATCGTCCTGCTGCGATTGACCAATTACACGTATTAGGTGAACAATTAGACATCGAAGTATATTCAAATAAAGAAGATAAAAATCCTGTAAGCATTGCAACAGCTGCTATCAATCACGCAAAAAGTAAATCATTTAACGTGGTGATTGTCGATACAGCGGGTCGTTTGGCGATTGATGAACAAATGATGGACGAAATTGCGAAAGTGAAAGCGGCCATCAATCCAAGTGAGACCTTGTTCGTTGTGGATTCAATGACAGGACAGGATGCAGTAAATACAGCAAAAGCTTTCAACGAAAAAATCAATTTTGACGGAGTTGTTCTAACAAAATTAGATGGTGATACAAGAGGTGGTGCTGCTTTATCCATTAAAGCAATCGTAAACAAACCAATCAAATTTGTCGGTACAGGTGAGAAAATGGACGCATTAGATGTGTTCTATCCTTCTCGTATGGCGGACAGAATCTTGGGGATGGGTGACGTTGTTTCCTTAGTAGAGCGTGCTCAAGAGCAATTCGACGAGGAAGAAGCGCGCAAGTTGCAAAAGAAAATTATGAAGGATCAATTTGACTTCAATGATTTCTTAGCCCAATTGCAACAGATTAAAAAAATGGGTAACGTAAAAGATTTAATGGGAATGATTCCAGGAATGGGAAAAGCAATTAAGGATGTTGATGTGCCTGATGATGCGTTTAAAGGTGTTGAGGCAATTATCTTATCCATGACTCCAAAGGAAAGAGCTAATCCTGCTTTGTTAAATACTTCTCGTAAAAATAGAATTGCAAAAGGAAGTGGTACCAATATTCAAGAAGTTAACAAACTAATCAAACAGTTTGAAGATATGCGAAAAATGATGAAAATGATGAGTAATCCACGCAATATGATGGGAATGATGAGTAAACTTAAAGGCATGGGTGGTATGCCAGGAATGTAAGATGGAGGAATTCGATTTATATCCTGAAAAACCAATTATTGAAAAAGTTAAAGTTCAAAGTAACTGGGGGCTAACCGCCTTTACAATTGTTTTATTTGGTGGGACATTTTTACTTGTTTACTCTGAGGAAATTCGATTCGTGCTTTTTTTAATTGCTGTACTTCTAATTCATGAATTGGGGCATTATTTTTCGATGAAGAAATTTAATTACGAGAATGTAAGAATGTTGTTTATTCCACTCATGGGTGCATTTGTACAAGGGAGTAAAGAAAAATATTCACAACGTCAAAGTTTTATAGTTGTTGCTTTAGGTCCATATCCGGGGATTATTATTGGTGCCATTTTATTAGTTCTTTCATCAAAATATCAATCTGATTGGATGATAGAATGGAGTTTTTTATTCTTGTTCATTAATATAATAAATCTCATTCCAATCGATCCTTTAGATGGTGGACAACTTTTTAAATTGTTGATGAAAAAAAATCGCGACTTATTTTTGATGATTTTCGCATTGATTTCATCCCTTGTTTTAATTGGTTTTGGATGGCTAATCGATAGTTGGGTAATGATTGTTTTTGGCTTCTTTATGGGAATTAGGGTTCGAGGAATACAGCGCAATTACCACATTCGAAAGGAATTAGATGAAGAGGGTATAAATTATAACACCACTTATGATGAGCTTTCTAATAGGGATTATTTGTTGATTAAGAACATTCTTTTGAAGGAAATACCGTCATTGTCTAAATATAAAGAATTACAAGGGAAAATTAATGATGATGTTATGGCTTCACATGTTAATTCAGTTTTGTTAGCTCCAGTTAGGCAAGACGCATCTTTAGCATTCAAGGTTTTCATGGTAATAAGTTGGATGTTTTTAATATTTCTACCTTTCTTATTATTATTTTTTGTGAATCTTAATTTCGATTGGTATTTTGAAATGCTGTAATTTTCAGAAATATTTTTTGGTACAGTCATTGTCAAAGCCGACAACATGAAGTTTTTTTTCTTTTTAATCGTTTTTTCACCATTTGTTTATTTCGCTCAATGTGACAAAGTTTTTGTTTCGGGTAGGGTAGTAGACACCTTGCGACCTCAGAGTTTTTATAATTTAATGGTTATTAATCGCTCAACAGGGAGAGGGATTTTTGGACAGCCAGATGGTTATTTTTCTGTTTATGTTAGGCCAAATGATAAAATTGCACTTTCCACGAAGGAATATCCGATTTATGAATTTAAAGCCAAACCTGATTCTAATTGTCAATGCCAAGTGATTGCATATATTGAAAAATTACCGCAGCAAGTTCAAGAAGTGGTAGTTAAACCCTTAAAAACGTTAGAGCAAATCAAAGAAGAAAGAAAGAATTTAGTCTTAAGAGAAACACGTCAAGTTACTGGAATAGAAGCATTTCAAAGCCCAATCACGGCATTATATCAAGCGTTTTCAAAGAAAGAACAAAACAAACGTTGGATTGCTGAACAGAAGTATAAAGATGATCAACGTCAAGTGGTTAAAGAATTGTTACGTCTTTACGTTGCATATGAAATCATTGAAATGGAAGAAGCTGAATTTGATGATTTCATTATTTTCTTAAATGCAGATCCTGATTTCTTAAAAACTGCTGCCGAGATGGAATTAGTGCTTTTCATCAAAGACAAATTTGAACATTTCAAGATGATTAGAAAAAAATAGATCTTTCATAGCTGTTCTATTAATTTCATAACCCATTCAACTTGTTCTTCTCGATTTAAGTTTGTGTTATCTAAAACAATTGCATCTTCTACTTGAATTAGTGGACTTTCAGCTCTAGTAGAATCAATAAAATCTCGTTCTTTCAAGTTTTTTGCAACTTCATCAAATGAACTTGTAATCCCTTTATTTTTGAGTTCGTCCAATCTTCGTTGTATTCTAATTTTAGTATCTGCGGTTACAAATAATTTCAAATCTGCTCGTGGAAAAACAACTGAAGCAATGTCTCTACCGTCCATAATAATTCCGCCTTTTTCACCCATTTTTTGTTGTTCTGCTACTAATTTTTGACGAACGTCTTTAATTGTAGCAATTTTTGAAACCACATTCGCAACTGCATTTTCACGGATTTCAGTTGAAACATTTCGGTTATTCAAAAACAAAAGTGATTGTTGATCGATTGTTTTGAATTCAAGTTGAATATGATTTAGGTTTTCAATGATTCGATCCACCAAAGGCTCAGCATCAATAATTAATTCATTTTCTAGGCAGTAGAGTGCTACTCCACGATACATCGCACCCGAATCGATAAAAATGTAATCTAATTTTTTTGCTAAATCTTTTGCTAAGGTGCTTTTTCCACAGGCTGAAAAACCGTCAATTGCTATAGTTAGTTTTTTTTTCATATTAAAATATTAATATCAAAATTATTATAAAAACAGATGATTGATTGAACCCAAATTCACTACTGTATAAATTCATTTTAAAACTAAATTTAAAAGTTGATTTTGATTGAACCTATTTATTTTAATTCTTTTTCAAATAATTCAAAAATCCTTCTGTATTCATCAAACCAAGAATAACTTTCAGTGAAGCTATGTTGTTCAATTGGATAAACAGCCATTTCCCAGTTCGTTTTACCCAATTCAATCAATCGTTGGTTAAGTCTTACAACATCTTGAAATTGAACGTTATCATCTACCATTCCGTGTAAAATTAACAAGGGATTTTTAAGATTTTCAGCAAAATTGATTGGTGAACTTTTGCGATATGCTTCTGGATCAGTTTCAGGATAATTTAAAATATTACTAGTATATTCATGGTTGTAATGTGCCCAATCAGTAACAGAACGTAAAGCTGCACCACATTTAAATTCATCTGGAGTAGTGAAAAGTCCCATCAAAGTAATAAATCCACCGTAAGAACCTCCATAAATTCCAACGCGTTTTGGGTCTATTTTGTGATTTTCAACCAAGAACTTTTTTGCATCTATAAAATCTTGTAAATCGCGACCACCCATGTGACGATAAATAGCTGTACGATAAGCTCTTCCATATCCTTCACTCGCACGGTAATCGACATCTAAAACAGTATAACCTAAATCAGTTAATAAGTTATGGAACATATATTCTCTGAAATAAAGACTCCAGTACTTATGTGCATTTTGTAGATAACCCGCTCCATGAACAAATAAAACAGCAGCGCCATTTTTTTTCATTGCTTCCGGTTCATAAATTCGGGCATAAACAGGAATTCCATCTGAACCATTGAAAGTAATTACGGGTGGATTTCTCCATTTGTAGGCATTGAATTGAGTTGTTGTTGAATAAGTAAGTTGTTTTTGCTCTACTATTGCTTTTGGAGAATTTTTAGTAACATAAATTTCCCAAGGTTGATTGCTTGAAGAGTAACGAACAGCCAAGGATTTTTCATCCGGAGAAATGGCAACATCAAAGTACCCATCACCTGTCAAAATGGGAGTCATTTTTTTTGTGGCAATATCAAAGTGATAAAAATTTCGGTTTCCTGGATGGGATTGATTACTTGTAATGTAAAATATTCTCTTATCAGCTGAGAGTTGAACCGAATGAATTTCAAAATTACCTTTCGTTAATTGTATTTTTTTGTTTTCAATTATATCATACAAATACAAGTGAGAATAGCCATCTTCCTCTGATTGAAAATAAAAAGTTTTTCCATCTTCCAACCAATCTAAAGTGCCAATTTCTGAATTCCAAGAACCAATTCCAGGGCCGCCAATCCAAGCTTCATCGTGTTGATGTTCGAGTTCTTTAATGGTCGCTTTTTCAAGGTTTACCATTACAATCCAACGATCTTTATTGTCAGAACTACGAATGTCGCACAAAGCTTGCGAACTATTTTTAGCAAAAACTAGTGGGTGAACAAATAGCGAACGATCCTTGTCAAAGTTTGGATTGTTAAAATCAGTAAGATAAGTAGGTTTTGTTCTAATTCCTGTCAAATGAGAAAAATCAATTTTTATCAATGTATCTCGCTCTAAATTAAACAAATACAACTCTTGATTCGGTTCGTTTTGACTAACTTTCGAACGTGCTTTTTGTTCTTTTGTGTAGCCATCAGCTGTAATAAATTGAGTGACACTTGTAGGTTTTTCTTTACTTGAATGGAAAGAAGTAAAGGAAATATGCTTTCCTGAAGGATCAATTTGTAATTCGCTTATCGAACCATTTCCAATAAATTGTTCTTTTGGAAACGGAAAGCTAGTGAGTTTATCTTTAATAGAATACCATTCATTTTTCTTGTTTTTATCTTTAATATATTGAAACAATTCAGTTTGCTGTTTCATTAAATAAGTGGAATCTGCCTTCTCAATTTGCGCTTCTTCATTTTTAAAGTTTGTTATTTGAATTAATGATTTTCCGGACCATATAAATAAATTATGACCCATTTGAAAAGCAATTTTGTTCGGGTCGTTTAATCTCTGAATATTAAACAATTGCTCAGAATACTGAAAAATTACTTGTTGAGTATTTGTTTTTTTGGAATATGTAATTAACGTATTTCCAGGTGAATAAAATTGTTCAGAATACAATCTTTGCTTAGCATCGTAATTTACTAAAGCTGGGTAATTCTTTGCCTCTACTTTTTGAATATTTCCAGATAATAAATTATAGGAATAAGTTGAGTTACCGGGTTCTTTGTCTTTGTTCCATTCAAAATAAATCGATTTCCCATCAGCAGACCAACGTTGATAATCGGGAAGATAACCGACAAATTCGTGTCCTTTCATAATTTCTTTTAAATCCAGTTGTGAAAAAATTACGAGAGATAAATTACAAATAATAAAAGTAACAAGGAAACGATTAAACATAATCTGTATAGTTTAATGAACAATTATGAACCAGGAATTTCAGCTCCATGAGGATCTACTTTAGGAAAATTTAAAAATGCATCTAATCGATCAATTAATTTATCTGATTTGATATGTTCCAGTTGTTCAGCAATTTCGTGCACTTCATCATCTTCAAATTTTAGTATATCGTGCAGAAAGGTTTCCCAAATACGGTGTTTTCTGATTATTAATAGTGCACGAGTTCTGCCAACATCTGTTAAAGAAATTTTACCGTAGCGAACTTGTTCTATTAATAATTTATCTTTTAGTTTTTTCAACATATCGTTTGCAGAGGCTGGACGCACATTTAAATATTTCGCTAATTGATTGGTGCCAGTAACTTCCTGCTCATTTCCATCTGATGTTAGATGTAGTAATGCTTTTAAGTAATTTTCTTCTGTTTGGGTTAACATAATTGTAAAAATAGAAATTTGAACTTAAAAACTCTTGTAATTTAATTTCTAAGACATAAAAAAAGACGTACAAAATAAATTGAACGTCTTTTGGATATTTATTCTATTTACTTAACTCCGATTTGATCTTCTGTATTTTGAGCAATTGCCGATTTTTCTAATCTGAATTTAGATCCCTCTGTTTGAATTAAAACAGTTGTATCAGCAATTTCCAATATTTTGCCATGAATACCACCAATCGTTACAATTTTATCACCTGCCTTTAAATTTTCTCTAAACTTCTTAAGCTCTTTTTGCTTTTTCATTTGAGGTCTAATCATAAAGAAATAGAAAACTACTACCATAAGTACTAGCATTAATATACTTTGCATACCTTGTCCGCCCATAATTTTGTTTTTTTAATTATTATTTTATTGTTGCTTTAATCTCTAAAACAGTAACATTAGGTTCCGTGTTTGTCATAATTGTTACTGATTTATTCACTCTGCTTGTAGTTAAATTATCTGTTTTAACTTGAGCAATAATTTCTCCAGTTTCTCCTGGTTGAATGGGTTCTGTTGGTTTTTCTGCAACCGTGCAAGAGCAAGAGGGACGTACTTCACCAAATACCAAAGGATAATCTCCAGTGTTTTTGATTTTAAATTTTGCGTTAATTACTTCGCCTTTAATAACTTTTCCAGCATTGTAAACTGGATTCAACTCCATGGTTGTTTTTTGACCAACTTTAATATTTTGCTCTTCTCCACAAGAAGCTAGCGCTAAAATTAGTAAACTTAATAGGAATGTTTTTTTCATTTTTTTAGGGATATTATGACATTAGGAATTTAAAACTTTAGGAAATTAGGACTTTAAGAAATTTAAATCAATTGATTTAGAGAATGAAAATTAATAATATGCAATTTGTAATTTTCCAATTTGCAATTCATTTTTTCATTCTCAATTCAATAACCCTCTTCCAATTTTTATTATTTTATTTTCTTTAGTTAATTTATCTATTGCTTTATCTAGTATTCCGTTTACAAACAAATTACTTTTTGGAGTACTGTAAAATTTTGAAATCTCAATGTATTCATTTAAGGTAACTTTTGTTGGTATGCTTGAACAAGTTTGTAATTCAGTAATCCCCATTTTAAGTAGGAACATGTCCATTTTAGCAATTCTATCCAATTCCCAATTTTGAGCTAATTCCACGATTAAAGCTTCGTTTTCTTTGTCCATTTCAATTGTTTTACGCACAAGATTAACAATAAATTCTTTTTCATCGTCATCTTCTTTGTATAGGGGTAAAACAGTAAAATCTTGCTCTTCTTTTGCTAATTTCATTGTTTTTAGTACCATTGAACAACACAAATCTATATCATCTTGCCAAAAAATACTTTTCTCTTCAAAAAAGTTAATCAGTAACTCAGAATTTGCAATTTCAATTCTAAATAACTGTATAGCAAATGCTTTGTCTTCATCAAAACCTTCATTACCATTTTTCATGAATTCAAAAAACGTCTCGCTTTCCATAATTTGGATATACATTTTGCGAAACATCTCTTGCGACTCAACGCCCATCCAATTTACTTTTCGTTTCTCAGATAGTTTGCGTAATTCTGAACAATCCTCCAATTGCTGAATCAAATTGTTCTCAACAAACTTTAGGTTTGGATTCAAATCCTCAGAAGTTGGTCGCATTTTACGTTTACGTTCTTCTATCTTGTTATTTGCAGCTGTTTTCACTTCTGGGAGCGTCAACAATAAATACAAATAAAGGTCATACATCTTTTCAACAGAGTGGAGTAACTCATTTTGAGCTTTTAATACATCCTTTTCACCTGCCTGAAAAAAGGCATAAAGAATTTGTAGGACTTTAATCCTTAAATGTCGTCTGTTTAACATGTTTTGATTTACATAGGTAATTTTACACGACCGATTGATTCGATTCGCTCCTCAGCCATTCTATTTGCTATTTGATAAGTAGGAACATTCTCGTCATTTGAACGCTTTACAATATCGAAAATAGTTGTGTAAATATCCTCCGCTTTTTGGTGAGCCCATTCAGCTGACAACCCTTTAACTTCTGAAAAACAATTGATAACACCACCAGCATTCAAAGTGAAATCTGGAGCATAAATAATTCCTTTTTTCATTACATCAACACCGTGTTTTCCTTCAACTTTTAATTGATTATTGGCAGCACCTGCGATAATTGAACATTTCATACGCTCTAAAGTATCGTCATTTACCGTTGCTCCTAAAGCACATGGAGCGTAAATATCCATATCAACATCATAGATTTCATCTAAACCAACAACTTCAGCTCCATACGTTTTTGAAATATGCGCCAATACATCATTATTAATATCTGAAATATAAATATGAGCATTCTCTTGTGCTAAATGTTTTACTAAGTATTCTCCAACATGACCAACTCCTTGAACTGCGATTTTTTTACCTTCTAAGGAATCAGATCCAAACTGATGTTTTGCACATGCTTTCATCCCCATGTATGTACCGTAAGCAGTAACAGGAGACGGATCACCACTTTTTCCAGGTAAACCCACAACATGATTTGTTTCCATACTTACCCAATTCATATCGATTGGAGAAACACCCACATCTTCAGCAGTAATATATTTCCCAGCTAAACTGTTAACGAATTTTCCAAATCTTCTGAAAAGTGCTTCTGATTTAATTGCTTTTGCATCTCCAATGATAACCGCTTTACCACCACCAAGATTCAATCCTGAGATTGCGTTTTTATAAGTCATTCCGCGTGACAAACGCAACACATCATTTAAAGCTTCCATTTCGTTTTGGTAAGCCCAAATTCTTGTTCCGCCAAGTGCAGGACCTAAGATTGTGTTGTGAACTGCGATTATAGCTTTCAAGCCAGTTGCCTCGTCGTTGCAAAAAAGTATTTGCTCGTGACCCATGTTAGCCATTTGACTGATGACAGGATTATCTGTTAAGTCGGATGCGGAAAGGATTTTAATTTCAGACATGTTTTCTTTTTCGTTCGTTAACTTAAGATTTGAATGGTTACATTTGCAACTCAAATAATCAAGTGCAAAATTAGAAAATAATCGATGAAGTCACTGCAATACCTCAATAAATATTTTGTCAAATACAAATGGCATTTTTTGCTAGGTATACTTTTCACGATTATCAGTAATTACTTTGGCGTGCGAATGCCATTGTATGTCAAAGCTACAGTTGACAACTTAATGGGAACTAAGTCAATAAATAGTATAAACGATGCACTTTGGCTTTCACTTCAAATCGGGGGTATTTACATATTACTTTCTGTTGGTAAAGGTTTTTTCTTGTTTTTAATGCGTCAAACAATCATAGTGATGTCTCGATTAATTGAGTTTGATTTGAAAAATGAGATATACATACATTATCAGAAATTAGATTTAGCATTTTTTAAAAGAAATGCGACCGGAGATTTGATGAATCGTATTTCTGAAGATGTCAGCCAAGTGAGGATGTATCTAGGGCCAGGTATCATGTACACAATTAATTTAATAGTTTTGGTTGCAATGATTGTTACACAAATGGTTAAAATCAGTTCAACTTTGACCTTTTTTGTTCTTCTACCACTTCCTCTCATGTCTTTTTTGATTTATTGGGTTTCTTCTAAAATGAATCAAATGAGTACAAAAGTTCAAGAAGAACAATCGCGATTATCAACGATAGCACAAGAAACCTTTGCTGGTATCCGAGTGATTAAAGCATACAATCGAGACCAAGAGGTTTTTGATAAATTTGAATCCTCAGCAAATGAATATAAATCAAGAAGTATGAAATTGGTACTAATCAACGCTTTGTTTATGCCAACGATTATTTTCTTAATTGGAATAAGTACTTTGGTTGCTATTTACTTAGGTGGATTAATGACTTATGATAAACAAATATCTTTAGGTGATATAGTGGCTTTTATTTTCTTTGTCAATAATTTAACTTGGCCATTTGCAAGTATTGGGTGGGTTACATCAATTATTCAACGTGCTGCAGCATCACAGGAAAGGATTAATGAATTTCTAGAAACAGAACCTGAAATTACAAATCCTACTTCATCTGAATTTATTTTTGATGGAAGAATCGAATTTAAAAACGTCACATTTACTTATCCAAATACTGGAATTACAGCCATTCATAATTTAAGTTTTTCCATAAACAAAGGTGATACTTTGGCAATTGTTGGTAAAACTGGTTGTGGAAAATCTACTATTTTAAATCTTTTAATGCGTCAATATGATTGTGAGTCAGGTCAAATTTTAATTAACGGTACTGATGTTAAAAAAATTAATATCGATGCTTTAAGAGAACAAAGTGGTGTTGTTCCTCAAGATGTTTTTTTATTTTCTGACTCAATTAGAAATAACCTAATTTTTGGATTGAAAAAAAACAAAGTTGAATTGGATTTTTTAATTGAAGTAACAAAAAAATCGCATGTTTATCACAATATTAAAGAATTTCCTCACCAATTTGATACGCTTTTGGGTGAACGTGGAGTTAATTTAAGTGGTGGTCAAAAACAACGTTTAAGTATCGCTAGAGCTTTAATTAGAAATCCAAAATTTTTACTATTAGATGATTGTTTGTCAGCAGTTGACACTGAGACAGAAGAAATTATACTTAGGAATTTAAATCAAGATGCGAAAAATAGAACTTCTATTATTGTAAGTCACCGAATTTCAACCATTCGAAACGCCAATCACATTTTGGTACTTGAAAAGGGCGAAATTGTTGAATCTGGTACTCATCAATCTTTAATGGAATTAAACAGTATTTACAGTGAAATGTATAACAAGCAACTCAGTGAAAATTAATTATTTTTAGTTTGGCAAAAAATCACTTTACATCCCAAACTTTCATTTCAAAATAAAGAATAGAATTTTGTGGAATATCCTCTAGTTTATGGTTTCCATATCCCAATTGTGGTGGAATTATCATCACAACTTCAGAACCTTTTTTACAAGACATTAAAGTTTCTTTCCATCCACCAATTAAGCTTTTCACCGCAAAAGTTAACGGTTTTTTGGTGTAATCAAAAATGCGCCCATTCAATAATTTTCCTTTGTAGGAAATAGAAACACTATCTGTATATTGAATCAATCTTCCTTCACCTTCTTTTGTAATTTTAAAATACAAACCTGAGGGAGAAGCATCTAAATCGAGTTTATTTTTTTTGATATACTTTTGAATTTCTTTATCAAACCCTTCGATTTCTTGGTCGGAATAAGTTTTACATGAGGTAAAAACAAATAGTAGGGAGGCGATTAATAGCAATATTTTCATTATAATTTTATTGGTGTTAGCGTATATCCTTTTTTAATTAGTAATTCAATAACACCTTCCGGTCCAGCTAGGTGGGCAGCTCCAACAGCGAAGAAAACGCTTTTATTGTCCATCATTTTTTCCATTTGAGGAATCCATTTTTGGTTTCTGTCTTCTAAGAATGCACGTGAGTTATTAATTGGAGAATCACTTTCTTTTTTCATGAAAGTGTACAAATCATCAAGGTTTTGAGAAAGATATATTTTTTGCATTTCTTGAAATGAACTTTTAGCATGTGCTTCATCTCTTAATGAACTCATTACCATTTCAGTCTGTTCTTTTTTAGTTAAACTAGTGAACAGTTCTAATTGTTCAGTGACTGATTCTAGTCCTTCGATTACTTTCTTGTTGAGTTTGGCCAAGTTCTCAAATTCTTTTTCGTAGGATTTGGCGTTTTCAGGTAAACTGCTTTGTAATAAAAATTGTAGCAGTAGGAATGGTTTTGCTTTATTTAAATTCGTATTGAATTGTTCTTTATTCATCAACAGCGATTTCTCTGCCCATCTATAAATGGAATCCATTTGTGCAGTAGAAAAATAATCAGTTAAAGTTTCATTTTTCAAAAATAACGCGTCTGGGGATAAATCTGGATCATTCACATTAGAAATTTCCATGCAAAGTTCATCTGATTTTAAGAGTATTTTCTCTAGTTTTTTAGGAAAATAAAACAATTTTGAATCCATTAAATGCATTGTTCCATAAAGGTAAGATGTCGTTTTTCCGTCTTTAGATTTCACTTCCCAAAGTAGCGCGTTTTTTGTTACTTGTCCAACTAAATAATGGGAAAAAACGATAAATAAAAAAAGTAAACGAAACATACTATAGAGATAAATGTGCTAAATAGTGATTATCTTGCTCCATTATTCGCGTGCATTTGAATCCAATTTTCGTAGCTATATCGTGCATTGTATCATAATCAACATACAGCCATTCGAACCAATCTCCTGTAGTTTTTTTATAGTGCATTTGAAACTTAAAATTACCGTAGTATTCTGTGTTTAAATCAATCCAAAGAGCCCCATCTTCATCTTCGTACAAATATTTCACATCTGATGAATCAAAAATGATTTGTCCCCTTGAATTCAATAGTTTTTTAGCTTTTAAAAGTGTTTTTTCTAAATTAGACAGGCGTCCTGCAATTCCAATACCGTTCATTAACATGAGAATTGTATCAAATTTTTCTGTGCTTTCGAATTTTTCAAAACTAGAATGAATAACATTTATTCCAGATTCTTTCAGATAAGTTACTGCTCCTATTGAAGAATCAATCGCTGTAACTTTATGTCCTTTTTTAATCAATTCATGACAGTGGATTCCGGCTCCAGCTCCTACATCTAGAACGTTACCTTTACACAAAGTTAGGGCACGTTTTTCAATGTCAGGCATTTCTTTATATGTTCTAAAAAGCACTTCAACTGGAATAATATCATCATCGCACAAGTCAGAACTCACAATAATATCTAACGGTTTGCGATTGGATGCGTAGTCAATAATCGCATCACCAATTGGGTCGACAGAAATTTTTGTCATATTAATATTCGTACTCGTTAAAGTCAGTTAAATCATCATCCGAATAATCGTCTTCAAATTCATCCAAACCAAGTTCATCGTCTTCTTCATCAATCAAACTTTCGTCATTGGTTGAAGCGAATAATTCATCATCCATGATTTTTTTAGAATCTTCTGAAGGTGCTGTTCCCATGGATAATAAAAGCTCAGGAGTTTCAGGCTCATTGCGATCAAAACCAATTAATTCAATTAAGAAAATCCACATTCGCATAAAATCATAAACCAAAATAAACTTTTGGTCTGGTTCTTCCAAGAAATCTTTAATGGTGGCATTTTTCATCGTAGAGGCAGGAGCATCCAATGAATCATCATCATATGTCATATCCATTAAGTTGATTTCATGACCTTTATCCCAATCGTCATTTGAAACATAAATACTTGCCATTTGATCTCCTTTGAAATTAAAGGATTTTAAAATAGCATTATATAACGATTCAAAATTATCCATATCAGAAATTAAAATATCTCTAACTACTTCCTCTTTCTTTTCTGAATCGAGTAAAACTCTAAATTTTAGTCCTGGCATATTATTGATTTTTCAATCTGTGTAAAATTAAAATTAATATCTGTAAAGTTGAAAGTTGAGAAAGGAAAGATGAGATTATACGTTTAAAATTAGCTACTTTTATTAATCACATTTTTTAAATCCTAGACTTTCTCCTAATTTCAACATTAATTCATAGGCTTGTTCTAGCGAATTTTCTATTTGACCATCCAATATTGCCTCCTTTATTGAGGATTTAATAATTCCAATTTCAGCGCAAGGATGAAGATTAAAAGTTTTCATTATCAGTTCACCACTAACTGGAGGTTGGAAATTTCTGATTCTATCTTTTTCTTCTACAACTTTAAGCTTTTTTGCAACTAATTCAAAGTTATTTTTGTATTTTTTTACTTTAAATTCATTTTTAGAGGTGATGTCTGCATTACACAACATCATTAAATCATCAATATCATCTCCTGCCTCACTCAATAATCTACGAATAGCAGAGTCAGTCACAAAACCTTTAACAAGAGCAATTGGACGTAAATGAAGACGTACTAATTTTTGAACATATCTCATTTTATTATCCAAAGGTAATTTTAAGTTTTTAAAAATTTTAGGAACCATTCGAGCTCCTAAGTCTTCATGGCCGTGGAAGGTCCAACCGATTTCTGTATCAAATCTTTTCGTAGGTGGTTTTGCAATATCATGTAAAATAGCTGCCCATCTCAACCATAAATCGTCAGTATGTAAAGCTATATTATCTAAAACTTCCAGTGTATGCAAGAAATTGTCTTTATGTGCTTTACCATCAATAATATCTATTCCTTGAAGTGCCGTCATTTCTGGAAAGATGTGCCCTAGTAATTGGGTTGATTGTAATAATTTAAACCCACGTGATGGTGTTTTAGTTAAAATAATTTTATTGAGTTCATCTGCAATACGTTCTTTTGAAATAATTTCTATTCGAGCAGATTGACTTAATATAGCTTCCAAACTATTTATCTCAATTTTAAAGTTTAATCTTGTTGCAAAACGAATAGCTCTTAACATTCGAAGTGGATCATCACTATAAGTGATTTCAGGATCAAGTGGTGTTCGAATAATTCCTTTTTTCAAATCATCAATACCATTAAATGGATCGATTAAATCTCCAAAATTTGAAGGATGTAAGCTGAGAGCTAAAGCATTAATAGTAAAATCTCTTCTATTTTGATCGTCTTTTAAAGTTCCTAATTGGGTAATTGGTTTACGCGAATCATGCTTATAAGACTCTTTTCGAGCTCCTACAAATTCTACATCAATGTCTTTATATCGAAAATGAGCTGTTCCATAAGTTTTGAAGACACTTATTTTTTTTACTTTTAGGATGCTTCCAACATTTTTTGCTAATTCAGGACCGTCACCGACAACAACGATGTCAATATCTTTGGAGGGATTTTCTAATAAAAGATCTCTTACGAAACCTCCGATTACATATGCTTCGAGATTTTTTTCTCCAATATATTTGGAAATAACTTTAAATACGGGATGCTTTAGAGTTTGTGCGTAATTAGTTAACATTAAAAACAAAGATATTACTTTGAAATGAAAGATAAATTAATCTTAATCTTCTTCATCATCGAAATCTTCTTCGTCTTTTCGTTTGTAAGAAAATAAATCAAGGTCATCTAAATCTTCATCATCAAAAAACTTTTTTTCTTTTCCGCTTTTTTTGAAAGCATCCATTTTAGGCTTTTTGCTTCTTGAATCAGAATCATTCGTCTTTTTATCTTTATCCTTGTCTTTGTTAATTTTTTTCTTTGGCTCAATTAAAGGAACATCTAAGATCGGAGAAATAATGTTTGGATCTCTGAAACTAGTATTTGTATTTACCTCAGATTTTGGATCTCTTTGTTCTCTTTGTTCTCTCGGCTTTTGATTAAAATCTGAATTAGAAGTTCTTGGACTAGGAGTACGATTTTCTCGTTGTTCGGCTTCTTTGACAGCAATTGGTCTACCATTTATATGATGACCATCTAGTGCTTTTATAGCATTCATCGCTTCGTTTCTGTCAGACATCTCTACAAATGCAAATCCTCTAGATTTACCTGTTTCTCTGTCAGTTGCAACATTTGCTTTAATTACTTTCCCATGTTGGGCAAACAAATCTCTTAATTGTTCGCTAGAAAAACCAAAATCTAATTTGGCTACAAAAATACTGGTCATAAATGAATAAAAACGTCTATTTTATTGATTGGATACTACTTAACGCCTCGAAATTAGAATAAAAATTTAAAATAACATATATATAAATTTAAAATATTTTAAAGAATAATTAAAATAGTAGAAAATAACATAATTCTGTTGGTGGAAAATAACAAAAATCAAAGAAAATAAATATTTTTAAACTCATATTTTTTATAATTTTGTCACTATAAATTAAAATGGAAGATTTACTAATTAACTCAACTTTAACAACTCCAAGAATCTCTTTTTCAAAAGATGGATTAATGGAAATAATAGGTAAATCTATCCCAGATGCTGAATCAAATTTTTGGAGTTTAGTAAGCGAATGGTTTAGAATATATATGTTTAGTCCTGCTACAAAGACAACATTTAAACTTCAAATAGATTATTTAAATACTTCCTCATCAAAAGAAATCCTACATTTATTGTATCGGTTGAATGAACTTAAAGACAGAGGCCTTGAAGCAGAAGTAATTTGGTTATTCAATTTGAATGATATTGATATGCAAGAAGTAGGTAAAGATTACGAACATATGGTAAAAGTTCCTTTTTCATTTTTAAAAATAAATGAGTCCGTATTGATTTAAAAAATGCAAATTATCTCATTACTTCAAAATTAAAAATAAAAAATTGTTATTTAACGATACAAATTCATTGGAAGAGGCAAAAGTTCAATTCGAACAAACTAAAAAAATCTTCAGGAAGTGGAAACAAACTAAACCTAAAGATTTAGATCAAAAATTTCACAAAGAACATATATCAGAGTTCAAAAAAACAGATTGTTTAACTTGTGCTAATTGTTGCAAGACTACAAGTCCAATTTTTCGTGACGCAGATGTCAGAAGGATTGCTAAATATATGAAAGTTAAAGAGTCCCAGTTTATTCAAAGTTATTTAAAGATTGATGAAGATAGTGATTATGTGCTACAAAAATCACCCTGTGCTTTTTTGGGAGCAGATAACAAATGTAGCATTTACGAAATCCGTCCTTTAGCTTGCAGAGAATACCCACATACAGATAGAAAAAATATGTATCAAATATTGGAGCTTACTACAGAAAATACACTCATATGTCCAGCAGTTGCTCGTATGGTAAAAAGAATCACGGAAACAAAATAATTTTTTGAATTATAAATTTCACTACAAAATCTGTTTACTCTTCCTATTTTGTTTTAATTTAGATTCAAATTTCAAGTGATGTTTAAATTTATATTTCCAATCTTATTTTTGAGTTCACAAAATTTAGTAGCACAAAATTCTGCAGGAATCTATAAAATTAAATTTGCTATCGATCAAGATTTGGTAAATGAAGTAAGAGTAAAATTTGTAGGTGAAACATCTCCTAATAATTTCAACAATATAATTAATTTTCCAAATAATTTGATTGATTCAATTCAAAATTTGATAACAATAACCGTTGCTAAGCAATTGTCAGCAAGAACTTCAATTTTCTATAAAAAAAACAGGAAAGGTCAAGATGTGAAAAGCCATGGGTCTTTTTCAAATTTAAAAGGAATGCCTTTAAATCGTTTGAAAAAAGCAATTTTATCAGAGGAAAAAGATTATTATGTTCGTGTTCGAATAAATTACAGTGGAAGGCGAGGTATCGGAACCTCATTTTTAGGAACATCTGTCACAAATATTCGTCCTGTAGTAACGATGAAAATTGTAGGATTCAACGTTGAGAAAAGGCGTGTTTACGCCAAAAAAGTAAGGATTAGTGATTTCTCTAAACTTCGTGCTGTAGAAAATACTATTGGTAACGTGACTGTTAGGAGATCAGAAGTGATATCACCAGTTGAAATTTATCAAATGTTACAACGAACAGTTCAAGAATATGATAAGTAATTTTATTAATTTTAAAATCTAAATGGATAAAATACACATTCGTATCGGGAGCGCGATTGATAATCAATTAGTCATTGAAAATAGTGGAGTAGATGCCTATCATCTAGAATTATTTTCAGATTCAGAGGGAAATGTTTTTATTACAGATTTGAATACTAAAAACGGCACTTTTGTTAATGGACGTTTATTAAATGGGTTTACAATACTACAATTTGGTGACAAGGTCGTTCTTGGTCAACATCATTTGTTCAGGTGGGAAGCATACATTAACAAAAAGTCAAACTTAGTTAATTCAGAAAAATCTGATCATCAAAAAGAAAAGGTGCTTGTTTATTCAACGGCGCAACATAAAAAAATTAACAAACAACTAATTGTAATATATACTTTAATTATTATCGTACTGTTCATGATAGGTATTGTAATTGATTAAAATTCTGCTGATTTATTAACACTTACTTTATAAATTTTTCAGAACAGAAAAAAATATTTTTTAATAAATTTATCTAATTTACAGATTTTATTTGTAATATTGCACCCCAATTAAATAAGAGTTGGCTTAAAATAATATCATGGACTTAATTAGACAAATTCAGAAAGATCTTCTTGAAGCAAAAGAATTACCAACTTTTGGAGCTGGTGACACAATTATAGTTTCTTACAAAATTGTTGAAGGAACAAAAGAGCGTATTCAGCAATTTCAAGGTGTTGTTTTACAGCGTAGAGGTTGTGGCAATACAGAAACTTTCACTGTTCGTAAAATGTCAGGTAATATTGGAGTAGAGCGTATTTTCCCTGTAACTTCTCCTTTTATAGATAAAATAACAATCGTCAAACACGGTGCTGTTCGAAGAGCTCGTATTTTCTATTTCCGTGAAAGAACTGGTAAATCTGCTCGTATTCGTGAGAAAAAACATTTTGCTAAATAATTTTAGTAATCAATATGTAAAGGACACTTCGGTGTCCTTTTTTTTTGTCTAAACTTTACTTAAAAGAATATCAAAAAAAAAATGTCCGACATTACTGTCGGACATTTCAATCATTATCAATTAAGATTTAAACCAATCCTTGATCAATCATAGAATCTGCAACTTTTACAAAACCAGCAATATTTGCTCCTTTCACATAGTCTATATTTCCGTTTCCGTCGTCTCCGTATTTAACACATGCATCATGAATTGATACCATAATATCGTGTAAACGTTGATCAACCTCTTCAGCGGACCAAGAAAGACGTAATGAGTTTTGTGACATTTCTAAACCTGAAGTTGCAACACCTCCTGCATTTGATGCTTTTCCTGGAGAGAAAAGAATTTGTGCTGCTTGGAATGCTTCGATAGCCGCTGGAGTTGAGGGCATATTAGCGCCTTCAGCTACACAGATAACTCCATTTGCAATTAGTGTTTTAGCTTCTTCTCCATCTAATTCATTTTGAGTAGCACAAGGTAAAGCAATATCAACTTTTACTTCCCACGGACGTTTTCCAGCTACAAAACTTGCTGTTGGATATTTAGCAACATATTCCTCAATTCGTCCTCTTTTGATATTTTTTAAATCCATAACGAAAGCCAATTTCTCAGCGTTGATTCCGTCTGCATCATAAATATATCCAGAAGAGTCAGAAAGTGTGACAACTGTAGCTCCTAATTGAGTAGCTTTCTCGCAAGCATATTGAGCAACATTTCCAGAACCAGAAACAGCAACAATCTTACCATTGAAAGAATCTCCTTTTGTTGCTAACATTTCTTTTGCGAAGTAAACAGTGCCATAACCTGTAGCTTCTGGACGAATCAATGATCCACCCCAATTTCTTGCTTTTCCAGTCAAGACACCTGTAAACTCATTGCGAATTCTTTTGTATTGTCCGAACATATAACCGATTTCACGACCTCCAACACCAATATCTCCAGCAGGAACGTCAGTGTCAGCTCCAATGTGGCGAGATAATTCAGTCATAAAAGATTGACAGAATTTCATAACTTCATTGTCTGATTTTCCTTTAGGGTCAAAATCAGAACCACCTTTTCCACCACCCATTGGTAATGTTGTTAGTGAATTTTTAAAGATTTGTTCGAAACCTAAAAATTTTAAAATTGATAAGTTCACTGATGGGTGAAAACGTAAACCACCTTTGTAAGGACCAATTGCAGAGTTGAACTCAACACGGTAACCTCTATTTACCTGAATATTTCCATTATCATCCAACCAAGGTACTCTAAAAATGATTGTTCTTTCCGGCTCAACAATTCTATCCAAAATCTTTGCTGATTTGTATTTCGGATGAGACTCCATAAATGGAATTACAGCTTCCGCTACTTCTTTAACTGCTTGTAGAAATTCTGGTTCGTGTCCGTTTTTAGAACGAACTTTATCCATGAATTCTTCAATTTCTGCATGATGATTTGACATAAATTTTTTTATTTTAAAATTCAACGAAACAAATGTAATAAGTTTTTAAATGTTTTTTCATTTATGCAACCAAAATCTTTCTAAACAGCTTAAACATTATTTAACTTGTATTTTATTTTTTCTTAACTTCAGCAACTTTTTAATTTGTTGTACGTTTTTAATATATTGAATTTTAAAAAAAATGAAAAACCTGAAAATTGTAATCACATTATTATTGTTAATCAGTTCAAAATTCTTGTTCTCACAGAATGTAACTTTATGTTTAGGCCAAGATGCTACTGTTTGTCCTGGTCAAACAGTTACAATAAATGATTGTAATAGCGTCGGTGGAGGAGGTAGCGCAGGAAATGCTCAATATTCTGTTACAAACATACCTTACACTCCAGATCCATTTAATCAAGGAACACCAATCACTCTATCTGATGATGCTGTTTCTCCAGTTCAAAATATTGGGTTTTCATTTTGTTTTTTCGGAAATACTTACACTCAATTTTACATCGGAAGTAATGGTTGGATTGGATTTTCAGCTGGTCAAAGCACTGCATTTACCTCAGCATCAATCCCAAGTGGAGCTGCAAATGTTCCTAAAAACTGCATCATGGCTCCATGGCAAGATTGGCATCCAGGAACCGGTGGTAATGGTCCATATGTAAGATACCAAGTTCTAGGAACTGCTCCAAATAGACGACTAGTTGTTTCTTGGAATAATTGTCCTATGTTTTCTTGTACAACAACTTATGGAACATTTCAAATAGTACTTTTTGAATCAACAAATAACATTGAAACTAGAATGCAAAATAAACCTAATTGTACAGGTTGGGCTGGTGGAACTGCAGTTCATGGTTTGCATAATTTAGCTGGTAACGCAGCTGTTGTAGTTCCAGGCAGAAATTCAACACAATGGACAACAACAAATAACGCGTGGCGTTTTGTACCACAGGTTACATGGGGTAATACGTTAGGTCAAACTTTCCCATACAATGGTGGTGTTTTAAATGTAAATCCAGTTCCTCCAGGAACAACTGGATATTTTCTAAAATCAGGTTGCTCTGCAAGTGGAACTGGAAATGCAATTTCAGATACTACTTGGATAACAGTTGCCAATCCATCAGCTAGCGTAAATGCTGTATCAGATTTTTGTACTCAAAGTTTAGGTTCAGTTACAGCTGTACCTGGAGCCGGTTCCATAGCTCCTTATACCTATTCTTGGTCACCTAATGGTGCTACAACAGCTACTGTTAGTAATCTTGGTGCAGGAACCTATACTGTAAATATTGTAGACGGAAATGGGTGTACTGCTTCAGGAAGTGGAACTGTTGGAGATAGTCCAGTATTATTTAGCATAGCGTCAACACTTATTTCTTGTGGTGGTGGAAATGATGGGACTGCAACAGCAAGTGCAACACCAACAAGTCCATTAGTAACTTATCTGTGGAGTGATGGACAGACAACTCAAACAGCGATTGGATTAGTTGCTGGTACTTATACGTGTACAATTTCTGCAGGAGCAGGTTGCTCTGATATTTTATCGGTAAACGTAACTGAAATTCCTCCTCTACAAGCATCTATAACCAACCAAACAAATGTGACTTGTAATTCAGCTTTAAATGGTACCGCTACGGTATCAGCATCGTTTGGAACTTTACCTTATTCTTACACGTGGTCTGGTTCAGTTGGTGTAGCAAGCGCTGTAACAGATTTACCTGCTGGTCAAAATACAGTTACAGTAACCGATGCTAACGGATGTACAGTCAACTTAAATTTCTCCTTAACTCAACCCAATGCTTTGTCAATTATTCAACATACTCCAGATACATTAATTTGTGCTAATTCAATTATTAGCTTGAGTGCTATGGGAATCGGTGGTTCTTCAGCTTACACTTACACATGGACAGAAAACGGAATTCCAATCGGTACGGGTAATTCAATCATAGTAACTCCTGTAGGTACTGTAAATAATTATTGCATTACATTATCTGAACAATGTGGTTCACCTGAAGATCAAGAGTGTTTTACAGTTACCAATCCAACCCAAATTTTTCCGACAGTTGTACCTGACAAACTAAAAGATTGTGAGCCTGGTAATTTTATTTTTACAAATACATCTAATTTACCAAGTGAAATTGCAACGACAAATTACACATTTTCAAATAGCTCAAGCTATACGATGAATGGTTCACAATTACTCAATGCTACTTTTCCAAATGTTGGTATTTATGATGTTACTATGACAGTGACTTCTGTTTACGGATGTGTTTACGATACAATAATTAACTCAATAATTGAGGTCACCCCAGATCCAATTGCTAACTTTAATTTTTCAAACAACCCTACAACATGGTTTGAGACTACTGTTCAAACCTTTGATAGCTCTATTGGTGATGTTGTAAATTGGCAGTGGATTTGTCAAGATGCTCAAAGCGTTAGTTCTAATGGCAATAGTGCTACTCTTATTTTTCCTGAAGGAATAGCAGGGGTTTATCCTGTCTCACTTGTAGTTACAACTCCAGAGGGATGTATTGACAGTACAACCATTGACCTTAGTATTATTCCTGATGTTATTATGTATATTCCAAATTCATTTACTCCTGATGGAGATGAACATAATCAGACGTGGAAATTTTATATTGAAGGTATTGATTATTTAAATTTCAAAGTAGAAATTTTCAATCGATGGGGGCAATTAATTTGGGAATCAAATGATGCTAGAGCTGAATGGGATGGAACATATAATAATAATAAAATAGTAAAAGAAGGTATTTATACTTGGAAAATTTCATATAAAGAATTAAATACAGATGGTAGAAAATTGCATACAGGATATATTAATGTATTGAGATAAGACATCTAAACTTTAATAAACGCATCAAATATTCTAGCATGAATGTTGATGCGTTTCTTTTTTATCTTAATTTTATAAAAATATTTAACTATGAAATTGACGATTATATTTGTTCCAATTCTACTATTATCTCTAGTTTCTTGTGATGTCTTGAACCAAGCAGCAGGAGCTTTAACAACCCCTTCCACAAGTGGTCAAACAACAATGCCTAAGCTAACTAACGACGAAGTAATCTCTGGTTTGAGAGAAGCACTTTCGGTAGGCATTAAAAACTCCGTAAATCTCACATCGGTTACTGATGGTTTTTTGAAAAATGATGCAATTCGTCTACCATTCCCTCCTGATGCCATTAAAGTTAAAGAAAAAGCGTTAGAATGGAACCTTAATGGTCAAGTTGAGAAATTCGAAACAACATTAAATCGTGCTGCTGAGGAAGCTACAAAAGAGGCTTTGCCTATTTTTATAGATGCGATTAAAAATATGAGTGTTCAGGATGGTTTTGCGATTTTAAATGGTGGTGATGGTGCTGCTACGAAATTTTTAAAAGAACAAACTACATCAAAATTGATAACAGCATTTGCACCAAAAGTGAAAGAGGCAACTTCACGAGTAAAATTAACTGAATATTGGAATCCAATAATCAATAAGTATAATGGGGCGATGACAATTTCGGGAGGACAAAAACTTAACCCAGACTTGGATGCCTATATAACAGAGTTAGCAATTAAAGGATTGTTTCAAATGGTTGAAAAAGAAGAGAATAAAATTCGTAAAGATCCTGCGGCTCGAGTAACAGATATTTTGACAAAAGTTTTTGGTAGTTTAACAAATTAATATGCTAAAACATTTTCCAGCAACTGATTTAGTTTTAAATAATAAAAAACAAGTTTATCATTTAGGACTTTCACCTAAAAACCTAGCAACAAAAGTAATTGTAGTTGGTGATCAAGATAGGGTAGGCTTGATTTCTAAGTTCTTTGATTCGATTGAACATCAATCACAGCACCGTGAATTTACTTGCCACACAGGTATTTATCAAGGTAAAAGAATTTCTGTTTTATCAACAGGAATTGGAACAGACAACATTGATATTGTAGTGAATGAACTAGATGCTTTGGTAAATATTGATTTAGATAATCGAATTGAAAAAGAGTCTAAAACAGAACTCGAAATTATTCGAATTGGTACTTGCGGTATAGTACAATCTCATATTCCGATTCATTCTTACATCTTATCCTCTCACGCTTTAGGTTTAGATAACATTGCTCATTTCTATGAAATCCCATTTGACCAAAAAGAATTATTGTTAGGAGAAAAGATTCAAAACCATATTGGTTTACCTTCCAAAATAATTCCTTATTTGATTTCAGCGGATTCAGAACTAACGAATCGTTTAGCTTCAGAATCAACACATCAAGGGATTACGATTACAAGTTCTGGATTTTATGGACCACAAGGACGAAATTTAAGAATACCAACCTATGCTTCTGAAATTCATAATCTTTTAAGCTCATTTGAAGGCGACGGACTTAAAATTTTAAATTTTGAAATGGAAAGTTCTGCATTGTTTGCTTTAGGTAAAGCTTTAGGACATAAATGCACTACAATATGTTTGGGAGTTGCAAATAGACCTAATTACGAATTTTCGAAAGGATATAACAAAGAAATGAATGGATTAATTGAATACGTTTTAGATCGAATCTAATTTATTTTATTTGCTTTTCAATTGCCAAATGTAAATTCACACCTCTTAATTGTCCACCTTGTGCAACAATTTTTCCTTCCCCATCGATAAGAAATCCAGAAGGAATAGAGGAAACATTATAGGCTGCAGAAGCTTTTCCTTCTTTGTCCCAACCATGATATTTCCAAATCAATTTGTCAGTTTTAATTGCTTCCTTCCAAGCTTTTTCATCACGATCTAATGAAACACTATAAACTTCAAATCCTTTTGCGTTTTTGAATTTTGTGTTCTTATATTTCAAATAAGCTTCAACAACATTTGGATTTTCTTTCCTACAAGGTCCACACCATGACGCCCAAAAGTCTATCAATACTAGTTTTCCGCGAAGTTTTGATAGTTTCACAACTTTACCACTAGGTGAAATTAATTCGATTTCTGGAGCAGTGTCAACTTTTAGTTCTGTTCTGGGATTCCGCATGCAAACTGAAATGCAACCTAGAATAATAATTATACTGAGCGTTATAAAAAATTGCTTTTTCATTATCCGATTCTTCTAATATCAGCGCCAATATTTCGTAATCTCATTTCAATGTCTTGGTAACCACGGTCGATTTGTTCGATGTTTTCAATTACGCTTTTGCCTGTTGCAGAAAGTGCTGCTATCAATAAGGATACTCCTGCACGAATATCTGGAGAAGTCATTGTAATCCCTTTTAAACTGTGCTCACGATTTAATCCGATTACAGTTGCCCTATGTGGATCACATAAAATGATTTGAGCCCCCATATCAATTAGTTTATCGACAAAAAACAATCTAGATTCAAACATTTTTTGATGAATTAAAACAGAACCTTTCGCTTGTGTTGCCACCACTAAAATAATAGAAAGTAAATCTGGAGTAAAGCCAGGCCAAGGTGCATCGTAAATCGTTAAAATCGACCCGTCAATAAATGTGTCAATTTCGTATTTTTCTTGTGATGGAATATAGATATCGTCTCCTCTTCTTTCTAGTTTTATTCCTAATCTTCTGAAAACATTTGGAATAATTCCAAGGTTCTCCCAGCTTACATCCTTGATTGTTATTTCAGATTGAGTCATAGCCGCCAAACCTATAAAGCTTCCAATTTCAATCATATCTGGAAGAATACGATGAAAACAACCTTTCAATTCTTTAACACCTTCAATGATTAATAAATTTGAGCTAATTCCGGAGATTTTTGCCCCCATAGAATTTAACATTTTACATAACTGTTGAATATATGGTTCACAAGCTGCATTGTAAAAAGTTGTAGTTCCTTCTGCCATAACAGCTGCCATTAAAACATTAGCAGTACCAGTTACAGAAGCTTCATCCAAGTGAATGTAGGCTCCTTTTAAATGTTCAGCTTCGACGGAATAAAAGTGTTCACCAGCATCATAATTGAATTTAGCACCTAATAAAGCAAAACCTTCAAAGTGAGTGTCTAATCGGCGTCTTCCAATTTTATCTCCTCCAGGTTTAGGAATAAAACCTTTTCCGAAACGTGCCAAAAGCGGTCCAACAATCATAATAGAACCACGTAGAGCAGAAGCTCTTTTTTTGAAGTCTTCTGTTTCTAAATATGATAAGTCAATTTCTTTTGCTTGAAAAATATAAGTACCCTTTTCTACCTTTTCAATTTTAACTCCCATCGTTTGAAGTAAAGCCATCAATTTATTTACATCGACAATGTCAGGGATATTAGAAATCGTCACTTTTTCTTCGGTTAAAAGAGGGGCACATAAAACTTGAAGTGCTTCGTTTTTTGCACCTTGAGGATATAATTCCCCTTTTAAAGGTTTTCCACCATAAATTTCAAATGAAGCCATATTATTGCTTTTTGAATTTTTGTTTTTGATTTTGGTTTTGTTTCTGTTTGAAATTCGATTTTTTACCAAATTTCTTATTGTTATTTTGTCCAATTCCCATCGAACGTAGAATTGTATTAGTATTTACTAATTCATCTGGTTTTTCAAGAATTAGCTCACCGTCTGACAATTCTTTTAAATGGCCTGCAATAACATTATTTTCAACAGCATCATTGTTGTGAGAAAGATATTGCTTTTTCATAAAATTTGCCATTGACGTTTTCAGATATTCTTTTTCGTTTGGATCTTCTGTTGACTTAGCAGTTTCAAGGATTTTTGGAGTGTATTTTCCGTAATGCCCGTATTTGATATTACTTTTTGGATATTCCATCCATTCTGGTTTTTCATTTAAAACTTCTGGTTTCGGAATTTCGTAAGGTGTGTCAACATCTAAATCGAAATTAGCCATTACGAATAAATGCGTCCAAAGTTTATGTCTGTAATCATCAACATCACGTAAATGTGGATTTAATTGTCCCATTACTTCAATGATTGCTTGTACTGCTCTGTTTCTCTCAGATCGATCAGCCAGTTCTTTAGCATGTGCAATCATGTTTTGCACATTTCTGCCATACTCTGGAAGAATCAGGTGATTTCTAGTAGTGTTGTATTCCATTTTAGTTTTCTAAATGTTTTGCTAACGCATTATCATAAATTTCTTTTGCTTCTGATATAAAACCATAAGGTAATTCATCAACTTGCAGTTTTCCTTTGGTGACATGCCCTAGTAAGGTTAAATTTACTCCTGTTTCCACCATATATTCTAAGAATTCTTCTTCTTTTTCCTCTGTAACTGTAACTAATACCCTACCTTGACCTTCACCGAATAAAAATGCATCTTCGCGTACTTCAGAGTCAGTTACAATATCAAATCCCAATTCTCTTGGCATTGACATTTCAACCAAAGTTACATATAATCCACCGTCGGCAACATCATGAACAGCATTTACTAAGTTATGTTCAATCAAACCTTTAACGGCATTTTGCATTTCATATTCTTTTTGCAAATCAAAATAAGGTGCTGGCGATGCTTTTATTCCGTGGTAAGTTGCTAAATATTCAGAGGATGCAATATCTTCAATATAATCTCCAATTAAGAAAATCAAGTCACCTTTTTGTTTAAAGTCTAAGGTCATTACTTTATCCTTGTTAGGTACAATTCCAATCATACCAATCGTTGGAGTAGGGAACACTGGAACTTCAACTCCGTTCATAGAAGTTTGATTGTAGAAAGAAACATTTCCACCAGTCACTGGCGTTTCAAATTTCAAACAAGCTGCTGACATTCCTTTTATTGCCCCAACGAATTGCCAATAAGATTCTGGATTGTATGGATTTCCAAAATTTAAACAGTTTGTAATTGCGCTTGGAATTCCTCCAGCACAGACTATATTTCTTGCCGCTTCAGAAACAGCAATCATTGTTCCAACTTCTGGATCAGCATTGACATATCTAGAATTACAATCAACAGTCATTGCTAGCGCTTTATTTGTCCCTTTTATATTTACAACTCCTGCATCTGAAGGGCGATTCGTTGTCATATTTTTTGTTCCAACCATTGAATCATATTGCTCATACACCCAACGTTTTGATGCAATGTTTGGAAACCCTAACAACTTAAATCCAACTTCTTTTAAATTCTCAGGCATTTTAACAGAATCAATTGAGAACTTCTTAAATTCTTGGTAATAAGCTGGTTCTTTGTATTCTCGTTTATATTGTGGTGCACCACCTCCAAGAACTAACGACTGACAAGGCAAATCTCCAACCATTTCGCCATTCATAAAATAACGTACGCGATCAGAATCAGTCACTACACCGATTTCCGCAGCGTGTAAATCCCATTTGTCAAAAATATCTTTCACTAAAGATTCTTTTCCTTTTTCAACAACGACCAACATTCTTTCTTGTGATTCGGAAAGTAAAATCTCGTAAGGTAACATATTGTCTTGTCGTGTTGGAACTTTGTCTAAATGAATATCCATTCCTACATTTCCAGCTGCGCTCATTTCATTTGTAGAACAAGTAATTCCGGCCGCTCCCATATCTTGCATACCACGAATACAATCCGTTCCTGCCAATTCCATAGTTGCTTCTAAAAGCAATTTCTCCATAAACGGATCTCCAACTTGAACTGAAGGTAAGTCATTTACCGAATCTTCAGTAATATCTTTAGACGCGAAGGCAGCTCCTGCGATTCCGTCTTTACCAGTTGCAGAACCTACTATAAATACTGGATTACCTGGACCTTTTGCTGTTGCAGAAATCATTTTTTTGGTATCAATAATTCCGGCAGAAAAAGCATTTACTAACGGATTCGTGTTGTAAGAATCATCAAAAAACACCTCACCGCCAACTATTGGAATACCAAAAGCGTTTCCATAATCGCCAATTCCTTTTGTAACACCTTTCACAAGCCATTTTGTACGAGCTAAATCAATGTTTCCAAAACGCAATGAATTCAGCTGAGCTATAGGACGTGCACCCATTGTGAAAATGTCGCGATTGATACCTCCAACTCCAGTCGCAGCACCTTGATAAGGTTCTAAAGCACTAGGATGATTGTGCGATTCAATTTTGAAAACACAACCCAAACCGTCCCCAATATCAACTAGTCCAGCATTTTCTTCACCTGCTTTAACCAACATGTGAGGACCCTCTTTAGGTAAAGTTTTTAACCATAAAATAGAATTTTTGTAAGAACAATGTTCCGACCACATTACTGAATAAACAGCTGTTTCCGTAAAATTTGGGGTTCTACCTAAAATTTCTTTAATCATTTCAAACTCGTCTGCTCTTAGTCCTAAATCAATTGCCTGCTCGAGTGTTGCTTCTTTTTGAAGTGTGCTTTCCATTCTAAAATTTTTCAAAGCAAAAGTAAGCATTAATTAAAGAAATGAATAACCATGTAATTGCTATTTACACTAATTTTTTAACATTGAATGATTGAAAAAATAGCGTGTTTTTAAGGAAAAAAATCTTGTTTTAGTTGAGGTTTATATTGCGCTATTTTTTTCATTAATTTTGTATCATAAAATTAAAATTATGAATTACGATATTATTGTTGTTGGTAGCGGACCAGGCGGATATGTAACTGCAATACGCGCTTCTCAATTAGGATTGAAAACAGCTATTGTTGAGCGTGAAGAGCTTGGTGGTATTTGTTTAAATTGGGGTTGTATTCCAACTAAAGCATTGTTAAAATCTGCCAACGTTTTTGAATATATTTCGCATGCAGCTGATTACGGAATCACTGTAAATGGAGCAACAGCTGACTTTTCAGGAATGGTTAAAAGAAGTCGTGATGTTGCAAACGGAATGAGCAATGGTATTCAATATTTAATGAAAAAAAATAAAATTGATGTTCTCAAAGGCAATGGTGTTATCAAAGCAGGTAAAAAAGTTGTTGTAACAGATGAAGCTGGAACAACAACTGAATATACTGCTTCTAAAGGAGTTATCATTGCAACAGGAGCTCGTTCAAGAGAATTACCTAACCTACCTCAAGATGGTAAAAAAATTATTGGTTACCGTCAAGCAATGACTTTAGAAACGCAACCAAAAAGATTAGTAGTTGTTGGTTCAGGTGCTATCGGAGTTGAGTTTGCTTATTTTTACAATGCAATCGGAACAGAAGTAACAGTTGTTGAATATTTACCAAATATTGTTCCTGTAGAAGATGAGGAAGTATCAAAACAATTGGAAAAATCGTTCAAAAAATCGGGTATTAAAGTAATGACAAATGCCTCTGTTGAGTCGGTTGACACAAAAGGTACAGGTTGTGTGGTTACTATTAAAACTGCAAAAGGAGAAGAGAAAATAGAATGTGATGTTGTTCTTTCTGCTGTTGGAATTCAAGCAAACCTTGAAAATATTGGTTTAGAAGAAGTAGGAATTGTAGTAGATAAAGGTCGTATTTTAGTGAACGATTACTACCAAACAAATATTCCTGGTTTCTATGCAATCGGAGATGTTGTTCCGGGTCCTGCCTTGGCACACGTTGCATCAGCAGAGGGGATTATTTGTGTAGAAAAAATTGCTGGTCACCATCCAGAGCCATTGAATTATGGTAATATTCCTGGTTGTACGTATTGTTCGCCTGAGGTTGCATCTGTTGGAATGACAGAAAAAGCGGCTAAAGAAGCTGGTTATGAAATTAAAGTTGGAAAATTCCCATTTTCTGCTTCAGGTAAAGCGAGCGCAGCTGGTGCAAAAGATGGTTTTGTTAAGTTAATTTTCGATGCGAAATACGGTGAACTTTTAGGAGGACACATGATTGGTGCAAATGTTACAGAAATGGTGGCAGAATTAGTTGCAGTTCGAAAACTAGAGACAACAGGTGAAGAATTGATTAAAACGGTCCATCCACATCCTACAATGTCAGAAGCAATTATGGAAGCAGCAGCAGCAGCTTATGGTGAAGTAATTCACTTGTAAAATCAAATAAAATCGTAGGTTTTTCCTGTAAGTAAATAAAACAAAGAAGGAGATCGAAAGGCCTCCTTCTTTGTTTTATTAAATTGCTTTAAAGTAGTTTTAAACTTATTTTCTTATTGAAATCAAAAGTCTTTTCACCAAATTTTTAACATTTTGATTGAATAATTCAATAAACCATTTTATAAAATGATTATTCCATCTTTGTGGGTGAAACGTAAACATGATTTGATTTGGTAATTTATTTTGATTGAATGCTGTTATAATTTCATTAGTTTCGGTAAACTTTTGAGTAAATGATGAATTTACTTTATCTCTCACACTAAATTTTTCACTATTCCAGGTTCTTCCCGTATCAGTTAAATAAAAAACTTTATCGAAATCTGTATCAAAATAGGGTTCAGCAATAATCCCAAGTAATTTATAATCATTTGTTTTCCATAAATCTTTATTATCGTATTTAGATAAAGGACTTCCATGCATACAAATCGTTGAAACAGGGGCAAGTTTTCTTAGTAGCTCTAAGTTTTTAGTAAAATCTTTGATGGCTAAATTTAGATTTCCATTAGTAGTTGTTATATTTTCATAATGATAGCCGATTTCGTGACCTAAAGAACTAATTTTTTTTATGATTGTATCGTCCCAACTTACTTTAACTGCTCGAAAATAATATACACCTTTTATTCCTAATTCTGCTTGTATTTCTGCAAAACACAATGAATTTTCGGGATTTAAATCAACATCATGACGTAAGATTATTACTTTATTCTTTGGTTGAATTATGAAATCGTTGTAGGTCTGAAATTCATACCCTGCATTTTTCATTGAGAGAAGTAATGATTTATATTTATGAACTGTAAAATCCATTATTTAAATTTGTTTTGAAAAGTAATATCTTGTGCAATTATTTGTTTTGATTTTGGAAATTCTTCAATGTACCATGTCAAGAAACTGGAAGCATCGATTTTATCGGCGAAATAAGTAGCTAATTTAATTTGCATAGTTGATTTTAAATTGGGGTTGCTCAATAATTCTACGCCTTTTTCAATTGCTTTTACTTGATCCTCAACGTTACTTTTATAAGAATAGAATAGTTCATATTTCATTAAATCCAAAGCATTACCCGACCAGTTATCGTTCAAGAAAATTGCAGGAGTGCCCAAAACAGAACTTTCAGCTGCCATGGATGCTCCTTCTCCAAAGAAAAGCGATGAATGATAAAGTGCATCGTGCATTTTATCAAAAGGGATTTTTATACGATGCTTTTCAATTTCTTCAGGCAAGCTTCCTTCAGCAGAAATGAAGACCTTTGCATATTTGGAGAATTCTTTAACGGCTTTAACTTTGTTATCATCATTAAAACCATGTAATCCTTTATCATGATAGGCTTCCCAACTTACAAATCTTAAAATTACAAACTTTTCATCTTTTGAAATTTTCAAGTAATCGTAAATGGAATCGTTTGGACGAAAGTGATTTGGATGTAAGTAAAACAACTCAATATTACTGTTAATTCGAACCTGGTCTTTCCGCAAATCTCTTTTAAAAGTGGTAGACGTAATTAAAGAATCTAAGAACTTAGTAAATATTGAGTCATAAATCCCAGAAATTTCAGTATCGGCGAGTGCAATATGTCTTTTTCCTAAAAGTTTTCCTGCAATAGCTGCAAAAGGTGAAACACGGGAAACAATAAAATCAACTTTTTCTTTTCGAATAATTTTAAATATGATAGCGGAGTTAACGAAAAGAGTATTTAACTTAGAGATAAATCCTTTCGTTGGTCGAGTAATTTCGTAAGCTTTAATTCCATATAAATCTAACAATTCAAAACTTATATCTTTTTTACTTGAAACCCAAACTACCTTATGACCTTTAGCTTCGAGTAATTGCTTTACAATTCTAAAGTTATGTATTTGAGCTGGATGCCCTGTTACGAAAAGTACTGTCATCTGGACTTAAATATTTTAAATAGAAGAATGAAATACATGAATCCAGGTTTTTGATCTCCTTTTTGAAAAAGTGCGTTTATTTTCTTTTTAGGTATGTTTTCAAATATAGATTTTAATTTAATACGTCTCAAAAGAAGACCTTTAATTCCAAAAAATATATTCGTAATTGGATTGAACCAAATTGTACCGATTTCGTAATTTTTTAATTCTTGTATTTCAACGCCATTAACATATTCATAAGCGATTTTAGCATAATTTACACCACAAGCTTTCGCAAGGCCAATCCAAAGCCAAGATCTCGCATTGATTTCAATTAATTTATACTTATTATCTCTTATGTCTAAAAGGTATTCTATTTCACAAATTCCAGTATAATTGAGCGTTTTCATTAGTTTTTTTGAAGGTTGAAGCAATTCTGATTTTTCTATACTTTCTGCTAATGTTGCGGTTCCAAAACGGAGTGGGTGTTCTCGTAGTTTTATTCCAATCCAATGTGCTTTAATTTTACCTTTAATGGAAAAACAGGTAAATGAAATTGTTTTGTTTTCTTCGCTGAATGGAAGAATTTCTTGTGTAAATGTTTCCTTCAATGGAATTTTACTTTCTAAATTTTGAAGATTATATTTAAGTTCCTCCTTTGTATTCGAGAGTAAAACTTTAGTTTTTGTTTTTTTGTAAAAACTTAACCCGTTATTTCCTTTAGTTATCAATGGGAAATTTAATTTGACTTTGTCGCAATCAGAAAGTGAATTGTAGGTTTCGTATAACGGATAATCTACACCAATTTCATGCGCAATTTTCAATAATTCAACTTTATTATAAATTTTCAAAACTGTTTCTAAATCTTCAGTAATTAGTTTGAAATGATGATTGAGTTTTTCTTTGTTTTTAGAGATTGAATAAACAGCATGATCATTTGATGGTAACAATAACCATTTTTGGAGATTGTGTTTTTCAGAAAATTGAATTAAAAAATCGATAAAAAGCTCATTATCGAAAGCAGGACAAATTTCAAAATTTTGACAGTATTTTGAGTAACGAGCCACACAATCAGATGTATCAATTACCCAAACAGGAATTCCTTGTTCTCCTAGAGCGCGAACATTCGACAGACCTTGAACATGTCCTTCAATAATTATTACACCAGGTTTAGTATCCATAAATTTTAATTATTCGATTTGCTATGGATTGAGCATCAAGTTGTAATTCTATGATTTTTTCTAATCCTCTCGTGTATTTATTTTCTTTGTTAAATTCCAACACTTTAAGAATGCAATCAGCAATTATTTCAGCATCGAAATTAGTTACAAAACAGCCTTCTACATTTTCTAAAAGCCATGCAATATCTCCGACATTGGTTGCTACAATTGGGCGATTACAAGCCATGGATTCTTTAATAATGTTAGGCGAACCCTCCCATTTTGAGGTCAGTAAAATGCAGGCGGAGGATTTAATTTCCTTAATGATTTCAGCATGTTCAATATTGTAAACAACTATTAAATCTATTGTTGGCACTACTTTTTTTACTATATCTACTGCTTTTCTGGCTAGCTCAAAATTCTTTGATTCTCTTGAAGGATCAGCCGCAAATAAGATTTTGTTTTCAATAGTTTCCTCTTGATTATAGAATTTTTGAATTTGCACGCCATTTGGAATGACTTTGAACTTTTTTAATCCAAGGAGAATTGCCATTTGTTGACTTTTTACAATTGTCACAAACCATAAATTTTTTGAAAAATAGATCGTAAGTTTTCTTTTCCAACCCTTCATTTGGGCATCACTTCCCATGAGTGAAACTACTAATTTTGGACGGTTTTTAAAAATCAATAAAATAGCTAAACTAGTAGCAAAAGCAGTAAGTGAATAATGTGCATGTACAATTTTAACCTTTTCTTTTTTTATTGATTTATATATAGGTATAACTGCATTTAAGTAGCCTAAAATACCCTTTTGTGAAATAATTGAATAGCTAATATTTATTCCTTTATCAATCAAACTATCTGCTTGATTTTTCACAATGACACTTGGTTTTCCTTGTGATTTATTTCCACTACAAACAAATAATACTTTCAAACTAGCTTCTTGTTTTTTGGTAAAGTTCAATTGCTGACTGTAATCTTAAATCGTAGGATTCATTGGTATTAAAATCACCAGCTTCAAATTTCCATCTACCATTTTCAAATAAATACCTACCAATACAATCATCTACTTTCATTTGATAAGCATCTGATTGACCGAAAATACATTGCATTTCATTCACTAGATAACCTTTTGGGGATTCAAAAACATCAACAGCTTGAGAATAAAAATGATGTTTATCAGTGATGACTTTCACAAAGTCTAATAACGCTAAAGGTGGATTTCCATAATCTTTCAATAATGAACCACTTGTCATGTTGCCAAGCATCAGTTTTTTATGTGCGAAAAAAGAATCTCCCATCCGTACTACGCGCCATTCAAATGTATGTGGAATATATTCTTGAAACAAAACGAAGTCTTTTTGAACATCTAGGGCCCTTGCTTTGTAAACATCAAATTTTTTAAACAAGGTTTTAGGATTAGAAAGTAAACGGATTCCTCTTTGTAATATACGCCCTTTTTTCAGATTTGGGCCGACCCTTTTTGTTGCTCCCTTACCAGAAAATGTAGATTGAATATAACTAGTTAATTCTTGTTTTGTATCAACAATAACCACCCCACTACCAGAAGCACCAATATTTGTTTTTGCTACAATAGGAAACTTAATTGTATTTGAATTTACCCAATCTAGCGCTTCCATTTCGAAATAAAAAACAGAAGTTTTAGGATGTGGGATTTTATTCGCTTTTAACCAATAGGAAAAGTATTTTTTATTTTCATAAATCAATACTTCTTTAAGGGATGGAAAACAAAAATAGTTGGATTCATTGCACAGAATTTCCAATCGTTCATCATAAAGAATTTTGAAAGTTGAAGTTAATCCTGCGGGTTTAGTTAGTAAAATATTGGGTTTATAATTTTCTATAAGCTCAAGCCAATTTGCTTTACTCACATCAACAACTATAAATTCAAGATTTAATTTTTCACAGGCAATTTTCCATTTCTGTTCAGATCCCTCAATTTCATTTGTTAAGATTACAAATTTCACGGTAGTAGCTTGTTTTTGTTTATTAAATCAAAATAAAATGGGTTTGAGAATTTGTGCCAAAATCCTTCATTATTTTTGAGTTCAATTGAATTCAATTGTGTAAAATACAATTCTTTATCATAAATAGTCCAAATTTCATCAGAAATTTCTTGTGATTTTTCTTTTATTAATTCAATAAACCATTCGTCATAGGAGAATGATGGATAGTTTTTAATTTTTTTAATATATTTCTGCCAGATCCTTTTAGTGATATAATTCAAATTCCCTTTTAAAAAATCTTTTGGTGCATAGCCATTTGACAATTCTATATCGAGTAGGGCAGGGTAGAACACAGAGATTAACTGGCAGTATAATTTTGGGTGTTCTAAAAAGCTAACTTTTTTATTCAATTTCCGCATAAAATGATGCTGGGATAGTGTCAGTTTTTCTAAATATGAAGATTGCATATAAACTGGCACTACTTTTTCTACAAATTTAGTATAAATTCTAATGTCCTGATTGTGGTGTATTTTACCAATAAGTTCGTTTACAAAGTATAATTTATTACGATTTTTATCCTCAGTCATCCAAGGTAAGGAATTAATCTTAGCTTTCAAGCTTGCAATTTCCGATTCATTTAAATGAATAAAATACCTCTTTAGTTGATTTTTTAAATTCTCATCAAAAGACAATTTATTCTCATTAAAATATTCAAAAAAAGGAGATGAAAAATAATCATTGTAGGAAAGTCCTCTAATGTTTTCTCCACCCAAATGACCGGTAAATAGTACTTTTAATGGATGTTTTTCTGTTAATTCTGAAATTGCAGCAGTACGATGCGCTCTGTGAAAATGTGCATTTCCGTTATCTAAAACGATTGTCTTATTGCTCCAATGCATGTACCATTCCTTAGTTGGAGTTACATTTGCAAAATTGTAGAAAGTTAAACCTAAGTTTTCGCATATAGTTCTTGCAATTTGAATGTCGCGATTTTTCTCATTTCCATAAGTGAAGCATATAGGTTTGATTCCTAGATGTAAGAGCGCTGCTAAAATTACTCTTGAGTCAAAGCCACCTGTTAGCGTTAATCCAATTTCTTTGTGATTAATGTTATTGGTGTTTTCTTTTATAATTGTTAAAATTTCTTGACTGATTTCTATTTCAGTAACTGAGATTGGTTGTTGAAGATTGCTCCATAATTTATCAGTAAAATGAAATTTTTCATTTAAAACTTCAATTACATTGTGATGAAAAAGACTGAATAATGCGTTATTAAGTTTGTTTTGCAGCACTTTTTTGAAGAGATTTAATTTTTATTAATGATATTGACAAACCAATCAGTGATCCAAGATTAAGAAGAATATATCCTCTGTGATTAACCCCTTGCATAGTTCCTCCAATTGATAAAAATGCTTGAACAGCAATTAGTGAAATTGAGGTTGCAAAAATTTCTTTTGATAATTGATCTTTACCAAGTATTTTTTTGTAGTGATTCTGTCTAAAAATTATTTTAACATATACACTGAGAAATAATATTAGTCCAACAATACCTGCACCACCAAGCATATTAGAATAATCCACATGCAGCATTCTTTGTCTGCCTAAGAAATCTTTTTTTAAAAAAACATTGTATCCAAAAAATATTCGATTTAGACTATTAAATGTTTGTTCTAGTGTGAATTTTAATTCTAATAGTCTACCTTCCGATTCGTTTTCTTGCAATTGATCAACCGTCATTGATACTCTATTTTGTCTTGATTCAAATCTCTTCTCAATTATTGGGAAATAATAGGTTGAAGTAAGAAATAAAAGTAAAATCACCACTGGTAAACTTTTAATAATTCTTGTTTTATAAGGTGTTAGTAACGAATAAAATAAAAATCCAAAGCTCATAGCTAAAATTGCTGATCTTTTCATTCCGATAATAATTGTTATAATACCAATAAGTAATGCTATAATCCCTAATGTCCAATATTTTTTATTTGATTCAATTCTCAAATAAAGTGGTAATGAAATAATGAAGATTGCAATTGATTTTGTTATGTTAACACCAGATTCACCAAAGTAAATAGAGTCGTCTTGATAACTTTGTTTTCCGATACCAACTACATTTGAAATAGCAAAATAAATAATAATAATAATTAAACTAATAAGAAAAGAACGTTGTATAAGTAAAAATTTTATTGGACTCGTAACAAAATGAAAACCAAGCAAGAACATTAAGCTTGATATGGCAAATTTATTGAATATGTAGAGTGAAGTGGAAGGTTCATCTGAAAACCAACATAGAATAAATATATAGAAAGTATAAAACATCAGTAGATTAGTATCTTGATGTCTTCTGTATTTATTGAATAGAAACCACAATAAGAAAAATGTTAAAATTACTCCCCTGATTACACCTGGATTTAACGACCCTGAAAAAAATGGAGTTGCAATAGATGACAAAACATTCAGGATGGGAATGAATAGAAAAAAATAAAAAACAATATTTACTTTTTCCTTATTCATTTATATTTGAAGTATTAAGGAATCTATTATTTTTATTTGAAAGATTTTTCACAAAATCATAAACATTTAAAATTTTTTTTATTGGAAAATTGATTAAATAACTTTCGTCAAATTGCCAATAATCATATTTGAAAATCAAATTTTTATCCATAATTGCAATATTATATAAAGCTGATGAATAAAAAGAAGCAAATATTATTGGTTTTTCAATTTGCTCATCAAATAAAATACATTCTAAAGGTTTATTAAATGATTTAGTAAGCCAGTTTTTTGGAATATAATCCAAAGTAGTTGAACGATGAGGTAAATAGTAGCAGGTATAATTTTGACTGTTGTAATAATTAAAAATTGAGTTTATTAATTTTATATAATTTTCTTTACTCATCATTTTTTGAAAAACTAATGGTTGACCCACAAAATAAACAATCTTACTTAAAGTACCGATTTTAAATTGTTTACTTAAATAATCATAACTGTGTAATTCTAGGTTTTTTGAACTTTGTTGCAAGTCAAAATTTGTAAAAAAATGTATTCTTTCCCAATTAATTTTGTAATTTAATCTGAGAACAATACGTTCAATTTTACCTAGTTTACTGCTTAATAAAGACGATTTTATAGCTTGAACATCTGAATTATGAATGAAATCAATTGAAGCAAATCCATCATCTAAAATGTAAAAATTTGATTTTTTTTTATAAAATAGATAAAAAAACCAATTTGAATTAATATTTCCCCAAAAAATAAAGTCTTTGTTTTCGATAGTTAATAGTATTTTATCAATTTTTAGTTTTCGGTTGAAAATATAAAACAAGTTGAAAATTGGTAAATTTTTTTTTGATACAAATTCTTTCCATGGGTAGGAGATACTAGTCCATAAATTAGGATGTATTATGGCTTCAATTTGAGAAATAGTACGATGAAAGTCACTCAGAATAATTAAATGCTGAGCTGATTGACTAAATTTTTTTGTTTGACGAGCTTCTACAGCATTTAAATATTGTAATGGTGTTCTGACAAAGTAAAAATTAGCATTCATTGTAATTATATTAATTCATTTCAAAATAAGATAGGAAGTTAAAGAATTTATAATCTAACTCAACTAGTCTATATAAGTTCTGTTCAGATTGATTCTTTTACTTATTATATTTTTTAAATCTTTGATAATATCTAAAATATATATCATTCCTTCATTTTTTAAAAACCAATTTATTGAGATGTAAATTAAAATGAATGCTAGCGAAAAAGCAATTCGAATTGCAAGTAATTTGATTTCAAGTAATTCAAAAATAATAAATCCAGGTAACAGTGGAATAAAACCAATTAGGAAGAGTTTAAAGTGTTTTTGTATGGATAAATTTGAGTGTTTTTTTAACATAATAAAATTTAGGAAAGTATCAATGAATTTTGAAATCACCCATGTGACAGTAAACCAAAATATTCCGAAATAAATTGCAAAAATGAAAGGTATGAGACCAATTAATTTTTTACCAAATCCGTAATAAAAATTCTCTTTCGCTTTACCTTTACTCATCATTGCATTCCACATTAACGAATTTAATGGTAAAGTGCAACTAGCTATTATTAGTATCTGAAAAATGGGAATTGAATTACTCCATTTTTCTCCAAATAATATTAAAATTATATCTGATCCCATGAAAAATAGAATTCCAGTTATAATAAAACTTAAAAAAGATATTACAGAAAACATTCTAAAATATATTCTTTCATAATTTTCAGGATCATTTTGAAGTTTACTCAGAACGGGAAACAAGACACGTATTATAGAAGATGATGTATATTTAGTTACCTGATCAACAAGAGAAGAGGACCTTGTGTAGTAACCAACACTAATTGGAGAGAAAATTGTTGCTAAAAGTAAAACATCTAAGCGCATAAAAATATTGTTTAATATTCTTTCAAAAAACGCAAATAAACTATATCCCATTAATTTTTTTATTTCAGAATATGAAAATTGTAACTTTGGTTTCCATGTAGAGGTTGACCATAGTAAAATGGTACCAATTAAAGCAAATGAGAGTGTTTGTAAAACCAAACTAAAAACCCCCATTCCATTATACGCTCCGATAATCCCCAATGTCCCACTAATTGCAGATGCAACAAATGTTCTTAGCGTTACAGCTTTAAAATTTAGATTCTTGTTTAAAATAACATTTTGAACTCTATTGAAAGAATTGAAAATAAATATTAGTGACAACCACCTAACAAGTGTTGTTACTTCCTGATTTCCATAAAAATTACCAATTAAAGGTGCAAATAAGTAAGTTATAATTGTTAAGATTATGCCTGCAAAAATGTTAAAAACAAAAATAGAATTGTAAGTTAATGGTGTATTGTTCTCACGTTGTATTAAAGCAGATGAAAATCCAATATCAATAAAAACAGAAGCGATACTTATAAATGCCATAGCCATTGCAATCAAACCAAATTGCTCAGGTCCAAGTAATCTTGCTAAAAATATTGAAACAATAAATGTGTTGCTCTGTGTAAAAAGTCGTCCAAATAAATCCCATGAAAATGCATTTACGGATTTATTTTTAACTGATTTTTCCATTTTTACTTTTCAAAATGAATTCACAAAAATCCCAGTCCAATTGTTCATCTAAATCAATTGAATCAAAAGTTGACA
>CAMAZP010000002.1 GCA_945863605.1 Chitinophaga pinensis
GAGGGTGATCCTTTGATGTTTTACAAAAAAACACAAAAACTCATAGACCGTTTTCTTTTCATATTCTTTGCGGAAGACGCTGGATTGTTGCCGCCAAACTCCATTTCTCGCATGGTTGAAAGATGGCAGATGTTGAAAGATGAAGATGCTTACAAACCCTTATATGATATTTTTAAACAATACTTTGGCTACATAAATACTGGAAGACCAGGCAAAACACCACAAGATGAAATTTTTGCATACAACGGTGGTTTAATGTTAGAAGATGATATTTTAGAAAGTATAACCATTTCAGATGATGTGTTATTAAAACACGTTTCAAGATTAACAACCTATGATTTTTCAAGTGAGGTGGATGTAAACATCCTTGGTCATATTTTTGAAAATTCATTAAACGATATTGAAGCAGTAACAGCGGAATTAGAAGGGCAAGAAATTGATAAGTCTAAAACGAAACGTAAGAAGGACGGTGTGTTTTACACCCCAAAATACATTACTAAATACATTGTTGACAGTACCGTTGGAAAACTATGTGATGAAAAAAAGGTGGAGTTAAACATCATTGATGAAGAATATGCCAAAGGTAGAACCAACAGAAAAAAAGAAACATTAAAGCAATTAGATGAAAATTTGCAGGCATACCGCAATTGGTTATTGAACATCACCATTTGTGATCCCGCCTGTGGTAGTGGAGCATTCTTAAACCAAGCATTGGAGTATTTAATGGAAGAGCACCGCTACATTGATGAATTAGAATCTCAATTGTTAGGCGCTGGATTCACATTTCCTGGAGTAGAAAACCACATTTTGGAAAACAACATATTTGGAGTTGATATTAACGAAGAAAGTATTGAGATAGCCAAGCTGTCTTTATGGTTGCGAACTGCACAACGTGGTAGAAAACTCACTTCACTGAACAATAACATCAAATGCGGTAACTCATTAATTGACGACCCTGCGGTTGCAGGTGCTAAAGCATTTAATTGGGTGCAAGAATTTCCAATAGTATTCATAAATGGTGGTTTTGATGTGATTATTGGAAATCCTCCATATACATATAGAAATGCCATAAGTTCTGAAGAACGCAATTATTTTAAGCAATCATACTCATCAACTGAAGGTAATTTCGATTTATACAAATTATTTATTGAAAAAATAATTTTCATTAATAAAACAAATGGATATTCAAGTTTTATAGTTCCTAATACTTTTCTGAGTGCATTGACATATAAAAAGCTCCGTGAATTAATAATTAATCATTTTAGGGTAAGCGAATTTCTCGATTTAGGATTGGATGTTTTTGAAAATGTAGTTGTTGAAAGTGTTGTGTTCAATTTTCAAAAAACTTCTTCTAATGAGCAAAAAACTTTAATTAAAATAGATCACAAGAGACAGGGGAAATATTTAAGTATCGAGTCTGAGTATACAATTGATTTATTAAAATATTACGAGAAGGATTCTACATTTAATATATATCTTTCCTCTGATTTCGACGATATTATTTCAAAGTGCCAATATAACTCAATACCATTAGGAAATGTATCATATTGCACAGTGGGCATTAACACAGGTTATATCAAAGATGATTTAACATCAAAAGAAAAAATTGATGAACGTTATCATAAAATGTTAAACGGAAAAAATATCGGTAGAAATTTTGTGCTTTGGGATGGCGAATGGATAATGTACGATACAGAATTTGTTAAAAGTAAAGGAGATAGAGGTCGTTCCCTTCCGCCAGAATACATTTTTACTGATGATAAAATATTGGTACAACGTACAAGAAGAGGAATGAAACGAAAATTAGTATGCTATTATGACAATGAGCAATACTATAATCTAAACAGAATTTCCAATGTTATTCTTAAGGATAACGAGTTCAATCTTTTATACATTTATTCGCTTCTAAACTCTGAACTTCTTGATTTCTATTTTAACAAGTACTTCAACGAATATGAGGTAAAGCCGTTTCATTTATCAAAATTACCGATTAAGAAATTACCAATTGACATCCAATCTTTATTTGCCGAGAAAGCTGTACTTGTTCTTTCTTTAAATAAAGATTTAGTTGATTTGTCAGAGAAATACCAACGAAGTATTAAAAGAAATTTTAATCTCGTAAGTCTTTCCAATAAATTAGAAGATTGGTATAAATTGCCTTATGCTGAGTTTATCAAAGAACTGGCTAAAAAGAAAGTGAAATTGTCTTTATCGCAAGAAGCAGAATGGGAAGATTACTTTATACAGGAGTCCAAAAAAGCACTTGATTTAAAATCACAAATAGATCAAACAGATAAAGAAATTGACCGTATGGTATATGAGTTATATGGTTTAACGCAGGAAGAAATACAAATAGTTGAGAATTCTTAATGGAGAAATAGAAAAACAGCATGCAAGAACTCGAAAAATACATTGCTCCTGATTTGGTTCAAGAAATATCCTTGCTCATTGAGGAGAGTAAGCAACAGGTTGTCAGAACAGCGAATAGTGCTTTAACCATGTTGTTTTGGCAAGTTGGCAAACGCGTCAATGATGAAATTTTAAAAAATGACCGTGCGCAATATGGGAAACAGATTATTGCCACTGTTTCCGCTCAATTGGAATTAAAATATGGTCGAAATTTTACTGAAAAGAATTTGAGACGAATGATTAAATTCTACCAAGAATTTTCTGATTTCAACATTTTGCCGCCACTGGTGGCAAAATTGAGTTGGTCTCATTTTATTGAACTTTTCCCTCTGAAATCAATCGAATCAAAAATATATTATGCCCAAAATGCCATTGAAAACAATTGGGGCAAACGAGAATTGAGAAATCAAATTGAACGCAAAGCATTTGAGCGAAATGAAATTGCCAATATGCAACTTTCAGCAAGCCAACCCACTTTACTCAACACGTTCAAAGATCCTTACCTCTTGGATTTTCTAAATCTCAAAAACACCTACTTAGAAAATGATTTGGAAAAGGCAATTCTCCGAGAATTAGAATCATTTATATTGGAATTAGGTAAAGGCTTTGCTTTTATGGAACGGCAAAAACGAATGATTATCGACGGAGAAGACTTCTACCTTGACTTATTATTTTACAACCGAATGCTGAAACGATTAGTAGCCATCGAATTGAAATTAGGTAAATTCGAAGCTAGTCATAAAGGACAAATGGAATTGTATTTAAAATGGCTCAATAAATACGAAAAACAAGAAGGTGAAAATGAACCCATTGGTTTGATTCTTTGCGCCGAAAGCAATAAAGAACAGGTAGAACTCCTTGAAATGCATAAAGATGGAATCATGGTTGCGGAATATTGGACTGTGATGCCTTCAAAAATAGAATTAGAAGCAAAGTTACACCAGTTACTCATTGAGGCAAAAGAAAGAATCGAGCGAAATAAACCCAATCTTATATAGACCAAACAGACGCAGCAATTTACCGTATGGTTTATGAACTGTATGGTTTAACGGAGGAGGAAATACAAATTGTTGAAGTGAGTTAAATTCATTTTCAAAGTTTACTCCCTATTGAATCGATATAATCAGCCAACGAGTAATCTAATTCTGTAATCTGATTTTTATCGTGGGTAAATAATTCAATCTTCATCCTGCTGCATTTAAAAATAGTCACATCTGGATGATGTCCAAATTCATCGGCATGTTTAGCAATCTTCAACAAAAATTCAGCTAACTCAGTTTGATTTACAAACGAAAAAGACTTGGTGAGTCTATTGTTTTCTGTGTTCCAACTCATTATTTACATAGTTTGTAATTATTTATTAAATAGTTTAATTAATTTTGACTAACATTATTTGTAATGAAATTAATTTATTTTCAATTATTTCTTTCTTTTTTTTCTTTTATTAGTGTCGGATTAACTCAAAATTGCGATAATGACGCTGTTGATTTAGGCTCAGACTTAATATTATGTTCGGGCTCAACAGTGAATCTTGTAGCAAATATATCGAATGTTTCTAATTCCAACATTTCCGATTATACATGGGAACTTCTTGGACAAGGTATAATTCCAAATGTAAATTCATCAAATTACAACTTTACATTAACCAATTCGACGCAAGGAACCTATGTGGTCACTGTGAATTTTGATAATAATTATAATTGCCCTTCAATAACAGACACTATTGTTTTAACTGGAGTACAATTAACTCCCGGAACAATTAGTGGAAATTTAATGATCTGTGATGGGTCTAATCCTCCTGCTTTCACAAGTATCACTCCAGGAACAACGGGTTCAAATATTAGTTACCAATGGCAATCTTCGACCGACAACACGAATTGGAATGATATTAATGGTGAAACAAACGCCACCTATAATCCCGGAACGATAAATTCAATAATGTATTATCGCCGACTGGTGATATTTAACGGTCCTGGAAATAATAATTGTCAAGTTGCTTCCAATGTAGTTTCGTTACAAGAAGTTTCAGGAAATATAAACATTCTAGGGAATAGTTCACTTTGTGTCAATCAAGGTTCTACAAACCCGTTAACCACAACTTTTTCAAGTACTCCAAACAACTTATCTCCAACCTATTCCTGGTCGGGCCCCAATGGGTTCTCAAGTACAATTTTAAGCCCGACATTGAGTGCTTTTAACTCAAATCAAGCAGGCACATATACCGTAACAGCAACAATTCCCAATGTATTTTCATCAACAAACAATGGCCTATGTCAGGTCACTGATAATGTTACCATTAACCTTAATCCAGTTACGCCAACATTTTCTATTCCGGCAACTGGTTGTCCAGGAGTTTCTTTCACCCCAACAGGTTTTACACCTCAATCTGGTATGAATTATCAATGGTCGATATCTCCATCTATTGGTAATAGTACTGGGTTGAATACGGCTACACCAACTTTTTTGTTAAATAGTGGCGGCACATATACAATTAATGTTACTGCTACCAATCCAATTGGGAACTGTTCTCTGACATCATCAAACGCTATTATTACTATATCAAATTTTGGAATTGATGTTCCAACTATTGAAATTGGAGGAACATATTATAATGTTACATCTTCAAATCCAACAACAATTGCTATTTGCGCGGGACTTAGCACAAGTGCAGTTAATATATTTAACAATAGTGTTCCTGAGAATGGGGGAAATAATCCAGCCGGTGTTTCTTACTCTTTTTCTATGAACGGATCCTCTCCCTCAACGATTTTAGATGTTGCTTCAAGTAATATTAATTATGGAAATAATCCGCTAATTATAACCGCTAATTTCCAAGGATGTTCTTTATCACTTACAACAAATGTGTATTCTGGTTCAAATCCATTTGTCTCATTTGGAACAAGTAATTCAATCGGTCTTTGTCCGGGGAATTCACTTTCATTAAGTATAATTCCAACCCCTCCAAATGGACAAAATAATCCGCCCGGAACAACATACACAGTAACATATAGTGATGCATCTGGAGTTACTGATAATTTTATAGATTTAAATACTACAACAACGGTTAATCATACTTATTCTTATACTTCGTGCGGTATGACATATCCAGGGAATTTATATCCTGCGAACACTTTTTATGCTCAAGTAACTGCACAAAACTTCTGTGGACAAACTTCAAGTACGGTTTCTCCCATTACAGTGAATAATTTTCCAACGGCCAACTTCACTGTTTCAGACTCAACAATTTGCGTAGGTCAAAGCATTACAGTTACCAATATCGGTTCAGGTGGAAATGTAATTGGTAACACATCGCCTTACAATTGTTCTTCCCAAGGTAAATTTTATTGGACAATTACAGGTGGAGTTGCAGGTGTTGATTATACAGTTACAGGTGTATTAGGGAATTATTCAGCTATTTATTCCAATCCAAATGGATCTCCAAATATTTCGGGCAACGGCAGTAATACACTTATAATTACCTATAATAACCCCGGGTATTACACAATTACTCAACATTACTACAATAGCTGTGGTATAAAAACTAAAGTACGAAACATTTGTGTAATCAACCCTCCTATTTGCCAGTTCACAACTACTCCGCAAAATGGTTGTTCCCCTTTAGCAGTAAATATAAATAATTCATCTGTCGCTCCAACTTGCAATGGAAGTCCTGTTCCTTTAAATTATGTATGGACGATTTCGAATCCAATTACAGGAACCACTGCAACTATATCTTCGAATACTATTCAAAATCCTACATTGAATTTCACGAACACCACTACAACACCCCAAACATTTACAGTTGGGTTAAATGTAATACCGATGGAACCCGCTGCACCAACAATTCCTTTTTCGACCGCTTTGCAGACTTGTCCCACCACTATTAGTTTAACTGGAACGGTTGGTTCAATTACGAGCACAACAACCGGAAATTGGAGCGCTACAATTACTGGCTTGACAAGTACAGCAGGTGTATTTCCAGGTGGGGTTATTAGTGCTACCGCTGGTTTAGGAAGCATTGGCACGGGAGGTACATACACGGTAATAAGCGTAACAGCAACTACAATTACCTATTCGGCCTCAGGTGGAACGGTACCAATTGCGGGCTCAATATCAAATATTATTCGTTATAATACTGGAACTGTTGGGTCGATTACAAATCTTGGAAATGGCAATTGGTCTGCAACCATTACCGGCCTATGTAGTACAGCAGGAATTTCCGTAGGTTCGATCATTTACGCAACAAATGGCACCGGAAGTATTGGTAGTGGCGGGACATATACCGTAACAGCCGTAACACCAACCAGTATTTCATACACAGCAGTGGGAGGCACAACTCCAATAGCTGGAACACTATCAAACATTTACATCCCAACTTGTACCTCAACGTGTACTCAAGTTGTAACAGTTTATCCCGAAGTGAATTTCACAAATCCAACTACTGCGACATTGTGTAGTGGAGCGACTTTAGGAGTCAATATTACGACGAATGTTTCATCCACATATACTTGGATTGCAACATCAAATCCAAATGTATCAGGAGAAAGTACGACCCTTCAAAATGGAGCAATTATCAATGATCAATTAGTAAACCTTACCAATTCAGTTCAAACGGTTACTTATACGGTAAATGCTACTTCCATACCCGCGTTAGGATCTTGTACGAAAACTCAAACAATAACGGTTACCTTATATCCTAATGTTACCCTTACTGATCCGGTGGATTTAGTTTTATGTCCTGGGATTGCTCAATCCTCCATTTCTTTTGTTAGCAATCCTTCATCAGGTGTTACATTTTCTTGGACCAACAATAACACAAGCATAGGACTTGGCGCCTCAGCAAATGGTATAATTCCTTCTTTCACTCCTGTAAATAATACAAATACAAACGTCGTTGCCACTATTACTGTTACTCCGTTTTGGTTAACTTGTGCTGGCACACCCCAAACTTTCAGCATTACGGTAAAACCTATGCCAACGGTTGCTGATCCTGCAAATCAAACAGTTTGTTTGGGAGCGACCACAAATGCGGTGATTTTTACCTCTCCTACCAACGTAAGCGGAACCGTTTTTAATTGGACAAATACAACTTCTTCTATTGGATTAGCTGCAAGTGGAACTGGAGATATAAATGCTTTCACAACTACTGGCGCGGGAACAGCAACAATAACAGTGACACCATCTGCAAATGGATGTTCTGGAGCATCGCAAAGCTTTACAATTTTGGTAAAACCAATTCCGGTGATTTCTCCTATTACTAATCAAACGGTATGCGCTGGATCCAATACAACACTAATTACGTTTGGAAGCTCAGTTACAGGTACTACTTATTCATGGGTAAATTCTAATGCTGCAATAGGATTATCCGCATCAGGAAATAGTGCTACAATCCCCTCCTTTTTGACCACAAACACTTCTAATTCAGCTATTTCTGGCACCATTACGGTAACTCCTACATTCAATAGTTGCCCAGGCTTACCTATTTCGTTTACTATAACCGTGAATCCTCGGCCTACAGTGGATGCTATTGCTAACCAAGTTATTTGTAATGGTGGATTGACAAATCCTGTGATTTTTTCATCTGCATTAAATGTGGCAGGAACAACCTTTAATTGGACGAATAATACTACATCAACGGGTTTAGCATCAAGCGGAACTGGTGATATCAGTCAATTTACAGCGGTAAATAATGGGAATACTAACCTCGTTTCAACAATAACGATAACTCCTGTTGCTGGCGGATGTAATGGAATTACTGGAAGTTTTACAATTACAGTAAAGCCAACACCTATAGTCAATAGTATTTCAAATCAATCTATTTGTGCAGGAGCAAATTCAACCCCAGTTAGCCCAGGCTCTGCCACAGCGGGAACTACTTACAGTTGGACTAACTCGAATCCATCTATTGGTTTAATCGCTTCTGGAAATGGCTCAATCCCTGTTTTTACTGGACAAAACACATCCAATTCTTCTAACATTGCTACTATCACCGTAACACCTACTGCGAACGGTTGCGCTGGAAGCCCATTAAGTTTTACAATTACCGTTAAACCAATTCCAACAGTAGATGCCATTACAAATCAAACTAATTGCAATGGAACGGCAACAACAGCAGTTTCGTTTAGTTCAGCATTTGGTGTTTCCGGAACATCGTTTACCTGGACAAATTCTAATTCATCGATAGGTTTAGCAGCTTCTGGATCAGGAAATATCTCATCATTTAATGCAATCAACACAACTGCCAATCCTATAACATCAACAATAACTATAACACCTAATGCCAACGGGTGTAATGGTACTCCTACTACATATACATACACCGTAAATCCCACACCAAGTGTTTCTGCAATCCCAAATCAAGTAAAGTGTGCTGGAACGCAAACTAATGCTGTTAACTTTTTAAGTAGTCCAACGGTTTCAGGAACCCAATACAACTGGGCTAATTCAACTACTTCAATTGGTTTAGGTGCTAGTGGAACAGGAAACATCTCTGCATTTCCTACTGTAAACACAGGCGCTACTCCTGTTGTTGCAACAATTACTGTTACTCCTACTGCTAACAATTGTTCTGGAAATCCTATTTCTTTTACAATAACCGTCAACCCTACTCCTCAAGTATTAAACTTGAACAATTTAACGGTATGTCCTCAATCCATTGTACCTGCCAATGTATTGACATCCAATGTTGCCGGCGCAACCTATTCTTGGAATGTAAGTAATTCCAATCTTGGTTTAACACCAATTAGTGGAACAACAAACAGCATCCCTGGATTTACTGCTATCAACAATACCACATCACCTGTCACCGGAACAGTAACAATAACACCAAGTGTTTTATTAAATGGTGTAACATGTGCTGGCCCACCTGCAACCTACACGATAACAGTAAACCCAAAACCAATAATGACTCCATATAATCCACAATTATTTGTGTTTTGTGAGGCATCAACAGCAACCGTTAATTTTAATTCAAACATTTCCTCAAATATGTCCTATACATGGACAAATGATAATACAGCTATTGGAATCGGGGCATCTGGCACAAGTAGCTCACCTGGAGCAGGACTTTCATTTACAGCAGTGAATAATTCAAATCAACCATTGACATCCAATTTCATTTCGACCCCTTTTTACACCAATAATGGGGTTTCGTGCCCTGGAAATCCAGTTTCATTTGCTATTACAATTAATCCACTTCCTGATATTATTCCGCTTAATTCATATACAATTTGTGCTACGAGTACGGGATCGAATTTATATTCCAGTTTAAATCCTATTGTTGGTTTGGGGACTACTTACGTTTGGACAAATTCGAATACCGCAATTGGAATGATTTCATCAGGCACTGGATCAAATTTCTTTACTGCTACAAATACTACTTTGAGTCCTATTTCGGGAACGGTAACAGTAACCCCAACTTATACAAATAATAATGTTGCGTGTACAGGAACGCCAATATCTTTTACTATTACAGTTACCCCAATGCCAACAGTTAATCCAATTGCGAATCAAAGTTTGTGCGTTGGAAGTTCAACTACAGCAGTTCAACCAACTGGAAATATACCAAATACTGTTTTTACATGGAATAATAACAATACAACTACTGGTTTAGGATTAACTGGACAGGGACAAATTCCTTCATTTATTGGCTTAAATCCTACCAATCAACCAAATGTTTCAACAATAAATGTGGTTCCAAGTTTCACCTTTAATAATATAACATGTACTGGAACTGCAGGCCAATTTGGAATAACAATTAATCCAACACCAATATTAGACACAATCATTGATTATCAAGTTTGCTCAAATTCAAATATAAATGTTGCTTTTACTTCTGCTTCAAATATTATAGGAACCAATTATCAGTGGTCAAATACGAATGCCAATATCGGGTTAAGTTCAGCAGGAAATGGCAATTTATCATTCAGTGCTACTAACACATCAAACACCCCTATTACTGGACAGATAACGGTTACGCCAAGTTATACAAATGCAGGAATCACTTGCACAGGAAATCCTCGAACTTTTAATATAACAGTCCTACCTACTCCAATTGCCACTGCTATTTCTAATCAAACATTTTGTAGTGGTAACGCATCTAACCCGATCAATTTTAGTTCAAATTTGGTTGGAACTGTTTTTGATTGGACTAACTCAAATAATACTATAGGACTAGGGAGTAATGGAACTGGAACGATTCCAAGTTTTATCGGATCAAATACGACAAATCAACCTATTCAAGGAATTATTACTGTTTCACCTTCATTAACAACAAATAATCAAACTTGTTCTGGGGTTCCTGTTACCGCTACCGTTACAATAAATCCGGTTCCTGTAATGTCACCTATAAGTAGTCAATCGTATTGTCAAGGTGCATCAGTGAATTTGATTTTAAATTCAACAATAACAAATGGCGTAATTTATAATTGGACAAATTCTAACACAGCAATTGGGCTAGGAAGCGCAGGTACTGGAAATATTAATTTTACCGCACTCAATTCAACAAATAACTCAATAACGAGCGTTATAAGCGTTTCTCCTGTTTATACATATAATGGTGTATCTTGTACTGGAAACCCTTTAGTATTTAATATTCAAGTTGTTCCTGCTCCAACTGTAAATCCAATACCTGACTTAGTAATATGTAATAACTCATTAACAAATCCAATCGTTTTTGGCAGTAACGCAGCAAATACAACATTCTCTTGGGTAAATGGCAATACATCTATCGGTCTTAGCTCAAGCGGAGCTGGAGACATTCCAGGTTTCACATCAATTAATCCTAGTTCAAATACTCCATTATCCTCCATTATTTCAGTAACTCCCACGCTGTCTACAGGAGGTTCAACTTGTGTCGGTCAAACCCTCAATTTTACAATTACTGTAAATCCGACAACTACTGTTAATACAATACCTGACGTGACATTATGCAATAATTCAAACAGTTCAGGTATTAATTTTTCTGGAACGGGAAATAATTATACCTGGAATAATAACAATACTAGCATTGGACTTGGGGCAACCGGAATTGGGAATATTCCTTCATTTAACGCAGCTAATTCAGGCACATCAATAATAACATCTACTATTTCCGTATTATCGCAATATACAGGAGGAGGAATAACGTGTAATGGTGCAAGTAATACATTTTTAATTACTATTAATCCTAGCCCAACGGTAATTGCACCACCAAACCAAATTTTATGTAATGGCTCAACATCAAATCTTATAAGTTTATCTGGCAATGCTACAAACTTTACTTGGACAAACTCTCAACCCAATATAGGATTAGCGAATTCAGGAGTGGGGAATGTTCCTGTTTTTACAGCGATTAACAATACAAGTAATCCTATTGTCGCAACGATTGATATTACACCAATCTATCAATACGGAATCACTTCCTGTACTGGCCCTGTTCAAAGTTTCACAATCACCGTCAATCCTGCACCTGCAGTATCTTTTAGCATTGGTAGTCAAACTATTTGTTCAAATTCATCTAGTGCACCCGTCACCATTTCGTCGACGACAACAAATGCATTAATTTCTTGGACAGCTACATCCGTTCCCGCTTCTATTTCAGGGGTAAATACGACCTCTGGAAATACGAATATTCCGGTTTTTAATATAGTTAATTCATCGAATAATCCTCAAACCATTACTTTTCTCGCCAATGCAACCACTTCTGGTAATTTAAGTTGTCCAGGAGGCGGAATTCCATATACAATTACTGTTAATCCAACAGCGACGATAGATCCAATTGGAAGTCAAGTAATTTGTGCCGGAACGTTAAGTTCAGCTATAAATTTCAGTGGTAATGCGACAAATTACATATGGACAAACAATACAACATCTATTGGACTAGGAGCAACTGGAAACGGAAATATAGCAGCTTTTCAAACAATAAATAATGGTTCAACTGTTGTCACATCAACTGTAGTTGTGACTCCACAATACATTTTAAACAACACAACATGTAATGGTTTACCGACAACTCTAACACTTACCATAAACCCAATTCCTATTGTAAGCTCTCTTTCAAATTTAACCTATTGTAATAATTCCACCTCTCAGTTAATTTCCATATCGGGAACAGGAACATCGTATGACTGGTCAAATTCAAATATCCAAATTGGTTTAGGTGCAACCGGATTAGGAAATATTAATCCCTTTACTACTCAAAATTCAACTAACAATCCAATCAGTGGTACGATAAGTGTTTTGCCAACCTATACAAATAGCGGTTTATCCTGCCTAGGGGCAGCACAAACTTTTTCAATTACAGTAAACCCAACATCAGTGGTGAACTTAGTTTCAGATCAAGTTGTTTGTAATAGCGCAAATACAAGTGCCATTCAATTTATTGGAACAGGTACATCTTATAATTGGTCAAACTCAGAACCAGGAATTAATCTTGCTAATTCAGGAACTGGAAATATTCCCGTATTCACAGCAACAAATAATGGAAACACTCCTTTAATTAGCACATTAACTTCTACACCAGTTTTCACAAATAATAATGTTTCTTGTCAGGGCTCACCAATTTCATTTACAATTACAGTAAATCCTACCCCTATTGTAAATCTTCCGCAAAATCAAGTTATCTGTAATGGAACTTCCACTAGCCAAATTGTATTCACTGGAACGGGAACATCATATAATTGGACGAATAGCAATAGTACAATTGGATTAATTTCATCTGGAACTGGGACGATAAATTCTTTTACTGGGATTAATAATTCACTTGTAGCTTTGTCTGGTCAGATTAGTGTTACCCCCGAATATTTTGGTAATTCAGTGTCATGCCAGGGTAACCCTCAATTATTTTCAATCACAATAAATCCATCTCCTTCAGTTGTAGATCCATCTGATCAAGTTATTTGCAATGGATTGGCCACAACTTCGGTTAATTTCACAGGTAATGGTTCTTCTTACAATTGGACAAATAACAATACAGCTAATGGGTTAGCTGCCGCAGGAACTGGTAACATTACTAGTTTTAATGCTCAAAATAATACGAATTCCCCTATTTCTTCAACTATTACGGTTCAACCCATTTTTACAGGTGGAAATTTGAATTGCCCAGGTGTATCTCAAACATTCTCCATAACGGTTAATCCGACTCCCTCATTAAGTTCTGTAAGCAGTCAAGTAGTTTGTAATGGAACATCCACTAATCCGATTGCATTCAGTGGTAATAGCACTACTTTCTCTTGGGTAAATAATACACCTAACATTGGATTAGCTTCTAATGGAATGGGAAATATTGCATCATTTACTGCATTAAACTCAAGTAACACTTCACCATTAACAGGTACAATTACGGTTACTCCTCAATTTTCTAATAGTGGATTAACGTGCAATGGATTAGCACAACAAATAACGATAATAGTTAATCCAACACCGATTGTTTCATCAATTCCCGATTATACGCTTTGCAATGGAACAGCATCTACGCTCATATCCTTTAGCGGAACGGCTACATCCTACACATGGTTAAATAACAATACAGCTATAGGCTTAACTACTAATGGGATCGGAAATATCGCATCGTTTATACCTACAAATGGGGGTATTCAACCTATCACAAGCTCCATTTCTGTAACTCCCACTTATAGTGGAAATGGGTTAAGTTGCATTGGTACAGATGAAGTTTTTGATATAACAATAAATCCAACACCAACTTTAAACCCAATTGCGAATCAAGTGATTTGTAACGGAAGTCCTTCAACTTCTGTAGGATTTAGTGGAAGTGTTCCGAATTCTATTTTTAACTGGACAAATAATACGCCTTCAATAGGTTTGACCAATAGTGGATCAGGAACAATTGCATCATTTACAGGTGTAAACAGTTCTACAAACCCTGTTGTTGCACTAATCAATGTAACCCCTGAATTTACAAATAATAATGTAGCATGTATTGGTTCAGCTCAGAACTTTACAATTACTGTAAATCCTACTCCATTAGTTAATTTTGATTTATCAAATCAAACCATTTGCTCACAAAACAGCAATTCGTCAGTTACAATTAGTTCACCAACTTCAGGAGCAGTAATTACATGGAATTCAGTTACTATACCGTCTAATATTTCGGGATTTGTGGCAACTAGTGGTGGCTCAACTATTCCGTCTTTTAACTTAGTAAATTCAAGTTCTACTCCACAAATCATACAATTAGTAGCCAATGCAACTACGGGTGGGAATTTAACTTGTCCTGGAGGAGGAACTCCTTATACGATTACTGTAAATCCAACTCCACTAGTTATAGACCCAAGTGATCAAGTAGTTTGTCATAATACAACAACATCTCCTGTAATTTTTAGTGGTACAGGGACATCCTATACATGGTCAAATAATACCCCTTCAATAGGATTGGCAAATTCAGGACAAGGAAACATCAATGCTTTTTCGGTTATTAACGGAACCAATTCAGTAGTAACGGGAACAGTTACTATTACTCCACAATATACTTTCAATAATACAACATGTCCTGGAGCAAGCGAAAACTTTACTATTACCGTTAACCCAATTCCATTGGTTAATCCTATTGCTAATGCTACATTTTGTAACGGTGGATCCACTTCATCAATTCCAATTACAGGAACGGGTACAGCTTATTCATGGAATAATAGTAATCCTTCTATTGGATTGTCATCTTCAGGCACTGGAGCCATATCACCTTTTAATGCTGTAAATACAGGACCAACTGCAACTAACGCAACAATTTCAGTTACACCAAGCTTTTTAAATTCTGGTGTAACATGTACTGGAAATAATGTAAATTTTACAATTACTGTGAACCCAACACCATTAATTAATGGTATAACGAATCAAGTTGTTTGTAATAATACCCAAACAAGTTCAGTTAATTTTTCTGGAACTGGAACTTCATATAATTGGACCAATGATAACCCTAATATCGGATTAGCGCTTTCAGGCACAGGGAATATTAATAGTTTTACAGCAACCAATAGCGGTAATCAAAATGATATTGTCACCACGATTACAGCAACGCCAATTTACACGAATAATTCAATTGCATGTCCAGGAGCAACCACTTCTTTTACTATAACCGTTAATCCGACACCAATAGTTAATGCTCCATTTAATCAAACCGTTTGTAATGGAGCATCAACATCACAGATTGTTTTTTCAGGTACTGGAACATCATATACGTGGACTAATAGCGATCCTTCTATTTCTCTTCCTGCAAATGGCAATGGGACAATTAATTCATTCGTAGCGACAAATAATGGATCGTCTCCATTAAATGCTCAAATAGCTGTAACCCCTCAATTCTTAAGTAACAATGTTAGCTGTTCAGGTAATTCACAAAACTTCACGATAACTGTTAATCCAACTCCAACGCTATTAGACCCGACAGATCAAGTTGTTTGTAATAACACACTAACAAGCGGTGTTAATTTCTCAGGAAATGGCACATCTTATTCTTGGACAAATGACAATCCATCAATCGGCATTGGAGCTACAGGAATAGGAAATATTCAAGCATTTAATGCAATTAATTCCTCTCCTACTCCAGTGGTTGCAACTATTGCTATTACACCGAATTTTACGGGAGGAACTGCAAGTTGTCCGGGAGTTGGACAATCATTCACTATTACGATTAATCCTACTCCTCAGTTGTCTCCATTGAATTCAGAAGTGCTTTGTGATGGAAATACGACCAATCCGATTAATTTTTCTGGTAATGGAACTTCGTATTCGTGGACAAATAATTCACCTACAGTTAATTTAGCTGCATCTGGTATAGGTGACATTGCAAGTTTTATCGTTGATAATCCAAGTTCATCAAATGTTCTAGTATCAACAATTAGTGCGACACCCGTTTATACCAATGCTGGCTTAAGTTGCCAGGGAACACCTCAACAAATGACTCTTACAGTTAATCCAACACCTATTATTTCACCAATTAATGACATTACTAATTGTAATAACTCAAATACACAAATAATCAATTTTGCTGGTACAGGCACAACCTATATTTGGACAAATAATAACACAACGATTGGTTTAAACACTAACGGTAATGGTAATTCAATAGGTTCTTTTAACTCAGTCAATCAAAGTACTCTGCCTGTTGTCTCATCAATTGTAGTTACTCCACAATATATAGCTAATGGCATTACATGTCCAGGAAATTCAACTAATTTTTCGATAACAGTCAATCCTACGCCAACTGTAAATCCATTAAATAATCAAACAATTTGCGATAATACAACAACTAATACTGTCTTATTCACTGGATCTGTTCCTAATACCATTTACAATTGGACGAATAATATATCTACTATAGGTCTTTCTAATGCAGGTACAGGGGATATTCAATCATTCAATGCACAAAATAATGGAACAACGCCATTAACAGCACAAATTACTGTCACACCAGTTTTTACATTCAACAATGTTAGTTGTTTTGGGAGCTCTCAGTCATATTCTTACATAATAAATCCAACGCCAACTGTAAACAATCCTGGAGATCAATTTTCATGTGAGGGTATTAACACATCTAATTTGGTATTTGGTGGTACGGGTAATAGCTATAGCTGGTCAAGTTCAAGTCAAAGTACAGGTATCCCACAAAATGGGTATGATAATATTGCTTCCTTCTTTACTCAAAATGGAAGTACAGGTCCAATATCTAGCATAATAACTGTAACACCATTTTTTAATTCAACCAATTCTTCTTGTCCAGGATCTCCGCAACAATTCACTTATTTTGTATTACCTAATCCACTCGTTACTGCAATCCCGAACCAAAGTTATTGCCATCAATCGCTTGTACCAGCAACCCAAATAAATGGAACAGGAACTTCGTATTCATGGTCAAACAACAATACAACCACTGGATTAATATCGAATGGTTTAAATAGTGTTCCTAGTTTCACGGGTGTTAATCCTTCTTCTATTCCAAATATTAGTGCAATCACAGTTACACCTGTTTATTCTTTTCAAGGGAACTCGTGTAATGGCCCCAACTCCTCTTACTCCATAACCATCAATCCTTTACCACATGTAAACTCCATAAATGATACTGTGATATGTAATTATGAAAGCTTGGCTACCACATTAGGATCCAATATTCCAGCTAATTTCACTTGGAGTGCAATATCTAATAATAATGTCAATGGAGAATTAACTACAACTCAAACTTCAAATTTCATAATAGATTCTCTTGCTAATTTATCAAATTCACCACAATTTGTAACCTATACCATTACTCCAACTTCGTTTCCGGAGGGATGCATTGGACCGGATTCTTCATTTATTGCCCAAGTTCAACCTGATGTTGTTCTTTCAATTCCAACCAATTTAGAAATATGCAGTGGATCTCCAGTTAATGCTATTTTAAATTCAAATATTCCTTCCAACTTCCAATGGTTTGTATCTATAAATAATCCAAATGTAATTGGGGAGTCATTACTAACTAATACCAATAATGTAATTGCTGATGTGTTAATTAATAATGCAAACACAGATCAAGTTGTAATTTATTCAGTTTTTCCAACCTCAATTCAAGGTAATTGTATTGGTGCTGCACAAACAATAACTGTTATTGTTAAACCTCCACTTGCCTTGTTAAATACTGACACATTAACAATTTGCAGTAATGACAACGTAAATTTAAATTTAGTAGCAAATACAAATGTCACTTTTAATTGGTATGCAGATCAGTCACTTAATGTTTTGAATGAAAGCACCTCTATTACAACCTCATCCATAATTAATGATGTTTTATTAAATCCTACAGGTAATGTAGAAGAAGTAACCTATCATGTTATCGGAACCTCAGCCGTCAATGGATGTTCCAGCCCTATTATACCGATTACTGTATTTGTAAATCCAACACCAATTGTAGACCCAACGCCAGATTTAAACTTATGTCATAATTATTCAAACCCACCAATTCTATTTACTGGAAATGTTACAGGTGCTGAATACAGTTGGACATCTTCAAGTGTTGCAATTGGTTTACCTTTTTCAAATGGATTAAATTCAATACCTGGATTTTCCACTACAAACCTAAGTTTATCGACTGTTTCAGCAATTATAGATGTAGAGCCAGTATTTACCAATAATAATATTTCTTGTTATGGAACAATTGATCAATTTACAATTGTAATTAATCCTGAACCATCCATTTATCCTTTGTCCGCTATATCGCTTTGTCATGGAACTGCATCTAATTTAGTTCAAATAGCAGGCCCTATCAGTGGTACAACATATACATGGACAAATTCTAATCCTGCAATTGGATTAGGAGGGAACGGAATAGGTAATATCCCTTCATTTTTCGGAACTAATTTGACAAATTCTACTATTCAATCTACAATTTCTGTTACTCCTGCTTATGTTAATAATGCAACTATTTGTTATGGTCAAGTAGTTACAATAGGAGTTACTATTCATCCATTGCCAAATATTCTAAATGATGATATTACTATTTGTTCTGGAGAAAACACAAACATTACCTTACTTTCAGATATAGCGAGTACATTCGAATGGGAAGCAATTCCATCGATGAATGTATATAACGAGACGTCTTATCCTATGCAAACAAGTTCTTTAATTTCTGATAATTTGGTTCAATTAGGGAATATTCAAGAAGTAGTGCAATATCAAGTTACCCCAATTTCAATTCCATTTGGTTGTGTAGGTCCAAATTCTACAATTTCTGTATATGTAAATCCACTACCTTCTGTAAATTTTGCTGTTATTAATCCTCCTTTTTGTGATCTAAGCCCTATTACTTTTCAAAATAATTCATTAGGAATTTTGGATTTTGTATGGGATTTCGGAGATGGTACAATTTCTTATTTAAATAGTCCGACCCATCAATTTCTATCAGTAGGTAGTTTTAATGTACAATTAAATGCAACAAATCCTTTAACAGGATGTACAGATAGTATAATGCTACCTTTAGTTATTTCTCCATCTCCAAATGCTAACTTTAATTATTCAGATTCCATTGGTTGTGATGTGTTAGACGTAATTTATACAGCATCAACATCAAATCCCTCATGGAATTATTTATGGGATTTTGGAAATGGACAAACAACACAACAGGTAGGTGCTGTTGGCTATCAATTTAACCAAGAGGGCTGCTACGATGTAAGCCTTACAGTAACTAATGATCAAGGATGTACTTCTTCTGAAACATATTCAAATATTGCTTGTGTTTTCGACAGTCCAATAGCCAGTTTTATTGCTAGTCAAATGAATTTAAGCGTAATCGAACCTTTAGTTTATTTTTATAATGAATCTCAAAATACAACATCATTTGAATGGGATTTTGGTGACGGTACCATCGGATTTGCTGAAAATCCAATTCATACTTTCCCCGGAGAGGCTGGAGATTATAATGTAATTTTAACTGTGTATAACCAAATTGGTTGTATTGATACAGCATCTATTTATATTAATATTTTTCAAGATTTAATTTTTTATGTTCCAAATAGTTTTACACCTAATGGTGATGAAGAGAATCAGATTTTTCTTCCCATACTTACCGCAGGATACAAAAAAGATACGTATAGATTAACTATCTATAATCGCTGGGGAGAAATGGTATTTGAATCAAGAGATGAAAATTTGGGATGGTATGGTTCTTATGGAACTTTAGGAAAAGATTGTCAAATTGGAACTTATACTTGGATCATTGAAGTTGAAATGTTACAGAGTCAAGAAGTAAAGAAATTTATCGGTCACGTTAATTTAATTAGATAAAACATATATATACTTGTAAATCTAACCTAGATAGTTATCAATTAAGTGAAAAAAATAAAGTAATTCTTGATACATAAACTAAATTTTCATCTAAATTGCAAAAATCGCTTTTAGAAGCAATATACTTGTTGAGGGTAAACGGAAAAATACTACAAAGCTCTTTTTATCTCCTCCACAATCTTCCTTGCATCTTGCTTTAGCATACAGTCAAAATGCTTTTTGGGGCAAGATTGAAAACCAATTTTTGAGCAAGGTCTGCAAGAGAGATTCGGAACTTCAAATTGGGAGATTTTCACATCTTTTTCGGGTTTGTAGGCGTACATTCCTAAGGCGGGAACGGTATTGCCCCAAACCGTAATGATTGGCACAGTAAAGCAAGAAGCAATATGCATCAATCCTGTGTCGTTGGTCAAAAGTACTTTTGCTTGGTTCACCAAACTTGCAGATGCCAATAAAGAATGTTTCCCACAGACATTGTGAATGGAGGGATTGCTCAACTTTTGACAAATACGTTCAGCTTGTGCAAAATCCTCTTTTCCTCCAAGTAAAACGATTGGCAAACTCACTTGACTCAAGATTTCCAAGAGCTTTGATTCGGGAATTCTTTTGGTAGCGAACTGAGCGCCGATGGCAACAGCTAAATAACTTTTTGGTGCTAAGTTATAGGTTGTTGTGCAATCTACTGTTTCAGAGGAAGGAATATAAAATTGATTGTTTCTGCCATTGTTTTTCACGCCCAAAGCAGCTACTGCTTCGAAATAGCGATCTACAACGTGTTTTTCGGGTAAACGATTGATTTTAAATTGAGTTAGTAACCATTTCTGAATATTTAACTTCGGAAAGCGATGTGTTTTTACGCCTAATTTAAAACCTAAAATATGGGTTCTTAAATTGTTGTGTAAATCTATGATTACGTCAAATTTTTCTTTTTTTAATGCTGCAATTGTTTCATTTAAATCGTTTGCAAGAAAGTGCTTTTTGTCAACGTATGTTGAAGCAAGCGTCAAGGATTCAAACGATTTTTTGGTCAAGAAGTGAATTTCAGAATGGGGTACTTGTTCTTTCAAGCAACGAATCACTGGAAAAGTCAAAACGATGTCACCAATAGAAGAAAAACGAACGACGAGTATTTTCACAAGCGTCTAAATTAGTTCAAAATGAGCTTTAATCTACATTTTTGAATAGTACTTTATCGCGGTTGACTTGTTCTTTGAGTGTATTGAAGAATTGTTCACGCTCTTTTTCTTCCACGCAATCAGTTGGAAAAGTCAATTGTAAGTTTTCCAGATAATCAAAATAAACTGTTTGTTGACTAATGCTTACTTGACGTAAACCACTCAAATAGATAAGAATAACTTCTCTGTCAGCAACTAAAATCGCTTTAGTGGTAATGCCAATTCTGAACAAATTTTTATGACAAACAATTAAGAAAAGTAAACCTTCTAAACTGAAAAACAACATTACTAATGAAGGAAACCAAGCAAATGGCGTAAGGTAATAATAAGCTAAACCTAAACTTGCCATCACCGCAGACTCTAAGATTGTATAAACTACTACTCGGATTTTTCTTTGTGCACTAACGGTCGAATTCCATTTGTATTTGGACTTTTGTTTTGTCATTCTAACTCCCATCCAACGACGAATCGATCGACGCAATGAAATCACCAATAAAATTAATCCAAGTCCAAGAAAACCGTAATCGAGGTAGGGTAGTTGTGCAGTTGTAGTTCGAAGGAATTCAACCGGTAAGTCAAATCCAACGTAAATAGACAACAACATTGTTGGCAAAGTAAAAACGAGTAAGAGAACGTTTATAAAACTATTCATTCGGAATGAGTTTCAATTTTTGTTTTAGTGTTTCAATTTTTGCGTTCGCGTGTGCTACTTTTTGTTCAACTTCTTTTTTCAATTGGTCGGCACCTTTTGATTTTGCAAAGAAACCAAGGTTGTTTTCCAACTGCATAATTTCTTTTTTCAAGGTGTCAATTTGTTTTCTAAGTTCATTTTTCTCGTTCGTCAAGCCTTTAGAACGATCAGGACTTGCCTGCATTGTCTCCATTTTCGCTTGGAAGAGAATCATTTCTTTTTCATTTGCCTCCAATTTCAAAGCGGCATATTTACTATCCAATGCTTTTTTGAAACGGTCGTAGATTTCATTTTTCTGCTTCATCGGTACGTGACCAATCGCATTAAATTGCTCAGCAAATTCTTTCAAAGTAGCTAACGTTTCTTGCTTATTTTCACTAACAACAAAGGCTTCAATTTGTGCGATTAAATCTGTTTTTGCAGTTAAATTTTGAATTAATGCTTCATCTTGAGCAGCAAAGTGAGCATCTCTTGCATTGTAAAACACATCACAAGCGGCACGGAACTCAGCCCATAATTTATTCTCAAAACGATTTCCAGCTGATCCAATTTGTTTCCATTTTTTTTGAATAGTAATGATTTTGTCAGCAGTTGTTTTCCAATCAGTTGAAGTATTAATAGCCTTGATAGCGTCAACAAGTGCGCGTTTTTGGTCGGCATTGCCTTTAAAAACATCGTCAATTGATTTATTGAATTCTTTTTTTGCAGCGAAAAAGGTATCGCATACACCACGGAATTCTTGCCAAATCGCTTCGTTTTCCTTTTTCGGACCAAAACCAATTTGTTTCCATGCTTCTTGAATGGCCAAAACTTTTTCTGTTTTTGCGTCCCAATCTTTTGATTTCTCAATACCTTCTAAATTGGAAACTTCGGCTCTTAATTGTTCGACAAGTGCACGTTTTTTATTCAAATTTTCCAATAAAACACTGCGTTGTTCGTCGTAGAAGTGATTGATTTTTTCGTAAATAGATTTTACAGCTTCCCAATAACTTGCTTTTAATTCTTCCCATTGCTCATTGTGAACAGGACCAATTCCTTCCCATTCATCTTGTAAGGTACGCAAGGAAACTTCAATCTCGCGGATATTTTTGTTGCTGTTTCTCAAGGTTTTCAAATTGAAAATCACTTGTTCTTTCAGCTGTGTATTTTTCTTGTAATCGTTTTCTTTTAACTCTTTGTAAATGCTGATTGTGTGATAAAACAACTCCACATAACGCGAGTATTCTTTTTGAACTTCATCTCTTTTTTCACGTGGAATATCACCGATTTTTTTCCAAGTTTCATGAATTTCTTTCTGAGTAGCGAAAGCAGAACCGATGTTTTCTTCGTTTTCAATTAAGTCTTTCAAACGTGTAATTAAATCTCTTTTCTGTTTAAGATTACCTGCTTCAAAAGCATTTTTAAGTTCTAGTTGAGCTTTTCGCTTTTCCTGAACTTCCTTGTAAACGGAATAAAATGCTTCTTTGATTGCTTTAAAATCTCTTTCTTCAATCGTTTCTCCTTTGTCAGCAGCTTCGAGGCGATTTACTTGATATATTCGTTCTTCTTCGATCATAAAATCTTCAAATGAAGTTTTTAAAGCGCTGATTTCCCGACCGCTACCAATCAAATCTTCCTGTGCTAAGAAAGCTGTAATTTGTTCTAGAAAATTCATGTTTTCCATAGTTTATATCAACTGATTCAATTCAAAATTCGCCAAAGAAACAAACTGTTCCAAGCGATGATTTAAGTCATTTGTAGTTATTTGTGTTAATCGTTCTGTTCCAAATTTCTCAACACAAAATGAAGCTAAAGCTGAGCCAGAGATAATCGCACGCTTCATATTCTCGAATGAATAATCGTCGGTTGCTGCTATGTATCCCATAAAACCACCAGCAAAAGTATCACCAGCACCTGTTGGATCAAATACATCTTCTAAAGGCAACGCAGGAGCGAAGAAAATATTTTCTCCGTGGAATAATAAGGCTCCGTGTTCACCTTTCTTGATAATCAAGATTTTAGGACCCATTTCACGAATCACTTTAGATGCTTTCACCAAAGAATATTCTTTTGAAAGTTGGCGTGCTTCTTCGTCATTGATAATTAAAACGTCAACAAGCGCCATCGTTTTTTTCAATTCGTCCATTGCGATATCCATCCAGAAATTCATCGTGTCCATTGCGATTAATTTCGGGCGATTTGGCAAACGCTCAATTACTTTACGTTGTACATCAGGACTTAGATTTCCTAGCATCAAGTATTCGACATCTGTGTATTCTGCTGGAATAATTGGATCAAAAGTTCCCAAAACATTTAATTCTGTTATGAGTGTATCACGCGAATTCATATCATTGTGGTATTTTCCTGACCAAAAGAACGTTTTTTCACCTTCTTTGATTTGAATACCCTTTGTATTGATCCCTTTTGAATTTAAATAAGCTAAAGTTTCGCTTGGAAAATCATCTCCAACGACTGAAACAATTCCTTGATTTTTAACAAAAAAAGAAGAAGCCAACGAAATAAAAGTTCCAGCTCCCCCAACAATTTTATCTGTTTTTCCGAAAGGCGTTTCAATCGCATCAAAGGCCACACTTCCTACAGTTAATAATCTCATAGTATTATTTTAAGGGTGCAAAGATAGGGAAATAAAAAATGGGAGTTACTAATTTAGCTACTCCCATTTTTACTATTTTGTAAAGAAATTATTCTGTTTTTTCTTTTTCTTTCAACAATTGTTTTCTCAAAGCTTCAATTGCTTCATCTGTTGACTCTTCAAAAGATTTCGTTTGTTTTTTTGCAAACAATTCTTTACCAGGGACATTCAATTTAATTTCTGTGATTTTATTCTCTTTCTCTTTGTCCTTGTCTAACCTCAAGAATACTTCAGCATTGATAATTCGCTGACTGAAATGTTCCAATTTATCCAATTTTTCTTGAATGAAATCAAGCAGTTTTTGATCCGCTTTAAAATGGATAGAATGCATTTGAATTTCCATGACTTTTACTTGTTGTGCCCACGTGGGTGAGCTTGTGAATAAATAGCATTTAATTTTGCAAACGAGTTGTGTGTGTAAATTTGAGTTGCAGAGAGATTAGCGTGCCCAAGCAAACCCTTCAAAGTTTCTAAACCTGAACCGTTGTTCAGCATGTGAGTTGCAAAAGTGTGCCTCAAAACGTGCGGACTCTTTTTATCCAAACTTGTCGTAAGACCAAGGTAATAATTTATTTTTCGGTAAACAAGCACTGAATATAATTTATTACCATTTAGAAGAACAAATAAGTGGGAAGTTTCACCTATTTCTTTGTGTTTCAAATTCAAATAAGTTTGAAATTTGTTACTTAAAGTTTGTGAAATTGGGATAATTCGCTCCTTATTTCTTTTCCCAAGGACTTTTATATGGTTGTGATTAAAATCTTTTTCTTTGAGTTCGATTAATTCATTTAAACGAATTCCAGTTTGATAGAATAATTCAAACATCAATTCATCGCGAATACCTTCAAAACTTGAGGCAAAAACTCCTTCTAATTTTTCACTTACCAAATCCGATTCTTTGGCAAAAACAGGAAGGCGTTTTTCGTTTTTCGGACCTTGAATTTTTTGCATTGGTGATGTAGAAATGATTCCTTCTTTTCTTAACCAACGGTAGTAGGTGCGTAAAGAAGCTATTTTTCGATTAACTGATTTACTTTTTAATCCGCTGTCGAACATTTGAACAATCCAAGAACGAATCGTACTAGATTTAATTTCGTAGGCTTCTGTTTCTGATTTAAAATCAAGAAATTTACCAAATTGCTTTAAGTCGTTTTGATAAGCTGTTAAGGTATGTTCTGAAAAACGTTTCTCAAAACGCAAATAATCTATGAATTTCTCGAACATAAAAAAAGGGAGTCGTTAAAACTCCCTTTACGTATTATATTACTTAAAGTTACAATTAGATTAAATCTGACTGCATTCTTTGTTTGTAAGCAGCTCTAATTACAAGTTGACGACGAGCAATAGACGGTTTTTCAAACTCTTTACGAGCACGCAATTGTTTCATTACATTCGTTTTTTCAAACTTTTTCTTGTATTTTTTCAACGCTCTTTCGATGTTCTCGCCTTCTTTAATTGGAATAATTAACATATAATTTCTTTTTTAAATTTTCAACTTGGGGACGCAAAGATATACTAATTTCAATAAAACACAAGGATTATTTTAAAATTTCTCTTGAGATAACCACTTTTTGTATTTCTGAGGTTCCTTCGCCGATTGTCATTAAACGTGCATCACGTAAAAATTTCTCAGCTGGATACTCTTTTGTGTAGCCATAACCACCCATAATTTGCATTGCTTCGTTACCACATTTAACAGCAACTTCACTTGCATAATATTTTGCGAACGCTCCTTGTTTTGTCAGGTTTTGCTTTCTATTTTTCAAATCTGCAGCTTGGAAAGTCAATAACTCTGCGGCTTCTACTTCAGTTGCCATATCTGCCAATTTGAAGCCGATAGCTTGGAATTTAGAAATTGATTGACCGAATTGTTCTCTTTCTTGTGCGTATTTCAAAGCTGCTTCATAAGCTCCTCTTGCCACACCACAACTTAAAGCTGCGATTGAAATTCTACCACCATCCAAAATTTGCATTGCTTGTTTGAAACCCATTCCAACTTGACCAATTACTTGCGATTCGTGAACACGAACATTGTCAAAAATTAATTCAGCGGTTTCACTTGCACGAACACCAAATTTTTCTTTGATTTTCACAGCTGAAAAGCCAGGTGTTTCTTTTTCGATAATGAAAGCTGTAATTCCGTTGCTATCCAATAATTCGCCTGTTCTAACTAAAACTACAGCAACATCGCCAGAGAGACCGTGCGTAATCCAGTTTTTTGCACCGTTAATAACCCAATGATCACCATCTTTAACAGCGGTTGTTTTCATACGCATCGCATCAGAACCTGTGTTTGGCTCTGTTAGTCCCCAAGCTCCGATAAACTCACCCGAAGCTAAAAGTGGCAAATATTTTTTCTTTTGTTCTTCAGAACCGTGGTAATATATATGACCTGTACACAAAGAATTATGAGCAGCAACACTCAAACCAACACCACCACACACTTTTCCAAGTTCCATAAGTGCTGTTGCATATTCAAAGTAAGAGAAACCTGAACCTCCATATTCTTCAGGGATGAAAATACCCAATAAGCCAAGTTCCCCCATTTTTTTCATCGTCTCTACTGGAAAAATTTCTTCATCGTCCCACTTTTTCATATTTGGTCGGATTTCTTTTTCTGCAAAATCACGCACCATTTGTGAGATCATTTTTTGATTTTCGTTTTGTTCAAAGTTCATTAGTTATAGATTTTGATAATATTTAAAACGCAATTAAGCTACTTATGTTTTCTGTATGTTTGATTAGTTTGTTTTCTCCTTTTAGGAAACTCAATCCGACAAGGAAATTGAATCCGACAACTTCACCGCCACATTTTTTGATTAATTCTGCAGCAGCATCTGCTGATCCACCAGTTGCCAATAAGTCATCGTGAATTAATATGCGTTGACCTTCAGAAACGGCGTCATTATGAATTTCTATTACAGCGCTCCCATATTCTAAATCGTATGAATGGCTGATTTTTTTGTAAGGTAATTTACCTTGTTTTCTGATAAGAATAAAAGGAATTCCCAAGCGCATCGCTAGTGGATAACCAAATAAAAATCCTCTGCTTTCAATGCCAGCAACTGCATCTATGTTTTGGTCACGATAGGATAGGTAAAGATTTTCAAGTACTTCATTTGAAAGTTGAGCATCTAACATAATTGGTGAAATATCTTTAAATAGTATTCCAGGTTTTGGGAAATCAGGAACATCGCGAATTGCTACGATTAATTTTTCTTGAAGTGTCATTTTACAAAGATAAGTAAGGGATTAATTTCTCAAAGGTTTCTGCATCAATTAATTTTGATTCTTGAATTTCATCGATTGCATTGAATTTGCCTCGCTGCATTCGCATTTTAATAATTGAGTTGACTTGATTCCAGTTTAGATAAGGGTGATTCTTCAATTCTTCTGGTGTTAATTCATTGATTTTGAGTTTTCTAATCTTTGATTTATCTATTTCTATTTGAGGAATTAATTTATCATAAGTCTCAATAGTCATTTTCCAAACTTCTAAAATTTGTTCTTTGGATGCAAATCCTCCAAGTCTGTCTCGGTATTTAATGAGTTGCTTTGCGAAAAATGGACCTATTCCTTTTAGATTTTCTAAATCCTCAATACTAGCTGCATTTATCTCCAATTTTTTTACTTTCATTTCTTCGACAACTTTTGGAGTATACTCTGTTTTTGGTCGTTCAGGATAATATGTTGAATCTTTTATGAGTGCGTATAATTCATCGGAAATGACGAAAATGCGCTTTAAATCTTCGTTTGAACGAATGCCATTTTTTGTAAATTTCAGTAAAACAGCAACTTGTTTCTTAGAAAGTCCAAGGTTCATCCAATCTTCTGCTGAGTACTCATTAGGATTAAATTTCTTTGGTGGTACTGAAAAGCGTTTTTTCTTTTCGTATTTAGTGTAATAATTCCGCTTTTTGTTTTGAAAATTCTTTTTTGCCTTTTCAAAAGCTTTCACATCCTCCGTTGAAACATCAAGTTCAACCTCGGAGTTGAATAATTGCGCAAAACGAGGAATAAAAACAATTATTACAGCTACAACAATAAGTGCAACAACACCTCTTCTATTTCTTTTGGAAACATAAAGTGGTTCGTCGTCTTGTTTCATAGAAAATACTACTTTTCTTTGTCGTTTTCAGAATAAGAATCCGTGTCTGTTTTTTGAGGAATGGTTAGAACTTTGTAGAAAAAGTAACCTGTCGCAAAAGTCACAATCGACCAAACAGAAACCAATAAAATAAGTGCTGAAGTGTTCATAGATTTAGTCTAAAATGGTTGGATTATCAAGTGGTTCGTCGGCAACATATTGTGGGTTGTTGCGTTTTTTGGCAATGTAAACCATCGCTGCAACACCAGCAAATAATCCGATTAGTAAAAAGCGAGCTAACCAACCATAAAATGAAGTTTCTTTCGTTGCATTTTCCCAAATTCCAGGAGCTGCACCAATAAATACTACTATTAAAAATAAAGGTGAAACGAATTGAATAATAAATTTAAAAATAGTCGGAACTTTTATGTCAGCCCCAGTATTTATTTCTCTCCATCCTTTGTCCATTCCGAACACCCAAGCAAATAAAACAATTTCAATCATTGCGAAAATTACTAAAGCAATTGTTCCAGCCCAATAGTCATATTCATTAAAAGCATCTTGTGATAAAACACAAGGAATTCCAAGTAATAAAATAATTGCTCCAAAAATCCAAGCACCTGTTGATTCTTTGATTTTAAAATTATCTTTTAAGAAGCCCATTACAGGTGTACCCATAGCGAGAGAGGAAGTAATTCCTGCGAAGAAAAGAAGTCCGAACCACATCACTCCAGCAAAAATTCCAAATGTTCCCCAATCGGAGAAAAGTTTAGGAAGAACAGCAAATCCAATTCCTAATCCAGAACCTCCTGATACCATTTCGGAAACCGCCTCAATTCCTAAATATCCAATTGAAATTGGGATAATTACTGCAGAACCTAAAACTACTTCTACGAATTCGTTCATCCATCCAGCGCTCATTGCGTTAAGTGCTACATCTTCTTTTGAATTCAAATACGATGCATAACAGTGAATACTTCCCATACCTAGAGAAAGTGTAAAGAATATCTGTCCTGCAGCTGCTACCCAAACTTTGAAACTCCAAATTGTATCGAAATCAGGTGTCCATAAATAATTTAAACCAACAATTCCGTCATTCAAAGCTCCACCTGGTTCTGCTTGTAAAGTGATTCCAGTTACTGCGAGAATTGTACCAAAAACAAGTAGTAGTGGCATTCCTATTTTTGCAACTTTTTCAACGCCGCCGCTTAAGCCACGTGATAATATCCAAGAATTTAAAAACAAACAGATTATCCAAAAAATAACTGGATGGTTGGTACCAAGTTCAATATAATTTTTAAAAAATGTACCAACTTCTGCTTGCGACATTCCTGTAAACGCGCCAGTTACCGAGTAATACGCCCAAGATAGTGCCCAAGATTCTAAGTAACAATAAAAAGCTGCTACTGCAATATTGGTGAAAATTCCGAAAACGCCGAAGTATTTCCAGTAAGGAGCTTTGCCCATCGCATCGAAAATAAAAGGAGTTGAATGTTGACCGTGTTTACCACCATATCTTCCCATCGACCACTCTACAAATAGAAGCGGTAAACCCATTAATAAAAAACAAACTAAATATGGGATTATAAAAGCGCCGCCGCCATTTTCTATTGCTTGTGCTGGAAATCGTAAAAAGTTACCTAAACCAACAGCATTTCCTGCCATTGCTAAAATCAAACCTACTCTTGATCCCCAACCAGAAGATTGTGTATTCGCCATATTCGTTTTTTAAAGAATGTCAACGAAGATACAATTTTTTTCTTTTTAGAGAAATTTAAGTGTTTCTTCTAGTGTTTTTGGATTATAATCCAATTCTCTTCTAGCTTTTGTTAAATCAAAGCCTGTTTTAGGTGGTCTTTTTGCAGGTTGATTCAACGTAGAACTGTCTGTTTTTGTTAAACTTTCAGTAGATAATCCGTAAAAATGCGCAACGCGTTCAACAATTGAATATATGGAAAAAGTCTCTGGACCAGAAATATGATAAATTCCAGTTTTATTCAACTCACAAATTCGCAAACAAGCCCAAGCTAAATCATCTGCCCAAGTTGGCGCACGAAATTGATCGTCAATAATATTCATTGGTTGACCTTTCGAAAGTGCTTCTTTTGCCCAGGAAACAATATTGCTTTTACTTAAATTATTGCCAATTCCATAAACAATTATTGTTCTTAAAATGGAGTAATTATTATAATCTGAATTTAAAAGTAGTGTTTCTCCATCAACTTTAGATTTACCATAAACACTTAAAGGATTTGGTTCGTCAGTTTCTTTGTAGTTTCCTGTTTCGCCGTCAAAAACAAAATCAGTCGAAAGTAATTGGAAGTGTGCATTGATTTTTTGAGCTTCTTCAAACAAATAACGAGTTGCAGTTACGTTTACTAGTTCACATTCTTCTGGATTTAATTCACAAGTATCAACATTTGTAATGGCTGCTGTATGGATTATATGTGTTGGTTGAAATTCTGTAAATACTTTTTTAATTTCGCTTAATTCACAGATGTCTAATGATTGAAAGTACTCACTTGGACAATCTTGATTTCTATTTTCTCCCTTAGAGGTAGCAAGAAATTTGATTCCTTTTTTTAATGCTTGACGAACGATTTTTTGGCCTAATAAACCGTTACTACCTGAAATTAAGATTTTCATTTATATTGATTTTATGGTAAGTAGAATAATTGATTTACTTTCAAAATTTGTTCTGTGTTTCCAAGTACAAGTAAAGAAGATTTTTCCTCAAGTAAAGTTGAATCAGGTGGATTTATTACAAATTCTCCATCATGTGACTTGAATCCTATAACTGTAGCTCCTGTTTTTTTTTTAATATCAAGTACTTCAAGTGTTTTACCACGATAATGTTTTGGTAATTCGTCAAAAGATATTGATTCTATGTTAGAGCCTGTTTTCCCCTCGAGTTTAATTTGATCTAAAAATTCAATGACATCAGGTGAAGAAACTAAAGAGGCCATGTGTGTGCCACCAATTGAATCAGGCATAATTACATGATGTGCTCCAGCTATTTTCATTTTGCTTATAGTCGCTTTTTGTGAGGCCCTTGAAATGATTTGTAGATCTTTCGTGCACGCTTTGGAGGATAAAACAATAAATAAATTATCAGCATCATTCGGAAGGCAACAAATAATTGCTTTTGCCGACTTAAGTCCAGCTTTTAATAATATTTCATCTTTTGTAGCGTCTCCATATATAAGTATCAAACCGTCCAAATTAATATTGATTTCTTTTGATTTTTCTTCAATAGCTACAACTCTACAGCCTGAGTTCAATAAATCTTGAGCCACTTGAATTCCTACTCTACCGAGCCCACACACAATAACGTGATTTTCAAGTCCATTCATAATTTTTAAAAGTCTAAAGTTTTTAATATTTCGTCCAAGTTCCCCAGATGCAATTAATGAAGTGATCAAAGAAATTAAGTATGTAAAAGTACCAAAAGTACTTAAAATTAGAAAAGAGGTGAAAAGCCTTCCTGCTTCGGAGAGTGGGTGCACTTCACCAAAACCAACAGTTGTGATAGTTATCACCATCATGTAAAAAGCATCTAAAAAAGGCCATTTTTCGATCAGCATAAAACCGCTGATTCCGAAAATGAATATTAGTGTCAGTGCAAACGCAACTAGATAAAATTTACGAAAAATATTCCAATGGCTTACAGGTCCCATATAGATTTTTTACGCTTTGGTTGAAAGGTGAAATAATGTTTATGTTCTAATATCCAAGCCATGATTAAGTAAAGTAAAACGGGAGAGCCTAATGCAACAAAAGAAAAATAAATAAAACCAAGCCGAACTTTAGAACTGTTAATTCCAAGTTTACGCGCCCACCAAGCACAAACTCCAAAGGATTGCATTTCAAAGAAAAAAACGATTTTTTGAAGGAGTCTTTTCATGGGTTTAAAATTTTAATTCCAATAGTACAATTTAAACATTGTTTATTTACGCAAAATTGCTGATAAATTTCCAAAGAGGCTTGCGAATCGAGAGCAGATTTGGGGTAAACATTAATATTTTCCCACTTCTTAACAAATATATTTGATTCACTTGGGAGAATGTTCAAAAGTGAAATTGCTTGTTCTTGAGAGCTTGTATTTTTGAATTCTGTAGTTGAAAGCCCAAATAAAAAAGGAGCAACAGCATTTATTATAAAATTAGCAAAAAGTGATTTGTCATATATTCCATTTTGTTTGAAAAAACTTTTAAAATATTCAATTTGATCTTGTGGTTTTAAATCTAACCAATCACTTTTAAAATCAAAATTATAAATGAAAACGGCTAATTGCCCAATACGTTTGGGAGGGTTTGAGATGGACCGAAAGCCTTTGGATTTCCATTGATGTGACAAGTGACTTTCATCTGAAAAAGCAAGAAAGTTAATTCTACTTACAAATTCATCTAATGTAAATTCATGTAGTGTTCTCCAATTAATTGAATTCAATAGCTGTTCAAAAGGCTGTTGATTTACATTTGAACCAAAAGCACGTGCAACAAATTGGAGGAATACATATTCCAACGTATTGACTTGATTTTTATGAAAATACGCAGCTTTTCTAGTCAAACGGTTAATGATTGCTCTGTTTTTCATGTTTTCCCAATACGAAATTGGAACTGAATGAAAAAGGCTTTTACAAGGGATAGTTGATTTGTTTTTTTGAAGGAATTGATACTGTTTGTAGTGGCTTTTATCTACCCAATTTTTAAGCTCAAGTGTTGGTATAATCCTTCCGTTTTGGATAACCTCGCTATCGGCATTGTAAACAACATGCAAGATTACATTGTTATAATTTGGATCTGTGTGATGTTTGTGCTTATACCAATCAGAAGCGTTGACGTGCATTTCAATTGAACCAAACCAAGTTAATTCATCTAAAACAATTGAACCATTCTTAAAGTCTGGACCGTTTTCAAATTCGTTATAGCTTCCAAAGTCAAGCAAGTCAAATTTCTTTCCGTCTATCAATTTCATTTGGTGAATTGGCAAACGTTTTAATTTCCATAAATAGTGTAAGTAATGTTCATTCATAACTATAGTACTTATGAATTTAACAAAAAAAAAGCGTCCCGAGGAACGCTTTCACTTATTTTTTAAATATTATCTTGGAAGAGGATCGATATATACTTTGTATTTAGGATCAGCAGGCGGAGCAGTTGCAGCATCGAATTCTAATGGAACATCTGTTGTGCCTGGTTGGAAAATTACTTTAACGGTTGTTCTACGATTGATTTGGTGTAATTTTTCAAACTTTGGTTTATCGGTGGTTTTAAATTGATTGATATATGTCTCAGTTAAAACTTGTTCTATTCCATTTTCATCCATCCATTTTGCTGGTTCAGCTTCTCCACGTCCGATCGGTTTAATTCTTCTAGGGTCGATTCCTTTTTGATCAACTAAGTAATTATAAACCGCTTTAGCACGATTTTCAGACAAAGCTTGATTGTGAATCTCTGTATCACGAGCATCTGTGTGAGAATAAAGTTCGATTACCAAGGTTGGATTGTCTTTTAATAAATTCTCCAAGAATTTCAATGAATCTAATGACATACAAGTAGCATCATTAATAAAAGACCATTTGTCAAGTGGATATCGAACTTCAGGTGTTCTTATTTCAATTGGAATCAATGGAATTTCGATCAAGAAACTTTGGCTATTGTCCAACCCTTTTGTTGTAAATTTAGCGCCGTTTTTATCTGTAAAATAACGTGCTTTGCTTGCTTTGATTTGATAATCGTTTCCTTCTGTGATATAACGAGATTTGTCTTTTCTTTCAACCCATTTCTCAGTACGTCCACCTTCTTTTGTTGTACCTTCCCATGTTTGACCATTTAATTCAGTTACAACAACTTTTGCACCTTCTATTTTTTTGTTTTTGTTTCCTAATTCATAAACAACAACTCTCAAATCGTATAAGTTTGGTGGAACATTATAGCTCCAGATATCTGGTGTATACTCTACACTAGTACTTGTTTTTCTTTCAGAAGTAAAGAAACCAGACTTACCATCAAAATCACACATTGCGTAATCGTTACCTGGCGAATTAAAAGGAGTTCCTATATTTTTAGGATTAATCCATTTGTTTTCAGTACCAACTCTTTCAGTAGAAAAGATGTCAAGTCCACCGATTCCAGGTAGTCCATCGCTTGCAAAGAACAATTGGCCTTTTGGCCCTAAAGATGGAAATAATTCATTTCCTCCGGTATTGTAAACGGGCCCCATGTTTTTAGGAACAGAATCCCATAACTTTTCTTTTTTGTTATAGTTTACATACCAAAGATCACGACCACCAAAACTTTTTTCACCAAGACTGTTTTCAACCATGTCTGAAGCGAAAATTAACATCATTCCATCTTCTGTTAAACAAGGATGACCAACAGAAATTGTATCATTAGCTTTTAGGTTAATTTTAGTAATGTTGTCAAAGTCTTCACCATTTAAATCAGCCATCCAAATGTTGCAGCCCAATTGTGCTTTTTCTTTATTCGGACATCTTGTGAAGTACATTGTTTTTTTCTTCGCATCAAAACAAACCGAACCTTCATTTTCAGCTGTGTTAATAATTCCTTTTGTGTCAATTGATTTCACATTAATTGGATTCATTTTGTCATCATATTCGGCAACAAAAATGTCCATGTATTTTTGACCAGTAATTGGATCTCTATCATTACCAAAAGCTTCTTCTCTACTTGAAGAAAAATAGATTTTTTTTCCTTTTTTATCTGCGAAAGAAGGAGCCATATCAAATTCTTTTGTGTTGATTTTTGTCTCACATTTTGCAACTATTTTATTCTCTATTGCTTCAAAATCCTTAAAAGTTTCACAACCTGCAATTAAAGCATCAATTTCTTTATGTCTTGACTCAGGAGCAACTCGTTTGAATTCTTTGTAGGTTTTTGCTGCGCCTGTAAAGTCTTTTAACATTCTTTGCATATTTGCTTTGTAGTAATAGATATCTGGTTTTATATCAAAATATCTAAGTTCTAAACATACGCCATACCATTCATTAGCTTTCTCATAACGTTCCATATTTCTATAAGACTCTGCCACTTTGAATGCCATGTCACCTTTCTGTTTTAGAGAACCTTTAACACCTAATTTTTTGAAAGCGCTTTCGCATTTTGGAATTGCTTCAAAATAGTTTCCTGAATTAAAAGATAAGTTTGCTTCACGAACATATTTTGGGTCTTGTTTTTCTTGTGAATAAATATTTACAATTCCTACTGCAAATAATGAAAATAACAAAATCAGATGTTTCATAATTGGGTTTTTTATTATAACTTTTATTTCAAAGTCAACAAAAATAATTAAAATTTTATTTTACGCGCTATATTTTCGCCATCTAATCAATAACTCTATAAAAGTATCAGGTAATTCAGAATCAAAACTAATTTGTTTTTTACTTGTTGGCTGTATGAATCCGAGTGTTTTAGCGTGTAAAGCTTGACCAGGGATTAACTCAAAACAATTTTCAACAAATCGCTTGTATGGTGCTGATTGTGTTCCTTTTAGGATTTTATTTCCTCCATATTCAGGGTCATTAAATAGAGGATGTCCTATGTATTGAAAGTGTGCTCGAATTTGATGAGTTCGACCTGTTTCAAGTTTACATTCAACGAGTGTAACATATCCAAATCTTTCTAATATTTTATAATGTGTGATAGAAATTTTACCATGATCTCCATTTGGAAACACACTCATTACCTTTCTATTTTTCAAAGACCTACCAATATTACCAGTAATTGTAGCGTCTTTTGTTAGATCTCCCCAAACTAAAGCATAATATTGTCGATCGGTTGTCCTATCAAAAAATTGTTTCGCTAGATGGGTTAAAGCCATTTCAGTTTTCGCAACTACTAATAACCCAGTTGTATTTTTATCAATTCTATGCACTAATCCTGGTCTTCCGAAATAATCTGAAGGTGGTTTGGGAAGGTTATCAATATGGTAAACTAGTGCATTAACCAATGTGTCTTTGTAGTTTCCATATCCAGGATGAACAACCATATTGGAAGGTTTGTTTACTACCAACAAATCGTCGTCTTCGTAAGCTATTTCAATTGGTATATTCTGCGGGATCAATGTGATTTCCCTTACTGGATATGGCAAAACAATAGCTATTTCATCACCAGGTTTGACTTTGTAATTTTGTTTTACAGGCTTACCATTAACGTGTATATTACCATTTTTTGCAGAGCATTGAATCTTATTACGAGACGTATTTGGAACCCTATCTATTAAAAATTTATCTACACGAATAATGACTTGACCGGGGTCGGCTTTGAACTTATAATGTTCGTATAATTCCTCTTCCTCAATTTCAATTTCAGCGTTGAAATCTTCTATCATAATTTAATGAACTTAGCTGTTTTTGAGCTGATTGAAGGAACAGAAACAAAATAGATGCCTTTAGTTAAATTACTTATAGCGATAGATTTTCCTATTTCTTTTTTTACAATTCTACCAAAGCTATCGTAAATGATTATTTCTTCATTTTCATTTTCAAGTTGAATTGTAATGAAGTCGTTTGCAGGATTGGGATAAATCGTCAGTTTTTTTTCTTCTATTTTTGGAATTTTCAAGAAAGAATCAAGGCCAGTAGAAAAGATTGGACGAATCATTGCTGAACCTGCGAATGGAGATGTTAACCAAGTGCTCCCTCCATTTACACTATATTTGATTGCACTTGAATTATCAATATTTCGGTCTAATCCTAAATTCAAACGATCCCCTTCTAATTGTCTCCAACCAATAAAAAAAGAAGTTTCAACAGGCACTTTAATAGTGTCCATAAAATAATAATTTAAAAATTGGTTTGGACCATTTCCATACAATGGAGATCGGGGAAAGAACACATCATCTTCATATAAAATTTCAGCAGGATTACCATTATTTTCTCCCCAAATAGTAAGCAAAAATAAATTATTACTAACATCATTTACAGATGGAACAAAACTCATTGCAACACCGATTAATGAATCTATTTCATAAGCATCGTAACGAACTGCTAATCTTGCTTGAACACCAGTTGGACCAAATGCCGCTTCCGCTGAACCATCATCGTAACTGTAATAGTTGTAAAATGCTTGTAAGAATTCAGTGGAGTCGTTTTGTGTGAGATTTGGGAATTGGGCTGATGCATTTGCTTTCACTTCAAAAACTTGTTGATTTCCACCCAATGATTTGTTGTATTCAGCTCCCGTTGAGAAATCGTGATAACTTGTATGTGTAGTTCTTGCGGAGAAGTTGATCTGTTGCTCTGCTAGAGTGAATCCCTGTAATGTGAATGCGTTTTGTTGTGTTCCATTTTGAGCAATTGTAACTTGACCATTCTGGTAATTCTCCGGATTTTGGCTTCCATTATGAACTAAAACTAAAAGTGAATCAGTCATTTTATTTGTTGAGGTGTTTTTATAATGATCCCATGGTACCGAAGTGTAAGTCTTTAATAATGAATTCAATGGATAAACAAATGCAAAATCCTTGAATAAAGTGTCATTAAAGTATGAAAGTGCCCTTAAATGAACGTAATCAATGTGGAAATGGTCTAAAGAACCTGAAAGTGACCCATAGTTTTTAAAGCGAAACTGAAAAGCTTTTTTGAGATATTTTGGATTTGTGACAGGAAGATGTACAGCTTTGAAAGGATGAACAGTATCGCCATTTATACTCCAAACGTGGAACCATTGATCTAATTCAGGGGCATAAAATTCGAGCACCAATGAATCAGTTGCTTCAGGAATGTCTCCTAAACCTTCAGGTTGAAATAAAAAGCTAAAATAGATAGAGTCATTCGCTGTGTATGAACTTAAATCTAAGGGTTTTGATGTTAGTTTATCAGCATAATTTGTTATTGTTGAACCTATTTCATAAGGATAACCATTTTCATCTAAACCATCAAAAGTAACCACACCTAGAGTTCTAGGATTTACGGCATATCTATAATTATGGTAGGAATAATTATCAATCCAAAGTTTTGAAGGATCGTTAACAGGTGCAAAAAATTGACGCGCAGAATCTTGGAAATAAGTTGGATTTGTTAACCAAACTGTATCTGGAGTGTCTTCAACCCCTAAGGTGTCGTAGATATAATAAGGAGGATACAAATCAAGCGTTTGGAAAACGACAGGATATTGACTTAAATCTCCAACTTTCACTGAAATTATGGGAAAAACAGTATCTGAAAATGTACTTGTTAGTGTATTGTAGTACCTTTTGAATGTTGGTTGCTCGGTAAATGATGCGCTAACTGGAAGTTCTTCTTGCGTTGCTGGATTTAATAAGCGATAATGAATAGTGCTATAAATTCCTGGTAAATTATAATCTAGTGTGTATTCTTGAAATTTATTTGTAGAAAATTCATCCAAAAAAGGGAGTTGAAGTGTATCTGGAAGGAAAATTATTGTGCTGTCAAAAGTAGCACCTTCATTTTTAGTAATAAACGTAGAAACAGAAGAAATGCTTGTATTTTGCATCAAAGGTCCGATTTCCATTCTTTGAGAAAACACGAAATTTGCAAATAATATAAAGACAAAAAGAAGACGCATCAGATTTTTTGTTTTAGTTCGAATTAGTTACCAATACCAGATTTTGACATGGTAATTGTAAATTTTGTTGACTTTAGAACGGTTTTTCCTTCAATATATTCTGGTGATTGCCCAAAAATAATTGCAGCCATCGAATCTTCTTTTGTCAAACAATCCGGACAGATGAAAATATAAGATGTAAAACCAGTTGTATCCAGCTTCTCTTTTACTTGATCCATCGATAATCCTATTAAGTTAGGAAGAGGTAATGGTTCACCTAAGTCGTTTTGACCAACAATTAGAATTACAACTGCACCACGAGGAATTTTTTCACCTTCTTGAATTCTTCTTCCTTTGTAAAGTTGTTCTAAAACAGAACCATTTTCTTCACTTGTTGATCGGTATCTTATATCGAAGCGCAATGAACGAGACTCTAAAATACTTTCCGCAAATTGAACTTGTTTGTGGACAAGCGAAGGCATTTCAACTAACTCTGATTTTTTAGAAAGGCGTAAACCAATCGCTCTGCCAGTTTTTACATAAACTTTTGAGAAAGCTGTTGGTTCTACTAATTGCTCCACAACTGTTCCTTCGGGTAATTTTGGGTCATAAACACTATCCAAGATTTGAAATTCTAAACCTAACTCTTCAATTTTTTGCTTTGCTTCATTACTTGACATTCCCGTAAAGTTAGGGACAGCAATTTTTTCACCGTGATTAGTCGCTAGATTTAGATAAATAACTGTAATTAAAACAGCTAACAAATAAAATAACACAACAAGTCCTAAATGTTTTAGAAAATGCTTTGTTAGAATAAAGTCTTTCAATTTTTTAATCATAGTGCTTGGATAAATCGCATTACAAAGATAACAATCAAATCTAAAGTTTAGAAATTTGGCGAAAGCGAATGCGAACGGTAGAAATCTTCAATAATTTGAGCAGCTTCATCTGCTGAGTCAACAATTTTTACTAAGTCTAAATCTAACGGTGAAATGTTGTGCTCTTCGTTCAACATCACTTCCTCAACCCATAGCATTAAACCTGTCCAATAGGATTTCCCCACAAGAACAACTGGACGTTTTGCAATTTTCTTAGTTTGGATCAATGTTAGCGCTTCAAAAAACTCATCTAAAGTTCCAAATCCGCCAGGTAGCACAACAAATGCTTGTGAATATTTAACAAAAATCACTTTGCGAACAAAGAAATAATCAAATTCTAAATTATGTTCTTGATCGATGTATGGATTGTGGTTTTGCTCAAACGGCAAATCAATATTTAGTCCAACTGAAGCTCCTTTTCCTAATTGCGCACCTTTATTTGCTGCTTGCATAATTCCAGGTCCTCCACCAGAAATCACACCATAACCTAATCGTGCGATCTTTTCAGCAATATCAACCGTTAACTGATAGTATTTGTTATCTTCTTTTGTACGAGCTGAACCAAAAATAGAGACACAAGGTCCAATTTTCGCCATTCGGTCATAGCCCTCCACAAATTCGGACATAATTTTAAAAACTGCCCAGCTATCGTTGCTTTTTATTTCGTTCCAATCTTTCTTAATATGTTCCATGTTTCAAATAAAGTTATAAAGATATAATTTGATGATTGACTAACACTTTTATTATTGCTATTTATTTTATTGGAACTCCAATTTTTTCACCTAGCATCTGCGTGAAACGTGCACCCAAAAAAACTATTTGAGCAGAATAATTAACCCACGCCAAAAAAATAAATAATGATCCTACAATTCCTAAATTTCCAAGTGTGAAATAATTTTGTAAATAATATTTAATCAATAATTGACTAAAAAATAATAATATGGATGTTACAATTGCACCTTTTATTGCCAATTTAATTTCCACTTTCCCATCATGGATATACTTAAATATTAAGGTGAAAATAATCGCGTTAGATAAAATAGAAATAACATATTGTATCAATTTAAATGAAAAATCAACCAAAAAATTATTTGCATTCAAGTAGTATTCAAGCCCGGAAAACACAAATATTTGGACAAAGTAAAATAAGATAACAACCAATGCAAATAACGCAAGTAAACCCAGTGAAAGAAAACGAAATCCAATAATATCTAAAATCAAATTTTCCTCTTTAATTTTAGAACGTTTTATTTTGAATAAATCATTGATACTTCTTTTTAAAGAAACTAAAAAAGCAGAACAGGTATAAATAACAATTGTTATGCTCAGAATTTCTAACCAAATACTAGGTTTGTCAAAATTTACGCCATTAAGTAAACTCATAATTCCTGTTGAATCATTTATACCCATTTGATTTTTAAATACATCGTCAATGATACTTTCCATTGTTTTTGCTCCAAATATTCTCCCGAAAATTGAAGTTGTCAAATAAACAATAGGAACAAAAGCAAACAAAGTATAATAAGCTAGTGCAGCACCATGATAGAAAGTGCCATCTTTAATAAAAACGATTACAGACTTGTAGAATAGTATAAAAAACCAATACCATGGTTCCTTATTAACTTCTTTAGTATTTAGCTCTTTTAATTCCAATTGATTTGATTTCATTTAATTTTGTTAAACCATATAAAATGATAGTTTCGTTATTTGAATTTTTGAAATAATTAAGGTAGAAACCGCCTGCAAAAACTGCATTTTGAAAGAAAAGATCAATTAGTCCATCTTTGGTTATCTCGTATTCATCTGGTCGAAAATTAATTTTATCACCATTTAATGTTATACTATTGACTGGACCTAAAAGTCGAGCTAAATTAATGTTCGAACAATCATAATAAACTTGTTCTACTTTTTTCTTTTTGGTTAATTTTCCATTTTGAAGAAAACAGACGGAATCACACAAACCCAAAACATCTTGACCATCATGCGACACTATTAATATTGCTGTTTCTTCCAATGTTCGAATTTGAAGTAGATAATGACTTAACTTTTGACGAAGCACACTATCTAAATGTCCAAAAGGTTCATCTAGAACTAGCAAACGTGGTCTTTTTGCGACAGCCCTAGCAATTGCTAATCGTTGTTGTTCACCACCAGAAATTAAATTAGCTTTTAACGCCGCAATTTTCTGCAATTCAAACAAACGCAATAAATTTCTAACCCTTTTATCTCTTTCAATAATTGGTAAACTCAACACAGCTTCTCGGATATTTTCTTCAACTGTGTGATAAATATCCAATTTAAAATCTTGATTTACAATCGCAATATCTTTAAAACCCGGAATCAAAAGCGTTGAAGCCTTAGGTAATATTTTAGAATCAATTGTTAAGGTTCCTTCATCTGCTGAACTTATTCCTGCAATAATTTTCAATAGTGTCGATTTTCCAGCACCACTTTTCCCAACCACACCAACTATTTCAGCTTTTGAAATTTTGAAATTTATAGATTTAAGAATTGGCCGATCATAGCTTAACTCAATCCCTTTTAATTCAATCATTTTAAATTAAGTCTTTAGGAAATTCTTTTGAAGCAATATAAATTCCTGGTGTAGGATTAGCATACGGTTCATTATCTTTTAGATAGATAGAAACTAGAATTTCGTTATTTAATTTTTCAATGCACAAGGTATCAATCATTGTTTCTGAAGCACCTACAAAAACATCAGGAGCGTCACTAGATTTAATTTTTACTAGGCGCATGTTAGGGATATCAGCATAAAAATAATCACCATTTCCATTTTCCCCCTCTAATTTATAGGAGGCATCACTAGACTCCTCTGTTGAAATTACATCGCTTGATATACTTAATTCATCCTCCCAATCGAATTCTTTGTTGTCCTCAGTTGCATTTCCATTATGAAATTCGTCAGCAAATTCTTGTGAATAAAGTTCATTAATTAGATAAACATGAATAGTACATTTCATATGTGTTTTTTTTAATGGTCATATACAATCGCCAATTTAACTTGCTGGTATCAAATCTCATTATGGCTTATTTTTATAAACTTAATTTATTTTTCCAAATCGTTTTCCTTGAAAGATGAAGGTAATAAATCAGGCACAATTTTAAGAATTAATGGTAACAAAAGTGCACCACCTGGAAGTAAAAAGATAGCCATAGAAGGCATCGATTTTAGAATATCCATAAATTGTGACTTGACTTGTTCCTTCTCTTCTTTACTTAATTCGTGTTTGGTTGACTTTTGGATTAAGGCAATTAAATCCTTGCTTTCTTTTAATTCGTTTACCAATTTTTCTTTATTTCTCCCCAAAATACGCAACCAACGACTTGAAAAATTTGTAATTCCATAATGTGTTTTAGAATCAGAACTAATCAAAGAGACAACTTTCTCGTTTTCCATTAAGTAAGAACTTACTAATTCGAAGGATTCATATATTTCCTCATTATTAAGCTCAACTAATTTACCCAATTCAATAAGTTTTTCTACCTCTTTTTCAGATGTTTGGTGAGTTCCTTTGGTAATAAAAATACCCAATTCAAGAGTTATTCTTGCAAGCATTGAATGTTTGAAAAGAACTTTTTCAAATTCTTGATTTGATATGCCATGCATAATAAATCCCTCAATTTTTTCACGTTCAAACTTTGGTAAATTAGCGGATGACAAAAATCGCCATAGCATTCTTTGTTCTTTTTCTTCTACCTGATTATCAACATAGGCTGCGTAAACAATTCCACAAAGTACAAAGTTGGCGTATTTAGTGTAGTTTTTATAAAAAGTAACTTTCTGATTTTTTAGAAATTCACAAAACAGAATTACATCTAAGAAAACAAAACAATTAGAAAGGTGGTTCAACCAATAGTTTGTTCCAAAAATTGGTGATTTAACCTTTACACGCTCCTCTAATATATATTCTATTCTAGACTCTAAATTTTTGTCTTTAAATAATGTAAACCAATTTTCAATTCCACTAGCTATTGGCGCTTCTACATAAAATTCACCAAGTAATTCAAGAAAATGCAACAAGTTAAAGTCTTCTTTTGAATCTTGTTTGTAACAAAAAAGTAATGTTTCAAAAATTAGTAATTTTAATTTTTCGTCATTCGTATAATGTTTTGTATCTAAATGATTAGTATATATCAAAGAGCTTGGAATTCCATATACCAATCCTGTTTTATTTGATAGAAGATGTAATATTTCTAATTGATTTTCTTCAATTTCAAGAGATAAAGAAATATCATTTGATTCTACCAAATGAAAATATTTTTTAATCCAGTTTTTAGCTCCTGGTGAAATTTTCAGTGGATTACTTGATGGCATATCTTACTGCTAAACCGGCACCCCAGCCAAATCCAAGTGAATTGATTAATCTAAGGTTTGGGCCAGTGTCTAAGGCAACATTTAAAGGTAACTCTTCAAAAGTATATTCAATTCCAACGATCCCGTTTAAGCCCAAAATCATATTACTTGTTCTTTCATTGTTGAATGGATTTTTGTAAGAATAGAAACCAACATTAGCTCCTCCACCGGCATACCAGCTCAACCCATCTTGTAAAGAAAAATTCAACTCATACAAACCTTGAAACCATAACATGTTTGAACCACCACCAATACTTCCTTCAATAGCAGTTTTTGTATTTAGAAAATGTTTTCCGTTTAATGAACCGTATCCAGGATACCCTCCTTTAATCCCAATTGCAGTTTTATAATTTTGAGAATATGAAAAAGTCGAAACTCCTACAAACGCAAGTAATATTAGAATTTTTTTCATTTGATTTTATTTTTTACAAAGCTACAACTTACCTGCAAGCGTTACAGCTAATTTATTTGTAAAAAACACACCTCCTTTTGTTGAAAAGGCTTCAAAAATCAGCACATATACTCCAATGCTTGCCTTCACTTGTTCATCAGTGGTTCCATCCCACGTAAAAAATCCAGATGTTGCTAATAATTCATTTGAAAAAAGAGTTCTAATCAATCGTCCTCTGTCGTCGTAAATTGTGATTTTCCCCAAAAGTCCTGGCTCACTCATTTGGTAATTTATCTGCAAAATATCCTCAAACCCATCACTATCTGGTGAAATCACTTCACTAGTAAGGTTTATTTTTCCATTATTAAGTGTAGGCAAAAACTGCGAATTTTTTCTTCCAGGTGTTGCAAAACCAATAGACTCAGCTGCTGAATGCCAATTAAATTCGCTTGAGGAAGCACCATTGGGGTCAATTCGCTCCAAGGAAACACCATCTGTATCGTCCAATAAATCAAAATGCCAAGCATCTAAATAACTTACTTTGTCAATTACTTCTTGGTTATAAATTAAGTAAACAGTTCCTGAATCGTTGTTATAACTTGGTAATTCAGCGTATAAAAACCTTCCTGGAGCTGCAAAAGGATAAGTTAATTTCACAAAATTGGAATCTTTACCAACCACCACATATTCGTTTGGTTCGAGAAGAAAATTATTAAATATCGTCTTAAAGTTGGCAATTGTATCATCATCGAAATTTGCTAACTGCCAATCCTTTAAATTGATCACTTTTGAAGAATTATTATATAATTCAATCCAATCTTGACCTCCATTCTTTGGATTTTGTAAAATTTCATTGATGATAATATCACCTTTCAAAGCCGGTTCAGGAAGTATAAATTGCCCACTAAAATTGGTTTCATTCATAGAACAATCCGCTACGTTTTCAAGTTGAAGATTATAAGTTAATGAACCAACCAACGTTTCATTAAACTGTAAAGTCATCAGCTTTGGAAATTCACCTTGAATAAATCGATTTTGAATAGTCAAATTTGGATTGATTGCTAAAATAGCTGTACTCAAGGAACTTGAATCCATTCCTTCGCTGAAATGAACTTCTAAAAAATTTGGAGCAAGTGCTAGTAACAAATCAACCATTGGTGCTTCGCTATCAGGTGTTAAATCATTCACCGAATTAACTGCTCCAGGAGTTCCGCCAATTGTTGAATTTGAAGCAATCCAATTATCTTCATCCGAACAAGGATCGTTGGGGTTTATCAATTCTAGCGTATATCCACCATCATTTTTGATTTCGTCTTTGTACCAATCATCGGTGAAAGATAATTTGTCTAAAACTAAACCAAAATTATCTTTCAAGACTACATCATCTCCTGCATTATTTAAACTTGGAAAACTTGTAACTCCAATCGCTTGTGATGAAAATAAAGGGACATTTGCTGTTGCCGTTAATACTTTATATTCTCCGGGAAGTAGCCAACCTATTCCAAGTGTACCTTCCGCAGAAGCATCGCCAATTTTCCAACCTTGTAAGTTGAAGATTTTGTTGCTTTTGTTGTAAATCTCTACAAATTCTACTTCTGGCAAACCAATCACAGGACTTGGGTCTGGAAAAAACTCGGTGATTATTATGTCTCCTTTTTGTGCTAAATCACTTACTAAATACTGAAAACTTTTTGTTTGTAATGTTGCGTTATTCCCCACTAAATCAACTATATTAGAAGCAGATAATGCATAAGTTGTACCATTTACCAAGTTGTTATTTAAAGTAAAATGAAACAAGGAAGGATCAATTCCATCAATTGCAATAGAAGAGACGCCAATTGTTGGAGAAATTGAATAATTCGAGATTAACTCTCCACTTGCTTGTGTTATTGCCTCATTAAACTTAACATCAATTTGACTTACTGAAATAACTGTAACTGTATCCAAAACGGGGGAAGTGACATCAAAAATTTCGTCTCCGATATAAATGTCATCATAAAAGAATTTGGTGGCATTACTCGCTGTGTAAACATTCAAAAAACCAAAATTTGTTCCTATTAAGGAGGATGTTTCATTTCCTGTCGCTTGTAAAACATAACTATCTCCACCCGCAAAGTCTGCAAAAACACTCCAGTCTCCAAGCGCACTTCTTTTCACGCGTATACTTGCTGTAACACTATTTACAATTTGACCGTCTGAACCAGAACAAATAACTGATGAAGTTCCATTTTCTAATTTAAAAAGTCGAATAGCATCTGTTGAACCAGCTTCACCAAATAAAATATAATATCCATTTTGAGCTAAAGTTAAATCAGCATTATCAGCTGTTAAAAAAACCCTACCATAATTACTTCCTGAACCTGCAAACGATTGTTTGATATAAAATCTCCATTCTTTACTATTTAAAGTTGTTAATTGATGCGGAATCGAAAGAGAAGAGGTTGCAGCAATCGAATTGTTTAATTGCAATTGTTGACTACTATTTACGATATAATCTGACGTAGATCCGATCCAAGTTGGATTACTAGTAAAATCGCCATCCGTAAAGTTTTCTGTAACCTGTCCAAATGCAATGGTTTTTAAAACCACAATGCTGAAAAGTAAATATTGACGCATATATTTATAAAGACTTCAAATATATTAAATTTGGCCCCAGAATAAAACAAATATAACTTTTAAGACTGATAATTAATATTTTGTTAAAATGAGAGTAGCTGTAGTTGGTGCAACAGGAATGGTAGGAAACGTGATGTTGCAAGTTTTACGTGAACAGAATTTCCCTATAACTGAATTGATTCCAGTTGCTTCTGAAAAATCGGTAGGCACAAAAATTAATTTCGGGGGTTTAGAATTTTCAGTTGTTGGTTTACATACGGCAGTTGAGATGCGTCCAGATATTGCAATTTTTTCTGCAGGAGGGGATACTTCTTTGGAATGGGCACCAAAATTTGCCGAAGTTGGTACAACAGTTATCGATAATTCTTCTGCTTGGAGAATGGACCCAACGAAGAAATTGGTAGTTCCTGAAATCAATGGCGCTATATTGACGAAAGAGGATAAAATCATTGCCAATCCAAATTGTAGCACAATTCAGTTAGTATTAACACTTGCTCCTCTTCACAAAAAATTTGGTGTAAAAAGAGTAATCGTTTCAACCTATCAATCTATCACAGGTACAGGCGTAAAAGCGGTTCAACAAATGGAAAACGAGCGCAATGAAATTTCGGGTGAAATGGCTTACAAATATCCGATTGATAAAAATTGTATTCCACAATGCGATTCATTTTTGGATAATGGCTACACCAAAGAAGAAATGAAATTAACGAATGAAACGAAGAAAATTTTAGATCCAAAAATCAATGTAACGGCTACTGCTGTGCGTGTTCCTGTTGTTGGAGGTCATTCTGAGGCGGTAAATATTGAGTTTGAAAATGATTTTGATTTGAATGAAGTACGTCGCTTGTTGCACGAAATGCCGGGAATCACGTTAAAAGACGACCCAACGACTTATTCGTATCCAATGCCAAAATATGCGGAAGGAAAAGACGATGTGTTTGTGGGTAGAATTCGCCGCGATGAAAGTCAAGCGAATACTTTGAATCTCTGGATTGTTGCCGATAATTTACGCAAAGGAGCAGCAACGAATGCCGTTCAAATTGCGAAGCTTTTAATGGAAAAAGGGTTGATTTAATGAGGTTTTTTAATTATTCTAGTTCAAACCTCAAATTAAAATTCAAACTAAATTAACTTCACTAACAATAATCTCAGTTTGAGTTAAACTTTTTTTGCCTTTCTTTTTCCTTGATGAAAAAGAAACAAAAAATCAAGGCTCCGAATTTCTTTTTGTTCGCAAATCGTTATTCTATAATTATTTTTATCTCGTTGCGAACAATTTTAACTCCTTTCTGAAACTGAAATTTTTTAAAAATGTTCTTACAGAAATTTTAAAAATTAACAGTTTCAGTGCAGTAGCTAAAACCTAGAAATTCAAGGCCAATCTGATTCGTCTACAATTATTAAATAGTTCTCACTTCGACTAAAAGCTTTTTTTAGTTTAGAATATTACCGGTACAGTTGCGAAAATTAATTATTTTTAGGTTTGTAATCGTAATTCCTGATTTTATCATTTCGGGAAAATATGAATATAAATAATCCGAGATAGTTTATAGTTTTTCTTTGCTGCAATTATCATTACAAAAGCAAGAATGGTAATTATCCAATTAAAAGATAGATTCGGAAAAAGAAAATAGAGCAAAGCAAAAGTTGTAATTCCTAAAAATACTGCAATTGCATAACTGATGTACATTGCGCCTAAAAAATAACCTGGTTCTCTGTCGAATTTATAATTACAATTATCACATTTTACCTTCATTTCAGGCATATGAAAAATGGATTTCGTTGGATAGTAAACAGCAGATATACGACAATTCGGACACATTTCGTTTAATATGCTAAAAAATAAATTTTCTTTTGAATTACTAATTTGTTTCATCATTCAAAAGTAGATATAAGCATTGAGATTGCATTTCATATATTGCGCTAGTCGTGGTACAATTGAGACATTTTATTACTTTTACTTATGTCTAAATCGTTACCTATTTATTCGATAAATTCCTTTAAGAAAGAATTGACCCGAAAGGAATTCTATGCCAATAATTTTAGTGATCACGTTAAGGAACATCGTTTCACGAATTTGCCACACAAACACGATTTCTTTCTAGTCGTTTTAGTGACAAAAGGTAGTGGTTGGCACGAAGTTGATTTTGTGAGATACGCTGTAAAACCAGGAAGTGTGTTCACATTACAACCCGGTCAAATGCACTTTTGGAATTTATCAGCAGATGTTGAAGGGTTTGTTTTTTTTCACACAAAATCATTTTACGAAGAAGCAAATAATACACTTAGAATTTATGATTTTCCATTTTTTAGTTCTTTTCAAAGCAACAAGGAATTCACAGTTTCGATTGAAAAAATAAACAAATTAATCTATTGGATGACTGAAATAATTGAAGAAACAAGAACTATTCATTCCGACAGTAGATTAAAAATTCGGACACTTATAGATTTGATTTACATTGAACTTTCCAGAGATTTTGTTCACGAAAAAACAACTTCTCAATATACGTATCTTAGTAGATTGTCTGAATTTGAAAAACTGATTGAAGACAACTATAAAACAAACAAATCGACTCAATTTTACGCAGACAAACTCCATATTTCAGGCAAACATTTAAACAGAATTGTGAAAGAATCGGTCAATAAAACAAGTTCGGAATTGATTGCAGACCGAATCATTCTTGAAGCAAAACGATTATTAATTCAATCAAAACTAAACGTTAGTGAAATTGGTTACGAACTTGGCTATTTCGATAAATCCTACTTCGTGAGATTCTTCAAAAAACAAACGGGTGAAACGCCTTTGACTTTTTTGGAAAGGTATAAGAGTGATAATTCTTTGTTAAAAAAAAACGGATGCTTTCACACCCGTTCTTAATTCTATTTGAAAAATCAATTACTTACAAATCGTTTCCTCAGTCATCTTAAGAATTTTGCGAACTTCCTCCAAAGTTGGAGCTTCAGCATACGTTCTTAGAACAGGTTCTGTTCCTGAAGGGCGAATCATCATCCAACGGTTTTCATCGAAGAAATATTTGAAACCGTCAATTGTTTTCACTTCTTTCACTTCGTAATCGCCAAAAGCTTTATAGTTTCCTGCTTTGCAATTCGCAATAATGTTTTGTTTCATTTCTTCTGTGATGTGCAAATCACTTCTTTCAAATTTGAATGGACCAACAATGTCATAAACTTCTTCGATTAATTCATCTAAAGATTTACCAGATTTAGCCATAAATTCCCAGATGATTAATCCCATCCAAATTCCATCGCGCTCAGGAATGTGACCTTTCACTGCAATTCCTCCGGATTCCTCTCCTCCTAACAAAACATCTTCTTTCACCATAATCGTAGCGATTTCTTTGAAGCCAATTTTTGTAGTGGTTACTTCTAATCCGTAATGTTCACACATTTTGTAAACACGAGGAGTCACACTAAATGCAATCGCTACTTTGCCCGTCATTTTTTTGTATTTCACCAAATAATGAATCAACAACAAAATGATATGATGCGAATCAATGAATTCTCCTTTTCCGTTGTATAAACCAATTCTATCCGCATCACCGTCAGTTGCTATAGCACAGTAAACGCCCGGATTTGCATTGATATAAGCTTCTAATTCTTTCAAGTTTTTAGCAATCGGTTCGGGTGCTTGTCCCATGAATGATGGATTCGGGTCGCAATGCAATAATTCTACATTTGGTAAAATACGCGGCATCACACGTTGACCAGCACCATACATCGCATCGTAAACCAAACGCATTCCTGATTTTTCAATCGCTTCTAAGTCGAAGTTCTTTTTAACATGCTCCACATACAATGTTTCGATATCAATCACTTCTACTTTTCCAGCAGCCATTGCGTCTTCGATAGAAATGTTTTCAAAATCGATACTACAAACTTCTGGGATAATGTCTTCCACTTCTTGAACGTGTTCTGGCGCCAATGGTCCACCGAAATCAGCTTTCAGTTTAAATCCATTATATGAAGGAGGATTGTGACTTGCCGTTAAATCCACCCCAATTTCACATCCAAATTGATGAGCAGCCAAAGAAATCATTGGAGTTGAAACAAAGCCACGTGACATTTTTACTGAAATTCCTTGCGCAATAAATACTTTCACTGCTGTTTCCATAAACAATTCTCCTGCAAAACGACAATCGTGTCCAACAAATACAGTAGGATTTTCATGATTTTTTTTCAACCAGATTCCTGTTGCTTCTGTAACACGCGCTACGTTATCAACTGTGAATTCTTTTGCGATGATAGCTCTCCAGCCGTCGGTTCCAAATTTAATTTTTAAAGCCATAATAAATTAATTGCGAATTAATAATTGCGAATTGCGAATAAAAAATTACAAGCTTCAAACAAAATCAGTTCGCAACTAGCAATTCTATGTTAGCAATTTATTTTTTAAAGTTTTTTATCGTTTTCTCAATAATCCCAACGCATTCCAATAATTGATCTTCTGTGATTACCAAAGGTGGTGCGAAGCGAATGATGTTTCCGTGTGTTGGTTTTGCCAGTAAACCGTTTTCTTTTAAAGCTACGCATAAATTCCAAGCAGTTGGACTATCTTCAGTGTCGTTTACAACAATTGCATTCAACAAACCTTTTCCACGAACTTTCACAACTAAATCGGAATTTTCAATGATTCGATTCATTTCTTTTCTGAAAAGCTGTCCCAAATGGCGTGCATTTTGAATCAAGCCTTCTTCTTCGACAGCATCTAATGCAGCAATCGCAACTTTCGCAGCAATTGGATTTCCTCCAAAAGTTGATCCGTGTTGACCTGGTTTTATAACCATCATAATTTCGTCGTCAGCCAAAACTGCTGAAACGGGATAAACACCTCCTGAAAGTGCTTTTCCTAGAATCAAAATATCTGGACGGTTATACGTTTCTGTTTGACGTTCGCATTTATTTTCACACGTACAATTTCCACAAACAGCTAACAAGCTTCCTGTGCGCGCAATTCCTGTTTGAACTTCGTCTGCAATGAAAAGGACACCGTTTTCAGTACACAATCTTCTAGCGTTAGTTAAAAAATCTTCTGCCGGTGTGTAAACCCCAGCTTCTCCTTGAATCGGTTCTACTAAAAATCCAGCAACGTTGGGTAATTTTAAAGCTGTTTCTAAGGCATTCACATCGTCGTAAGGAATAGCCACAAAACCTGGCGAATAAGGTCCAAAGTTTTTATTGGAATCTGGATCACTTGAAAAAGAAACAATTGTAGTTGTACGTCCATGAAAATTTCCTTCACAAACAACAATCACCGCTTGGTTTTCAGTAATTCCTTTTTTCTCATACGCCCATTTACGACATAATTTTATAGCTGTTTCCACCGCTTCAGCGCCTGTGTTCATTGGCAATACTTTGTCGAAACCAAAAAGATTGGTGACATATTTTTCATATTCCCCTAAAGAATCGTTGTAAAAAGCACGCGATGTCAACGCTAAAGTTTGCGCCTGATTAATTAATGCCGCTGTAATTTTTGGGTGACAATGCCCTTGGTTCACAGCGGAATAAGCGGATAAAAAATCAAAATATTGTTTACCTTCTACGTCCCAAACAAACACACCTTCACCTCGAGTTAATACAACTGGAAGTGGGTGATAATTATGCGCACCGAATTTGTCTTCGAGTGCAATAATTGATTGGGAAGTTGTGGCATTCATAGTTTCATTCATAAAATGTATATAAAGGTCGGCAAATATAATGAAATCAGTTGCTAAGCCGAAATTCTAAGGAGTAAATTTGACGACAAAGAGCATTTGGCAAAGCTGAAACAAATATAAAATTGACGGTATTAATTTACTTTTGAAATAATGATTGAAGGAATTTACTATTAGATAAGATTTTAAACATCGAACTTACTAATTAAAAGTTAATTTTTTTTATCGAAATAAAATTCAGTTATATTTTAAAAATTGGGTTAAATTTTTTAATTTTTAATCTTCTATAAGTCAATATAAATAATACTTACAGCGTTTTTTAGTTTACAGTAAACTATTTACAGTAAACTAACTATATTTGTAGAGTGAAAACGAAGGATAAAATACTTAGAATTTTAAAAAAGAGAGGTCAAGTTTCCATTCATGAATTATGTGAACTTTTGGGAGCTTCAAGGCAATATGTTCATCGAATGATAAGTGAACTTGAAGAAGAGAAAGTAGTCCAAAAATTGGGGAAAGCACCTCTTGTTTATTATTCCTTAATTCAAATTGAACTAGAAAAAGAAACTCCAATCATTTCTTATGAAAAGGAACAGTTTTTAAATCAACATTTTCTTTTAATTGATCCGCTTGGAAATTGCTTGGAAGGATTGAAAGCAATGAATTATTGGTGTGAAAAGCAACAACTTCAATTAACGAAAACTATTGATGAATACATTGAAACGCGCAAAAAATACTTGGATTATTTCAATGGAAACGGAATGATTGATGGACTTTCGAAATTGACAAATACAGCTGGAATTGATCAAATCGGGGTTGATGCACTTTATTATTTAGATTTTTACGCCATTGAAAGATTTGGAAAAACACACTTAGGAACCTTGATGCACTATGCGAAACAAGGGCAGAATAAACTGTTGATGAAACGAATAGCTGATGAAATAAAACAACGGATTTATAATTACATCAACGAACAAAATGTAGACGCTGTAGTATTTGTACCACCGACGATTTCAAGAAAAATTCAGATTATGACTGAACTTGAAAAACTATTAAAAATAAACTTGCCACAAGTAAAAGTCAATAAGATAAAAACGCCAATAATTATCCCGCAAAAAGCACTTTCTAAAATCTTTGAACGCCTTGCCAACGCTAGAAATACGTTCGTTGTTCCTCAACAAAAAAGCTACAATCACATTCTCATTATTGACGATGCCGTTGGAAGTGGTGCCACTATAAATGAAATAGCAATTAAACTAAAACAAAAAAAGATTGCTACAAAAATTACAGGTTTGGCTATTACAGGAAGTTTCAAAGGTTTTGATGTGATTTCAGAATTGTAACTTTCTACTCTTTATAAATCCTAGAATTTTTCGGCAAACATTCAATAGACAAGAAATAAATACCGCAAGCGAAATTTGAAATGGAAAGCTTTTGATTTTCCGACGAAATAACAAAAAAGCCATTTATCTGAACAAGACAAATGACTTTCTTAAATTTTGATTTTAGTCTTTATTTCTTAACAATCAGTTTCACACGATTTTCATTGATTTGAATGGTGTAAATTCCAGAAGCAACTGATTCAAGAGAAATGACTTGATTTTCAGCTGTTATTTTTCCAGTTTTAATAAGTTGTCCTTTGATGTCGAAAATCAAAAATTCACTACCAACGATTGCATTTTTCAATGTTACACTACCTTCTGTAGGATTTGGGAAAATTTGCAAAGTTGAAGTTCCATTTTCGTCTAAACCTGAACATGGTTCTACTATTAAATTTACTGTAGCTGAAGCACTACACCCATTTCCATCAGTATAGTTTGCTGTGATTACATTTAATCCAATTGAAGCATTTGCGGGATTGAAAGATAAATTGCTTACTCCATTTCCTGAGATGATTGCGTTTGCTGGATTAACAGTTAATTGGACCAAACCTTGATTATCGCAAACAACATTATCAGAATCATCAGAATTTAGACTTACTGTTGGATTAGCATTTACAGTAATTGATTGAGAAGTAGTGTTTGTACCAGCACTATTCGTAACGGTTAATTGAACAGTATATGTTCCAGTAGAAGCATAGGTATGTGATGGATTTTGCTGAGTTGAAGAATTGCCATCGCCAAAATTCCAAGCCCAAGATGTTGGAATGTTCGAAGAGAAATCTGTAAATGAGACAGAAGTACCTTCACAAGCGTTTTGAGTTGATGGCTGAAAAGAAGCAACAGGTTCAACGGGAGCACCTACTTCGTTGTAGAATATTTTGAAATCGTCAAAATAAAATCCATCTGCATTTGTTCCACCATCTGCTCTAAGTTGGAAACGAACTTTAATTTGTTGTCCTAAATAATCACTTAAATTAAATTCTTCCAGCACCCAAGAAGATTGAACTCCTTCGTAAACAGGTTGATTGTTTGGTTGAACGCTTCCGTTTGCGTTTGTACCATTAACAGTATAATTTCCGCATTGACCAATCCAAGTTGCTCCATTATCCGTAGAAACTTGAAATTGTACAAAATCATAATCCGCTTCAATGTTCCATTTAGCATAAAATGAAATCATAGCTGCGTTTGCATTTGTCAAGTCAATAACAGGAACATAAGTGTAGGTTCTATTTGCATTATTAGCATAATTTCCAGTTGGAGTATCTGTAAAAGACTTTGTGGCTGATACATAGGTTGAGGTAGTTGTATTCCAATTCCCTGTCCAATTTGTAGCAGTCGTTGCGTCTTCTAAAACTTGAAGAGTTACTGCCCCATATGTTTTGGTAATCGTATCTTTTTTTACCCACAATCCATTGTCTGTTTTTAAAATGTATTTAATTTGATCACCAAATTGAATAGATGGATTTAAAGTATAGGCAATTGTTCCAATTGTGGTTTGTTGTAGATTCAAGTTATAGACTACTGGGTTTCCAACGGTTGAAATATTTAATATCGGTTCTATTGAAACCGTTACTGGTCCTGCCTCTCTCCCTAATCTCTTGATAGAATGATTAAAATCACCAGAAAGTGTAGCTATTGAAGAGGGATCTGTATCAGTTACAACATTATAATTTCTAGCAATATGAGCTAGTACCAAGTTTGGAAAAACCATTTCAGCAGATGTCGAAATTATTTCAGCTGATGGTTGCCAAAAATCAGTTCCCACTTCTGGTGTGTGCGCAAAAATTGTATCTTTTTGTCCAACACCTATATCAACTTTATACATGTAATCATCAGAATCTCCAGATGCTGGGTATAAACCTGAACTTTTAATTGCTGAGTATCCGTTAAATTGAACCATGTGGTTGGTATAATCTTGAAAGTAGTCGTGATGTTCAGCAAATTCAGCGGTAGTCGTTCCAATTGGAAATAAAATTGATTCGGCATAAGTATGCGCGTTGAATGCAGAAATAAAATTGTGATTTTGGACTAACCAACGCATTGCTTGTGTTTCTGGTTCTGAAAATGCAGCAGTACCTCTATAAGTATCGTTACTTTGCGTTGCACTTGTTCCAGTTGTTCCCCATCCATACGAATAGTTTCTATTTAAGTCAACTCCATACGATCCTCCGCTATTTAATCTTCTGTTTTTGCGCCACATTCCACCACCATTAGGATTGGTTGATTCATTGTGTAAATAACCATCTGGATTAAGACAAGGAACAAAAAATAATTGTGTATTATTCACTAAATAAGTTATTTCATCATTCGTTCCATAATTTTCTAAAACATACCACATAAAGAAAATAGTTTCCATCAAAGCCATTGGTTCGCGTGCATGATGAATTGCAGTATATAGAATTTTTGGTTCAGTTTCATCCGTATTTGGATTATCTGAAATTTTAACATGATAAATCGGACGGTTGTTGTATGTAAGGAATGTTGAAATTGGAGCTTTTTGAGTTATTAAATTGGGGTATTGCGCAAACATATCATCCAACTCTGCGAGCATTTCGTTGTATTTCAAGTAGCCACCCATCGTGCCCAAGTTGAAGTTTGAAGGAGTTGCAGGAGTAAACCCATCGCTTCCGCCTGAACCTGTGCATGTTGTATTTTTAGTAACTTGAAAATTTTCAGGGTTGTTTAATCTATTCACGTAATATGCTTGCACATCAGGAATAAGAATTTCATATTCAAACTCATAATCTTGCATTATTTGTATTTCTTCTTTTGAAAAGTCAGAAATAAAAAACACGCCCTCTTTTTTGATGCCATGATCTACGGTAACACCAAGTTGACTAAGTTGATATAAGTCCTCTGCGTTTCCGTAAACCTTAACGCGTGAATAATCTTGAGAAAAAAGAAACGTTGATAAAACCAACGAAAATAGGAGAAATAAAGTTTTCATAGTTTGAATTTAGCGGTACAAATTAAAGAAAAAGAATTGAATCTCAAAACTAAACGATTGATAATTAAAACTAGCTAACATTTCTTTCGTAACTTGGCACCCCAATATGCCACGGTATTTTATAGAAATCGCTTACAATGGTGCTGACTTTCATGGTTGGCAAAAACAGCCCAACGCTCCTAGCGTTCAAGAAACAATAGAAAAATGTTTGTACAAGCAGTTTGCGAATACTGAGGTTCCGATCGTTGGGTGTGGACGAACAGATACAGGCGTGCATGCAAATCACTATATTTTTCACTTAGATTTAGAAAGTGATGTAGATGAAGTTCAATTCATTTACAAGCTCAATCGGATGTTTCCCAAATCAATCGCAGCTTATTCAATGCAAAAAGTTGAGGCATCATTTCATGCGCGTTTTGATGCTAAAAAAAGAACTTATCGTTACTTTATACACCAAAAGAAAAACCCTTTTCGCGAAGAGTTTAGCTGGTATTTCCCTCATTTTTTCGATATTGAAATGATGAACCAAGCAGCTCAATTACTTTTGGGAGAGAAAGATTTTGGATCATTTGCAAAAACGCATACAGATGTGAAAACAACGATTTGTACTGTTTTTTCTGCCGAATGGAGAACGGATGAAAATAGCTATTATTTTGAGATTTCTGCCAATCGCTTTTTGAGAAATATGGTGCGTGCAATTGTGGGAACTTTAATGGATATTGGGACAGGAAAATTGAAAGTAGAAGACCTTCCAAATATAATTGCAGCAAAAAACAGAGAAGAAGCATCCGTTTCTGTTCCGGGTCATGGATTATTTTTATGGAAAATTGACTATTAAATGAAAAAATTAATAACTTTTCTTTTTCTATTTTTTTACGGATACGCAATCATTCGTTATCATATCGGAAAAGAATTATATGGTTTGATAGAGTTTTATTTTGTGCTTAACAAGGCGTTCGCATGGACAGCTGGAACATTGTTGCTTTTAAGTGTCTTACCCACCAATTTTTTAGATAAATATAAAATTTCAAGAAGAGGAATTGGAACTTTTGGTTATAGCATTGGACTAATTCATATATTTAGTTCAATTCTATTATTAAGTGAGAAATTTTATCCAAAGTTTTACACCAACGCAAGCTTAAACACAGATGGATGGCTTTATATTTCACTTGGAATTTGTTCAATTTTACTATTTACTATTCCGTTAATTGCGAGTAAGATAAATCTACCTAATGGAAATTTTTTGTATCAATTTGGACGCTACGGAATTCTGCTGAATTTATCTCACGTATTTGCAATTGGATTTAAAGGTTGGCTCAAATTTCAAGATTGGCCTTTTTTCATGCCGCCAATTACCTTGCTTTTTTTCGTAAGTGGATTAGTGATTTTAGTTTTTAGATACTTAATTTTAAAAAAATAAAAACTAAGCTTGATTAATCAATTTAGAAACTAATACTTAATTGTTAGTGCGCTGTATTTCGTCACCGCTTTGCCTTCCAAATCTTTAGCGGTAACGTAGTAAATATAATTTCCAGCAGGAAGTTTGTCACCGTTTAAATTTGTTCCGTCCCATTTAAAATCAGCGTCTTCAGATTTGAAAACAACATTGCTTTTCGAGTCGAGAATAACTATCACAAATTCGTTAACGTTTTCAACATCTAATTTTAAATAGTCATTATTTCCGTCGCCATTTGGAGTGAAAATATTCGGAAGTTTAAACTGTAATTTGCTTTCCTCTGGTAATTTTTCGGTTTCAACATTTTGTTTAGACTCTTGATTTTGAGCCGAAGTAGCTATTTCGACCTTCGGATTATTTTTTGGTGCTTTTAAATCTTCTTTTGTTTCTATTTGTGCGTAAGAAATAGGTCTTTCAACTAAAGCTGTGCTTTCAAAAGTAGTATTATCAATTATTGATTCAATTTGACTAATCGTTCCTATTACAGTATTCTCAGAAACACGATTTATAGGATTCGAATTGTTTACTTTAGAAACAGTTGAATTGTTTTCTACCTTATTTTCAGTTGGATTTGATTTAGATACCTTTTGTTTGTTGGCTTTTTGAACCTCAATTTTTGGAGTTTCCTTCGCCTCCTCTTTAGATAGAAAAATAATCGTTCCAGTAACACTTGCAGCAATGGTAATACCAATACTAATTTTTGCAAGAAGCGACATTCCAGCAGTTGTTGCAACAGCTGAGGAACTTGCAATCGAAGAAGAAACCGCTGACCAAAGTTCAGGACGCACAGGTGTTTCCAACTGCGAAAGTTTTTCTTGAAACAAATCTTTAATACTGTCTTTTTCTTCCATATTATCTTTTTTCTAATCGGTCTCTCAAATATGCCCTTGCACGTAAATACTGTGATTTTGATGTGCTTTCTGTTACGCCAAGTGCTGCTGCAATTTCTTGATGTGAATAGCCTTCAATCGCAAACATATTAAAAACGACTTTATAACCTTCAGGCATACTTTGAACGAGCTTCATCAAATCTTCTGCCATTAATCGCTCGGTAATAAAATCTTTGTGCTCAAGTTTGTATTCCACTTCTTCAGCTTGAATATCACCTTGAAATTTTACATTTTTACGAATTTGATCCAAGCAAGTGTTTACCATAATGCGACGAATCCAACCTTCCAAAACACCTTCATTTTTATAATCAGAGAGTTTTGTGAAAACCTTCACCAATCCATCTTGTAAAACATCTTCTGCTTGTTGGCTATTTTTCATGTAGCGCAGGCATACACTGTACATTTTAGGGGCAAATTTGTCAAACAACGTTTTTTGCGCCTTCGGATTTCCTTTTATACATTCATTAACTAATGTGAAATCATCCATAACGCTTGACAATGACTTGTATAATTATTTAAAAGTTGCATTAATATTAGTTAATACCTTAAATTCGTTGTGAAATATAACCAATTTTATGCGATCAATTTTTATTTTCTGTTTACTTTTTGTTGCCTCTTCTACATTTTCTCAAGGAATAAAAACGTTACAACCTGGTCATTGGCGGGCGGAATTAGCGATGAATGATCGTTTATTTATTCCCTTTTTTCTGGATATTTCTAAGAATAAAAATCAGTTACGGTTAGAAGTTGTTAATGCCGATGAGCGAATTATATTGCGAGACATTTCGGTGAAACATGATAGTGTTTATGCTTATTTTCCAGAAATGGATGCACAAATTATTTTCAAAGTTACTGAAATGGGTAATGAATTGCGAGGATATTGGATCAATTATGCGCGTAAAGAACCCATAAAAATTCCCTTGAATGCTTATGTTTCTTCAGAAAACATGGAGCGTATTTCATTTACAGCAGCTGGAAACAGCAATGCCAACCAAAATTTAACAGGTAAATGGGACGTGACTTTTAACACAAAAGCAAAACCTCGAAAAGCTATTGGATCTTTTGAAGTGAAAAATACGAAAGTCACGGGTCCTTTTTTAACTGAAACAGGCGATTATCGATTTTTAGAAGGAAACATGAATGGAAATGAATTTGCGTTTTCAAGTTTCAATGGTTCTTGGGCGTTTTACTTTACAGGAACAATTTCGGGAGATTCTATTCAAGGAAAATATTACAGTGGTGTTTCGTTTTCAACCGATTGGATTGCCTCAAAAAATGAACAAGCGAAATTACGCGAACACGAAGAATTGACGTATGTCATTAATGATGCTGCTTTCAATTTTAAAGAAATAGTAGAATTAAATGGTAAACCGTTTGTGTTTCCCGGAAAGAAATACAAAGACAAAGTAGTTATTTTTCAGATAATGGGAACTTGGTGTCCTAATTGTATTGACGAGATTAATTATTTCAAAACTTTGTATACTCAATTCAACAAACAAGGTTTAGAAATTATAGCGCTAGCTTATGAAGTGGGTGAAGATAAAAAAGCGCAACTTAAAAAACTCAAAGCATTTAAAAAACGAACTGGAATTACTTATAAGGTACTGTTGGCTGGAACATCAAAAACAGAAGTTGCCGCGCGTCACTTTCCAATGTTGAATGGAGTTATGAGTTTTCCAACAACTATTTTCGTAAACAAAAAAGGTAAAATTCAAAAGATTTTTACGGGATTTAGCGGTCCAGCAACAGGTAATGCTTACAAGGAAATTAAAGACGAAATTCAATACGAAGTAGAAATATTATTGGATTTGTTGAAGTAGATTATTGAGAATTACTGCAACTGATAGTAAACAAGTTTTCCTTAATAGAGTTTCACAATCGTACCAGTAAAATGCTTGAATATTAAAAATGAATAATTTAATCGAATTTAGCAGGAACAATAAATGGAATGCTGAATCTAGGATTTTTAATTGTTGGGGAATTTTTTTATTCTTGAATCCTTATCTAATCTTTAATTTTTATTAAATGGTACATAACATGGTCCCAAGTGTAATTATAAAAAATAATCCCTTGTTTTACAAGGGATTATAAGTTTTTAAAAGAGGTCTCGTCCGAACCTAATAGCAGTTAATCTGTATTTATTGAATGATTACAATATAAACTTGAAAACCTAATAAAATATAGAGTTTTTGCAGTTTCTTAATTGTTTATAGTTAATTACAATTAATATTAATTAATGAATGGTTGCACAACGGTTGCACAATTGTATTATCTTTGAGAATCAAATTATCAAAATAATGGCAACAGTTAAGTATTTAGTGCGTGGCACTTCAAACCCCTCAAAGATTTATGCAAGACTTTCAGACGGTCGTACAGATAATGGAGGTATTCGATTAATAGCAGACACAAACATTTTAATTAATCCTAAATTTTGGGACACAAAAAAGGGAATGCCTAAACAAATGGCAGAAAACAGCGAGAAATTAAACCAAGAAACAGAATTAAAGGACTTAGATATTAAAATTCTCAAAGAATACGCAAAAGCCAAAGGAACTGGAGCAACCATAAACAAAGATTGGTTAATTGATGTAATTGCAAAATTCAAGAATCCACTACTGGAGCAAAAAACAGAATATTTGAAAGACTTAATCGAAGCCTATCAAACTGAAATGAAAACAAAGATTAATCCTAAAACTGGAAAACCAATTTCACACCTTACAATAAAAAGTTTTAGCACTACTTTGATGAGGTTAAAGAAATTTGAGGAATACAAAAACAAACGTTTTTCAATTAGCGATGTTGATTTGACTTTCAAAAATGAATTTGTAAAGTATGAAAGTGAAAAATTGTTGATTTCTCAAAATAGTATTTCAAAAGATATTCGACAAATAAAAACCGTTTGTTTGGATGCCAACGATAAAGGCTTTTCAATTAGCGAACAATTACGTTCAAGAAAGTTCTACATAAAAGAAGAGCAAACAGCATTCGTAACCATTACAGAAAGTGAAATTGAACTAATCAAAAAATGCGATTTGAAAAAAGTCAACTACTTAGAGAATGCGAGGGACTGGCTAATTATTGGATGTTGGACTGGATGCCGTGTTAATGACTTAATGCAGTTGACAAATGATAATATTCAAATCACAACCAAAGGACAGAAATTTATTAGATACACCCAAAGCAAAACAAATAAACAAGTTGATATTCCTATTCATTCAGACGTTAACGAAATACTGGAGCGTTTAGGAAATTTTCCCCGACCGATTTCAGACCAACGTTTTAACGAATGGATTAAAAAAGTATGTTTACAAAGTGGATTAGTTCAAGAAGTTCACGGAACAAGGCAAAACCCAACAACCCACCGCAAAGAAGTTGGAACGTTTCAAAAGTGGGAATTGGTACGTTCACACACTTGCAGACGTTCTTTTGCTACAAATCATTACAATAAGCTACCTAATAAATTAATAATGGCGGTTACTGGACATTCAACAGAAAAAATGTTGCTCAACTACATAGGGGAAACAGAAAACGACCATTTAGATGACTTTTTAAGCGTTTGGAACACACCAAAACCGAAAGACGAAAAGATTATTCAATTGAATGAGAAACAAGGTTAATTATACCTAATTATTCCAAATATCAATCACTCTGTTATTTTCATTATTAATTGAGTCAATTTTCATTAAATAAATGGATTCATTATTTTCTTTAATCGAACGTGATGAAATAAAACCCAATGTAATAGCTGAAAAGGTTCTTGTTTCACCATCACTTAATATCGTTGTCGAGGGAAAAGTATAGTAATAACCAAAGGATTTTTTGCCAATTCGCCAACCTTTCAAATCAACCGAAGAACCACTATTATTTTTTATAGTAACAGATTCGTTTTCTGTAGGTGTTGATACAACCATCGAAATGTAAACTCTATTTTTTTCAATATTTTCACAACTACAATGTTGTACAGTCCAATTTCCATTACTTATTTGTTGCTGTAATCCGTTATTCTCGCAAAAGTCAAAGAAAATATTGGTTGTGTCTACATTTTCAAGTCTTGAAACGACAGATAAATTTTCAAGTGCTACAATCCATTGGGATTTAAAACATTTACAATTTGTACAATCAACCTGTTCCTCTACTGGATTACATGAAGATATTACGAGGATAAATGCCGATAAAATAACCAAATTGAATTGAATTTTTTTCATAATTGAAAGCTATTATTGAATTAATTTTATGTAAACTTAATTCTTTTTAACTTTATATCAAGTTATAATACTGGCGAAAATGAATGACGAAAATAGAAAAAATGTTGCTATGAGGTTATGTTACAGCGTAACGTCCGATAATGTAGCAAAAATTTATTTAAATAATTTCAATGATTATTTATACCAAAATTCAGATAAGGTTGAGATAAATGGAATAGTTATCGGAAACAGCATTGAAGATAAAATGCTGAAAATAAAAATGAGATTTCCTGATAAAAATGGAAACCCAAATATTAAAACAGCAATAGCTTGTGGAACAAGGGCAGGTTTTCCAATTACTGAATTAGATTTTATTGATAATCAATTAACTATTCTCAAAGGTTTGAGTTTTACTGATTTCGTGCAAAGAAAGAAATACGAAACTTATTTAAACTTCATTCAAAATAAAAAAAATCAACCTCAACCCGAACCAAAATTGACAAATACACCTCAACAACAAAACATTAAAAATCAACTACAAAAAGAAATAAATGGTTTTTCTTTCTTTCAAATTGATATTGTTGGTAGTATCGTAGTTGATGGAAAAATTTATGAAAATGTTACGCAACGAAACAACGATAGCATAATAACGACAGAAAACTGGAATGAAAGGAAATTAGAATTTTTCAATCAAAGAATGAGTAATTATGAAGATAGTTTTTCTCAAACTGAAAAAATAGAACTTGAAATTGAAAATCTTAATAAAGAAGAGTTTGAAACAGACAACCATAAAATTCTAAAAAAAAGATATTTGGATTTATTGAATGATAAATTAAATAACACACCTCATCCACAAACACAAGAAAACGAAATTGAACATCCATTTTCGAGCAAAACAAATTTTGAATTATTCAAATATTTGGACGAATGGTTTAAACCAAGAGGTAAAAAAGCAAAATACACCTACATTTTTAATCATTTTAAAGATAATGATTTTGAACCTCTACTCTCTCAAAACACTTATTTAGAGTTCGTTATGAGTTTTAAAAACATTAAAATTGCAGACAGATTACAGGGTGCACCCTCTAATAAAATTGACGCTGAAATAAATAGATTAGTATCTGAATTTAAAAAATCGAATAGTTAAGAATGTAATAGTTCTGTAATAGTTTGGGAATACTTTGGTAATTAATTGAAGTTAAGCAAGTTAGACCTTTGCTAAACATTTAAATATCAATGTTTATGCAACAAATTCAACTATTTCAAGTAACGCCAAACGAACTGGCGAACTTAATTTCTGAAAGCGTTAAAACGCAAATTCAAGAACTGGTAAACGCTACCAATAAGGAGCAACCGAAAGACGAAAACGACCTACTTAGTAGAAAGGAAACCGCCGACTTTTTCAAAGTTAGTTTAGTGTCCATTCATGCGTGGATGAAAGACGGTATTATTAAACCTTACAAGGTTGGAAATAGAACCTACTTTAAAAAGTCAGAATTGATAAATGTTGTTGAATCCTCAAATCGTTTTTAGAAATGGAATCAACAAAAAAAGGGATGCCGTTAGACACCCCAAATTTATCAAATTATCGACTTACTGGCGAAAGTTTACCGACAGTTCAAAGATACAAAAATCATTCATTTGTTGAATCATTCTTGAATCAATTCAATACGACAGACCGCCGTTTTTATACTGGTGCAATTGTGGAACTATCTAAACACTTGAAAAGATGAGAGGGACACAAGAACAGCAGTTTCAAAAATGGTTTAATCGTGGAATCTTTACAATGAAACAAGTATCTGTAAAGACAGAAATAGACCGTGCGAACGTTTGTAGATTTATTAGCAAAATGAAGCGTTCTAATAGCATTTATTTAGTGCGAAGAGGTATTTGTCCAATCACTAAAGATGTTGCAGGATTTTATACTACAAACTACAATTTGTATTTAACAAATAAAGGTTTGAAGTAATGGAAACAGAAAACACACCTATTGAAGTTCTAAGGAATGAGGCTATAAATTCAGTTAGGGAACGATGTAATTCAAAGAAACAACTATTTGAGTTTACGGATGCTTACAAGTTAAAAGACCAAACGAAATACGCTACAAATCGAGATAAAACAATTCTCGAAGCCATTAAATTTTTAACTAAGAATCCACTACAAAAAAACGACTATTTCAAGTATGTTAATGCGTATTATTCAACTGGAATCAAACTAAATGAAAAGTATTTTCGACATAACATTGAAAAGCTAAATTCCTACTATAAAAAGATTGATGAAGCGAAGCATAACAATAAGAATTTAAATCCATTCAATCGGACTAATTACGAAAGTTATGCTTTGTTTATGGCACTCAAATTACAAGGTTGCTACATTGACAGCGATAACGATTTATTTCACTTAGAATTTAAAGACCATAGAGAATACAATCCACTATCTAAAATTCCAAGCGTTTTGCGTGGATGCCTACCTTTTGCAGTTAAAGAATACGACATAAAACGTGCTTTTCCCTCTTTCATTGATATTGAATTGAACACCGATTTCAGACAAACAATTTATGATAAAATAAAAAAGTCAGATTTTGCGATGTACTTAAATTCAAATAATGAATCCAAAGTAAACATTGAACAAGCGAGAAAAGGATTTAAGCCTATTTACAGCGATTTAACGAATGAAGTTATAACAAGTGTTCGCTACAATGAAAAGGGACGTGCATTTAAAGATTTTACTAAATACGAAAGTGACTACATTCAAAAGTTTGTTGATGCAAATAAGTTGACCAATTTTGCAAGGTTGCACGATGGCGTTTTTGTACTGGAATCGACACAATGCGAAAAGCTGAAATTTGGCAAAGTTGAATTTTCAATCAAAGAAAGTATTGCACCCGAAATTACAAACGATGTTATTTCATTTTATCAATTCAATGATTTTGGCGAAGTTGAAACGTGTCCAACGATGTACGCCGACTTTTTAAAACAAGAAAATTTCATTCGTATTTCGACACCAGATGACAAAATCCAACTTTTAAAAAATACAAATAATGTAGTTGATTTCTACAATCACAAAACAGATATTGTTTCATTTTTAGAAAGCGAGATAAACGAAATTGACGGCAAATCGGATGCAGTAAGAAATAAAATTGCAAGGGATAACAACAACGTATTACAGCAGTCATTTACATTATTAGAACCTAATCCACTAATTTATTATAAGGACACACGAACAAGTTTTGGACTACCTTTTGAGAATGGATTTTTCTACTTTGATGAGGTTGGAACAATGGAAATTAAACGAAAAGAATATTCAGAGGTAAACGGATTTTTTACACCTCATCCAATACAGAAAAGACAATTCGAGTACACGGATGACATAGGCGATTTTGAACTATTTATACAAAGAATTTCGACTGGAGTTAAAGAATATTCGAATACTACCATTGATGACCGTAAAATTATTAAAGCGTTTTATTCAATGATAGGTTATTTGTGTCATAACTTCAAAATAAGAGATACAAGTCAAGCGATAGTCTTAACAGATGAGGGAGCGAATGACGAAACAAGAAACGGACGGCGTGGTAAAAGTTTAATAGGGGATGCCGTTAAACAAGTCGCAAAAGTTTTGCAAAAGGCGGGGGATGAGTTTAGAGGGGATTACATTCACAATTACGCAGACCTCGATAAAAGTTATAGTTGTTATTTAGTGGATGACGTACCCGCAAAATTTAATTTCAATCATTTATACACACCAATAACACAAGGTATAAACGTGCAACCAAAGGGAAAACAAGCCGTTCAAATCGAGTTTGAAGACAGCCCGAAATTTCTCATTACTTCAAACTGGTTAATTCGTTACGATGAGGATGACGCTTCTACAAATGCAAGGTTTACAGAATACAAAATCAAACCATACTACAATATTAATCACAGACCAAAAAACGAGTTTGAAAAATTATTTTTTGATGAGTGGGACGGCGTGGAATGGAACAAATACTATTCTTTTATTTTTAGATGCGTTCACTTGTTTTTAAATCGTGGTCTAATTACAATCAAATACGATAAGACACTTGACAATTTTAACGCTTCATTTGGGAACGATGTCACAAGGGATGAGTTAGCGAGAATCATTGATGAGATTATCAATATTGAAAGAGTAGTTGCATTTAGTGTTTCTGATTTTTTAAAGATTTACAACAAATACGATAATCCATTAAGAATTGAAAAGTTATTTCACAAGAACAATTCTAAAAAGCTAATTGATATTTATTTGAAAAGCGTTAACGGAAATCAATTTATTTACAATTCAAAGCATAAAAAATGGATGAAAGACTAAAAAAGGTTACAACCGTTACGGTAGTTACAACCGTGGTTACAACCTTGAATCGCTATAAAACTTTATTTTTCAGTATTTTAAACCACTGGTTACGACCGTTACGACCATTTTTACAATCATTATTTATACTTATAATACATAGTGTTTTTAATAGGTTTTTGTACTCTCATTTTATTTTGTGCGTAGAACTTGAAAATTACCGTAACGGTTGTAACCAACTATTTAATATTTTGATATTCAGATATTTACAAGTAGATGAGGTTGTAACCGAGGTTGTAACGGTTGTAACCAAATCGCATAACTATTTGCAAATCAATAAATTAAGGTTGTAACCTCATCCATTTTAACAATTATAACTATCATTATGAATGAAGACACCACACCGATAATTACGGATGAAAACGGTAGAGATACCAAAGGACGCTTTGCAGTTGGAAATGTAGGAAAACCAAAAGGAGCGACCAATAAAACCACTAAGGATTTACAGAAATTTATTACTAATTTCCTGAATGAAAAATCTTTTGAAATTCCATTGATTTGGAATACCTTAGATGACAAAGATAAAGCAACTTTATTTCTACATTTATCAAAATTGGTTATGCCTAAACAATTGACAGATGAGGAACAAGAAACTGGAATAAGACCAATAATAATAAATTTAGGTAGTGGAATAAATCCTGAAACCAAAATGATTAACCAATAAGAAAATGAATGTTCAAATAAATACGTTCAATGAGTTAATAAATTTCATTGAATCCTCAAATTTAACTTTGGAGCAATACGACACCATTATAAGTAAAAGCCTTTATTTATACATTGACACAAAGGATTTATCTAAACAGAATCTTATAATGGAACTCAAAGAATACTGGAGCAATTACAATAATCAACTTGAAAAGCCATTGTTCCTGAATTAACAAGTTTCTAAAGTAGAACAATATAGAAAGAATGATACAACGACAAAAAACGGGGGGACGTGCCAAAGGAACACCCAACAAAGCGACAGTAGAATTAAGGGAACGTTTTACTTCATTACTGGAATCAAACTTTGACACCATTCAAAGCGACCTCAACACCTTAGAACCAAAAGACAGAATCAAAACAATACTTGAAATATCAAAATTCGTTATTCCGACTTTAAAGTCAGTTGACCACCAAATCGAAACCGATTTACAAAACTTAAAATTTGACTTTGAACAAGAAGTTATCAAAGTTATAATCGTCCCACCAACGAAAGAGGTTTAAATGTATTTTAACAATAAAAGAAATAATCCAAGCATAACCAAAGAAGCTAGTGCGTAAACAGCTAAAGTAGTTGTACTAACTTGTTTTTGCAATAGGTTAGAAGTATTACAATGAGGACAATTCCAAACTTTAGATTTATCAATATTTGCGTAAAACTCTTTTTTACAAACCCCACAATTATAATTTTGAGTATTATCTTCTTTTGATTTAAAACCATTTAAATGGACTTGTTCAGTTGTAGTTGATTTTTTTAATGACTCAATTTTTTCATCTGTTAGAGAAACACACAAGCTAATCAATTCAATAATTTTAGAAATGTGAATATTTGCACTGGTTATTTCGTGTGATTTATCGAAAGCACCTATTTTTCTTCTTACTTCGATTTCAATTGTCGTTTTATTTTCGCTTACTTCAGAAAGGCTAATATCAATGTAAACACCCAAACTCAAAAATTCAGTTGCTTCAAAAGTGTATAAATTAAAAACTTCATTTTTAGAAGTGAATTTGTAAGCTTTATCTTTAGTAAGTGGAATAAAACCAATAGTTTCTTTTAACTTACTTATTGGAAAATCAATTGTAATTGTTTTTTTTGGATTTGGAAGAGCGCCTATCATAACTTAGTTTTTTATCAAAAATAATCAATAATGTTTAAGTTAGATTTTATTGCTGAAAATAGGGGTTTTTTATAATGTTGCACAACCGTTGCGCAACAAAAAAGCCAACTAACTGAAAATCAATTAACTGGCTTTTAAAAAAGAGGTCTCGTCCGGATTCGAACCGGAGTAGACGGTTTTGCAGACCGGTGCCTAGCCGCTCGGCCACGAGACCTTAGTGAGCGCGAAGATAGTGAATTATTCTAATATTATCTTTTCGATACTAGAAGATTTTTCTGTCGTCAACAAAATCACATACTGTCCTTTTGCAAAATCACTACAATCAAAACTAGTTGTACCAATTGGAATTATGCTCCTATCAATTACTACTCTTCCTTCAACAGAAAAAACTGAAACCTCAACTTGTGATGATGTATTTACTGTAAATACGCTCGTCGAAGGATTCGGATAGATAGAATAACTAAGAGCTTGTTCAGTTAAACTATTACAATTTTCAACAATAATGGATTGAGTTGCTGAGCTTGTACAACCATTTTGTGTGACAGTATAGACAATTGGATGCGTTCCAATTCCAGCAACTGATGCTGTAAACAAGTTCGGTGCACTAATTCCATTTCCAGAGAAAGTTCCTCCAGCAGGTGTTACCTCTGTAATCTCAAATTGAGCTGTTGTATCACAAATAGGATTAATAGCATCAAAAGTAACTACTGGTGCTGCGTTTACAACAATTGTAATTTGCGCACTTCCTGAACATCCATTTTCAATAACTGTGTAAGTTACAGAAGATGATCCTACTCCAGCTATAGTTGGGCTAAAACTATTTGTTCCTGTAATTCCAGTGCCTGAAAATGTTCCCCCTGTTGGTGTAACTTGTGTAAGTAATATTGGGGTTGCGTTTTCACAAATTGGCGAAACAGCATCAAAGGTTACTGTTGGAACAGCATTGACAGTAATTGTACCAAGTGCATTACCTGAACATCCATTTGGTGAAACATAGTTGTAAACTACACTGTTCGCTCCAATTAAACTAGTTGAAGGAGTAAATTGATTATTTATAATTCCTGCTCCAATATATGTACCTCCAGTTGGTAAACCATTGTTCAAATTAATTTGTGCTGCGTTGGCACATAATGAATTATAAGCGCCAAAAGTAACAACAGGATTTGCTTCCACATTAATTGTTTGTGTTGCTGTATTTACACAATTGTTTCCATCGATGTATTGATAAGTAATTGTGTTTGTTCCAACTGCAGTTGAAGGGTTAAAAAGGGTGCCGTTTACTCCGGTGCCCGCGAAAGTTCCTCCTACTGGGGTTGCGTTCAACGTAAATGTATTTGCACTTTCACAAACGGTAGCAATAGCTGGGAAATCTACAATTGTTCCATTAATTGTAATACCAAAAGTTGCTATTGACTGAGGACAAGCACCAGAAGCTGCAATTGTATTAGTAACAACATAAGACCCAATTGTTGATAAACTTGTATTAATTTCTCCTGTTTGTACATTTAAACTTAAGCCATTTGATGAACTAAAGATACCCAAACCTCCACCGTTTAGTAAAGTTACTTGTTGATTAGCATCATTTACACAAAACGCGGTGTTAGTATAGCTAAAGTCTGCAACCAAAGAGTTAGAAATTGATAATTGTTGAGTAGATGTATTTGGGCAAACTCCATTAGTTGTAAGAGTAATTATATACGTTCCTGCTAATGAACCTTGAATATTTACTTCTCCAGAAGAAGTATTTGCAAAAACTAAATTGTTACTATTAGCACTGTAAGTTCCTGTAGAAACGGATGTTGGAATTACATTTTGACTACCTACACAAACTGTTCCGGATGGAAAGCTAAAAGTTGCATTATCCAACGGAATAGTACTCAAAGTTACACCTTGTGTTAAAGGGGCAACACAGCCGTTAGTGTTTGTATAGAGTAAGGTATATGTTCCTGCTTGTGTTGCAGTTATTGATGAATTAGTTTGATTTTGAATCAAAGTTCCATCCAAAAACCATTGAAAGCCTCCTATTGGTGTAGCTGCTGCAATTGTTGAACTACTATTAATACAAAAGCTTGTTGGCCCTTGAGCAGCTATTGACGTTGATGTACTTGGTAAGTTTAAACTTACAATATAATCATTATTAGTGTTACAAGCATAACCAGAAAAAACAGAAGGTAAGATAACGGCAGCATAATTTCCAGTCGACAAAAAATTATAATTAATAGAACCGTTTTGACAAGCATTAAACGTTGAGGATGCCAAAATAGTAGGAGTTGCACAATTTGTAATATCCACTAATAATAAAGTATATGGAAACTCTGCAGATGCTGACCAAGTAACATTTCCAGGTACTCCTAATTGAAAACGATACCAATCCGTGTCTCTGTTACTGTTATCTGCCCATGCATTTCCAAACACCGTTTGTCCACAACTTAAATTATAATAAATTGGATTAGTTGAATTACACCCTCCATTATTATCAGTTCCACAGGTTTCATTTTCAAGCAATGAAGTTGAAGGTTGTGTTAAATTACATTGTGTAAATTGTTGTACACATATATCAAAAGTAAGTGTGTTTGGAATATCGTCGAGATAATCATGAACTCTGATATAATAGACCTGCCCAACAATTAAATTATTTACTACTGAAGACTCAACGTCACCTTCAAAAGTCACATCTGTACAATTAAGAGAAGTTAAACTAGCACATGAATTTCCAGAAAAAACTTGAAAAACCCCATCAAATTCTGTAGAGCCATCAACACTTATAGATGCACCAGCAGTTGTTGCTGTAAATTTATACCAAACATCATTATTTGCTGTTCCTGCGCAACCTACCTGAGATTGTGTTGCATAAGCAACAGTTCCTGTTGTATTTACACAACTTGCTCCTTGTGTTAAATTTACAGCTCCAATACATTCATCGTTTGCAGGAGCAGTAGCAACTGATGTATATGTGTAAGAATCAATACCAATATAATCTGAATTGGCACCAGCAGAACCTGCATTTGTTACAAAATATCTAAATGCTACTCTTCCGTTAGTAGGTCCAGGAAGACCAGTTATTGTTACAGAATAAAGTGTCCATGTGCTTGGATAACCTGTTGTTGTAAGATTAGGATTTACACTTAATAATAAATTGGTATAAGTTCCAACAGACGTTTCAGTTGTACCAACGTTTGTTCCATTTCCAGCATTACTAAAACGCAATTCCAAACGATCGGGGTAAACAGGTGTTACTCCACTTACTCGAGTGTAAAATGTAATTACATCTCCATTATTATAAGTTTGTGTAGGTGTAAACAACCAATTGCTTATTGTTGCAGGTGTTGCACTAGTTGTACTCTGGAAATTACATGAAAGGTAAGATGCTGGTGTTCCGGATTGAGCTGTGAAAGCCGAAACATTTCCTGCTCCCCATCCTACATTAGGGTTTGGCAACACACTATTATTAGTTACTAACCAGTCAGTCAAAGTTGTTAAATCTTCAAAGCCTTCAGAAAAAGACTGACAAAAAAGTGAAGTTGAAACACAAACTGCACTCAAAAATGTAATAATCTTATTTTTCATCTTCTTTCTTTTTTTCTATTTTAATTTCTTTATTTGGACTTGTTTTAATTTTCTTGGGTTGGTTCCTAGTTGTATTAACCGTTTGGTTTTTATATACTTCACTCAATGGTTTTGCATTAGATTCAGAAGATTTTTTTTGCTTGTCATTGTTTGTCGTTGAATTAATCGTTTGACTGAACAAAGAACTTCCCCAGAATAAAATCGATGCTAAAAAAAGGTATTTTTTCATGATTATTTATTTTTTATTGTAACTCGAGTTTAAATTTAGTGTTTTATTTTCACTTGTTTTTAGGATAATTTCAACTTATTACTTGATACTTAGTTTTTTTGTTTGTAAAACATTCAAGTTTTCGTCTGATATAACGACAAAATAATTACCACTTTTAAATTTATCAAGATTTATTGTTGACCCCGATGCTATTGACTTGTTGGCAACAATCGTTCTTCCTGTTATATCAATAATATGAATTGAATAATTTCCAACTGCATTGAATTCAACTGTTAATTTATCTTTTGTTGGATTTGGATAAATTGAAAAATCTAAAGATTTAATTTCATCAAAACCTACTATTTCACATGCCTCATCTACTGGACTTCCATCACAATAATCAATTGGATACAATGTTGCTGCTTGTAAAGGGCTATTTTCAGGTTGTAAAGCTGTTTGTGTGCATCCTAGTTGACGTACTAAGAAATCTCTTACGAAGTTTACAGTAGTATCCATATAAGCCAAAGCTGCTACTGATGTTCCGGCATAAGGTACGTGAGGAGCACCTGAGAATGTGTAAAATTGGTGATCTAAACCAACAGCACAAGCTCTTTTGTGAATCATTCTACTTCCGTCCAAATACATCAATGGTGTACCTGGGTTAACAATTCCTCTATTGTATTTTACGGTTCCATCATTCGTTCCATGAATGGAGCACAAAGGAATATCACCAGCTTCTAACCAACTGTAGCGCGCCAAAGCCCCACATCCATTAATTACTGCTTTCACATCCATTGAATAACCAGGATTTCCACTTGCGCCCTCTAAACCTCCTAGTGCTGCAATTGTAGATGCATTCAAATAATCTTCGATTTCACATTCTCTGTCTAAATATCCCACATGTAAAGCTGTAATTGCACCCGCAGAGCTACCTCCTATGTAAATTTTTGTTGTATCGATTTTATAAGTATTCGTCGTTTGCCTGTCTTTATAGAAGAAACGAATCGCAGCTCTTAAATCTTGTGTTGCTCTAACAACAGCTTTTACTGCATTAGCAGAGTCAAAAGGAAAGAATCCTAAGCGATAATCGATTGATGCACAAGCATACCCCTTTTTAGCAAAACGCTCAGACCACGTTTTAACATCGATATCCGTTTTGGAACCCCCAATAAAACTTCCACCATGCACCCAAATAATTAAAGGACGAGCTGGTTCTGTATCGCCAGTTGGTTCATAAAAATCTAATTTTAAAACAGTTGTTGCATTATTCCACGAAGTATTTTGACCGTATGTAATATTGCTAATTGTAGTAAAATTAGGAAACACATCTTCTGCGTATCGACCTGTTTCACAAGGTGTTTGTGCGAAGGTAATTATAAAGGAAAAAATTGCAAAAAGTAAAGTAAAATATCTCATGTTTTTAAGTTATGTATAGTTAAGGGAAAAGCGTTGCATCATAATTACCTGCATTTATTTGATGCATAGTAGATTTATATTTTGTATTAATTGCTTTAATAAATTCATTTGCTAAGAGTGCGTTTCCTTTTGCATTGTAGTGAATTCCATCTAACGAGTAAGCACCACCAGAAACGAATTTAGCATTCATTGAAATTCCATTGTAAACAAATCCGTCTTTAAGATTTTCAGCAAACTTATCTGTTTCAACAATTGCCAAATTATTTTGAATTGCTATGTTTTTAATGATTGTATTGTAAGCTGCTATTTGATTTCTTAAAGTCGATATTTCAGCTAATGTTAAAATGAATTCTGTTCTTAAAGGAAATAAAACACCCATTTGATTGCATTTAACTGAATCTAATGGAACACTCAACAATAATAACTCTCCTTCTAAAATTTGTCTTACTCCAAAATCATTAGCCGCTGGATCTTCAATCATAAACGGGTTACTTCCTATTTCAAAGAAAAAATTTATTGGGTTGTAAATATTATTTAAAGTTTGATTATCCGCTGAATCTAAATTCAAACCATTCCATGGAATTGTTGTGAAGTAAGGCATTTGTGTAACATCTGGAATTGTTGCCACCACTCCTTTTGCACCATTTGCGGTCATCACCTGAACTAAATTTGAGTAAGCCGATTCAAAGTTTGCAGTAGATGGAAGATTGTTGTTTTTTCCACCACTTTTTGCGTAATCCATCACGTCTTCGATTCCTAAAAAGATACTGAAAAAGGTTGGGTTCACGCCCATCACATTATCCAAGACACTAGAAGTTGTGCTAGAAGTCATTCTTTTAAAGAATGGATTTACATTGGCATAGGCATTGTTAGAAACATCCATTAACTTCAATCCAGGAATTCCAAAGTTTCCAAATTTGTTGCTTGCTGTATAAAGGTTATCATTCAAAACGGATAAATCTCCACCTGCTGCAATTCGAACTGGGGATAAAGAAGTATCTCCTTTACAATCTACTTTGTATCCTAATTTAAAAGGTGCCAATCCGGCTAAACTCACACCCATCGAACTTTGGTTCACATAAGGTTGATTGAAAAAACCACCACCAATCGTTTTGAATTGTTCCGCAAGAATGTTGGCAACTGAATTTGTTTGACCTTCATACGTTAAAGCATCATCCATATAACCTCCAGCGTGTCCGCCACCAATCATTACAAATCGAGTAGGATTCATTTCTCCTTGCTCTGGAGTTGTTGCTTCATATTTTGGTTTACAAGCCGTTAAAACAACCAATAAACTAAAAGTGAAAATTGAAAGAATATTTCTTGTCATGACTACCATTTATAAATAAACCCTATACCTGCTGCAATAGCTTTAGTAGTGAAAGTCCCACTTAAATTTGTTTCTTTATTGCTATCAGCTCTTGTGATTTGGGTGTAATAGCAAGATGCATCAATTGCAAAATGCTCGCCTAATTCATAACCAAAGCCAAAAGTTCCATAAGCTCTATTTCCATCAGGTGTTTCGGGCGTAACGTAACCATCTTGAACGGGAGTCAAACCATATCCGCCACCGAAACGAACTTCTAAATTTTTCATCACTTTGTAAGAAGCACCCGCTCTAAAAGCAACAATGTTTTTATAATCTCTTGCTGATTTTGTATCTAGAAGTGATTCTGTATTGGTTTCATAATCAAACGCTAAAGTATCATACGCTTGCCAAGCAACATGATTGATGTCTAAAACAAAAGCCCATTTGTCATTCAATTTATAAGAAAGTCCGAGCGTGGTAACTTGTGGCAAAGGCAAACCACCAACAAATTTTCCGTCTGGGAAATTCGGATCTAAACCAAGTGGAACCGTGAATGTTGCTTCTCCTTCGTCTAGATTCATTTGAACTTTTGATCGGAAATTTAAGCCAATTCCTAATTTTTCAGTTGCATTAATTTGAACACCTAAATTGTAACCAAAACCTTGTGCTTTTCCTGCTAATTCTGCTTTTGCGAACGTTCCATCTTCAAATTGAACAGGAATGTCTTTTTGTAAATTAACATTACCTGTACTGTAAACAAAACCAGCTCCAACCCCAATTTTATCAGAAATTCGGTAAGAAATAGTTGGCTGAATAAAAATTGCTTTTAACTCCAAACGGGTAATTGCAAAGCGACCAATCCAGTTTTTTTCCCATTGAACAGTGCTTCCGAAAGGCGTGTAAGCTGCAATTCCTAGTTTTAATTTACCATCTTCTTTCAATTGAAAAAGACCATATGCCGAGAATGGAGTACCTACAGGATTTTCTGTTCGATAAACGTCATTGGTAGCGGAATCAATGTACATTACGTTGGCAAAAATGGGCGTTGTGGCAACGTTTACAGAATTTTCTTTCGCAAAAGCACTCGCTCCTGGGTTGAAAAATAAACTTGCGCCATCTGTTTGTAATGCTGTTCCCGCACAACCCATTGCTTGTTGTTTTTGCCCTTGGAAATTCACTTGAAAACCTTGTGAATAAGAAAAGGTGGATATTAAAATTAAAACCAAGAACAGGTAAAAACTGTAAATTTGTTTCATTGAATACATGATGAAGTCTATCAAATGTAAGAATATTCATTAATAAATGTTAACTCAAAATAAAAATTTAACTAAAAACAAATGATGCGATTATTAATTCTAAGTTACCTTTTCTTTATTTCAACGCATATTTTTACTCAAAAAGAAAACGCTTTTGTGATTTACAAAGCAAATGGTAAAAAGGCTAGTTACAAGCAAATGAAAGTATTGGCGCTTGAAAATCAGTTGGTGTTTTTTGGAGAATTTCACGATAATCCGATTTCACATTGGTTAGAATATGAATTAATGCTTGACTTATTCGCCGTGCATCAATCGAATTTAGTTTTGTCGTTTGAAATGTTTGAACAAGATCAACAAACTATTTTAAATGATTATTTAAATGGAAAACTGAATGACAGACAATTCAAAGACTCGTGTCGCCTTTGGCCAAATTATGAAACAGATTATAAGCCACTTTTAGATTTTGCAAAAGAAAAACAACTGAAAGCAATCGCTGCTAACATCCAACGGAAATATGCTTCGTTACTTTTTAAAAAAGGAAGGGCAGCTCTAGATACTTTATCTCCACTCATTAAATCGCAAATGGCTGCAGTTGATTTTCCAATTGACACCACTCTTTCGCAATATCAGGCCGTGAAAGAAATGGGGGCACACATGGGAGCAAATATGGTGGAAGCACAAGCAATCAAAGACGCGACAATGGCCAAGTTTATTCTAGCTGCAATGAAAAAAGACACTAGAGTCCTTCATTTCAACGGCGCTTTTCATTCGGATTTTAAACAAGGTATTTTGTGGTATATCTGGAAAGAAAAACCCGAAACTAAAATTATGACTATTACAACGGTAACACAAAACAACATTTACAAACTAGAAAAAGAAAACGTTGGAAAAGCGGATTTCATTATTTGTGTGCCTGAAACAATGACAAGGACACATTGATAGATTAAGAATTAAATATCCTTAACTTTACACATGCGTGAAGAAGATAAACGTTCCTCAGACGAACAACCCTTAAAAGAAATCATTGATAAATTCTTAAAAGCTTACTCTTTAGAGCATAAGATGAAAGAATACGATGTGATAGAAAACTGGCCAATTTTGATGGGAAAGGCAGTTGCTTTTAGAACGAAAGAAATTACAATTTCCAATAAAAGAATGCGCTTGGTTATCGATTCTTCTGTGATGCGTGAAGAATTACTTTTCGGCAAACAACTAATCATAGATCGCGTGAACGATTTCGCTGGTTTTGAAATTATAAATGATATTTGGTTTGTCTAAAAGGTATCTTTTTTTTGAGTATTCGCAGTAATACCAGTAAAATACTTTAATGTTGAAAATCAAGAATTTAATCGAAGTGAGAGCTATTTTGTAAATATTAGCGAACAATCTTCGGCCTTGAATTTCTAGGTTTTAATTACTGCAATGAAACTGGTAATTTTTAAAATTTCTGTAAGAACATTTTTGAAAAATTTCAGTTTCAGAAAGGAGTTAAAATTGTTCGCAACGAGTTATAACTATTTACAGAACAAAAAATTGCGAACAAAAAGAAATTCAGAGCCTAGATTTTTTGTTTCTTTTTGATCATGTAAAAAGAAAGGCTTTATTTTTCAAACTGAAACAACCACTCATACAATTCATCCGATCTAAAAACGCGTTCTAAATCGCCATGATTTGCTCCTGGAACAATTGTAAATTTTAAATTTTCATCGGTACAAGCTTTGATAGCATTCACCATTTTTTGCGATTCACTTAAAGGAACAGCAGCATCTCTATTTCCATGTTGAATCCAGATTGGAATCGTTGATAAAGCAGCGCCATCTTTTGGGTTTCCACCACCACAAAGTGCAACAGCAGCAGTTACAATTTCAGGGTAAGCACCCGCAAAACCCAAAGTTCCGTATGCTCCCAAACTCATTCCTGCAACATAAACACGATTGGTGTCCGTATCAAAAGTGCGTTGTACAAATTGTAAAACTGATAAGATTTTTTTTGGTTCCCAGGATTTTCCTGCAGGAACTTGTGGGGCAATAACAATAGCTGGTATGGAGCGACCTTTTTCTATTTCGTGGATAACTCCATATTTTTTAACGAGTTCTAGATTGTTACCCGACAGACTTCTTCCGTGTAAAAAAATTAAAATTGGTGGTTTGCTTTTTAATACGCTATCTGAAGGAAGATGCAGCCAAAAAGGATATTCTGCTTGATTATAAATGGGTTGTAATTGCGCTTTTGATACGAATTGAAAACTTAAAAACAAGAATAGAAGAATGCTTTTTTTCATGGGGTACTAAATTAAGCCGAATAGCTAAAAGCTTGTGAATTAGTTGTCCACATCAAAAAAAAAGTTGCAAACAATAGCAATGGACTTCGACTAGTTCATGTCAATTGGAGGGACAACCTCTGGTATATCATTTTCTGAATCACGTTTCTTCAATAAATACCCTATTCCAAAACCACCACCAAAACCAAAACCAGTAGAAGCAACTTTTCGTGTTTCTACAAATAGATTTGCTGTCATATTATTTGAAAAAGAATAAGAAACTTTTGTCCCTAAAGAAACAGCATATTTGAGTTGACTGTAATTTTCTTTACGGTTAAACACCCAATCAATACCCAAAACATTTGCATAAGGAGCAATGTCCCAATGATATCCAATCGGAAAATGATAACTCACACCATCGGGACAAATCGTTAAAAGCACACCAGCTAAGGCACCCAAATAACCAAAATTAAAAGGATTATCGTCAGTATTACCTAAATCGTCTGTATTAGCTATTCCAGATATCAAACCAATAATAAACATTGGTGGCCCAGCTAAAGAACCGATCGAGCCATGAATATGCGAGTAGCCATCTGTTCGGTATTGATACTCCAAATTATAATTCAATCCCAATTTTGGTTTCACCATCCATTCCATACTTACACCAATATTGAAATAATTATTTTTATCAATTATTCCAGTACTAGCTTTTCCGTATACATGAAAACGATGCTCATTGAATTGTGCGTTTGAGTAATAAACATTTCCACAAATAACTAAAAGTAAAATCAGCTTTTTCATCTTTGAAAAGTAGTAAAAAAATAATTGAAATTTAATTCCCTGGCCTGTAAACTCTTTCTGCGTTTTTGAAAATCGTTTCTTTATCTAAGGTCATAACTTTTGTTTGTTGTTTGATCCACAATTTTAACTGATCCGTATAATGTTTGCTTTCTGGATGCGCTGATGCACCAAAATTTGCTAAGGTTTCCAATCTTGCAACACCATTCTTATCATATTCAACAATCATTGTGTAAGTATCACCAACAAAACCTTCGAATTTTCCGTCGCTTTCTCTTTTTTTACTGTAATTTGCTGCCAAAGCATCAGGAAACCCAGGCATTGGATATTCCTCTGTTCCACGTCGAATCACTTGTATATCTTTCAAAGGAACTTTTATCGTTTTAAAATTCTTTAATAAGTGCGCTTTCGTATTTGTTACTGCTTCAATTAAAAGAGCTTCGTCTAAAGGAACACCTTCAATAAAATTTTCAACTCCAGCTTTACATTTAGTAAAAATATAATCGATTGTAACCATGAAATAAGTTGCAGCCATAGATTCTGGATTTGCCACTTTATTCCAATTTTGCATTTCAACTAAAATATCTTTAATTTCAGGATATTTGTTTGCATCGACTTTATAAATCACTGAAATTGATTGTAAAAAGTTACCGTCTTTTGGGTATTGATTATCGAATTTAATACGTTTCATATCGTCGAAGTTGACGCGTTCTTTTTCTTCAATCAACTCCATAAAACGTAAACTTCTATTGTTGTCTCCAGTGCGATAATCCATGTGGTCGTCCCAATCACCTTTAAGCATTTTACTATCTTCACAAGTTGCACTGTAGGGTGTATTGTTCATGTTATAAACATAACCGCAATCTGGATTTTTTACTTGTGGTAATTCTTCTTGTTTATAAAATTCTGTCCAAACAGCCTTCGAAGTATTTCCTGGTACCACTTTACTCCACTCAAAATTGGTAGTTCTTTTTGGTACTATTCCGTTGTCGATGTATAATAAATTTTGTTCCTTATCTGCGTATACGATATTGAAACGTGGTAAAGCATTCATTTTTAACGCATCGTAGAATTCGTCGTAATTTTTTGATTTACACATTTTCCACCACTGCTCGCCAGTTCTAAATTCATTCATTGCTCCCCATCGCAAAGAATAAAAATCACCTCCTGGAGATTCTAAAGTTGGTCCGATTACACTTTGATAAAACTTCTTTTTAACAGTTATTGCAGGTAACCATTTTGCAATTTTAACTTTCAATTTTGCTTTTTTCGCTGTCAAATCTTTGAATTTCCCGTCAAATTCATATTGCATTTTATCTTCTGGATTCATTTTCAATTTATAGGTATCCACTAAATCGTATTTATTCCACGTATGCGACCAACCAAGATTTTCATTTGTTCCAACAAAAACGCTTGTTCCACCGTGAAACAAAGCTCCTAAAACGTTCATGCCCTCTTCGCTCACTAAATGTGCTTCATACCAAGAAAACAACCCTTCAAATTTTACGTGTGGATTTACTACTAAAATTGGATTACCATTTTCAGATTTCAAATTATTAACCGCAAAAGCATTGGATGCAAATGTAACTCCTAATGTATCGTATTTCCCTGCGGTTACATCTTTCAACTGGTCTTGAAGTGCCGTAATCAATGCACCGATATAGTGAAAAGTTGCAATTGCATCTACTGGAGTGATTGGAAACGCTTTTTTAACCTTAACCTCTTTTGGATGAGCTGCCGCGTAATCATTCAACCCTTTGCAATAACCTTCCAAATATGCTTTAAACGCTGGACTGATTTCTTTTTCATAGCGCAATTTTGCTTGTTCTGCAGAACCTAAAAATTGAACCACAAAATCCATAACCGCACCCTCTTTTCCTTTCCACATGCCAAGCATTCCTTTAGAGGGTAATAGGTTTTCTTGTATGGTATTAAAATCATCTTCTGCATTTGCCCAAGCTAATCCATAAGCAACATCACAGTCTTTTTCGCCATAAATATGCGGAACACCCCATTCATCCCTTACAATCGTTACATGGTCTTTGTAATTTCTTTGTTGTGAAACAACAGGTGACAGATTAAGTAAAATTAGTATAAAAGTTAATGAGTTAGAAATATCAAAAACCCAACGATTTTGTATCATATGAAAGATTTTATGCATGCATAAAGTTAGAAATTTAAAAAAGAAAAGAACTGTAAAATAATAGGGCGGTTAAAATAAATGAGAAAGATGAGTTTTGATTAGTGATATCAATTAATAAAATACCTATCAATCAAATTTCAATTCGTATCTTCGTTTTCTATGGAAAAGAAATTTCAATTCAACTATCAGTTATTAGATTCTTGGAAATCATTGGAGGAAGAAGAACGTTATTTGGTATCAAAAGCCTATGAAGCAATGAATCGAGCTTATGCTCCTTACAGTAAATTCAAAGTCGGCGCTTCTGCTCAGCTCTCTGACGGAACGGTCATTTTGGGAAATAATCAAGAAAATATAGCTTATCCTTCTGGACTTTGTGCCGAGCGTGTGGCTTTATTTTATGCTGGAGCTAACTTTCCAAATGAAGCAGTTGAAACGATTGTTATTGTAGCGAAAGGGGATTTAATGCCTGACAAACAGTTGCTTTCACCTTGTGGTTCGTGTCGTCAAGTGATGTTAGAAACGGAAAACAGACAACAAAAACCGATGAAAGTCATTCTTATCAATCAGGATGATCGAACAATGGTTATAGAATCTGTTCAGCATTTATTGCCTTTTGGCTTTGGGACTTTTGATTGAAAAATGATTCCTTGTAATTTGAAAAGACACTAAAAAAGATTCCTCTTTTTTGTCGGAATGACTTTTAGCGTGGATGATTTGGCGAAAATGCTTTGCATTTTCGAATTTTTCTTCAAGTCTAAAGTTATTGAGAGCAAAATGAGGAATCCATTTAAATCTAAACTACAAAATATTATTACAAACAAATGACAAAGAAAGCTATCCTTCGCATTATCTTTGTCGGCTAAAACATAAACAGTATGAACAGTTGGTTTACCGTTAAAGTAAAATACACTAAACAATTAGAAAATGGAACATTCAAACGTGTTTCAGAACCTTATTTATTAGCTGCAATGACTTTTACAGACGCAGAAGCACGCATCTATGAAGAACTTGGAACTACCATTCGTGGTGAATTTTTAGTGACAGGAATTGCACGCACAGATATTCACGATATTTTTCAATACGATGAGTCAGATACTTGGTTCAAAGCAAAGATTTCTTACGATAAATTGGAAGAAGAAGGCGATAAAAAGAAAACGATTTCTCAAAACTTCTTAGTTTCTGCTGAAACAGTAAAAGAAGCTTATGAGCGTATCGTAGAAAGTCTTTCAACTTTAATGATTGATTATCAAATCACTCAAATTATTGCATCACCGATTGTAGATATTTTCCCATACAATGATAGCGAAGTTGAATCGCCAGCAGCAAAAAGAATACTGCCAGAAATTGAGCACGAACCAAAAGCTGCAGGTAAAGTTTTCAGTGCTTCAGGTTCTGATATCGATGACTTCGACGATGATATTGAAGAAGAAACAACTGAACAAAACAACGACGAAGACGAAGAGTTTGAAGGAAGTGAAATTTCTGATGAATATACAAACGAAGACGAAGATTAATGAGTGAATGGCTCAAAAAATTGCGAGATGAACATGGTAACTTTGACAAAGGTTCGCTAGAAATCACAGCTGGAAAAAACCCGTTTCATTTATTTTCAGAATGGTTTGATGAAGCCTATAACGTCAAAGAAAAAGAACCCAATGCTTTTGTGTTGAGTTCTGTCGATAAAGAAACGCTTCAAGCAAGTTCTCGCATTTTGTATTTGAAAGAATTACTCGATGAAAAATTCATTTTTTATACCAATTACAACAGCCAAAAAGGGAAGGAATTAGCTGAAAACCCTAAAATGTCAATGCTGTTTTTTTGGCCAACTTTACAACGCCAAGTGCGCATTGAAGGTTCGGTAGAAAAAGTAGAAGCATCTGTAAGTGATGCGTATTTTGCTTCACGACCGCGCGAAAGTCAACTAGGTGCTTGGGCATCTCAGCAATCTGAAATTCTTGAAAATAGAGAAGATTTAATCACCCGTTTAGAGTCATTAGAAAATCAATTTCCCAGTGAAGTGCAACGTCCACCGCATTGGGGAGGCTATGCTTTGAGTGCTACTCAAATTGAATTTTGGCAAGGTCGACCGTCGCGTTTACACGATCGTATTGTTTATGAAAACACCACAGACGATTGGAAAATTTACCGTAAAAACCCTTAATGAAGCGATTTCAACCCTCCATACATACACTTCCAAATGGTGTGCGTGTAGTATATCTTTATGTACCAAACCAAGTTGCCCATTTGGGCTACTTTTTTGCCGCAGGTTCGCGCTTTGAAGCAGAAAACCAAGTTGGCTTGGCGCATTTTTTAGAGCATTGCGTATTTAAAGGAACACATAAGCGCAAAGCAATTTCTATTCTTTCTAGAATCGATTCTGTTGGTGGAGAATTAAATGCCTACACAGCCAAAGAAGAAATGTGTTTACACGCCTCGTTTTCGAAAGAACATACCGCAAAAGCGATTGACTTATTGTCAGATATTTCGATTCATTCTATTTTTCCCCCGAAAGAAATTGAAAAGGAAAAAGAAGTCATCCTCGACGAATTGAATTCGTATATGGACAATCCAGGTGAAAAGATTTTTGATGATTTTGAAGCAGAATTATTTAAAAATCATTCACTTGGAAACAACATTCTTGGGACGAAGGAAAGTGTTGAAAGTTTTACCTGTGCGGATTTAGAAAAATTTGTAAGTTCTTATTTCACTGCCGACAATTTGGTTATTGCTTTTGTTGGAAATGTTTCTTACTCGCGATTAGAAAAGCTGCTTTTAAATTCACTAGAAGGAATTCCATTGACAGCTCAACGAAATGAAGTGGTGCCTTTTTTAGATTATAAACCTTTCCATATTCGAACGAAAGAAGCTAATTATCAAACTCACGGTGTAATTGGTGGAATGGCTCCGAGTTATAAAAGCGATAATCGAATTCCAATGTCCTTACTGATAAATTTATTGGGAGGTCCAGCTTTAAATTCGCGTTTGAATTTGACCGTTCGTGAAAAATATGGTCTTGCTTATACAGTTGAGGCAAGTTATAATACTTATGCTGACACTGGTTTTTGGCAAATTTATTTAGGTTCAGAATCTAAAAATATTGATAAAGCCATCGAATTGATTTACAAAGAAGTTAAATTACTGGAAACAAAAGAATTAACTTCAATTCAATTACATCGCGCAAAAGAGCAATTGAAAGGACATTTAGCTTTAGGAATGGATTCCAACTCTGGATTAATGCAAGGTTTAGGTAAAAGTATGTTGGCTTTTAATCAAATCGACACCTTGCAAGAAATGCATCAAGGAATTGATAAAATAACAAGTAAACAACTTCTCGAGATGGCCGCAACGTTTATGAAAAGAGAAGCATGTTCAGAATTGATTTTTGATTGTTAGGCTGTTCGAAATCTATTCTTTTTTTTGAGTGAGGTAATATAAATTGACTAGTACAATTGCAACATTGGTTATAATAACTGGCACAGAACTTATTAAGGTTCCATAAATAATGAAAAAGGCACAACCAAAGCTATTAATTACCCTTAAATAAGTGATTTTCTTCATTAGAAAAGAGATTAAAACCAAAGCCGAAGCTAAGTAACCAATATAAGGTGTGTATTCTTGCATACAAATCATTTTAGAAGTTGGAAAGATAACTTTTTTTGTTAGAATTGATGAATTAAAATTCCTTTTGTTTTTGAATTATCTTTGCAAAATGCTAAAACAACGATTAAGTATTTTCATTTCAGGTAAAGGTTCAAATGCCATCAATTTAATCAACAGTTTTAAAAATTCTTCCGATTTAGAAATAGTATGTGTTTTATCAACTAAAGTAAATGAATTAGTTGAAAATGTATGTTTAAGTGAACATATCAAATTTGAATTGATAGCTTCAGAATCTTTTAATTCTAAATATTTAGTTGATTTTTGCGATAAAAACACTATTGACTGGGTTATTCTCGCAGGTTTTTTGAAAAAAATACCTATTGAGTTGATTCAAAAATACCCAAATAGAATCATCAATTTACATCCTTCGCTTCTTCCGAAATTTGGAGGAAAAGGAATGTATGGAATGAATGTACACAAAGCTGTAATTGATGCAAAAGAACCAAAATCAGGAATAACGATTCATTTTGTAAACGAAGAATTTGACAAAGGTGAAATCATTGCACAATTTGAAACAAAGATTGTTTTTGGAGAAACGGAGAAAAGTTTAGCGAAAAAAATTCACGATTTAGAAATAACTTTTTTCCCAAAAGTTTTAAGAGAATTGGTTACTCAGTGATTTGGAAAAAATCACTTTGGAGCTTTAATGTACGTTTTTGAAAAGTCAATAATTCCAGAGGAATTTACCTCAATATCTCGTGCTCTGATGTTTACAATAATAAATATGTCTTCCGTGTAAAGAGGAACAACAGCAGCTTTATTCACTAAAATTTGATCGCATTGATTTTGTAAATTCATTTTCGTTTTAAGGTCTTTAACGATAATTGATTGATAGAAAAGCGAGTCAAAAGTTTTATTCTTGTAGCTATTCAAATTCAACATGTAATTATTTACCCCCTTATAATCACTAAAAAAAACACCTAAATATGACTCTGGATCTGGATAATCTGAGACCCAACCAGCTTTCCAAATTTTTATTTTTTTATTTTGAATAAGCTTATTTTTTGTCGCAAAATCAGTGTTTTTTATTTCTATTTGAATACCTAAATTCTCTTTAATTTGTCGCGCCAATTCTTTATAATAATAATTGGTTAAACTCCCTTTTTTATATGACAAAACAAGACTAATTTTTGGGAATATATTATTTTTTGAATAACCGGCGCTAGCTAACAATTTTCTTGCTTTTGTAGGGTCGAATGTTATGGCCTTGACATTTTTATCGGAATAAAAATCACTATTTGGCACAAAGCCTTTTGACTCAATATTACCGTCTCCGTTTAAAACATTTAGCCATAATTTTTCTCTATCAATTGCATGATAAAAAGCTAATCTTACACGTTCATCATTAAAGGGTTTTGAAGTACAATCAAATGCCAAATAATTTACTTTTATTCCTTTACGATACAAAATTCGGTGTAATAAATTTTGACCATCTTTAGCTTCTTTCAATGTTCCAAAAGCAAAATCTAAACGATCTAATGGTAATTGAAGTAAAAGATCTGTTTTTCCCTCTGAAAATAACAATTGTTCATTTCTCTTGATATTTGGTTTTAAAACGCGTATTTTATTCAAGAAAGGCAATTGATTACCAAAATTATCACGCCTCCAGTATTTTGGATTATTTAATAAAACAACCTCTTTAGAGTTGACAGTATGTAATTGAAATGGTCCAGTTCCAACAGGGTGATTTATACTGTTTTGTTTGTAATGTAAAAATGCCTTTTTTGAGAAAACAACTATGTTTGGATGACACAATAAGCTTATGAAATTGTTAAAACTATTTGTTAATTGAATGGATATTGTTGAGTCATTTTTTATTTTGATTCCGCTTACACCTTCAGTTGGGAAACTGTATATTGATTTGTTTTTAAAATCTGATGAACCAACAATTTTACCAGTAAAAACATGACCAAGTTGATTTAATTTATTTCCAGAACAAGCAAATTCTAGCGAAAATTTTACATCTTCCACTGACATTTTTTCAAGTTCTAAATCATTGTATTTATCTTTATGAAAAAACACATTCTTTCTTATTATTAAATCTATCGTTTTTCCATTATTCTTAACGGTAAATTTTTTAGCTAAATGAGGAATAATTTTTTGAGATTTTAAATCTACTTTTAAGAGTGGCTCAAAAATATTTGATAACAATCTTTGATCGTGAAGGCCATTTGAATACAATGGGAAAAATGATTCTACAACTTCTGTTTCTACAAAAGAAATTTCTCCACCGTAATTTTTACCTCCTTTAGCTAATTTACTTTTTAAACTTTCATCACAAGAGGAAAAAAACAAAAAAAATGTAACTAGACAAAATATCTTTGATAGGTAATTAATTTCAACACTGATAAAAAAATGTTTAGTCATTTTGAATTGTTTGAATGAAGGATGGTCAGTTACTAAAACTTTAAAAAATTCTTTAAAATAATTATAGATAAATCATCGAATTTAAAATTAAAAAATATTCAATTATAAAAAATTCTTGATTAAACTATTTCATCTTTAAATGGAATTATTTGAGATTCTTTTAATCCGAAATGTTTTTCACAAAAAAAGTCGATATTAATTTAATACCGACTTTTTCAAACTTCTTAAAAAATTTAATTCAAATCTGGCATTTCTCTTGCGAAAGCAGGAATACCTGTAATATCCATTCCTGTGATCAATAAATGAATGTCATGTGTACCTTCGTATGTTACAACAGACTCTAGATTTGCCATGTGGCGCATCATAGAATATTCACTTGTAATACCCATTCCTCCATGAATTTGACGTGCTTCGCGAGCTATATTCAATGCAATTTCAACATTGTTTCTTTTTGCCATTGAAATCTGAGCTGAAGTTGCTTTTCCCTCATTTCTTAATTGACCTAAACGTAATGTTAACAACTGAGCTTTTGTTATTTCTGTAATCATTTCTGCTAATTTCTTCTGAATCAATTGAAATGCACCTATTGGAACATTGAATTGTGTTCTTTCTTTGGAATAGCGAAGAGCTTGGTCATAACAATCCATAGCAGCACCTAATGCACCCCATGCTATACCAAAACGCGCCGAATCCAAACAGCTCAATGGTGCTCCAAGCCCAGATCTACCTGGTAGAATGTTTGTTTTTGGAACTTTTACATTAACAAAAACCAACTCACCAGTAGCAGACGCTCTTAATGATAGTTTTCCATGCATTTCTGGAGTAGAAAATCCCTCCATTCCTCTTTCAACTATTACACCATGAATTCGTCCACTTTCGTCTTTAGCCCAAACTACAGCTATATCAGCAAAAGGAGCATTTGAAATCCACATTTTCGCGCCATTTAGAATGACATGATCACCAGCGTCTTTGAAGTTAGTTGTCATTCCTCCCGGATTTGAACCGTGGTCAGGTTCAGTTAATCCAAAACAACCCATCATTTCTCCAGTTGCTAATTTTGGTAAATATTTCACTTTTTGTTCTTCAGAACCGTATTTCCATATAGGATACATCACCAAGGATGATTGAACAGAGGCAGTTGAACGCAAACCTGAATCACATCTTTCTAATTCTTGCATAATAAGTCCGTAAGAAATCTGATCTAGACCAGAACCGCCATATTGTTCTGGAATGTAAGGGCCAAAAGCTCCAATTTCTCCTAAACCTTTTAATAAATGAATTGGAAAGGTGGCTTTTTCAAAATGTTCGTCAATAATGGGAGAAACTTCTTTTTTCACCCATGCTCTTGCCGCATCTCTCACTAATTTGTGTTCGTCAGACAATAAATCGTCCATTGCATAATGATCTGGGTGTGTATACAAATCTGTTTTCATTCTAAATTATTTTAAAGTGGTGCAAAAGTAAGTATTGTATTTATGACAAAGCAAGGTATTTCTAATTAATTTTGTACTTAATGATCCCAATTTTTATAGCTCTTTTACATGAATTTAAATTGCTTGAAAGAGTAACACAAACAAATAATGTTTTATTGTTAATTATTATTTTGAGTTATATTCTAGTTGGATGGAGTGGCATGAATAGAAACGGGTTTATTAATCAATTGATAAAGAATTTTTTTAGAATAAGTCCAAAAGAGAACGATTTTAATGAGTCATTAAAAATTAATTTCGGTTCTTCTTTTCTGTTATTTTTGAATTTATTTATTTCACTTAATTGTTGTTTTTTTCTTTTAGTTAAAAACTATTTTAGTTTTTGGGATGCTCTTATAGTTTCGTTAGTAACTTCTGTAATCTTCTTATCCTTACAACAGATAGGATACCGTTTTGTTTTATTATTAACAGGGAATCTCGATGTTTCAGCTGGTATTACCACTATCAATCGAAACACATGGCAATTTGGTGGGGTTTTGATTTTAATTTTTGCAACAATTTGGACTTTAAACATTAAACAATACGAAACAATGAGTTATAGTTTTTTAATCCTTCTTTTTTTGCTATTGACTTTAAGGATAATTAAAGGAATTTATTTTTCTTACAAAAAGAGGATAAAATGGTATTATTTTATTTTGTATCTTTGTACGCTAGAAATTACACCTGCTTTCATTTATTTAAAGACTGCATTCATGTACTTTCAGATGAAAATGTGATGGTTGAATTTTTTAAAATCGTCTAAAGTTGGCTATAAAAACAATCTTAGTTTCTCAACCAAAACCTGAAGGAGAAAAATCACCTTATTTTGATTTGGCTGAAAAATACAAATTGAAAATCGATTTTCGTCCATTTATCAAGGTGGAAGGAATCGATGGGAAAGAGTTTCGCTCACAAAAAATTAATATTTCAGAACATACTTCTGTAATATTAACTTCAAAAGTTGCTGTCGATAATTTTTTTAGAATTGCAGAAGAAATTCGTTATGAGGTTCCTGAGTCAATGAAATATTTTTGTATTTCTGAAGCTGTTGCGTTGTATTTACAAAAATATGTAACTTACAGAAAACGTAAAATTTTCTTCGGAAAACAGACAATTAACGAACTTGCTGATGTGATGAAGAAACATAAATCCGAAAAGTTTCTTTTACCATGTACTGATATTCTTCGCGACAATATCCCACTAACTTTAGAACAACAAGGAATGACGTTTACAAAAGTTGTTTTATACCGAACAGTTGCATCTGATTTGTCTGATTTAGAAGATGTATACTACGATATGCTCGTTTTTTTTAGCCCTGGTGGTATTGAATCCTTGTTTAAAAACTTTCCTGATTTTAAACAAAATCAAACTTCAATTGCAGCCTTTGGTCCAACAACCGCAAGTGCTGTTTTGAAACATAATTTAAGATTAGACGTTCATGCACCTCATCCAAAGGCACCTTCAATGGTTGGTGCTATCGAATTATTCATTAAAGAACAATTGAAAAAGAAATAGTAAATTTATTTCTTCAACATTTCTTCAACCCAACCTTTCCCCCAGTTTTCTATTTCTTCGTTAGACAATAACTCAGGGTAGAAAATACGTTTTTGGAATCTTGGAGGTAAATATTTTTGCCAGTTCGTCCCTCCTGTTGCAGCTATATCACTTGTGTCTTTCGCTAAATATCTTACTGCTGATTTATAATGAGCTAGAGGCCAATTGACATTTACATTAGTGTCGTTCATGCGCAAAACAGCTTTCACTTCTGCGTTAGCTTGCTCCTCCTTGCTTAAACGTAAATAACTTTGCCACAAATTCTTACTTCTACATTTTTCACCCAAAGCAATAAAAGATGCTTTGTATTTTTCTTCAAATTGAATAAGTGTCAATGTTTTTTTTCCCGTTTCAACTTCCGTTGCACCCGCTTTCCAATATATGTGCTCAAACATAGAAACAATTGAATCACTTACTTTGTGTTTTTCCCTTTTTTCTTTGCTCACTAGATTTACAAAATCGGTACTATAAATTTCAATTTCGCGGTATTGTGCAGACTGAAAACCACTTGCAGGAAGTAAAGACATCCTAAATTTCAAAAATTGGTTGCGATCCATACCATCAATCATTATTATGAAACTATCAATTAATGCATCAAAATAACGATTGATTCTAGTAACTCTTTCAATGAAAAAATTGGCATCCATACTTTCTTTATTGCCAATTTGTTCAAATTCTAATAAAGCTAATTTGAAATATAACTCAGTGATTTGATGATACATAATGAAAACCATTTCATCGGGAAATTTGGTCTTTGGTTTTTGCAAACTCAATAAAGTTTCAAGCTCAATATAATCCCAATAAGTTGTAACATCAGCGTGTAATAATCCATCTAAATACGAAAGTAAATCTTGACCTAAAGCACCATATTTTTCGTAAAGCAATTCAATTCGTTGTTTAATTTCAGGAGTGATTTCCATTATTTTGAGGTTAACTTATAATAACTTATTCGAAATTACATATTTTTCAGCTTTGATTATCTTTGACCAAATAATAAAATGATAAATTATAATCCCAAAAATTGGATAACTCTGATTTTTTCGTTTGATAAAAGCGACACGTTTAGAATGTTATGGAAAGAATTAGTTTACATTGGACTTCTCTCCTTGCTAATCACTTTTCTTGAAATTCATTTTTTTCCGAAAGCGGAAGGACTTAAAAATTTGATGGCTGTATATTCGCTACTCGGTTTTGTGATTTCCTTGTTGCTCGTTTTTAGAACGAATACCGCTTATGATCGCTGGTGGGAAGGTCGAAAAATTTGGGGAGGAATCGTTAATGACAGTAGAAATCTTGCTTCCAAATTAAATGCGATTCTTGGAGAAAATAAAACTGAAAAGATTTGGTTCGCAGCAATGATTTCTAATTTTTCCTTTGCAAGTAAAGAACATTTGCGAGGAAGTTTTAATCTTGAAGATTTAGTAGTACAAAATGACCAAGATAAATTAGCGATTCAAAATGCAGAACACAAACCTCTTTGGGTGATTAAACGATTACGGGAACGCATTTCAGAACTTTACAAAGAAGGTGTAATCAACCCGGAAGATTTGTACGTTTTGGACAAAAACTTGAATGCTTTAATTGACGCAATTGGTGCTTGTGAACGCATCAAAAACACGCCAATTCCTTATTCGTATAGTTTGTTCATTAAGAAATTTATCTTCATTTACGTAATCACTTTACCGCTGGCTTTCGTCAACTTGTTTGGCTATTATTCAGCTTTAATTGCCACTTTTGTATTTTACGCTTTGGTAAGTATGGAAGTCTTAGCAGAAGAAATTGAAGATCCTTTCGGTGAAGATGATAACGATTTACCAACCGACCAAATCAGTAAAACCATACGTAAAAATGTTTATGAATTGTTAGGCGTTTAGTTTGAAGACTGAAAAGAAAAACACCAAATGACAAACATAATCTTTTTGATAAAATATATAACAAACATTTTGATGTAATTGACATGCCAATATCTCTTCATTAACAATAATCCTTATTTTTGTCTAGTACAATAATTATGGATAAAAACCAAGATTTACTCAATAGAAGAGAAGAAGCCAAACTCGGAGGAGGAATTGAGCGCATCAACAAACAACATCAACAAGGAAAATTGTCTGCAAGAGAGCGCGTTACAGTGCTTTTAGATGAAAATTCTTTTCAAGAAATTGGGGCTTTTGTTGAACATCGTTCCAATGCTTTTGGTTTGGATAAAACACGTTTTCCTGGTGATGGTGTAATCACGGGTTACGGAACAATTCACGGAAGATTGGTTTATGTTTTTTCTCAAGATTTTACCGTTTTGGGAGGTTCGCTTTCAGAAACACACGCAGCGAAAATCTGTCGCATCATGGATTTAGCGATGAAAAATGGTGCGCCTGTTATCGGATTGAATGATTCAGGTGGTGCACGTATCCAAGAAGGGGTGGTTTCTTTAGCTGGATATGCTGATATATTTTATAGAAATACACGTGCTTCTGGTGTGATTCCTCAAATTTCAGTAATTATGGGTCCTTGTGCAGGTGGAGCAGTTTATTCTCCAGCATTGACCGATTTCATTTTCATGGTAGAAGAAACTTCTTACATGTTTGTTACTGGACCAAATGTGGTGAAAACCGTAACGCACGAAGAAGTTACTTCAGAAGATTTAGGTGGCGCAAAAACACACGCTGAAAAATCGGGAGTGAATCATTTTACATCGAGTAATGACGTTGAATGCTTAAAACAAGTGCGTGATTTGGTGACTTACTTCCCACAAAACGCTTACGAGCAAGCTCCTCAACCGAGCATTTACTCATTCAACAAAGCAAAACTAGAGCAGATTGGAAAAATTCTACCTGACAATACAAACATCCCATACGACATCCGCAAAGTAGTGGATTGCGTAATTGATGATACTAGTTTCCGTGAAGTTCAAGCTGATTATGCAAAAAATATTGTCGTTGGATTCGCACGTATCGAAGGAAGAACAATTGGCGTGATTGCCAATCAACCGGCAGCTATGGCGGGTGTTTTAGATATCGATGCGTCTAGAAAAGGGGCGCGGTTCGTTCGTTTTTGTGACTCTTTCAACATTCCACTTTTAGTGTTTGAAGATGTGCCTGGATTTTTACCTGGAACGGATCAAGAATGGCGAGGTATCATCACACATGGTGCAAAATTATTGTACGCATTTTCAGAGGCAACCGTGCCGAGAATTACGGTAATTACTCGTAAAGCTTACGGTGGCGCCTTCGATGTGATGAATTCAAAAAATATCGGTGCTGACTTAAACTTTGCTTGGCCAACAGCAGAAATCGCTGTAATGGGAGCAAAAGGTGCAGCGGAAATTATTTTTAAAAGAGAAATTGCAACAGCTGAGGACCCGCAAGTAAAATGGTTGGAGAAAGAAGCTGAATACGCTGAAATGTTCGCAAATCCTTACCGTGCAGCAGAACGTGGAATCGTTGACGATGTCATCCTTCCTGAAGAAACGAGAGCTAAATTGATTGCTGGCTTCAAAATGTTGGAGAAAAAAGCAGAAACCTTACCAATGAAAAAACACGGGAATATCCCTTTATAATTAAGAATGTAGAATGAAGAATTTAGAATTGAAAGTGAAGAGATGAATTACAAATTGGAAAATTGCAGATTAATTTTATCATTCTCTCGTTCCCTCATTTCTCATTCTCTCATTCCCTCATAAAGTCCTATTCTCATAAAGTCCTAAAATCATAAAGTCCTATTGTCCTAAAATCTTAACATCAAAACAAAAAAAATGAAAAATCTAATCGAAGCCTTCCCGCAAAACATTATTGATGCAATTGCAATCGGAAAAGGTAAAACCTACCAACAACCAAAAAACGAAATTAAAAACATCTTAATCTGTGGGTTGGGTGGATCTGGAATTGGTGCGAAAATCGTATCCAATTGGGTTCAAGACGAAATCAAAGTTCCAATTATTATCAGCAACGAATATTCCTTGCCTGCTTTTGTAGATGCAAACACACTTGTTATCGGTTCTTCTTATTCAGGAAACACAGAGGAAACAACTATGAGTATCGCTGAAGCAAAAGAAATTGGATGTCACATCATTGGAATTTGTAGCGGTGGACATTTGGCTTCTTTCTGCGAAGAAAACGGTTATGATTATGTAATCGTTCCTGGTGGAAATCCGCCAAGAAGTGCATTGGCATTTTCTGTAGTTCAATTATTAGATATTTTAGCAAAATTAGGTTTAACAGCTGCTGCTAATGTAGATAAAATGAGAAGTGCAGTGGATTTATTAAATGCTGACAACGCTGAAATTCATGCTAAAGCAAAAGAAATTGCTGACTTCTTATTTGGTAAAGTTGGTATTTATTACGCTGAAACTAAATACGAAGGAGTAATCGTTCGTGCTCGTCAACAATTCAATGAAAATTCTAAATACTTAGGATGGCACCATACAATTCCTGAAATGAACCACAACGAATTAGTGGGATGGACAGGTGGTGATGCTCGTTTTGCACCACTATTCTTCTGCACAGGAGATTTACACCCAAGAAACCAAAAGCGTTTGGAAATTACAATGGCGCACGTTGAGAAAATCTGTGGTTCAATCTACAAATTAGAAGCAAAAGGTGACACATTTATCGAGCGTTCTTTATACTTAATAAACGTTGTGGATTGGGCGTCTTACTATTTATGTAATTTGAATGGTGCAGATATTATTGATATCGCAATCATCGATTACTTAAAAGGTGAAATGGCTAAATTCTAAATGAATACAAACAAAAAAGTTACTTGTGAATTCCTAGGTCTCATTGATTACAAAGAGGCCTGGGATTACCAAGAAAAATTATTGAAAGAAGCAGTTGATTTAAAAATTGCTTTTAGAAATGGTCAAACGACCGAAATTCCTCAGAATTATTTATTGTTTTGCCAGCACCCACACGTTTATACCTTAGGGAAAAGTGGAAAACAAGAACATTTATTGCTAAATGAAGAACAACTAACTGAAAAAGAGGCGAGTTATTATAAAATCAATCGTGGTGGTGATATTACCTATCACGGACCGGGTCAATTGGTTGTTTATCCAATTTTAGACTTAGAACAGTTTTTTACCGATATTCATAAATACATGCGCTTACTTGAAGAAGCTGTTATTTTGACTTTGGCCGATTTTGGAATCGAAAGCGGAAGGGTTGAAGGTTTAACCGGTGTTTGGATTGAAGGTACAACTGCCCAAGCTCGAAAAATCTGTGCAATGGGTGTTAAATGCTCGCGTTGGGTTACAATGCACGGCATAGGATTTAATATAAATACAGACTTAAATTATTTTTCTAATATTATTCCTTGCGGGATTGAGGATAAAGCAGTAACTTCAATGCAACAAGAGTTAGGGCATAAAATCGACCTAGAAGAAGTTAGCTCAATACTTTTGAATTACCTAACTAAACTATTTGAATTCAATATTAAAAATGATTAAAAAACTATTTCGTTTCCTACTTTACTTTATTTTACTTGTGTTTGTTGGACTAAATTTATTTATTGTCTTAACTGGACGTTATTATTTATACAGAGGAATATCAAATACATACTTGATAGGAAAAACTGGACCAACAATCTATGACTTAAATGTTTTTCCAAAAGCAACGATTGAAAATGCTGATAATTCATTTCTATGGAAAGAACACCCTCGTTTCAACAAAGCAAGTTTTACATTAAATGAAGAAAAATTCCACAAAAAATGGAAAACACAAGCGTTCTTAGTATTTCAAAACGACACTTTATTGTTTGAAAAATACTGGGGAACTCATAAACGTGAAACTGTTTCAAATTCTTTCTCTGCAGGAAAAACTGTAATCAGCTTATTAATTGGTATTGCCATTGATAAAGGAATGATTAAAAGTGTTGAGGAACCTGTTGGAAATTATATTCCTGAATTTAAAGAAAACGGTAGAGACAAAGTAACTATTAGACACTTATTGTTAATGGCTGCAGGATTTGAATGGGAAGAGAGTGGTGTAAATCCTTTGTCCGAAACAGCTGAAGCATACTACACAGATGATTTATACGGATTAGTGACCCGTCAAAAAGTAGTGGTTAAACCAGGAACAATATTCAACTATCAAAGTGGTGACACTCAAATTTTAGCTTTTGTTTTAAAGAAAGCAACAGGGAAAAAAATCTCCGAATTAACAGAAGAATGGCTTTGGAAACCAATGGGAGCAGGACAAGCAGCCTATTGGAGTTTGGATAAAGAAAATGGTGACGAGAAAGCATTTTGTTGTTTATATGCATCGCCAAGAGATTTTGCATTACTTGGATTTCTAATGTTGAACCAAGGAAGAATCGGAATAAAACAAATTGTTCCAGAATGGTATATGCAAGAAATGGTTAAAACACCACCTATCAAAACCGAAGAAGGAATAGTAAATACTCGCTACGGATTTCAAACATGGGTCTATCCAAATTTTGGAAATCCAGTTCATTACTACCGCGGATTGGGTGGGCAATATATTATGGTAATGCCAAAAAATGGTAGAATGGTTGTGCGTTTAGGCCATAAAAAAACAAAAAACTATTTGATTCCAGAAGCGAAGAAAAATGATAAAGAATACTGTAAAGTAAACAATCAACGCGTTGGACACACATGGGATATTTTTTATTATCTTGCTATGGGTGAACGAATTGCAAATAAAATTAAAAAGTAAATGAAAGAGGAGCTTTTAGGACCAAAAGTTGAAAATGTAGGTGTTGCTGTTATTCAAAGTATTAACGAAGAAAATGAGAAGGAATATACAGTTTACCTGATTAGTTTGCGAGATGATATTATGGAGGGAATCATCGTTGCAAGTACAGGTTACGGTGAAAATACAACAACAGGTGAAAAAATAAAAACTTCTACTTTACGTCACGGAATAGAAGTGTTGCTTCCAAATGAAATTGCTAAGATTGAACCAATAATGCCAGAAGTTTTTGGGTTATCTAATGAATTTTGGGTAAGTTTTTGGGTGGAAGATGTTTTGTATGACAAACGATTTGTTTTTCCAGCAGAATCGTTGATTGAAGAGAACTTCAAATACCTAGATGTATTTAAAAGAAAAGGAGTCCTATTATTGTAAAAATCAATCTTTAACATACAGTTTGAACGAAATTTATAACTTCTAAATAAATCAGTTTTATAATTTTATTATAAATAATGTTCACTAATTATTATAAAAGTCTATAAATTCTTTTTCATTAGAATATCTGTTTGTGCATCTTCTCCGAGCATAAAAATATGTTTGTCAAATTCTTCGAAACCATTTTTCTGGTAAAATCGAAAGGCGCGTTTATTTTCTTCCCACACTCCTAGCCACACATTTTCATTGCCTTTTTCTCTTGCAATTTGAAAAGCGCGTTCCAACAGCAATTGTCCAATAGTTTTCCCTAGAAATTCTTTTAACACATAAATTCGCTCAATTTCAATAGAATTTGCGGTTTTTTGCTCGTTTTGCGCCGATTCACAATTAATTTTCAAATAACCAATTACCTCATTTTCCAAATAAGCAAAGAAAAATTCCGAATTTGGATTATTCAATTCTGCACTTAAACTTTCCAAAGAAAGATCATTTTCCAAGTAACTTGACATATTTTCTTCCGTGTTTACCTCCGCAAACGTTTCGTAAAATGTCAACCTCGAAATTGCTTGAAGCGCTTCGACTTCGTTGAGCGTGATTTTTTGGATGGAGACAGAATGCACAGAATCAATTCTATCCATAAATCGCATCAAAGCCCAACTTGATTTTTTCAAGTGCAAATTCCAAATCGCTTACTTGGTGTGCTTCAGAAATGAAACCAACTTCGTAACCGCTTGGACCAAAATAAACGCCTTCGTTCAATAAGAAATGATGCAATTCATTGAATTTACTCATGTCCGGATTGATTTGACTTGCAGCTTGAATTTTTTTATTGCCGTTGAATGAAAACCAAAAAATAGAACCAATCGAAACGATTTCAACAGGATAATTATGTGCGTTTGCATGTTCGTTCAATTGAGAAACCATGAACTTCGTTTTTGCTTCTTGCTTTGCGTAAAAATCTTCTTGAGCACAAACTTCTAATTGAGCCAAACCTGCCGCCATTGCCACTGGATTTCCAGATAAAGTTCCTGCTTGATAAACAGGTCCTTCAGGTGAAACAAAGGCCATCAATTCTTTTTTCGCACCGTAAGCACCAACTGGCAAACCGCCACCTATTATTTTTCCATACGTTACGATGTCCGGTTGAATGCCGTATAATTCAGCAGCTCCTCCAAATGAAACACGGAATCCAGAAATCACTTCGTCGAAAATCAACAACACTTTGAACTCCGTACACAACTCACGCAATTGATTCAAAAATACACCGGCTTGCAACAACAAACCATTATTCGCAGGAACAGGTTCAATGATTATACAAGCGATATCGTGGTGGTAATTTTCCAAACATGTGCGCAATGCTTCCAAGTCATTCAATGGTAAAACCAAGGTCTCATTTGCTAAAACTTCGGGTACACCAGCACTTGAAGAAGTTCCAAAAGTTACCAAACCACTACCAGCATTAACCAATAAAGCATCTACATGACCGTGATAACAACCATCGAACTTCACAATTTTATTTTTTCCTGTTGCTCCTCTGGCTAAACGAATCGCTGACATTACAGCTTCCGTTCCTGAACTTACAAAACGTAATTTATCGATGAACGGAATTCGCTCTAAAATGAAAGCTGCTAATTCATTTTCCTTGCGTGTCGGTGCGCCAAAACTTGCGCCATTTTGCAAAGTTGAAACAATAGAATTGTAAACGTGCGGATGATTGTGTCCTAAAATAAGTGGCCCCCAACTGCAACAAAAATCGATAAATTCATTGTCGTCTTCGTCCCAAATACGAGCGCCATCACCTTTTTTGATAAATAACGGTGTTCCGCCAACAGACTTAAAAGCTCGAACAGGTGAATTTACACCTCCAGGAAAGAAATTTTTCGCTGTTATATATAGAGATTCTGAAACTGCTCTTTTAATTGGGGATTTGGTACTCATATCTTAATTATATTTGTGGAAGTTCACAAAAGTAACAATTAAAACGCGCTTATGTTGTTTGAAAACACGCTTGAATTTGCTAAAAAATTAGACGCACTAGACCCATTACAAGATTTTCGTTCAAAATTCAATTTTCCAACTTTCCACGAGAAAACTGTTCGCTATTTTACCGGAAATTCCTTGGGTTTACAACCTAAAAAAGCGGTAGAATATGTCAACGAAGAGTTGCAAAATTGGGCAAAATTTGGGGTGGAAGGACACTTTTTAGCGAAACGACCTTGGTTTGCTTACCACGAAAATTTGACGCAACTAACTGCAAATGTGGTGGGTGCCTTGCCAATCGAAGTGGTGGTGACGCATTCATTGACAACGAACTTGCATTTATTGATGGTTTCATTTTACCAACCTAAAGGTAGAAGAACAAAAATTTTGTGCGAAGCAAAAGCCTTTCCAAGTGACCAATATGCCTTAGAATCACAAGTGAACTTTCACGGTTTATCCAACGATCATTTGGTGGAAATTGCTCCTCGCGAAGGTGAAAATTTAATTCGCTTGGAAGATATTTTAGCAAAAATCGAAGAATTAGGCGACGAATTAGCATTAGTGATGATTGGCGGCGTGAATTATTACACAGGTCAATTATTTGATATGAAGGCGATTACAGAAGCTGGTCACAAAGTGGGAGCTTACGTTGGTTTTGATTTGGCGCACGCTGCAGGAAATATCAATTTAAAATTACACGATTGGGGCGTTGATTTCGCAGCTTGGTGCGGTTACAAATATTTAAATTCATCTCCGGGTGGCGTTTCAGGAATGTTTGTTCACGAACGTCACGCCAATAATAAAAATCTACCGCGATTCGCAGGTTGGTGGGGTTACAACAAAGAAAAACGTTTCCATATGGAACCAGGATTTGAGCCAATGCCAGGCGCTGAAGGTTGGCAGTTGAGCAATGCACCTGTATTGGGAATGGCTGTTCAATTGGCATCTTTGGAAATTTTTGAAGAAGCAGGAATGGATAGAATTGGTGCCAAAAGAGATTTAATGACAGCTTTCACGGAGTTTGTCATCGAAGATATTTCAGAGAAAAACAAGGAGAAATGTACATTTGAGTTAATCACACCAAAGGACAAAACGCAACGTGGCGCACAACTTTCCATTCAAGCAAAAGGACAAGGAAAAGCACTGTTCAACGCACTTTCGGACTTGGGGGTTGTTGCCGATTGGCGAGAACCTAATGTAATTCGAATTGCACCCGCACCACTTTATAATTCTTACGAGGATTGCTATTGGTTTGGACAGTTATTAGAACAAGCGATTCAGTAGTTTCTGTTTTTTTTTAAAACTAACTTTAAAAAAATTTCATTTACCATTCCAATTGGTCATGGTCATTTGAAGTCCAATTGAAGCAAAACTTTTTATGAATTCTGTTGCAATGTCAATTCGTGCAGGTAAATCTAAATTTTCTTCTTTCGTCCATTTTCCAAGAACATAATCTGCTTGTCTACCTTTTGCGAAATCACTGCCAACACCAAAACGAAGACGTGCGTATTCTTGTGTGTTTAAAATAGCTTGAATATCTTTTAAACCATTGTGACCACCATCACTACCCTTTCCCTTCATACGCAATTTTCCGAAAGGAAGGGCAATATCGTCTGTTATAACAAGTAAGTTTTCGATAGAAATTTTTTCGGTTTGCAACCAATAATTAACTGCTTTACCTGAGAGATTCATGTAAGTTATTGGTTTTATTAATACAAAGGTTCTACTTTTATATTTCACATCAGCACGAAAAGCAGCTTTATTCAAAGTGAATGAAACTCCAAGTTCTTTCGCTAATGCATCAACAACCTTAAAACCAATATTATGGCGTGTCTCTTCATATTCTGCGCCTGGATTTCCTAAACCTACAATAAGGTACTTCATAACACAAATTTACCAGTTTGGACAACTGTTACAATCATTTTTTGTGTGAATATAAAATAATCCACCAAGAACAATTTCACCAGATGCGTAACCAAATCGTTGACGGGCATGAGAGTCGTAATCATTTGGTCTTGTTTTTACTCGTGATTGCATTAAAAATCCACTTGCCGCATTCATTTGAACGTAAAAATGTTTAAAAAACTCGAATCTCCCACCCAAATGTGCAGAAACACCAAGACCTGACAAAGAAGCCGTTTCAATATCTTTTCTTCCAGCAAAAGTAAAATCGTTATAGCTTATGATAGCGCCTGTAGAACCACCAAATAAGCTAGTAAAAGCAAAAGAACCTCCTCTGGAACGATACCAAACGCGAAGTTTTGCTATTTCAAGACGAATATAATTTAGTCCATTAGAATTTTCGTAATGAAAAGTTTCTTCATTAGTAATTATACTATCGCCGGCATATGAGCCAGACCAATTTGTGACATTGTCAACCCCCGAACTAATTTTTCCAGTTAATAAATAAGGGGTATTATGTACCATTACATACTTCATGTGATCAAGCCCTAAAGATACATTCCAATTGTTTTTATAATTGTATCCAATTCTAAAATTAAATTGTGGAACGGTTAATTTTGTTGGATTAAAATATGTTTTTATGTCCTTAGATGGTCGATCTACTGCCTTAACCTTAGCTATTTTAAAATCATATCCATCTCCTACAAATTGAATGGTACTTTTAGTATATGAACTTAAATTGTATCCCCAAGAAACGTTTAATGTGCCAGATGCATTTGACTTTTTCGGTTTAGGCTTTTTATAGGGTTTGTATTGAGCACATAAACTCAAAGTAAAAAGACTAAGAAATAAAAAAATTATGATTTTCATCTTGTAATGATTTTAACCCATTCTTGTTGTTCTAAAATTCGTTCTAATCGATAATGAACTTGTTTATTAGCACTGTGCCATTCTACTAATCCGTACCCTTTAGCAAAATAAGATGTTGCTGACGCCCCACGAGATTCTTCTTTTTTGGTAAACGGATTTAATACTGTTAATTTCACGTTTTCATCAAATACAAGTGCATCTACTTTTTCTCCCATTACATCAATCTTCCTATTTCGCTTATACTTACGTTTTACTTCTTTTATCATAATTGTAGAATCTGTAACTCCTTTAAACTTCACTGCAAACCAAGTCTCGTTTTTTAAATTCATCGGAAACAAAGTGTTTTTATAAAGTAACGATTTTTCTTTTTCTTTTTTAAAATTAACAACCATATGATCTTGAATATTCAAACTATCAACATTATAATTTGTTGCTTCCAATAATCGACCATCACTAGCATATCGCTCTACGACTAAATGTTCTCCTTCTTTGTCAGTTACTGTGTAAATTCGACTAAACTCCTCCTCTAAACCTCTTGCAACATCGCGATACAAATACACCTTAGGAACTGAATCTAATTTATAAAAGTAAGCAACGTTAGGGTTATCTGAATAAAATTTTGGCGTATCAGAACACGACCAAAGTAAAACTCCAATTAGAAAAAATAAAACAAAAGATTTCATTATTTTGTCATTTTTAAGTAAGCAATTTCTTGTTCTGTTAAGTGGCGATAATAACCACGAGGTAAATCTTTTTTTGTCAGACCACCAAATTGTACACGGTCTAATTTTATTACTTGATAACCTAAAGCTTCAAACAGACGACGAACAATTCTGTTTTTCCCAGAGTGAATTTCTACACCAACTTCTTTAGATGTACCATTCTCTACGTATTCAACCTTATCAACTTTTGTTTTACCATCTTCAAGGTCAACGCCGTTTAATAATTTCTCTAAATCTTCTTTTGCCACCGATTTATTTAACTCAATATGATACATCTTAACAGCTTGGTAACGCGGATGAGTTAATTTTTTTGCCATATCTCCATCGTTAGTAAACAATAATAAACCCGTTGTTTCTCTATCCAAACGTCCAACAGGATAAATGCGCTCACGACAAGCTTTACTAACTAATGACATAACTGTTTTTCTTCCGCGTGGATCATCCATGGTAGTAATAAACCCCTTTGGTTTATTCAGTAAAACGTAACGCTTTGTCTCTGCATTAATCGTTTCACCATCGTATTGTACAATATCACCTTGATTGATTTTATAACCTAATTCGGTCACAATTTTTCCATTTACAGAAACTACGCCTGTTTCAATCAATACATCAGCTTCCCTTCTTGAACACACACCAGCATTTGATAAATATTTATTCAAACGAATATTATCTTCACGAAAAGAAGGGAGGGGATCGCCTTTTTTAACCTTGATTTTGTATTCAATATATTTACGCTTATCTCTCGCTGTGACAGCTTCATCTTTGCTGGCTTCTTTCTTAACAGAAGGTTTTTTTGCAGCAACGGTTGCTGTTTTTTTAACAATCGTTTTTTTGTTTGCTGACCCACTTTTTGTTGGGGATTTTCTTGTTGGCTTCATCATTAGATGACAAAGATACTTAATTGAAATTTAATAATTAATGTTTACCAATCTACCACTAAATAGTAAAGTACAAATAATGTGTTTATATAATTTACAACACCTTCAACGATATCCCCATTTCAAAAGTAGCAACTATTTCGCCATTGGTGTTTTTTGCTATTACTTCAATTGTATCGTTAATCCTTTCACCTATTTCTATACTTTTTTTCACTGCTGCTGCAACAACATGTCCTTGATTGCTTTCAAAAAAGGTGTCCGTTTCGGCACGTTTAAGAAATTGAGCGTTCATTCCTTTGAAAGCAAACGATACTTTTTTGTTGTGTTTTTCAGTGAAGTAAAACACTTGAATTCCTCCGGCTACGTCAGCACCAACAGCCAATGCAGCAAAATACATAGAGTTTAAGTGATTCTTCGTTCTTCGGCGTAAACGAATTTTCAATTTTACTTTTTCTTCATTAATTTCCAATAATTGAGGACGAACAAAATGCATCATCGGAATTTTGAAAAATCCCAATAGAAACATTTTCCATTGCATACTTTTTAGTGTTACTTCCTTCATATTCTATCCTCCTGTTAATTTTTTTATTTCATGTAATTTCATCAACGCTTCCACAGGCGTCAAGGTATTGATGTCAATGCTTATTAATTCATCGTGAATATTTTCTAAAACTGGATCGTTCAACTGGAAGAAACTCAATTGCATATTTGCCGTTTCGTTCAAAACTTCTTTCGTTGTTTTCTTACCTTTTGAACTGCTGCCCACACTCGCATGCGAACTTTCCAAATCCTTCAAAACTTGCTCGGCGCGTTGCACCACAAAATTCGGCATTCCAGCCATACGTGCTACGTGAATACCAAAAGAATGGGCACTTCCACCTGGAACTAATTTGCGTAAAAAAAGCACTTTTTTACCCATTTCTTTTACTGAAACGTTGTAGTTTTTGATACGCTCAAAACGCTTGTGCATTTCGTTGAGTTCGTGGTAATGCGTTGCAAACAAGGTCTTACTTTTCGCTTTTGGATTTTCGTGCAAAAATTCAGCAATCGCCCAAGCTATTGAAATTCCGTCATACGTACTTGTTCCACGCCCTATTTCATCCAATAAAATCAAACTTCGGTCGGAAATATTATTCAAAATACTCGCCGTTTCGTTCATTTCTACCATAAACGTTGATTCACCAGAAGAAATGTTGTCCGAAGCTCCAACGCGTGTAAAAATCTTATCGACCAAACCAATTTTTGCAGCGTCAGCAGGAACAAAACATCCCATTTGAGCCATCAAGACAATCAAAGCCGTTTGACGCAAAATCGCACTTTTACCACTCATATTTGGTCCAGTAATCATAATAATTTGCTGACTGTTGTTGTCGAGTAAAACATCATTTGCAATGTATTCTTCACCCAAAGCCAAACGTTTTTCAATCACAGGATGACGACCATTTTTGATGTCCAACACCAATCCATCGTTGATTTCTGGACGATTGTATTTATTTTCAATAGCAACCTGCGAGAAAGAAAACAAGCAATCTAAACGTGCAATGACAGTCGCGTTGTGTTGAATCGGCTGAATGTAATCCGACATTCCAACTACTAAATCTTGAAACAAACGCGCTTCAATGGCATAGATTTTTTCTTCTGCGCCCAAAATTTTACTTTCGTATTCCTTTAATTCTTCCGTGATGTAGCGCTCAGCACTCACCAACGTTTGTTTGCGAATCCAATCTTCGGGAACTTTGTCTTTGTGTGTATTTCGAACTTCAATGTAGTAACCAAAAACGTTATTGAATGAAACTTTCAAACTTGGAATTCCTGTTCGTTCTGCTTCACGTTCTTGCAAGCGTTCCAAATAATCTTTTCCGTTGAAGGAAATTTCGCGCAGGTCGTCCAACTCTTGATGAAAACCTGAACGAATAATAATTCCCTTTCCGATTTGTCCGGCTGGATCGTCGCAAAGATTGGTTTCTATCAACTGAATGAGCGTTTCACAAGGGTTCAATTGCTCCATCATTTTTTTCAGCGAAACAATTTTATTGTCTTGTAAAAGATTTTTAATCGGTTGAATTTGCAACAATGTTCGGCGCAAGTGCATCACTTCTTTCGGATTCACTTTTCCAACCGCTACTTTAGAAATCAATCGTTCTAAATCGCCTATTTCGCGTAAACGCTGTCCTAATTCAAAAGAAATTTCTTCGTTTTTAGTTAAATAGTCAACTACATCTAAACGTTCGTTGATTGGTTTTTCGTCTTTCAAAGGCAATACCATCCAACGTTTCATCATCCGTCCGCCCATTGGAGTGTAGGTTTTGTCCAAAATATCCGCAAGCGTTTTTGCATTTTCATTGGTTGAATACACCAATTCCAAATTTCGAATGGTAAAACGATCGAGCCACACGTATTTCTCTTCTTCGATACGTGAAATCGCGGTGATGTGCCCTAATTTTTGGTGTTGATTTTCATTCAAATAATGAAAAACCGCACCTGCTGCAACAATCGCAAGCGACAAATTCTCGATTCCGAAACCTTTTAAAGAACTCGTTCCAAAGTGTTTATTGAGGTTTTCGTTGGCGTATTCTGTGGTGAAAATCCAATCTTCCAAACGGAACGTGTAATGGTTTTCTCCAAATTGCCCTTGAAAATCTTTATTCCTGTTTTTCTGATAAATGATTTCGCTTGGTTCAAAACCACTTATTAATTTATCAATGTATTCTCTATTTCCTTCAGCGACTAAAAATTCACCTGTAGAAACATCTAGAAATGCAACTCCGATTTCTTCTTTACCAAAGTGAATGGCACATAAAAAGTTGTTTTTTCCTTGTTCCAAAACTTGGTCGTTGAACGAAACTCCAGGTGTCACTAGTTCCGTAACGCCACGTTTCACAATCGTCTTGGTCATTTTAGGATCTTCCAATTGATCACAAATCGCCACTCGTTGACCGGCACGTACCAATTTTGGCAAATACGTATCCAACGAATGATGAGGGAAGCCGGCCAATTCAATTTCAGCGGCAGTTCCGTTTTTGCGTTTTGTCAAAATGATGCCTAGAATCTTCGAAGTTTTGATTGCATCTTCGCGAAACGTTTCGTAAAAATCGCCAACACGAAACAACAACAAAGCTTCTGGATGACGCGCTTTGATTTGATTGTATTGCTTCATCAACGGGGTTTCCGCCACGCCTTTGTCATCAAAAGTTTTCGCCAAGGGAAATTGATTTTAAAATTGAAGCCTAAAGGTAAGGATTTTTTGGAAAAAAGTTTTACAGCATTTATCTAGAAGAGTCAAATAATAAAATTAATTTTCACTTATACTTCTAAAATTGATTAATTCATCCACCAGGAATAAGCATTCAATGAAAATGCGATGATTAACCAAACCAAATACGGAAGTAAAAGCAATAATTTCCAATTACTTGATTCGAAATAGTGAAGTATCAAAATCAATGAAATAAACAAAATTAATATTATGATCATTCCTAGAAATATCCAATGGAAATAAAAGAAAACTGGATTCCATAGTACATTCGAAAGAAATTGTAAAGTGAATAGGGTTATAAATCGCTTGTCTTTTAGTTTTTCTTTTTCATGAATAGTCAAATAAATGGTAAACAATAACATAATTGTTGTCCAAGCTATACCAAAAGCCCATCCTGGTGGAGTCCAAGGGGCTTTGTTAAGTTGGATGTACCATTCATTTTCAATTGGACTAGAACCCATCAACAAAGAACCTAAAGCCAAAGCACCAAAATTGAGAATAAGAAAAAGAAAAAAAGTAAGTGACTTACTCATACTGTTGATTCAAATAAAATATGGTTGCTTTTAAAGTTAAGGATAAAACTATTCAAAACACCTAGTTTTCTTAATTTAGCATACTCAAAAATTAAAAGTATGAAATACGATCGAATTAATTCCGAATTATACATTTCTAATAGAGCAAAATTTACTGCTCAAATGCACCAAGGAACACTAGCTGTCTTCAATTCAAATGATATTTATCCAGTTAGTGCCGACAGCACAATGCCCTTTCAACAACACAGAGATATTCTAGCCTTATCTGGTGTTGATCAAGAAGAATCGATTTTAGTTTTATTTCCTGGTGCGAGTAATCCTGCTCATCGCGAAGTGCTTTTTTTGAAAGAAACAAGTGATTTGATTGCAATTTGGGAAGGTGAAAAGTTGACAAAACAAGCTGCATTTGAAACTTCAGGAATTAAAACGGTCTATTGGTTGCAACAATTCCCGACGATTTTCAAACAAATGATGGCAGAAGCAAGTGGTATTTATTTAAACACGAATGAACATTTGCGCGCTAATACTGAAGTTGAAACACGAGAAGATCGTTTTATCAAAAAAGTAAAACAAGATTTTCCAGCGCATCAAGTTTTTAAAGCTGCACCGATAATGCACAAAATTCGCTCGATAAAAAACGATATCGAAATCGAATTGATGCAACGTGCATGTAAAATTACTGAAGCTGGAGTTAGAAGATTATTAGGATTCATCAAGCCAGGTGTTTGGGAATATGAAATTGAAGCGGAATTAGCGCATGAATTTTTACGCAATCGTTCAAAAGGTTTTGCGTACACCCCAATTGTTGCATCAGGAAAAAACGCTTGTGTATTACATTATATTGAAAACAACCAACAATGCAAAAATGGTGATGTGATTTTATTAGATGTTGGAGCAGAATATGCAAATTACTCTTCCGATTTAACGCGCTGTATTCCTGTTAATGGAAAATTCACGACTCGTCAAAAAGAAGTTTACAATGCAGTGTTACATGTCAAAAAAGAAGCTGAAAAGTTATTGGTTCCTGGAACAATTATGGCAGAATATCACAAACAAGTTGGATGCTTAATGGAAGAGCAATTAGTAAACCTTGGATTGATTTCAATGGAAGACATCAAAACTCAAAATCCAGATTGGCCAGCATACAAAAAGTATTTCATGCATGGAACTTCTCACTTTTTAGGTTTAGACACCCATGATGTTGGTTTGTGGTATGAGCCTATTCAAGCTGGAATGGTTTTCACTTGCGAGCCAGGAATTTATATACCAGAAGAAGGTTTAGGGATTCGTTTAGAAGATGATTTAGTAGTTCAAGAATCAGTCGCTCCATTCAATTTAATGAAAGATATTCCTTTGGAAGCAGAAGAAATCGAAGCCTTAATGAACGCTTAATTTTCAGTCAATTGTTACATTATTCAATTGAAGGCGAAGGAGAAACGCTCGTTTTTCTACATGGATTTTTAGAATCAAATTCGATGTGGGGTTATCTTGCGTTGGAAGAGTTGAATTTTCAAAAAATTTTTATTGAACTTCCAGGTCATGGACAATCAGCTTTAACGCTAGACTCTGAAAATCCAAGTTTAAATTTCTTTGCCAATGAAGTTCAAGAAGTTCTTTCGTTTCTGAAAATTGAAAAATTCTCAATTGTTGGTCATTCTTTAGGGGCTTATGTGGCTTTGATTCTAAAGGAACAAAATCTTGGTTGTCAAAAAGTTGTATTGTTAAATTCCAATTTTTGGGCAGATAGTGAACAAAAGAAAAAAGATCGTCTGCGCGTTGCTGAAATAGCCTTTAAAGCGAAAAAAGTATTCATTAACGAAGCAATTCCGAACTTATTTGGACAAGCTGAACTTTTTCAAAATGAGATTGAAGTTTTGAAAGAAGAAGCGATGAAAATTGAACCAGAATCGATTGCTTATGCGGCTTTAGCCATGCGACAAAGGAAAGATTATACGCAAATGATTGCCGAAAAACCTAGTGATTTTTTTATCATTCATGGAGCTTTAGATCGTTTGGTAACCACTGAGTTTTTGGTAGAAAAAACAAACAGTATTTTTAAAGAAAATTCAGAAAATCATTTGTTTATCCTCAAGGAAGCTGGGCACATGGCTCATATTGAGGCGAGCATTGAAGTGATGGAAATATTAGAGCTACTTTTGATTAATAGATAAAATTTTAAGTCACAAACTGTAAATAAATTACATTGACAATCAATGAATTTTGGTTGATTAAGCTTTATTCCAACTCGCGTTTATAAAAAATAAACCCATTTTTTTCACCGATTCGTTTTATGTGCGGAAAGTTTCTTGTAAATTCTTCACTTCTCGTGTTTTTCATCACAAAGTAAACGGGTTTATCAATCGCACCAAAAATCAACCAATCTTCTCGATTTGAATTTAAGTTTTTGGTCGGTTTTTTTGCTGTATAAAATAAATCTGCATAGCTTTTGAAACCAACCGTTTTCACGTAGCAATCTTCATTCTGACAACTTTTATAAAATTCAATCGCAGCGTTTTGTGTATATCCTTCCACTTTTGGAACAATCACCACAACAGTTGAATAAATGAATAAAAGTGTCGCAATCAACGAAGCAATAATTTGATTTTGTGTGTTAAATCGTTTGGAAAGAAAAATAAATAACAAGGCTACAAAAAACAAAGCACCAATCAAAAATTCAAAACCGGTCCAATGAACTTGAGCCTGTAAATTTCCAACAGCAAAATCATCTTTAATTACATTCATTTTGGTAATTTTTTCCTTGTTTATTGCCACAAATTGCAAGACAACTACAATCAAAGACCAAACGAATCCAAGTGAAAGCACCATAATTTTAATCCATTTAGGCAGCGATTCTTTTTGTTCTAAAAGCTTGTAGATGTAAAACGCTGCTATAAAAGTGAGCGGAAAATAAGCCAAAGAGGAATAATGGATGATTTTCGTTTTTACAATTGTAAATAAAATTAAAACCGTCCAAAGTAAAATCACCATCCACGTTTTAAATTCAAAGAAAACAAGTCGTTCGTCTTTTTGAAAGCGCTTGAAATATAAAAAGGCATAAATCGAAGCGGGGAAAACGCCAATAAAAAGTACAACAAAATGGTAAAATAAAAAGCCACCATGTCCAGCATCTTTCGTTTGAAAAAGGCGAACTTGATACACAAGAAAGTCTTTTACAATTCCGAGGTTTCCATTTAGCATTTGAAGAATAAACCAAAATCCACCGACGAAAAGAGAGATAATTAAAAACAATATTACTTGCCGCACATTAAATATCACTTTGAACTTTTTTACAATGAAATAAATCACTGTTACAAAACCAAAAACCAACAAAGCAACTGGACCTTTAGATAAAATGGCTAGACCAATAAAAAGAGCTGAAAGTCCAACGAATTGGTAGCGACGCGACATGTCGTTTGACCGTGTAAAAGATGAAATAGTATAGATTCCAAGAAAGATAAATAGATTAAACCAAGGGTCGATAATTCCTGATTTGAAATAGATAAATGGTAAAATTGAGCAAGCGTAAAGTAAAACCCAAAGGAGTCCAAGTTTTGAATTTAAAATCGAACGTCCCAAACGGAAAAGCACTAATAAAGTCACAATTCCACAAATAGCATTTGGAAAACGAGCAGCAAATTCATTGATTCCAAAAACCTTCATCGAAAGCGCTTGCATCCAAATAAACAAAGGTGGTTTTTCCCAAAAAGGTAAATAGTTGATTTGAACCGTTAACCAATCATTGGTTACCAACATTTCGCGGGCCGCCTCTGCAAAATTTATTTCATCCCAATCAAATAAATGACTTTGACCAATAAAAGGAATGAAAAGAAAACTTCCGATTACGATGATTAAAATCTGGATTGTTTTGTCGGATAGTTTTGTCATCAATAGGAATTAATTTAATTGCAAATATACTAAGACCGTTGCAAAACCCCTTACTCATCGTTACTTCAAAAATTTATCATCTACCTAAAATTATACTTTAACCTTTAATAAATATTCGAATGAAGTTTTCTAAAATATGAAGATAAAAGCAAAGAATTTTTTTATATAACTTTGAGAATATGAAACAACGAATTTATATTGACAATTCTTTTTGGTGGATTTTTAGAATTTGAAAAATATGAAGACGACTGAAAAACAATTTGATGCTGTAAACTTTATGCGTCAACAACGAAACAAATTGAGTGAGAAATTATCAAAAATGACTAAAGCTGAAATTTTAGAATACTTTAAAAATCGTGAGAAAAAAACGACTATTAAACCTAGTAACTAATAGCTTTTTAATAAATTGTCAAAGTTCCGTTTGATATTTAGATTTATTTATAAAAAAAAAAACGACTAGCATCAACACTAGTCGTTTCTTGTTTATTAAAGTTTCATTTATTTTTTCACGCCCGCATCGGAAACGTTCGTTGTAGTTGGAGTGTTGCTAACTGCTGTTTGCGCACCTGAAGCAACGACGTGACCCATTGGACATTTACCTGAACTTTGGGCAGAATCTTGTGCGTAAATCAAAGGGATTTGCCCCAAGAAAAGCACTAAAAATAACTGTTTCATAATTTAGAAATTAATTAATAATTGGTAAAGTACGAAGGTACATACTATGGAATGTTACATACTATTGATAATTTCTATACAGTCATTGATTTAGCTTATTTTGAGGTATGAATGCAAAGATTTTGATTTCAGATTTGTCAGAATAAGGTACTTTATTCTAAAAAAATCTATCAAGCTATTTCACAACCAACTTTTAGTTTTTGAAATCAGAATCTTTAATTTATTTCCTTAATTTCGAGATGTGAAATTTGCATCAAAACTTTTATTTCTTTTTTCGTTTCCCAGCTTTTTGATGGCGCAATCTTCCTTTTGGAAACCGGCAGATAGTTTGAATAAAGCGCGAATTATTACCAGTTCTTCGATTATTGGTGTGGGTTATTCAGGAAGTTTGATTGGTTTGCAAAGTGTATGGTACAACAATCCGTGGACCGGTTTTCATTTCTTTAATGATGGTGGAAATTGGTTACAAATGGACAAAGCTGGACATGCATACTCAACCTATCAGATTTCTAGAAACATTTCGCAACTTTATCGTTGGGGAGGAATGAAATCTAAAAATGCAGATTGGGTAGGTGTTGGTTTGAGTTTAAGTTATATAACTTTCATAGAAGTTTTAGATGGATTTTCAGCCGAATGGGGATTTTCAGCCTACGATATGGCAGCAAATGTTGGCGGTTCAGCTTTATTTTGGGGACAAGAACGCTTGTTTAAACAACAGATTATTTTACCAAAATTTTCCTTTCACACTACTGAGTATGCAGCACTTCGACCAGAAATTTTGGGAAGTACTTTTTCCGAACAATTATTAAAAGATTACAACGGTCAAACTTATTGGTTGAGTTTTTCTCCAGGAACAATGGGCGACAATAAATTTCCAAAATGGTTGTGTTTTAGTTTGGGCTACAGCGCAGACCAAAAAATTGTTGGTAGCGAAGAAACCTACTTAAACTATCAATCCAGAAGGGAATTTTTACTTTCGATGGATATTGATTTCTCCCGCATTCCAGTGAAAAATCACTTTTTAAAAACCGTTTTTAGCCAACTGAATTGCCTCAAAATTCCTTTTCCTGCATTGATTATTCAAGGAAATAAATTTGGTGCGAGGGGATTGTATTTTTAAGAAACTACATTTTTCTTCACCGCAACCTCAAACATCTTTGGCCAGAATTTTCCAGTCATGTACAGTTTTTTTGTTGATGCATTGTACGCTATTCCGTTTAAGACTTCTCCGTTTCCTTTTCCTTCTTGAACCAATTGTGTTGCGTCGATTGTTGCTAAAACTTTTCCTGTTGCTGGGTCAATCACTGCGACATTGTTAGATGTCCAAATATTAGCATAAATTAAACCGTCAACGAATTCCAATTCATTAAGGCGAGCAATTGGTCCTTGGTCGGTGTACACTTCAATTGTGCGCTCAACGTCAAAGGTTTTAGGATTTCTAAAATAAATTCGTTCAGAGCCATCAGACATAATTAAACTTTTTCCATCGTTACAAATTCCCCAGCCTTCACCAGTATAGGTAAATTCTTTAATAGATGTAAAATCACTTTTGTTGTAAACAAGACATTTTTGATTTTTCCACGTTAACTGATATAGTTCATCGCCCATAATCGTGATTCCTTCTCCAAAATGAGTAGCATCTAAGCCCATTTTTCTCACAATTGCACCTGTTTTCAAATCAACTTCTGCAATAATTGTTTCGCCATTTTGGTTCGGGTCGCCTGTTCCTTCAAATAATTTCCCTTCATTAAATTCCAAACCTTGCGTAAAGCTTGTTTCCAAATGCGGAAGTGAAGAAACGATTTCAACCGACCATTTTTCAGGAACAATATCAGAAAGAATGCGAATCAAACGTTGGTCGGAAAAAGAAGTTCCATCTTTTCTAAAAGCCACTATTTCAATTCCAAAGGCTCCAACTTGGAAATCCTTCGTATCCAAAGTGTAAGTAATCTTTCCTTTCGGTGCTGTCCAAGTATTTAATTTTTTTCCATTTATGGAAAGCTCTAGTTTTTGAATATCCTCGCTTACTTCAAAAGGAATTGGTAAGGTTTGACCGTGGGGAACAGCTAAATTTTCTGTGAAACTAAAACTAAAAGGAGGCGTCTCAGACGAAGTAGAATTTGGCATAACATACGGCAAAACAAAAGCTACAATCAGACCAATTATTACAAGGTAGATTACATATTTTTTCATGAATTTAATGTTTTAATTTCTTGAAGGATAGCTCGTCCATTAATCATTCCGTGGGTTTCAGAAAGAAAAACTTCACCTTTATAAATTACGATTACTTGTGGCGATTGATGAACAACACCGCTTTTTGACTCAATTGCATTGGAGATATTTCTGAATTGAATTAAATCCAAATAATACGAATCAAGTGCATCGTTCTCTAAAATCCCAGTTCCTTCAAAGCGAGACAAAGCCATCGTCGAAATCGAACAACGTGTGCTGTGTTTGAAAATCAATTGTGGTTTTTGATGACTTAAATTCCAACATTCTTGAAGTTGGTTTTCGTCTGTTAGTTTTATCCAAGCCATTAGAATCCGGGTGTAAATTGTTTTAAAAAGCGAAGGTCGTTTTCAGAATAAAGACGTAGATCTGTCACGCGATATTTTAATTGTGCAATTCGCTCGACTCCCATTCCGAAAGCAAACCCTGTAAATTCGTTGGAGTCAATTCCGCAAGCTTCCAACACATTTGGATCAACCATTCCACAGCCTAAAATCTCCAACCAGCCGGTGTATTTACACACATTACAACCTTTTCCATTACACAAAGTACAAGACACATCAACTTCAGCACTTGGTTCCGTAAATGGAAAATAAGAAGGACGTAAACGAATTTGAGCTTTCTCACCAAACATTTCACGCGCAAAAAACAATAAGGTTTGTTTTAAATCAGCGAACGACACATTTTTATCAATGTATAAACCTTCAACTTGATGGAAAAAACAGTGCGCACGAGCAGAAATTGCTTCGTTACGATACACTCTTCCGGGTGAAATAGTTCGAATTGGAGGTTTTGAAGATTCCATCACGCGTACTTGAACCGAACTTGTGTGTGTACGTAAAGCAATTTCATTTTCACCTTTTTGGATGAAAAAAGTATCTTGCATATCGCGAGCTGGATGTTCAGGTGGAAAATTTAATGCCGAGAAATTATGCCAATCATCTTCAATTTCTGGTCCTTCTGAAACGATAAATCCAATGCGAGAAAAAATATCAATGATTTCTCTTTTAACCAAAGATAGCGGATGATGACCACCAACAGAGATCGCTTCTCCTGGTCTAGAAAAATCAAAATCAGTATTTTTTTCAGTTATTGAAGTTAAGTTTTCTTTATGATTTGCATAAAAATCTTCTGTTGCTTGACGTAAACTATTGATTAGTTGACCGACTTCTCTCTTTTGTTCGTTAGGAACATTTTTTAGTTCTGCGTATAAATCTTTGAGAATTCCCTTACTTCCTAGGTATTTGATTCGGAAAACTTCTAAATCTGCCGCAGAAGTAATGGAATATGCATTGATTTCTTGAAGAATTGCTTCAATTTGTATTTTCATTTGTTGAAATTGTAACTTTTTTGACACAAACATTGTTTAAAACTGAAACAAGTTTGTTAATGCAAATTTATAAGAAAAAAATAGCCCTCTTTCAATTAAAAGCATCAATTATTAATGCTGGCGTTTTTTTACTTCTTTTTTTGGTGACTGCTTGTTATAAAAAACAAGATACTATTTTGGCTGTAATTGTTAAAAATGAGAGTGGTCAAGTTGTTGAAGATGCTTTAGTAGAATTAAAAGCTGAACCAACTATAATTGGCAACACTGTTACCATAAATATGGAAAAAATGACTGATAAATTAGGTGTTGCTTATTTTAATTTTAATGAACATTATGAGTCCGGACAAACAGGAGTTGCTGTGCTTAAAATAAAAGTAAAACAATTTGGGTTATATGGTGAAGGCATTGTAACCGTGGAGCAAGAAAAAGTAAATGAGACTGTTGTAATTATAAATTAATCGAACTGTTTAATTGTAAGTAAAAGATTTTTAAAAAAAAAGTGTAAATTTGGCAAGCTAAATATCATATGAAAAAAATAAATTTAATTCCAATATTGTTTGCTTTGTTGTTCTTACACAGCTCTTGCGAACCTAAAGACCCGGCAATATTGAAGGTATTTGTTCGATCATCTTCAAACCAATTAATAGGGGGTGCTAAAATTATAATTATAGGTGACCAACAATCAAATCCACCAACCTTAGATTTTGTTGACACATCATTCACAAATAGCTCTGGTTTTTCTGTCATAGATATGGATGAGTACTTCAATACATCAGGTAAAGAAAATAGAACTGGTTATTTTGACATCATTGTTAAATACAATAACAAAACGGCAACTGGATATGCTAGATGTAGGGTACATACTACATCTGTTGAAACAATTTATTTACCTAATTAATATTTATGAAAAAATTATTTTTTATCTCTTCAATACTCGTTTTTTCTATATCGCTTAATTCGTGTAGAAAAAAAGGCGATACTATTGCAAACATTTATGTTAAAGATGAGACAAACACTAGTGTTTCTGGTGCTATGGTTATTTTATATGGTACAAACACAGGCAGTACCCCTCAAGTTGTTGCAGTATTTGACACGATGTATACAAATGCAGCCGGTTTAGCTTCCTTTAATTTTAATGATATTTATCAATTAGGCCAAGCTGGTGTTGCTGTTTTAGATATAAAAGCACAGAAACTAAATAAAATTGGGCAAGGAATAATTAAAATTGAGGCAGAAACAATTAATGAAGAGACCATTTTTATTCAACCTTAATTTTACATAATTTAAAACATGAAAAAAATTTATTTTTTCTTCTTTTTAATTTTATTTGCTCAAATTTTTACTTCTTGTCGTAAAAAAAAAGAAACAATTGCTCATATATATGTTCGTGATGAAACTGATAACCCAGTAAATGAAGCATCTGTTATTTTGTACGGAACATCGACAGGTAATCCGATAGGTGGTAATGGTCCCGGTTTCGGTAATTTTAGAGACACTGTTATTTCAAGCAGTTCTGGATTGGCTGTTTTCAACCTAAGTGAATTATATCAATCTGGACAAGCTGGTGTTGCAATACTTGATATAAAAGCATTTAAGTTTAACAAACTTGGCATAGGTATCATTAAAATTGAACCCGAAAAAATAAACGAACAAACTATTACTATTCAACCATAAAATTTGTTAATAATTAATTCTATTGATTTAATTACTAATTGTTATTATCGCTATTTTTACTAAAAATAAATATATGAAAAAAATTAAATTTTTAACCTTATCTGTTGGTTTTTTGATGCTATCATCATGTGTAACTAGCACATATATGGTTACAGACAATCCTGTTGGAACAAAAAAAGGAGTAGCTAAATTATCACTATTTGGTGCAGACAAAGACATAAGCTTAGAAAAAGCTTGTAAAAATGGTGAGATTACCAAAATTGGAACTGTAGAAGTAAGAACTACTTATTTTATAATTCCTTTTGTAAAAACAACTGTAACTGGTGAATAATTTTAAAAATAACTGAAATGAAAAAAATATCTTACATAATAGGAGCAATTGGTTTTGTAATTACTATGAACTCTTGTGGAGTTACTACTCCTTTTATTGTTACAAATAATGAAATTGGTGATAAAGTTGGAACTTCATCAACTATTTGTTTATTTAGTGGCGCAAGTCAAAATTCGGCATCTATGTCTCCAACAACTGGAAAAACAGTTTTTCATGGCTTCATGTTAAATAAAAATTTTGGTATTGTTGAGGCGGCAGAAAAAGCTGGTATTTCAAAAATTGGTGCTGTTGATTACAAAGTAACATCATATGTGTTTTTTGTAAAAAAAGAATTTATTGTAGCTGGAGAATAATCATAAAAAAAATTATAAAATGAAAAATTTAACAAAATTATCCGCGGTTTTAGTTTTAGCTGGTTTCCTTGGGTCTTGCTCAATTTCTGGACCTTTGATGGTAACGAATCACTCTTTAGGTGATAAAAGAGGTGAAGCTAGTAGAAAAATAATTTTTAATATTACACTTGGTCAAACAGATCTTGGAGCTATAACAGCTGCTAAAAACGGTGGTATTAAAAAAATTGCAACTGTTGATTGGAAAGTTACAGGTGGTATTTTTTCTACAACTTATACAACCATTGTTACTGGAGAGTAAAATTAAACAATACAAATAAAAAAGGCTGGTGAAAACCGGCCTTTTTATTTATAAATAATTTTTTCACTTGAATTATTAAACAATTTATAAACTGGATTTGTGAAAAGATAAATCCTATCTGTTTAGGCTCTAATTTGTCTAATTTCTTTATTTTTCCCTTTAATTTCCTCCAAGCTACATAAAGCAAAATGATGGTCTAATGAGAGTTCATATTCTGTGAAGTCTACATATTCTTTCGCAACAATTTCATCCATCAAATTCGTTTCTGGATTTTGTTTTTGTAGCAAATTAATAATGTGATTCAAAGCGGTAATATCCACAAAAAGTGTGGTCCAATAAGAAAGATTGTCCTTGATAACGTTCGCCAGCAAACATACTTGTTGGTCAAAATCATTAAATCTTAATCCTTTAATTTCTAATTGCGTTTCCATAATCGTTTATTTTATAGTACAAAGGTAGACAGGTAGAACGTAATCTATTTACGCTTATGTTCAAACAATTAAAAAAGATCAATTTAATTTGATAAATGTTGAATGATAACGCTTGCAACGGAAAATTTAAGATTTCAAAATCCTTGAGATTGTTTACTTTTGTAATATGGCAGAAGAATCAAATATGTCTTTTCTACAGCACCTCGAAGAATTAAGATGGAGATTAGTGCGCTCCGCTATTGCAGTAATTATATTTGGAACCATTATTTGGTTTTATCAGGAAAAAATCATGAATCAGATTTTTTTAAAAATGGTTCAAAAAGATTTCATTACATTCAAAGCGCTTTGTAAAATTTTTGGTGTTTGTGTGGAAGATATACCTGTGAAAATGCAAAGTATGACTGTTTCTGGACAATTCTCATATGCACTAATGTTAAGTATAATGGGAGGCGTTGTTTTAGCATTTCCTTTTATTTTTTATCAAATTTGGTCTTTTGTTAAACCAGGATTGAAATTCACTGAGAAAAAAATGGCAAAAGGAATTGTTTTTTATGTTAGTTTCTTGTTTTTTCTCGGAATTGCATTTGGTTACTTCATTGTTGCACCTTTAAGTATTCAGTTTTTTGGAACATTTACAATGAGTTCTAAAATTGAAAATATTTTCACCATTAATTCTTATATGAGTACAGTAATTTCAACTGTTTTTTACACCGGGTTATTCTTTTTATTGCCTGTTGTTTCTTATTTTTTAACTAAAATTGGACTATTTGATTCGGCTTTTTTGATTAAATTTAGAAAGCATGCTATTGTTGCTATTTTGATTTTGGCAGCGGTCATAACGCCACCTGATGTATTATCACAAGTTATAGTTTCTATACCAATTTTAATACTTTATGAAGTTGGGATTTATGTTGCAAAACGCGTAGAAAAAAATCAAAAAAACGAAAATAAATCTTAATTATGAGATGTATTGTTCTATTTTTTTTTATTTGTTTTTGCTTTGTTGGTGTTAGTCAGCAAACAACCATTAAGGGAAGAATAATAGACGGCGTTTCGGGTGAAATTTTACCTTTCACTAAAGTTCGTTTTCAAAATTCAAAAATCGGTACAATTTCAGATTCCTTAGGGAATTTTTTATTAGAAACTTATTACGCTACAGACTCCATAACTTTTTCATATACTGGTTATTTAACGCAAACGAAAAAAGTAAAAAAAGATCAAATAAATAGTTTTGAGATTAAATTATTTTTGCTAACAAACGATTTAGAAGAAGTAGTTGTGAAAGCGCCCGATGAACTTCCTTCAACGCGCTTACATAAATTGGTGGTGGCGAATAAACCTATAAATAATAAAGAAAAACTCGAAGCTTACGAATACGAATTATATAATAAAATTCAACTCGACCTCAACAACATCGGCGATAAATTTACAGAGAATGGAATTGTAAAACGACTCGATGTCATTATGGACTATTTGGATTCAACTGACGAAGGGAAAACCTATCTACCTGTAATTTTAACAGAATCAATATCTGATTTTTATTTCAAAAATAAACCTAAACTCAAAAAAGAGGTTGTAAAAGCTACACGTATCACAGGAATTGAAAACTTACAAGTTAATCAGTTTTTGGGTGACATGTACTTGGATATCAATATCTATGATAACATATACGATTTGTTCTATAAATCATTCATCAGCCCCGTTGCGCCTTATGCTAGAAATTACTACAAATTCTACCTAGAGGACTCCACTTTTATAGGTAAAAATTGGTGCTATAAACTTAAATTTATACCAAAAAGAACCGGAGATTTAACTTTCGAAGGCGAAATGTGGATTCATGACACAACCTACGCAATTAAAAGAATGAGTGCAAATATTTCTCCGGGTGCTAATTTAAATTTCATAACTGATTTTTACTTCGAGCAAGAATTTGAGCAAGTGGAAAAAGAAGTCTGGATGATGGTTGAAGAGAAATTGATTGCAGATATTCGAGTTACTGAAAACTCCAAATTATATGGGTTATTTGGTCGAAAATATAGCAGTAGAAAAAATATCTTAATAAATCAAAAGCGCGATGAAGATTTTTATAAAAGTGACAATACCGTTGAATTTTTAGATAGTGCAAAATTGCGAAATGATGATTATTGGAACAAAATGCGACATCTTGATCTAAGTGCTCAAGAAGGAAATATCATCGAAATGGTAGATTCGTTACAACAAACACGATTCTTTAAGACATTAAAAAACTTGACCTATTTAGCAAGTACAGGCTATGTTCTATTGGGTAAAATTGAAGTAGGAAGTGTGTTTTCGTTAGTTGCTTTTAATCCTGTTGAGCAATTGCGCCTTGGTCTAGCCTTGAGAACTTCAAATAATTTTTCTAAACGGATTGAGTTAGGGGGAAAAGTCGCTTACGGATTTGGTGATGAAAAATTCAAATACATGGGGCAAATTCGTTACAATATAACTCCAAAAAAACGTGGAATGTTGACTGGGTTTTATTCTTATGACATTGAACAAATCGGGCAATCTGCAAGCGCTCTTTCAATGGGGAATACGTTTACAACCGTTTTGAGCACTGCTCCATTTAACAAACTTACTTTTGTAAATAAAGCAGGATTGAATATTGAAAAAGACATTAAAAAAGACTTTATTTTATTTACTGGTGCTGAATGGAAATCATTTATACCGCTTGGATTAGCAAATTACCAAAGGACTCAAGGATTTGATACAATCTCTATTTCCAACATCAAAACAACAGAATTTATAGCTCGTATTCGATGGGCAAAAAACGAAGAATTCTTATCAGGATATTTTGATCGTACAAGTGTAACAACAACTAATCCTGTACTTTCCTTTCAAACAATTATTGGAGTCAAAGGCATTTTAGGAAGTCAGTACAACTATCAAAAATTTGAGTTTCAATTTGAACATTACCGACACCTAGGAGTATTTGGCAGGTTATATTACGGATTTACTGTTGGTTACATCAACGGAAAAACTGCTTATCCATTTTTGAAAGTACATGAGGGAAATCAATCACTTTACTTAATGTATAGCGCGTTCAATAAACTCAATTTCTTAGAGTTAATATCTGATAAATATGTGGGCGGTTTTATTGAAAATAAGTGGGGTGGCTTATTGTTTGACCGTCTACCGTTAATTAAAAAATTAAAATTAAGACTTGTAACTACAGGTAAATTTGTTTTAGGAGATGTTAGTTCGCGCCATCAATCTGAGATGTTAATGCCAACTTTTGTAAAGAAATTTAACAATATTCCTTATGCGGAAACAAGTGTCGGAATAGAGAATATTTTAAAATTTGGACGTATTGACTTAGTTTGGCGAATGACTCATCTTGATCCAGGTGTTAGTCCATTAGGAATCAGAGCTAAGTTGGTATTTAATTTTTAGTAATTTCACCATATGAAGTTGTACACCACAAATATTCTTAAAACGTATAAAGGTAGAAATGTTGTTGATGGTGTTTCTGTGGAGGTAAATCAAGGTGAAATTGTTGGTTTACTTGGTCCAAATGGCGCTGGAAAAACAACAACTTTCTACATGATTGTTGGTTTAGTTAGTCCTGATGAAGGAAAAGTTTTCTTAGACGAGCAAGAAATTACTGGTTTACCAATGTACAAGCGTGCCCAACTCGGAATAGGATATTTACCACAAGAGGTTTCTGTTTTTAGAAAATTGAGCGTTGAGGATAATATTATGGCTATTTTAGAAATGACCGATTTAAAAAAGAATGAACGCGAGGAAAAACTAGAGACACTTTTAAGTGAATTTCATTTAGCACACGTTCGAAAAACTCTTGGAAATCGGCTTTCAGGTGGAGAGAAGAGAAGAACTGAAATTGCACGTGCGTTAGCAACGAATCCAAAATTTGTTCTGCTTGACGAACCTTTCGCTGGTGTCGACCCAATTGCAGTGGAAGACATTCAAAGCATTATATCAGAATTAAAAAAGCGAAACATCGGTATTCTCATTACCGATCATAATGTACAAGAAACACTTTCAATCACAGATAGAGCTTACCTACTATTTGAGGGAAGCATCCTAAAATCTGGTACGGCTGAGGAATTAGCTGCCGACGAACAAGTTCGTAAAGTATATTTAGGTCAGAATTTTGTTTTGAGAAAGAAAGTTTAACAGTGGAGAGTTTGTTTTTTGTAATTTTTTATAATTTGTGACCATTAATTGAACTTATGAGACTATACTTAAATCAAAAACAATACATTGAAACAAATGAACCTATAGATCTCTCGATTGGATTACAAACAGGAGAAAAAAATCTAAGAGCTTGGTATGTTAATCCCCCAAAATTTGAACCCGTAAGAGGAAATGGATTTATTGGTAGTGTTTTAGAGGGTGGATCTGTGAATTTTAGAGATGTTTTTTTTAATCCTCATGGACATGGAACACATACTGAATGCCATGGTCATATTACACCTGAAATCGTTTCTGTCAATCAAAAATTAAAGAGTTATTTTTTTAAAGCCGCGCTAATAAGTGTCAAACCAATTAAATTAGAAAATGGTGACGAAATAATTACTAGAAATTTACTAGAATTGATGTTAAATGATTATGAACCGTTTGAAGCTTTGATTATCAGAACATTGCCAAATTCGGTTGATAAATCGAGCAAAAACTATTCTGACACAAATCCTGCCTATCTAGATTTAAATGTAATCGAATTAATTGAACGCTTTGAAATAAAGCACTTATTAATAGATCTACCATCAGTTGATCGAGAATCTGACGAAGGAAAATTAGCATTTCACCACGCATTTTGGAATGTTCCTGAAAATCCTAATGACAAAACTATTACTGAATTAATTTATATAAATGATAGTGTCCCTGACGGATATTATTTGTTAGAATTACAAATGGCCCCGTTTGAAAATGACGCAAGCCCAAGTAGACCAGTTATTTACAGTATTTTATCTGTCTAGTGAAACACTGATTTCACTCACATATTCCTTTAAAAATTTCATCTGAATAAGTTTCATTAATTGAATTAACCAAAAAAGAGCGCTGTATTTCACCAGTTGCAGAAACAGTTAGCGATTGAGCTGGGAATTGATTATTAGTTGTAGAACTTAAAAATTCAAAAACCACATCGTTCTTGATGAAATTCTTGAATTTTGAAAGTGAAATAGCTTGATTTTCAAAACAATAAACAAGGTATTCATTTATGTGGTTTTTTGCATTATATCTTCGGCAATTACCAATGTTTTCAAATTCTTTTGTGCTACCTGTTGATTTAAAATTCAATTGTGTATTGTTTTCACGTTGAATGCTGTCTGCGGAAATTAAAACACATGTTTGGTTGCTATTGCTAATTGTGATAACAGTCATTTTGTTTGTTCTAGCATTCATAATTAATCTAGTATCAATCATTTCATTTTGGGCTCCTTTAAATATAAGTTGCATACACGCTAAATCTGCCTTGAAAAACCAATTGCATGTAGATTCATTTCCGTTTTCCCATAAACTTCCGTAAACCGCAACTTTTGATTGGGCAAAAAATAAGCTTGGTACGAAAATTACGAAAGCAAAAATAAGTTGTTTGTTAGTCATTAATTATACCTTTTAAGTTATTCAATTGATAGGTTCCGTTTGGTATTCCAATTAAAGGAAAATTATTTTTTTTTAGGGCAAAACCTGCTGCTCCTCCAGCAGGAAAATTAGTAATTGCTGGAGTAGGAATATTGATAGTACCAATAATTGGAACAGTAGCAGCAATATTTACAACTAAATTACCTGACGTACCTGGTAAACCATAATCTCCACCATCTCCTCCTTGCACATCAGGATTAATAGTTATTGTCACTGGACCAAGAGGAATTGGAATAGGTAAATTTTCAGTTCCTCCAACACCGGGTTGAGCACTCAAACCTCCTGATGCATCTGTTCCATTATCCCAAATACCAATTATGGTAGCCCCAGTACCTCCTCCAAAACCGAATGCACAACCTCCTCCTCCTCCAGCACCAATTGCAAAAGTGTAAGTTCCAACAAATGGTAGAGAGAATGAAGTACTTAATCCAACAGAAGATCCACCTCCACCTCCACCATAAATAAATCCATTATTTAATAAAGATGTTTTACAAGACATATCAATTGCTGTACCTCCATTCTGTCCAGCGTTTCCAAAAGCTCCGAAATTTCCTCCTAATCCACCGTTTCCACCACGAGCCAGAAACACGCCATAATTTCTAATCCCAACATGACTTTGAGGATCTAAAGCACCTTCTTTAAAAGCAGGAGATGTTGCTAAAGGACTTGTAATTTGTCCGAGTGAAGTTACGTCAACTATTACACAAATTGGATTTCCAATACCAGGTAAGTTGTTGAATTGCTGTAAATTATATTCTGAAACAGCATTATTAATATATACTTGATAACAACTGTCGATGGTTAAATAAAAAACTTTTACGCGAACTGAATTTCCACAAACTGCCTGAATCGCAATTGGATATAATCCAGGTTCATCAAAAATTGAAGTACTTACGACTAGGGTTGTGTTTCCATTTCCATTTACGGTGTCGTTAGTAAAATAAGTTGTTGTAAAACTTGGTAAATTATGCAGTGCAAAGAAAGAAATTGTTTGATTGGGTGAAGTAATTTGATTGACATTAACTTGAATTGCAATGGTGTCGGAAGTAACACGGTCAATCGTTCCTACATTTGTTGGAAGTGAAAGATTAAAAACACAATCATCGCACGAAGAAAGATAGGTTGGTAACCAACAACTTCCATTGTAATATTCCATCAAACTATCTGTTGAATTAAAAACCATCAAACCTTTTGAAGGGTTTGAAATATTGTCTCGTTCGATTCTGGTCATTCTTGGAGGAAGAAAACCTTTTTGTGTAGAACTTAATTCCAATAAAGCAGAAGAGTCTGGAAACGCTGTATTGATTCCTACTTGACCATTTTTCAGAACACGCATTCTTTCAACGTTATCCGTTTTGATAACAAAATCTTGTGCATCTCTTGTCCCAATAAAATTCTGACCACCGTTTGTACCTATATTTCCACCTAAAGTCCAGCCGAGCGGGCCAATTGTTTGTGAGGTTCCATCGGCATAAGTTGCCGTGAAGGTACCATCGTTATTGTCAACGATACTTTCAATTCCTGAGCCAGCAGAATTTGCGAATAGCGCATACGGAACACTCCAAAATTGTTGATTTGAAATCACTTCAAAATCAGAACCTGCATTTTTATCAATTTCTACTTTTAAGAAATGTAAACCAGTACCCCAATCAATTGCGGGAAAAAGTGAACTTGAAACCGGAGTGCCTTGACCAATAATTAACGAAAACATTCCGTATTCGTCGGTTGTAGTGGAGTGCGTTTCTGAATAAATTGTATTACCACTTGGGTTTCCTTGCAAAATGGTAAATCGAACTGAAATAGCTTTATTGGCTAAAACTAAATCATACGTATCGATTCCTGGCATAGCGCTACCTCCAATATCATATACTACAGCTTGATAATTGATTCCTTGTGGGGGGGCTTGCGCAAAAGTAACTTTAACAAAATGAATCGCAAATGCAATTAATAGTAGTTTCCGCATTTTAAGTTTTTAAATTTTTCTTAGTAAATATATTTTTTTTCACTTATTGTTTTTTTTATTGTCACCCCTCTCAATCTACACTCAAGGGGAGAAGCAGATTTCTCACTACGAGTAAGTGTTCACTCCTTACTCTTCACTTTTAATTCTACATTCTCAATTCTAATTTACCTCAAACTAAACCCAACCCCAACTGTTCCAATGTGTCCAATATTTCTAGAAGTTTGTCCATTTGTAGCATCCGCACCTTCTATTTGCCCCAGACTACAATCGAAACGATATTCAATTGACAAATGAACACGTTGAGTTGCTAAGTATTTAGTTCCGATTATCAAACCACCATGGATATTCCAATCTTTAAATCCGTTTGTTTCTTTTAGATTATAATTTAATTTATTGACTACTTGTTGGCCTCTAACCAAATAGGAACATTGAAAAGTTGGTCCAGCATAAATGGAAAATTCTTTCCGTTGTTCTTTATCAATAATTTTATATAAATAACTTGATCCTATCGATAAATAGTTAAGGTTCCATTGTGTTATATTACCGGCATAAATTGCTCTACTCCCTGCTTGAAATGCAGATCCTTCGAAACGAATTATATTTCTGTAGCGAAATTTTAATGCATAATAAACTGAGTACTTGAATCCCGGCTTGTATTCAAAATTAAAATAATTTTCTGCTGTATTATCTTTATAAAGAAATGAATAAAAAGCTCTACCTCCAACAAGTGTAATTTCTTCTGGGCGCATATTACGTTGTCCAAAACTGATGAAGTTTATCATCGTAAAGGTAAAAAACAGTAATTGATTTTTCATTGAATTACTTCAATTTTTATGGTGGAAAAAGAGTAATGAGTTTTCACATTTAAGAAATACAGACCATCAGCAGTTTTATTCAAATTTATTGTTGTGGTTCCACCCCCAAGACCTTCATTTGAATAAATCAATTTTCCTTGAAGATCCAAAACTTCAAAACTGATTTTTTCATCTGAAGGGAGAGTTGTTGTGAAGCTGAATATTCCATTATTTGGATTAGGAAAAGCAACTATTTCCCAGTCATTAATCCTTTTTTTATGAAGTATAGCTTTCTGAAAACCTTGTGATAAATGAAATTTAGAATTGTTAGTTTCATTCGTTACGATACTCGCTTGACCAACGGAAGTTTGAATTTTAAAACTAGGGGTAGATGAACTTGATCCTCCTGTTCCTATTGATTGTCTTTGAATGAATAGTGTTTGAGAAAATCCAATTTTTGAAATAAAAAAACACAAATACAAAATTCGCATGTTTATTTAATAGATTTTAAAAATACAAAATTGTATCTATATTTTTTGGATTTAAACTTTTTTTAAAAAACAGATAATAAAAAATTATATTGTGTTTTAATTATTTAAAATTAAATCATAATGGAACACCCCTTGAGCTTACAAGACCTGAAACTTGACTTATATCCAAACTAAAAAAAAAGGTACTGCCTACACCTATTTCGCTTCTAACTTGTATATTTTGCCCGTGTGACTCTAATATATGCTTTACAATTGCTAGCCCTAAACCAGAACCACCATCATTTCTGTTTCGGCTTTTTTCAACTCTATAGAATCGTTCAAATAACCTTGGAATTTCTTTACTTTCTATCCCTGGCCCATTATCAGCAACTTCAATCGTAACAAGGCTTTCAAAAACTGAAATAGTGATAGTTGTCTCACCATTTTCATTTCCATAAGCAATCGAATTTCCAATTAAATTTGTGAATACCTGACTAATTTTAACTCGATCTGCCGTCACATAAATAGGGTTATAAAACTTAGCAAATTTTAACTTGATGTTTTTTTCCTTTGATTTAAGCTCCAAAGAATCAAATATTTCTGAAATTAAATCAATTAATTCAAATGAACGTTTCTCCATTTTTAATTCATCAACTTCTAATTTTGTGATTTGATCTAAATCTTCTAGTAAACTCGCCATTCTGTCTGTTGCTTTTGCTGCCCTTTCTAAGAAACTACGGTTTACATTTGGATCTTCAATTCCTCCTTCTAATAGAGTCAAAATATATCCTTGTATTGAAAAAACGGGTGTTTTAAGCTCATGAGCTAAATTTCCTAAAAATTCTCTTCTAAAAACTTCTTGTTCTTTAAGTCTAGATATCTCTATATTTTTCAATTCTTTCCAATTTTTAACATCCGACTCTGCACTTGAAATCATTGAATCAATATTTTCATTTGGTGGAGCGTATGTTTTTTGATTAATTTGAATGGATTTATATATCAGGAATAAGCGGTTAAGAATAAACTTTTTAAATAAAAAATGAAAAATGAAAAATGAAAATAAACCAAAAATTAGAGGCAATAAGATTAGTAAATACAGTTCTAATTTATAAAGAAAAAGATGCGTTATTAATGCAAATAGAAAACAAATTGCTGTAAATGTTGCACTTCCAATAAAAATTAAAATACTAGGTTTTGTGTTTTTCACTTTTCGTTAAATGTATATCCGACTCCTTTTATTGTGCGAATATAATCATCTCCTAGCTTTTCTCTTAATTTTCTTATATGAACATCTATGGTTCGTTCCCCAACTATTGTTTCATTTCCCCATACAATCGATAATATTTGTTCTCTGTTAAAGACTTTACCTGGTCTACTTGCCAATAATTCAAGTAATTCAAATTCTTTTTTAGGAAGGATAACTTGCTTTCCATTAGTTGCTACCAAGAATTTATCTCTATCAATTTTTAGTGAACTTACTTGAGATTCAACAACAATTCCATTGGATTTATCTAAACGTCTTAACAATGATTCAATTTTACTTAATAATAATCTAGGTCGAATTGGTTTCGATATATAATCATCGGCACCAGCTTCAAAGCCTGCAATCTGAGCATAATCCTCTGCCCTTGATGTTAAAAATGCAATAATAGGTTGCATTATATTTAAATCTTTACGGATGATTTGACAAGTTTCAATTCCATCCATTTTTGGCATCATCACGTCCAATAAAATTAAAGATGGACTTAACTGTTGAGCTAATTTTACACCTTCTTCACCATTATTGGCTGTAAAAACTTTGTAGCCTTCTTTTTTAATATTATAAGATAAAAACTCTAAAATATCTGGTTCATCGTCTACTAATAAAATTGTGTGTCCTTTTGAGTTTTCCATAAAAATTGTATAAAAAAAGGCTACTAAAATTAATCAGTAGCCTTTATTGAATGAATATTTGATTATTTATTTACAATCATTCTTTTCGTTAATGAATTACCATTGCTTGAAATTCTGATTGAGTACATTCCGTTTGATATGTTAGTTGTATTAAACTCGGAAACTTGAACTCCAGATTGATCAACAATATTTGATTGGATAAGTCTACCCATTTGGTCAATCATTTCGATAGTTACCACTTGGTTGATTTGATTGTCAAATACTACAACGAAACTTTCTGTTGCTGGATTAGGATAAACATTGATGTTTTCAACACCTGCTAACTCATCCAAAGAAACAGTGATTGCAACTGTTAAAGTGTCAGTAGCTGTACAGATACCATTGATTGCTGTTAAAACAATTGTGTAAGATCCGTTAACAGCGTATGCATGTACAGGAGCACTTGCTGATGAATTTGAAAAATCACCGAAATCCCATGAATAAGAAGTTGCGTTAGTTGATGTGTTTGTAAATGTAGCTGTGTTTCCAGTTACTGAAACTGCTCCATTAGCCGTTGGAGTAGTTGTAAATGTTACTGCTGTTGGAGCAGATGCACCCACACCGTTACAAGCATCAGTGTTCATTGTTGTTACTGTAAAGTTTCCAGCAGCTGTTACCTGAATAGCTTGAGTAGTAGCACCATTTGACCACATGTAAGAATCAGCAGCTGAAGAAGTTAAAGTAACTGTTTGTCCAGTACAAGCTGCAGTCGCTGAAGCATTAATAGTAGGAGATGGTGCAGAACTTACGTTTACAACTGTTGATGTTGAAGTTGATGAACATCCATTTGCATCTGTAACTGTAACTGTATAAGAACCAGAAGTTGTTACTGTAATAGAATCAGTTGTTGCAGTAGTTGACCAAACGTTTCCAGAAGTAGCAGAAGAAGTTAATACAACTGAACCACCTGTACAGAATGATGTGTTACCACTTGCAGAAATTGAAGGAACTGAAGGTAAAGCATTTACAGTAACAGTAATTGCAACTCTTTTACTCTCGTCTCCATTTGCATTGATTTGGCTAACATAATAAGTAAAGTTACCAGCTGAAGTTGTACTAGCGGTTGGAGCACTTGTAGTGAATGATCCTCCAGTAGCTTGTGTATACCAACGTAAAGAATTTGATCCCGACGTCGTTGCTGAAAAAGGCATAGCCATTTCACCTTGACAATATGTGTAAGAAGTAGTAGCAACAATTGGTGTTGCAACAGAATAAAATTTGTTATCCATAAATGAAGCGTTAGAAGCTGCTGCAGAAGCTGCATTCAAACGAGCATCAGGAGTATTTCCTAAAGCTGGAAATAAATTTACCCAGTTTACTTGAGCTAAAGTTGCAGTTGTATCGTTTCCATTAGCTGACCACCAAGAAAGGTACCAAGCATCAGTCGTTCCGTCAGAAACTGGCGGAGTTCCTGAAGTATTGTTAATTAAATTTGCGTTTGAAGCAAAATTGGTTAAAATGTTATTAGCAAAAACTAATGTATCACCATTAACATTTGCAACAACTGCTGCTCCTTCAATTGAAAGTCCTTTTTCCCAACCTGTAACAAGTGAATTAAAACAAGATGTAGCTGTATTTCTTCTTAAACGAAAAGCTTTTTCAAATTTCTCACCTACTGGTAAAACAGTTGTACCATCACCTTTAGGGCCGACGATTGTCATATTTGAAAAAATTGGTGCTGTTTTTGGTTGAGCTGGTGTACCATTTGCATCATTATCTGTTTCAAAACAGTTTGAATCACCAGGAGCATCAGATAAATCTTTATCGCGAATAGCTAATCCAAATTGGATTTTACCTCTATAACCGAAATCTGTATCGAAATCATCATCTAAACCTCTGTAAACAATAAGGTTTTTACAATTTACTGTTCCTCCAAACCATTCGTAAGAATCGTCTCCTGAAAAAGAAACTTGAAGGTGATCTACTGTTGTACCAGAACCAACTGAACCAAAAGTGATTCCGTTTAATTCTTTATTTGGCTCTAATGGAATACCGGGAAATTCAACTCTAACATATTGTAAAACACCAGAATTATCATTATCAAAAGCACCACCAAATTGAGTATCAGTAGAAGGAACTAAACCTTCAATACTTGCAACTCCACCAGGTTGGTTGTTTTTTGCTAAACCCAAGATTACTAAACCACCCCAATCTCCTTGAGCACGATTTCCAACTTCTTCACCTGAAGTAAATACTATTGGATTTGATGCAGTACCAGCAGCATTGATTTTTGCTCCTCTTGTAATAATTAAAGTTGCTTGTGTCGCTTTATCACAACGGATAATTGTTCCAGGTGCAATTGTTAGCGTTGCATTGTTTCTAACGTACACTTTGTTTTGTAATAAAATTACACCACTCCAAGTTGTGTTTGTTGTAATATTTGCTGAAACAGTAGCTGTGTAAGCTGTTGAGTAAACCGTGTTTTCAGGATCAAAGTTAGACCATCCTGCTGTCCAATCTGTTGCTGGTGTTCCATCAGTAACGGGAAACGCACCTTTGTAATTTGTTGGCGTCCAAAATGCATCTTGTGCACTTATTGCTGTGCTTAAGCACAATGCCGCAATTCCTAAGTAAATCTTTTTCATTATAAATATTTTATTATTTATGCAAAGGTCTTTTACAATCACAATAGAGGCGTTACAGAAGTCTTATCTATTCTTTAACAGATTGTTAATCTTTGAAAACAATTCGTTAACATAGTGGTTTATATGTTTTTAAATTAATTGAGAAAGTTATAATTGCAAATAGAAAACGAATCTAGAGAACGGTGAGGAATATAAATATTAAGAGTTAGCTTTTCGTTTAATAAAATTCATTAGAGAAGAACTTTTGACATTCTTCGAATGTAATTTAAAACTAAAAATTATACTTTAAAGATAAAGAAATTGTTTGACCGAACTTAACTTCCTGCCATGCATTATCAGTTCCAAAATCGTATTTTTTATTTCCATTTAAATCTTGGAAAAATACCAGCTCTTGTGCTAGTAAGTCCTTAACATTTAATTTTAATTCAAATTTCTCGTTGAATGTTTTGGCAATTTGGAAATCGATTACATTTCTTCCATTTTCCCAAACGCTAGGTTCTTGAACATTTCCAACAATATAAATTCTTTGTCCTACTAAATTATAAGAAGCGCTGACTGATAAATCTCCTTTTTTATTCGTGAAGTAAACACCTGCATTAGCAATATAAGGTGATTGTCCTTGAAGTGGTCTGTCTATCTCTGAACCAACGATAGAATCCAAATCAACTTTTGAACGAATCAACGAAGCATTTGCATATAACGTGATTTGTTTCAAGAACGAGGTAGAATCTTTCTTTTTGAACATTCCTAAATTCATTCTGTATTCTGCTTCAGCACCATAACTAGTTGCTCCAGCCACATTTGTGTAATACAATTCAGGTGGTGACGAAGATCCTGTTCTATTTATTAACTCAATAGGATTGGTAAATTGTTTATAGAAACCTGAAACACTAATAATTTGACCAGCTCCAGGGAAAAACTCATAACGTAAATCAGCATTCGATATTTTTGCTCTTTGCAAAGTTGGAGAACCAGAGATTATATTGTCAATTAAGAAATTATAAAAAGTAAATGGAGCTAATTCTCTAAACTCAGGACGCGATACGGTTTGATAAAAACTAGCTCTAAAATTCATTTTTTTATTCATTGAATAAATCAAATTCACCGACGGTAAAATGTCTGTTACTGTAGTATCGATTCTTTGAGCTTGATTCGAACCAAATTCGATGTAATTAAAAACTTGATTGTAAGATTCTAATCGTGCTCCAACAACAACCCTCAATTTCTCAGCAATCTTTGAATCTAACATTAAAAATCCAGCGTTTAAAAAAGAAGAAGCTTGATAGTTGTCGTCCACATTTGTTGCTTCGTCTAATTTGAAACCGCCTTGTCCATTTTCTAATAATCCCAAGTTTTCTGCATTGAAAATTTGATCAGCAGGAAGTAATAACAAATCACTGTTAAAGCTACTTCCGTTTGGTTTATATTGAGAGAAACCAAGGTTTCTAGAAGCGAAATCTTTGTTTCTATATTGGTGCATACCACCGATTTTCAATTCATTTTTGAAAACGCCAAAGTCTAGTTGACGAGAATAGTCGTATTTGGCACTGTAAATTTGTTCGCTTGAATTTGACCAAAACATATTTCCAGCTGCTGTTGGTATAGTTCCAGTTGGTTGTATTATCGCTAAATATTCTTCAGTCGTATCAGCTTCTGTTGAAGCCTGTTTTCGATAAACTATTCTTCTTAAATTAGGAATTTGGCGTGTAACATTACTAAATCCTAAATTCCAATTGATTTTACTTTTTTCCTGTTCGTGTTTTCCGTAAAGCTGAGTAGTATATAGGTTGTTTTGCGTGTACCAGAAATTGGTAGATCTATCAAATTGCTTTGGGTCATTATCTAATTCACGTGTACCTTTTCGGATGTTTACCTTGTCTTCAGAACTTACAGAATACATATTTTTAAAGTAGATGTTACTTTTCGGATTTAAAGTGAACTTAAAATTTAGCATTCCAGCATTCAAAATTGAATTGTTATAAACGGTATCATTTAAAACTGATTTGGTTATTACACCAGTAGCTTGTTCTTCAAATTCTCTTCTTACTTGAGAATAAATTGAATTGTTGTTTTGGTAAGAATAAGCAGCAACAAAACCTAATGATTTTTCTTTTCCTATTTTATATGTTTTACCCAATGAATATTGTAAACTTAAGTTTGGCATAGCCGTTCTTCCTGTTGTGTTCCAAGTAGGGGTAAACAACTTAGCTAAGTTTGCTTGCTCGGCTTTATCTAAATCTGAAAAGTCAGCTGAACCGGGTAAACCAGTTGGCAATTTACGAGCTCCTTGACCAAAACCTAAAAAATCCGTTTTGCTACCATCATAGGTTTCAAAATTTCTAAAAGTAGAAATCGTGTTATAAGACCCACCAATTTGAATCGATTGAAAATCTTTTTCCTTTGGTTCAGAAGTACTAATATCAATAACCCCTCCTGCAAATTCTCCTGGTTGATCTGGAGTTGCGGTTTTTGAAATAATTAAATTATCCAACATATTTGATGGAAAAAGATCAAATGAAAAGGCTTTGCGATCACTTTCAGAACTTGGAAGCGGTGCACCGTTGATTAAACCAAAATTATATCGGTCATTCAAGCCACGAATTACAACAAATTTATTGTCTTGTACACTTGCACCTGTAATTCGTTTAAACACATCAGAAGCTTTTGAATCTGGCGTTTTCTTGAAAGTTTCAGCGTTGATACCGTCGACAACTGTGGCACTATTTCGTTGCAATCTCAATAATTCTGTATTTGAATCTTTATTTACTTTAGCAGTAACGGTTACTTGACCTAATTCCATTACTACTTTATCCAATGGTATATTGATTGTCAAGTTTTCGCCTTCCTTTACATTTATATCCTGTAGAATTAAATTGTTGTAGGTTTCATAGCGAACTTCCAATGTGAATTTTCCGGCAGTTATTCCTTTTATTGAGAAATTTCCATCACCGTCACTAATTGCACCCTTACCTGTTCCAGTCAAAATTACTTTAACTCCAAAAAGTGCTTCATTTGTTTTTGAATCTATGATTTTTCCGGATAAGGATGAGTTTTGAGCTATTGATGTAAACCCTAAAAAAACAATTATTGTAATTAGGAAATATTTAATTGTATTCATACAAAATTTTTTACAAAGAAACATTTCATAAATGACAATTGAATTACCCAAATGTTAACCTTATGTTAATAAGGTGGATTTTTAAACTAATCGTAATCTAGATGTTTTGAATGTTTATGAGAAATCATTTCATCTTACGGCTTTGTTTTCTTTTGAATGCATTCATTCTGGGGTGACTTACGCTTTTTATATATGGATTGTTTGGATTGTTTTTCTCAAAATCTTGATGATAAGTCTCTGCTTTGTAAAATTTAGTAAATTGTGCAACTTCTGTAGTAATGATTTTGAATTTTCCTGATTTTTTTAAATCATTTATGTAATCTTGAGCCAACTTTTTTTCATTATTACTTGTGAAAAAAATTGCAGAGCGATATTGTGATCCTGAATCAGGACCTTGCTTATTTAAAGTTGAAGGATCGTGTGAATTGAAAAAAACGCGAAGCAATTCCTTGTATGAAATTATTGTCGTGTCATAACGTACTCTTACGGTTTCAGCATGGCCTGTTTTTCCTGTACATATATCTTCGTATGTTGGATTACTCGTTTTACCACCCGTATATCCTGATTCTGCGTATTTAACACCTTTGACCGTTTCAAAAATTGCTTCTACACACCAAAAACAACCAGACGCAAAATAAGCATCTTTATACTTAGAATTGTTTTTTTGTGTTAATGATAACCCTGTTGTAAGAAGAAATGAGAAGAAAAGTGATATTTTAAACATATTAATAAAAACACACTTTATGAAAAAATGTTTAATGTTTTTTCATCTGTCGCTCAATTATAATAGTAATAAGAATACCTGTTAATACCGCTCCTCCAACTATTGTAAATCCAAGGAGACCTTTGAATGCTAAAACTATAAGATACATATATTGTTTTTAGCAAAAATATAACCTAACTATTTGATTATCATAACAAAATGAATATTCTCTAGGATTAAATGAATATTAAGTTATATTTATCGAATATTAATTAAAATGTAATAATGAATTTCTTAAAATTTCTGATTTTGATAGGTGAGAAGGTGTTTTTTAAAAAAATAATATGAACTGTATAATTATTCCCAATCTTCTAAAAATTCATCCAATGCACGTCGGTCTTTTTTGGTGGGTTTTCCATCGGTTTCGCGGTATACTCTTTGTGCAGCTTGATAGTTTTTGTATTTTTCGATTTCTTCAATTGGAGTGATATCTTTTATGAATTCTATGACTAATGGAGCTCCAACCCTTTTATCGAGATAATTCAATACTTTAAACGAAAATACAGCTGAATTTTTATGGACATTGATCACATCGCCAATTTTGACTTCTTTGGCCGGTTTGATGTTTTCACCATTGACTTTGATTTTACCTTTAGCCAATAATTCGGTAGCAATCGAACGTGTCTTGGTCAGCCGAACATACCAAATAAATTTATCCCATCTCAATTTCATTTCTGACTTTTTTGGATAGAGAGGCGACTACTAAATCATAAGAATGATCAATCAATTCCATTAATAATTTGTCATCAACATCTGATTGCATTTGAACTGTATTCCAATGTTTTTTACTCATGTGATAACCGGGTTGCACAGCCATATAACATTCTCTAAGTTCGATTGCTTTTTGAGGTTCACATTTTAAATTGACGCTTTCAAATTCAACTATGTCAGCTAGTGCAAACATTTTTCCTCCAACCTTAAAAACCAACGTTTTTTGATCAAAAGGAAATGCTTCTATTACTGCTTTTTTTGAAATACAATAATCAAAAAAAGAATCGAACGACATAACTAGTGAATAGCTGGAGCAAAATCTTTAGTTCCAAGGGCGTACAACATTTTGGTGTGATCTTTCAAAGCACCATAAAAAGTTTTATAGGAATTATATGGTAAATTGAATTCCTCGGCCGTTTCTTTAACGATTTTAGAGATTTTACTGTAATGAACATGACAAATATTTGGAAATAAGTGGTGTTCAACTTGATAATTTAAACCACCAACATACCAAGAAAATAATTTTGCTTTTGGAGCGAAATTCGCTGTATTGTATAATTGATTTACAGCCCAATCAGCTTCTACATTTCCTGAAGCATCAGGGATTGGATAATTTGAAGATGGAATAACATGAGCAGGTTGAAATATTGCCGCTAAAGTTAATCCAGCTATAAAATGCATCACCATGAATCCAATTAAAGTAACGTACCAATTTGCTGGGCTTAACGTAAAGGGTAAAATCACGAAAACAGTTCCATATATTACCTTACTGATTAATATATTTATCATGTGTCTTCTAAATGTAATACCTTGAGTTTCAACTAATCCCATTTTTTTATATCGTGCCGCCTGATTAAAATCTTTGGTAACAAACCATAAAAAAGTCATTAAACCGTAGAAAAACCATGCATATATGTGTTGAAATCTATGAATTTTAAATCTTTGTTTATGAGGTGAAAATCTTAATAAAAATGTCGGCGCATCAATATCCTCATCCATATCATCAACATTAGTATAAGTGTGATGTAATACGTTGTGTTGGATTCTCCAATTAGCATCATTTCCTCCTAAAAGTATAAGCACATTGCCTATGATTTTATTTATTGTTTCATTTCGAGAATATGCACCATGATTAGCGTCGTGCATTACTGATAGCCCAACGCCTGCCATTCCGACACCCATTAAGATCCACATAATTAAATAAATCCAGTTACTTAAACCAGAAACAAACAATACACCAAATGGAATTAGATAAAGACATAATAATGCTATTGTTTTAAAAACCATAGTTGCATTTGCATGTCGAGTTATGTTTTTTGTTTTGAAGTAGTTATTTACTCTTTGACGGAGCACTTTATAGAATTCAGAATTGTGATCTTTAGCGAAGGTTATATTTTGATAAGTCATAGTATTATTTTAATAATAATTAGCCAAAATTAAGTATAAGTTAATTACAAAATCACATTTGTTGAATTATTAACAGATTGAAAAACATTATATAAATAAAGTGATTTAAGCCAATCCTTGTAAAGAAGAAAATTTATAATAGTTTCCATTTCTGCTCATTAGCTCGCTGTGACTACCTTGCTCAATAATTTTTCCTTTAGATATAACGATTATTTGATCTGCGTTTATAATCGTACTTAAACGATGGGCAATTACAAAAGAAGTTCTATTAATCATCACTTTTTCGAGTGCTTCTTGCACTAATTTTTCAGATTCTGTGTCCAAAGCGGAGGTTGCTTCGTCGAGAATTAAGATTTTTGGGTCTTTATAAATTGCTCGTGCAATACTTAATCGTTGTTTTTGTCCACCTGATAATTTATTTCCACGTTCGCCGATGATTGTGTTGTAGCTATCTTCTAATTCGATAATAAAATTGTGGGCGTTGGCAATTTTTGCTGCTTCAATTGCTCGTTCTAAATTTGGATTCACTTCACCGAAAGCTATGTTTTCCAAAACAGATACATTAAACAAGATTGATTCTTGGGAAACGATGCCAATTAACCCTCTTAAATCCATAATTTTTAAATCGCGAACATCAATCCCATCAATCAATAATCTACCTTCTGTCACATCATAAAAACGAGGTAACAAATCCATCATTGTTGATTTTCCACTTCCAGATTCACCAACTATTGCTATGGTAGCTCCTTTATTTACAGTTAGATTAATAGCGTTCAAAACGGGTTCATTTTTATATCTAAAACCAATATTTTCAAATTGAATAGAAGTTTGGAAATCATTAATAGTAATAGCATTCTCCTTTTCTACAATTTTTTCATCAGCATTTAAAACCTCGTTGATTCGATCTTGTGAAGCACGTGCTTTTGTCATATTTGCCATATTATTAGACACGCTTTGAATTGGTCGAAGTAGTTGCGAAAAAACAATCACAAATGTTAAAAACACTTCACCTGTCAATGCATGCTTGTCTGATTCAAGAATCATTTTTCCACCAAACCAAACCAAACTTAACATCACAGCAGAACCTAAAAACTCATTTAAAAGTGGAGATAAATCTTTTTTTCTGAAAGTACGTGTCACCAATTGCTGATGCTGTAAATTGATTTTCTTAAAATTGGAAAAAAACTGTGGAATCGCATTAAACGCTTTAATTATGCGAATTCCCCCTAAACCTTCTTCCATTGCAGAGAATAAAAAGCCCAATTGTTCCTGTCCTTTTTTGGCTGTACGCTTCAAACTTTTACCAATTCTTGAAATAACAAAAGCTGAAATCGGCAACAAAAACAAAGAGACTAAAGTCAACTCTGGACTTAGGTAAATTAAAGATGCAACATTGATAACAATCGCCAAAGGTTCTCTAAAAATCAATTCCAATAAACTCACAACCGCCACTTCAATTTCGCCAACATCACTATTCATGCGCGCCATTAAATCTCCTTTTCGCTCATTCGAATAATAGGAAAGCGGTAATTCAAGTGATTTTAAAAATAATGCATCACGAACATCACGCACAACAGCCATTCTCAGTTCGGATTGATACCAAACGGCTCCATAGCGAAATAAATTCTTTAAGAAAAAAGCTACAACTACTGTGATACAAACGAAAAACAATGCATCTTTTGGATCGTTTTTTACTAATTCATACATCCAAAAATTGTAGTAGTCCTTTATAAAATTAAAAACGGAAAAAAATCCACCTTCAAATTTTGGTTCTAATACTGTCACTAACTCTTCTGGTTTGCGAAAAATTAACTGCAAAACAGGTATGAATAAAATGAGTGAAAGTAGATTAAAAACCACAAATAGTAAGTTACAAAGCACCACAATTAATGCGGTTGTTTTGTATTTAAAAGTGTAATTATATATCTCTTTAAAGTAACTCACAATATTGCAAATATACATTTTGTAGTAACTATACGAAGAAAGCACCTCAACTATTCTTAACTTTGCACTATGGGTTCAATAAGACAGAATAAAATTGAAGCGGTAATTCAGGCCGAATTATCAACTTTTTTTCAACGCAACGCATCAGAAATTTGCTTAGGCGCAATGGTTACAGTAACGATTGTTAGAGTAACTTCTGACTTATCTTACGCAAAATGTTTTCTAAGCATTTTTGCTGGACCAGAAAAGGAAAAAGTGTTAGCGAACATCCTTATAAACAAAGGTAAAATTCGTGGTGAAGTTGGTAAACGATTAAAAAATATGCGCATGATTCCTGAATTGACTTTTCACATCGACGATTCGATGGATTATGCTATGAAAATCAGTGAATTATTAAAAAAATAAGTAATTAACGTTTCCCTCTATATAGCTCTTAAATATATTCGTTCTGGACGGAAAAAGAATATTATAACCTTAATTTCTCGCATTTCTACTGTTGGTGTTTTTGTAATCACTGCTGCGCTTGTTATTATACTTTCTGCATTCAACGGGATTGAAAAAATGATTGAAACACTTTACAGCGAATTTGATTCTGATATTACAATAGTTGCGAATAAACGAAAAACATTTGACGAACGAGAAGTTGATTGGAAAAAATTAGCGGCTATTCCTGAAGTTAAATCCTTTTCCAAAGTAGTTGAAGAAATTGTAGTCCTTCGACATGAAAAAAAATGGGTGAATGCAACATTGATTGGTGTTGACCAAAACTATCTTCAAACAATTAATATCAATCAACATCTTTGGGCAGGGAATAGTGATTTTGAAGAGTTGGTGACTGGGAAATCGCATGGAATTATTGGAGTTGATTTATTCAAAAAGTTAGACGGAATTATGCCGACTAATGACGAGGTGGAGCGTCTAATTATTTATGCTCCTAAGAGAAATATTAAAATTCGATTGGGAAAAAATCCATTTTACACACAAGCTGTTTTTATCTCTGGAGTAATGAATTACAATAAAGAAGTAAATGAAGATAAACTTTTATGGCCATTAAATGCAACACGTGAATTATTAAATTATACGAGTGAATTAACACATCTGTATATTCAAGTGAATAAAAAGTTTACCAACGAAGAAGCAAAAGAAAAAATTCAAACATTGGTGGGCTCTAAGTTTCAAGTGAAAACAAATTTTGAGAAAAATGAATTAATTTTTCAAACCAGCAAATCAGAAAGAATGATAGTAATCGTTATTATGATTTTCATTTTTATATTAGCATCTTTTAATTTAATTGCTTCTTTGACAATGCTTTATATAGAAAAAAAGGACAACATCAGCAGTTTAGAAAGCTTTGGGTTGAGCCGTAAAGGTGTCTTTCAAATTTTCTTCTTTGAAGGTTTATTGATTTCAGGTATTGGTATTTTAGCAGGACTTTTTGTCGGTTATTTTGTTTGTTTACTTCAGCTCAAATTTTCACTTTTAGTAATTCCAGGACCCAATATTCCTTTTCCAATAAACATTTCGTTAAGTGATTTCTTTTTAGTTCTGTTTTCAGTGAGTATTTTAAGTGTTTTGTTTTCTTATTTTCCAACAAAAATTTTGTTGAGAAAAACTGAAGGTTTTTAGCATTGAAATAATCAAGTGTTGTTTGTTCGATTAGCTATTCTCTTTCTTTCCATCTAGATAGTGAAAAATGATTGATGGTTCAAATACAGTAGTTCGATTTTCAATTAATTAAAGTTTAATTTTGACTAGCTCACTTTGGCTTTCTTTATATTAACTCATTGTTATCTTTAATCATATGTCCTTTTGTGTTTATTTGTAGGTGTAATTTCTTTGTAACTTTAGATTTTAATATAATATATGAAAATTTTTGTGGGATTTTTTTTGAGTTGTCTCTTAGGTTTTAGCACTTATGCTCAAAACAATCTGAATGATAAAATTTTACAAATTGATTCCATTAGAGAAAAAGAGAAGAATCTTTTAATTGAAATAGAACAATTAAAATTAGAGCAGGGCCTTATGCAACTTAAACAAGTTGGTTATCCTACTTCAAAATCATCACTTGAATTAAAAGATTATAAGGGTTTTGTTGTTGGGTTTGATTGCGAATACAAATTAGCAAGTTGGACTTTTCATCTACTGAATACAGATGTGTCATTTGGTTCAAATTCCCGAACAAATGATTTTCGAATAGACTCTTCATTTTCATGCGGTACAGCAAATGATCGTGATTACTTTAAAAAAAACAATAGTGAAGATGGAACACCTCAGCTAAAGGGGTTTGGATTTGACAGGGGTCATCTCGTTCCTTCTGCTGATTTAAAATGGTCGAAAGCGGCAATGAGTGAAACCTATTATTACAGTAATATTACTCCTCAAAAACCTGACTTCAATCGAGAATCATGGGCTCAACTAGAAAGTTTAATTAGAAGAATTGCTGACAATGAAAAAAAAACATTGTATGTCTTAACTGGTCCAATTCTATCTAAAGAATTAGAGGTAAATAAAGAATCCGAAAACAATTTGAAAATACCAAATTTGCACTATAAAATTGTGGCAGATTTATCCGCTGAAAATCAAAGGGGAATTGCTTTCTTGATGCAAAATAAAAAGTGTGATACCAAACTAAGTAATTATGTGGTTACTATTGATAGCATCGAACAATTAACTGGATTAAACTTCTTTCCATTCATCCACGATTCTTTAGAACAAAAAATAGAAGGTAAAGCAGACTTCTTTGCTTGGGATGTTAAATCATATATTAACAATGTTGAACCGTTAAATCCATTGGAATTACCCAAAGGTTATTTTAACACAGAACAAGCTGCATCGAAAGTTGGAAGTACAGTATCAATTGTTGGAAAAGTTGTTAGTTCAAAATTTATTTCAAAATCTCAATCGACTTTTCTTAATTTAGATAAAGAATTTCCGAACCAGATTTTCTCTATTACTATTTGGAATAATGCACGGCGTAATTTCAGTTTTAAACCCGAAACGGCCTTTGACGAAAAGTATATTGTTGTCACAGGTAAAGTAACTTTAGATAAAAATGGTATCCCAACCATAAACGTAAAGAGTGAGGAGCAAATTCAACTTTGGGAAGAATAAATTTATTGTGTTTTATAATTTACTTTTGTGTTTTTAATTCAATGATTATGAAATATTTGAATTTTATTTTGTTTTTTACTTGTTTTAACTTTTTTGTTTTCTCTCAGGATATTTTTGATTTAGCTAGAAGCGGGACTGTTAGCCAAATGGAAGAATTATTAAAAAAAGATCCAGAAGCACTTGATAGATTATCAAACAGTGGTTTTTCACCTTTTCTTTTGGCTTGTTACAGGGGAAATAATGAAATTGCAAAATACTTAATGGAAAAAGGAGCCAATACGTCACCCTGCACATCTGAGGGCTCGGCAATCTATGGTATAATTTTTAAAAACAATACTGAGATGCTTGCTCACATTCTTGACAAAGGTATTTCAACTAATGACACCTGTCAATTCAAACAGTTTGGTACACCTTTGCACATGGCCATGAGTCTAAAAAGATATGAAATGGTAGAATTATTATTAATGTACGGAGCGAATAAATCTATTCCTAATCAGGAAGGAAAAACAATTGATGAACTATTAATTCAATACGAAGATGAAAAATTATCCACTATTTTTAAAAAATTTGAGAAAAATTAATTTATTAGGTTTTTGTGTATTTATTCACTTTGTTACTAACTCACAAATCTATACAACAGGTACTGTAACTTTGTCGAATAGTGCAGGTTTGGAAATGTCAATAAAATTGGATGTTGGGAATGATGTAACAATGACTTTAACAGGACCAACGAACCGCTGGTTTGCAGTTGGGTTTGATGCATCCACTATGGTAGCCGGCACAGATGTTGTAAGTGTTCATTCAGTGGGAGCCCTAACTAATCTAGATGCTAGTCTAAGCGGTTTTTCAGCGCCAGTAACAGACAATCAACAAGATTGGACAATTACATCAGATCAAGTAAATGCAGGGATTAGAACTGTAATTGCTAGTCGAGCCCTAAATACTAACGATCCTTTAGATCATGTTTTTACTGCGAGTGCAGGAGTGTTGTCGTTAATTTGGGCAAGGGGAAATAGTAATACATTCAGTTATTCCTATCATGGTAGTTTAAATAGGGGTATTGTAACCGTAAATTTTAACCTTCAACCTGCTCCTCCCTCATTGAGCATTACTCCTTCAAACACAACAATTTGTCCTGGATTATCAACAACACTTACTGCTATTACAGAACCTGGAGCAACTTTAATTTGGTCTCCTGGAGGCGCAACTACAGCCAGTATTACTGTTTCTCCAACAAACACAACTAGTTACACTTGTACCGCGTCGCTCAATGGCCTTAGTTCAACAGCAACCAGCGTGGTGAATGTATTACCAACACCTACTGTCAATCAAGTTTCTAATGGTGCTTATTGCGACAATCAATTTGTTCCTTCAACGATATTTTCTGGAACCGCAGGATCTTCTTTCAACTGGAGCAACTCAAATACACTAAATGGTATACAAGCAACTGGAGCAGGAAATATTCCGGGGTATACGGCCGATGTTGTTACAAATTCAGTTCAAACAGGAACCATTACAGTGATTCCAACACTAAATGGTTGCTCAGGTGTGCCAATGACCTTCACAATTTCTTTGGTGCCAACTCCATCTGCTTATCAGTTTGACTGGGATTGGTGTCATGGTCAAACAGCAACAGCAGTTGTGATGCAAGGAAATTACACAAGCATTCAATGGACGAATTCCAATACTTCGATTGGTCAATTGGCCTCAGGATCAGGAGTGCTGCCTGCATTTACTGCTATCAACACGGGAACTTCTTCTATCATATCTGTAGTAACAGCCACTCCTTATTACACATTCGGAGGAACAACTTGTACGAGTAATGCACCACCTTTTACGTTTGAATACCGCATATACCCGGTTGGAACAATTAATCAGAATCCAAACATAAACGTTTGTTCCGGATCAGTGATACCAGCAATAAATTTCACCGGCAATACCAACGTATTTGATTGGACCAATTCCAATACATCTATCGGTTTACCTGGAATAGGAACTGGAAGTATTCCATCATTTACTGCCCCTACAGTTTCCAACATTACGACAGCAACAATCATCGTAACCCCTCGATTTTTTACATCGTCCAATTTCTATTGTGACGGAGTAGCAGATACCTTTTTGATTACTATATATCCTCCATTAACCTCGCAGACATTTATTACATCTTGTTCACCAGTCGTTTGGAACGGGAATACTTATTCAAGCAGTGGAACCTACAGTGTAAATTTAACGAGCGTGTATGGATGCGACTCTACCGCTACTTTAGTTCTTACAGACGGACCAACAGTACTCGGTGGAGAAAGTGTTACGGCATGTAATTCTTATGCCTGGAACGGATCAACCTACACTGCTAGTGGAAGCTACACAGCGATGCTCACAGCGGCAAACGGATGTGACTCAGTGGCAACGCTAACGCTTACAATAAATCCAGGACCACAAACGCCTACAGTAAACGTCATTAACACAGCTGATTATGTAGAACTCAGTACTCCATCACAAGCGAATGCCAGCTATCAATGGGTGAATTGTCCGAATTATGACGCAATTGTTGGTGAAGACTCATCTAACTACATTGTCACCACTAATGGGAATTACGCGGTTATAGTAACCAATACATGTGGGGCTGATACCTCTTCTTGTGCGCCAATTATAACGATTGGACTCGATGATAATAATAGCGTTATTGAACTATTCCCAACGATACTTCAATCAAATGCATACCTAACTCTTTCTGCTGACTATTGGACCGTTTATGATTCTTTTGGTAAGATGCTACGCACTGTTTTACCTAATGAAACACAGCTACAATTTAACTATCCAGCAGGTGTTTATATAGTAGCCAATTCTAAACGGAAGTACCGAATTATAATCTTTTAGAAACATGCTTTAAAAAATCGAATTTATCTACATCACTGAGAAAACATATTAAAATTGTATGTAATAGGTACTATAATCTTTACGATTTATATGTGCCTAACGGTTTGGAATATTTATAATTCAAACAATGAAGGGAAAAAATAGTTATTAATTTTTCTTTTTTTACTAGAAAAACATTTACATGTTTAAAGAGATGAATTGATAAACGAATCAACATTCCCTCTCCTCCATTAAATTAAAAAATCATTTTTAGAAATAAGGACCATGAATCCTTGATCAATGATGAACGTTTGACTGTTTCTCATTTATTCCAACGTGTTGGGCGAACTCTTCTATCGGTACAAATTGATAGGATTGCTTGTTCAGGTTTTGTCTTATCGTATGGAGCAACCGCCTGGCATATTTCTCACTTCTTCCGGTTATTCGCTGTACATCTTTTGGATAGACACATACTCGTTTGGGTATTTTCATACACTATCTATGCTTTATCCATACACTATCTATACTTCATGTGGCGTTTTTCTTCATGCGGCATAGAAGTTACAAAGTTAGTTTTTGGGTTTTGTTTTTCACCAAAATTAGTTTTAAGTATTCCACTTAATTATTCACTATTTGAGGGGATTATGTTTATATTTGCATTAAAATATAATTTTCGCACAACATTAAAATATAATTTAAGCGCAACACTAAAATATAATTTACGTACAACGTTAACTTATAGAATTAAAGCAAATAAATACTATGGCAACTCCGCAAGAGAAATTAGCAAATGCACTGGAACACTTGAAGTCTTTACAAGATAAAGGTGTTCTTGCTTTTCGTCATGCTGATTTTTCTCGTATGGATCGCGAAATTTTAATGAAGCATAATTTTCTGGAAGAGGTGCTTCGAGGTTGGTACATTGCAACTCCGAATGATCGAAAGAAAGGAGATAGTACAGCGTGGTTCACTTCGTTTTGGGGATTTACAGCTCAATACTTGTCGCATCGTTTTGGTGAAAATTATTGTCTTTCTGTAGAACAATCTTTATCCATCCATGTGGGGAATGAAACAATTCCTCATCAATTAATCATTCGTTGTTCGGAGGAGGTAAATGGGTTGGTTACTCTTCCTTATGGTACTTCCTTATTTGTAATGCATTCTGCAAAAGCTTCCGAACTTCCTACTGGTACTTATCACGGTTTACGATTGATTGACTTCCATTACGCATTGGTTCATTGCAGTCCTTCGGTTTATGTGCAAAGACCAACGGAAATGCGCACGGCTCTTCTGATGATTTCGGATGTTTCGGAATTGCTTCGTATTTTGTTGGATGGTGGTCATTCCTCTATTGCAGGAAGATTGGTTGGGGCATTTCGAAATGTAAAACGCGATAAAGAAGCTGATGCCATCTTGAAAACCATGACTTCGGCAGGTTATAGCATTCGAGAATCGGATCCATTTGAACAGGAGACACCTCAACTTTTAGCACATCGTATTGTATCGCCGTATGTTCATCGTATTCAATTGATGTGGAACGCTATGCGGCCGGCAATTATAGAATTATTCCCTAAAGTACCGGGAATTCCAACAAACCATAGTCGCTACCTTCAACAAATAGAAGATCTTTATACTACAGATGCCTATCATTCCTTATCCATTGAACGCTATCAAGTAACACCTGAATTGATTGAACTTGTGCGAAGCGGTAAATGGGATGCGAAAAGCAGTTCATACGAAAAGCAACAGCGCGATGCGATGGCAGCTCGTGGGTATTATCAAGCGTTTCAAGAAGTCAAAAAAAGTGTTGAGCTTATCTTGAAAGGTGAAAATCCCGGGAAAGTATTAAACGATCATCACGGTGATTGGTATCGGGAATTGTTCGCTCCCAGTGTGACTGCAGGTATATTAAAGCCTTCTGACTTGGCAGGCTATCGGGTTAATCAAGTGTATATTGGTCAATCTAAACACACGCCTTTGAATAAAGATGCTGTTCGAGATACTATGCCCATCTTATTTGAATTGCTTTCGCAAGAAACACATGCAGGGGTGCGCGCTGTTTTAGGTCATTTCTTTTTCGTTTACATTCATCCTTATATGGATGGAAATGGACGTATCGGTCGATTCATTTTAAATGCGATGCTTTGTTCCGGGGGCTATCCGTGGACAGTCATTCCTGTTGAATACCGGGATGCATATATGCAAGCATTAGAAAACGCAAGTGTTGAGCAGAACATCGTTCCCTTTGCTGAATTCATTGCAAAACTCGTTCAAAAAGGATTGGAAAACAATCCGGTAGCGAAAATCTAAGCTCAATTTTTCAAGTCTATTACTGACTATTCGGACAATTATGCACGTTTCTTTCCACACGGACAAGGGCATGGTGCTGAGGTGTTTGGGCTGCTGTACTTTTGGTTCATCTGATTTCAACTCGCGAGGAAAAAAGGATGTCGGCTGAGAGGGTCTCAGCTATGAATTATTAATCAAAATACACTTTAAAATGGCAAAGCAAATTGGCATTATTAAGTTGAAAGGCACCATCGGAGATTTGTCTTTCTACAAAACAAAGGACGGTCACTTGGCTCGTGAAAAAGGTGGTGTTGATGCGGAACGAATTAAAAACGATCCTGCGTTTGAACGTACTCGTGAAAACGGAGCTGAGTTCGGAAGTGCTGCTAAATCCGGGAAACTGGTGCGTGATGCGTTTCGAACGTTGATGATGCGTTCTTCGGATGGAAGGGTGACAGCTCGTTTAACGAAGCTGATGTCTGACATTCGTGCATTGGACACGACGAGTGCTCGTGGTGAACGTAACGTGGCGGTTGCAATTGTGGATCCTGCTGCAAAGGATTTGTTAAAAGGGTTCAACTTTAACAACCGAGCAATTCTAGGAGCTGTATTGTACCGACCGTTTTCTGTGAACACAGGTGCGGGTGAAATCGCAATTCAAGGGCTTGTTCCGAATCTACATGTGGCTTTTCCTTCGGGAGCTACGCACATGGCTTTCTCGGGAGCCTGGGCAAAAGTTGATTTTGCAACGGACACGTACAGCGTGGAGTTAACGAACACGGAAAACCTGGTGATCGATGCAACGCAAACGGACTTGTTGTTGGCGGCAGGAACTGCACCAACGGGAACAGGAACCGATGTGTTTTTATTGATGGTGGAATTTTTCCAAGAAGTGAATGGCGTTCAGTATTCGATGAATAACGGAGCATACAACGCCCTTTCTATCGTGGATGTAGCGTAATCTTTTTAGACTATGGGACTGAAAAAACGATGGGATGAACTTTCTTCCATGGGAGAACGCATCCAGCAAGAAACACCGCCTTTCTTCAAAAAACTGCGTGCGATTGGTTTAGTGGTAGCGGCTATCGGAACATCCATTGTGATGGCACCGATAGCTTTACCAGCACTGCTTACAACGATTGGGGGTTACCTCATCGTAGGTGGTTCGGTGCTTACTGCAATCAGTCAAGCAACAGTTGAAGAAGGGGAATGAACAGAAGTATTAACCTTTAAAATTCAGAAAAATGGATACTGGAATTTTGGAAAATGGCTGCACGAACAGCGACTTTTTGTTAAACGTAAAAACCAAGAAAAACATTCGTTTCAAAGCAGGGGCTGACGTAAGCTCCAGCGTGAACATCATGGATGTGAGCTTGGATGAGGACGTGACAGAAACGCACGAGTTCTTAGGTATCAGCATTCGATTGGGTTCGAAGAACTGCCCGAAAGTTGATACTGCGATAGCTAGTAATTAACCTTTCTTTTTTAGCATTGCCCTAAAAAAGAAACAAAAAAGGTCTAGCGCTGGAAAGATTCAGCTACCCTCATCTTCCTTGTTGCTAAAATTTCTGAAACTCGCTCTCGTGCCTCGGCTCAGACAGCCAGAAATTTAAACGCAACTTCGTCGTGTGGGTCCCAGTTGAATCTTTCAATGCGCGTTGGATTTATGGGAGAATTTCGATTCTTGGGTATTGTTGCAAATTATTGGGTAAAGTCAAAAAGAAAACCATTTCAAAACAGAAAATTAGATTAAAAAAAATAATTGAATGCCACACGCACACGATCATACCACCGCTTGGGGAACACTGTCGGGAACTGTATTGACAGTTTTAGCGACGATTGATTCCATGGATATAATTAAAACCGTGGTTCTGGCCATTATAGGTGCCAGCGTGAGTTTTTGTGTGAGCTTGTTTTGGAAATGGGTTTGGGCTAGAATAAGACGGCCCTTCGATTAACTCAGGGTGAAAACCAAAAGAAAAATAATTTATTGTTAAACGTTGAAATGCTCTCGGGAAACCGGGGGCATTTTTTAAATCTTAGAAAAAATGGAAAAAGTAATTGATGGTGGATGCACCAATTCTGACTTTGAGTTGAACGTGAAAAAGAAATCTGTTCGTTTTAAGGCAGGAGCTGAACTGAGTTCGAGCGTGAATAAAATGGATGTGGATTTGGTGGAAGATGTCACAGATACGCACGAAATTTTGGGGATCAGTATTGTGATGCGCTCGGAGAAGTGTGTTATTTAACTTTTTGGCATTGCCCCAAAAAGTAACAAAAAGGTCTAGCGCTGGAAAGATTCAGCTACCCTCATCTTCCTCGTTGCTAAAATTTCTGAAACTCGCTCTCGTGCCTCGGCTCAGACAGCCAGAAATTTAAACGCAACTTCGTCGTGTGGGTCCCAGTTGAATCTTTCAATGCGCGGGGATTTTGGAAGAGAATTCGATTTTGGGTTTTCACTTTCAATCTCCTGAAAAAATAGAAGTTAGGGCATTTGTAGTTTTCATTTTTTAAACTAGGTGCTTATTGTTTAACCGCCCTGGGCGATGAGCCCAAGGCAAAAAGAGAAAGTCATGGAAAAAGTAATTGACGAAGGATGTGCCCATTCGGATTTTGTGTTGAATGTGAAAAAGAATACCATTCGGTTTAAGGCAGGTTCGGAGTTGAGTTCGAGCGTGAATAGAATGGATGTGGATTTGGTGGAAGATGTCACAGACACACACGAAACAATGGGAATCAGTATTGTGATGCGCTCGGAGAAGTGCATACAGAAAGTTGAAGTTTAATCAGCCCTGGGCGATGAGCCCAAGGCAAAAAAAGTAAGTTATGGTAAATCTAAAAGAAGGAGATTGCACAAGCTCCGATTTGATTTTGAATGTCAAAACCAAAAGAGATGTAACACGTTTTAAAGCCGGTGCCGAGTTAAGCGGTAAAGTGAATAAAATGGATGTGACCGTTGATGAGGATATCACCGACGAAGCACAGGAATGGAAAATCACGCTGGTGCTGACATCGGAACGATGTTCAAAGTGAGTAAACAGAAAAGCAGAACGCCACCTCATCGGGTGGCGTTTTTTAGCTATAAATTCAAGGATTGTAGTTGTTATTATTATTTTGTTGAACGAACCGTTGCCCGGCGTAAGACCCAATTTTTAAATAATTCGTTTTTTAGAAGATAATTTTTTCAACTTTTCTATTTTCGAAGCGTAATTTTGGGCTGATGCTTAAGCAACTTTTACAAACATTATTTCCATCCATAATATGTTTTTATTCCATCTGCTAGTAAACTTCCAGCCGCTCCAATTCCAATATCCCATCCTCCGCTCATTGAGGCTAGAAGCATTTTTGATATCCATCCCTTGACCTTGTCTCCGAATTCATACTTTTCAATATCGGGATTATCATCATCAATTATAGTCTGTAGTTCTAAAATTTCAGATTTAGACATTCCATTCGATTCAAACACTTTTTGTAATTCGTTAAAATTGCCTTTAGTTATATTTTTTACATTCTGTTTGTTATTATCACCAATAATGATGGTTGCGTTGTCACCGAAAACAGTAGAATGGAATAATCCACCTACCTTTTCTTTTTCTTTTCCTTTGGTAAATTCGTCAATATTATCTTCATCTATTTCTTCGTTCAAATTCAATAAAAAATCCAAAAGTTTAGTTTTTATCGCTGTTAGAACCTGTGTGATTTGAACTTTATCAAGTTGTTGACGTGCATGTTCAATAACATAACCATTACCTAAAGATTTCGAAATGTAATTACAAACTTCAGGGGTTACATGATTTCCCATTTTACTTCCTTGATTGTCGTAAATGAACTGATCTAATGTGGAAATACTTTGGTATATTCTAACGGAAGTTAATCCTTCTGCAATTTCCTTATCGATACCGGTTAATGGAATGGGATAATTACTGGCTCGTTGGAATCCATTTGACATTGATCCAATAACTTGACATTTTAATTTTCTATATTCCGGTAGTTCATCGGTATCATATCCGTTTAACTCATTATCTATCCAACTTTTCAGCTCTTCATTTTTAAGTTTAAAAGCGAGAACCTTAGTCTTTATTAATATATCAGTAAGTTTTGAATTTCCGTTACTTATTTCTTCGATTAATTCATCTATTATTTTCATGTCTGTTTTGATTGACTATATCTTATTAATACACACAAAAAAAATTCGCTAAAAAAATATTATTTCTTTTAGCGAAGCCTTTTAACGCTATTTGCTAAATTAATAACAATACAAACATGTGATTTTTGTAAGAAATGGTCAATTTGATCTAAAAGGAAGCAAAAAAACTGCTGAATTGCCTATTGAGTAAAGGAATTGATTCGTTTTGGTGTATTTTGATTTGTGCAAAAAAATAGTACATGTACTAATAAAATTAGGGGTTTATACTATTTAGTGTCAATGGTTGACATGGACCAATTCACGAATGAATTCATTACTTCGTGCCATTTTCCTTGACGATGATCTGGTAGACCGTCGGATTTTATTGGAAAAAAATTATGTTCTAGATTTGGATAGCGCTTTATTGCGTAATTGGTTTTGTTGTTTTCTATAAAAAACAATGGGAGTAGATCACAATAGTCAGCTACAATGTCCTGACTTCCATAAGCAATATACACTGGGATTTTTAATTTAACCAAATCGGTAATGGTAGGTTTTGAAAAAGATTTCCAGGATATTAAACTTGGATGAACTTTTGCTGAATCTTTCGATTGAATCGATTTATAGAAATCGTATTGTTCTTGCTGGAGCGAATCGGCTTTTTCCCATGAAATTTTTCCTGATTCTGCATTTTTTCTAATCTGCCTTATGGATTGATCAATTCTTCCATTTGGATTATAACCGAACAGCCCCAACTCAGTGATATCCTTATTTGACGAAGCAATTCCAACAGCAACACGCGCCCCCTGGGAATGTCCTACAACAACTATCTTATTTGAATTAACCCATTTTTGTTTGCGAAGAAATTTTATTACTGTGTTTGCTCTGTTTACATAGTTTTCTGAATAATCTGCTTTAAGATAATCTAATGAATAGCTGTATTGATTCGATGTATCGGTGATATAATTGTATTGGGAATTTAGGTGTTCGCTCCCCACAATTACCGGTGTTTTTGGCATTGATATTACAACAACATGGTAATGCTTTTTCATTTCATTCACGTCAAAATTGTTTAAGGCTACCGGAATGATGCCTTGGTCGGGAAAATCAAAAAATAACGGAACGGGTTGAGAACCTTGACAAAAAAGCAAAACAGGTTTTTTTACAGTTAGACTTGTATCAGCTACGACAAAATCAATCGTGTCTTTTTTTAATGTTATTTGAAAATGTGAATATTCATTTGCAATATTACTTTTTCTTTGGCCGAAACATGAAATTACCAAGATTAAGAAAATGATTGTTTGTGTGATTTTCATTTATAGCGTTTTACTTTGATTGCTGATAAACGCCAAATGACGAAAAAAGCATGTAATTACGAAATTAAATAAAAGGTAAGCATTTACCAAAACGCCACCTCATCGGGTGGCGTTTTTTTATCTAATCATTTGGTGACCGATAACAACTTTCAATTCTTTGATGGATTGAGTGAGTTTGGCGTATTCTTTTTCCTTTTGTTGGAGCAGTTGCAGGGCTTGGACATTTTTACGGAATTTATCCGGGAAATGGATAGCATATTTCTGCCCCTGGTGGATGAGGTTTGAAAGTTCTTTTTTGCGAATAAAGGGAATAACCGAACCGCACAAAACTTGGTGAAACCTGCGACCTTGCCAAAGTGCAAAGAGAATCCAATACAAGTTTTCTTTTTCCTGCTCAGACTGGCAGATACAAACAAAGCAATTCGGGCAAGGCTCGGAAAGTGGTTTTCCGCTGTTCAGTCCTTTGCACAGGATGAAGAAATGGGGTTGGGTAATTTGGTGTTCCGACCGAAACGATTTTAGTTGAAAAGTGAACATAATTTAGGGTTAAAAATTATGCTCTGGGGGATAGCGCTTCGCGCACACTAATAATTCCAAAAGAAAAAAAAGGAAAAAAAAGAAAGTGCTCGACAAGGGCTTCGGAATGAGGAAATGCAAGGTTTTTGGTAAAAAAATACTATCGGCCGCGGCTGATGGAGATTATTTTATCAAAACCCGTAGGGCTTGACCTTGAATGGACGAATGAAGCGCCCTAAATTTGCGTTTGTTTTTTATTCTTCATTCTAAAACGGGATGATTGGAAAAACTAACGTTTTGCGCCTAACCGAAAGAGGCGGCCAGAAAGCTTTCGGTATCGAAGCACTTCACTGGCAACCAAGCACAAAACTTGATTTAACAACTGAACCGCCACTTTTGGGTAGCTGCTGTTAGGCAACTTATTCATTCTATGTCAAATAGTTTATCAAGTTCCTTACATCTAGCAATAAAGGCGGGGTCTGATTCGGTCTCCATCCTGTCAAAACACTTGAATCTAATGTCCGTACCCTTTAACACTTTGTCACAAGCGACAATAGGATCAATTCCTCTGTGTTCCAAATTATATAGCAATAAATGAAATCCAATCAAGAGGTCTGAGGAAGTTAAACTTTGTCTAGGCCCAACAACATATTCAATTTTCAAACAGTTCCAAAACATATCATAAGCAACTTCATTTAATCCACCTCTACAGCAGGAAAGCAATAAAATGCTATTTCCTTTTAGGCAATCAGATTCACAAATAAGTTCGCCAAACTCCATCCATTTTACATCAAGCGTTCTCAATTCATTACAAAAACCATCACTACCACCGTGTGAACTCAGATAGATGTAATCATATTGTCCGTTACTTGTAAGTGCCTCTTGAAGTGAATCGTAGTTTTCAATGCAAACAACTTTCGTGTTCATTCCATAAAGTTCTGCTAGAGATTTGATATTCTCTATTTCAAGATTTTCATCTTTATGACCGCAAGCTTTTATAATTAAAAAGTCTTTCATTGTTTGGATTTAAATGCCGTAATTCTCTTTCAGCCATATTTGCATAGTTTCGAAATCAGTTCCAAGTGGTTCAAGGAATCTATTTAAATCGGCAATTCTTTTACTTACTATTATATCTCCGAAATCAGATGATATGTCACTTGTAATGTCTCTTCCGTCAGGTACACCATATGATTCTAATTTATCTTCAATGTCATATAATTCGTTCTTGATTTCTGCTAGTCGTGGAGAATTGCTTCCTATCAGTTTATACTCTTCTTGATTCAAATCAAAAACTTTTCTGTAGAGGTTTCCTGCACTTCCAAAGTCATTGTTAATTTGTTCTTTGATTTCCTCTGGTAAGTCCAAAACTTGTTTTAATCCTTGCATAATATTTTGTTTTGGGTTTTTATATGTTGCCTCACTTATTTACATGCACTACAAACCTTCGCCTATCTAACCATAATGCGTAGGATCAGCGATAGTTTTGTCTTTTAAACACTAAAATAATAATAAAAAGCATATGCTTATTTTATAAGAAATAGCCAAAATGATATAAATGAAAACAATAAAAATGGTGTAAGTCTTATTGGGTAAATGATTGAGATGATTTTGTGTGATTTTTAGATATTGAAATAATAGTATAATTACTATCAAATTGAGGGGAAGTGTATAATTTTTTTGATTAATGTATAATATAACTTAATTGTCATTATTTAACAGAAGTTAATTTGAAGTAGGGTGTTCAATTAACCTGGTTACTAGTTATTGATCAAAGCACCTATTTAAAGATTAGCGTCTAATTTATAATTTCAAGTAGAAAGTTTTTATAAAACAAAAGTTGTTCCACTACTTTTTTCTTGTCCACTTTTTCATTTTTGTTACCTAGCCAATTTTCACGGTCAACTACTGCTACTTTCATATACTTGCCATTCCCGAATCTATATGGTTTTCTTATTGTAGTAATTCCTTTTTTAATCGCACAATTTAATATTAAGTCACTGATCTTATTCCTAATTTCACCACGACTTACATTTTCGGGTATATCAACTTCTTCTGGGTCAGTTGAAACTTTAAAACAGAGTTTAAACTCCTCTATCTGCAAGTACGCTGGGTAAATGCCCCAATAATTCCAGTTTATAACTGCATTCCAAAATCCGCCGTTCGGGTTATTTACATAATTCCAGCCCATCAAGTTTATTTCTTTCTCCAGAAATTGAAAGAACCCTTGCCAATCGTTCCCATTCCAAATTTTAATTTCTTTATTTTCCCATTCATTATTGACTTTTTCTATTCTAACTATACGTTGTTTGAAATCATTGTAAATATCGTTTTTCAAATTATGATTATTCAATAGATCTATAAATTCTTGTCGATTGTATATTTTAAATCCCTCTTCCGTCACTTTGTTAAGACTTTGTTGACTTTCGTTTCCAGTCTTCAAATAAATACAAACAGGAGGTAAATATTTTGGATTTTGATTATTACACCATTTTTCAGCAGTAGATTTGTATCTCATTAATTGTCCTGAGTGTTGACCTGAATATGTCTTATCTTCAATGATTATCAAATATTTGTCATTAACTTCGGCCCAAACATCTATATTTTCCCATTGTCTACCAGCACGAACACTGATAATTTCATCGCTAAATGAAGGGATTTCTTTTAATATTAATTCTTTAACAAAGTTAATTCCGCATTTATGGAGTTCATTATCATATTGAGTTGCTTCTTTGTCTGCCCATAAAATTAACCAAGTTAAAAATGCGTCTTGGCTAAGTTCTTTCGTTGAAATGTCAAAAATGTTTGGTTTCATTGTTTTTTTTAGAATAAAGGTTGATGGATGCATGAAAAAGATAAACGAGTCATTAGTTTGATGATAAAATGATTAAAGAATTATTGTTTTTTTCATCTTTTGTATTGTCTTATTTCTATTTGACTTGATAAATTAATGTATTGATTGTTGAAAGAGGTAATCAAATGATTTAAGTAACTCTGAACATAATTCAATTTGTCAACCTCATCCTCATTTAAAGATGAGAATTTTTTTAAGTTGTTAAAAGCAGTTGAAATTCTTTCAACAAAATCCCTGGTCACATTTAATATATCTAATTGTGTATTTATAATATTCTCTAGACGACCAGAAAATTCATAGGGTGCTGTGTTTTTATCAATTTCATCAACTTCAGATAGTAAAAGATCTTGTGCGAAAAATGCTTTACGTTTGTGATCAAAGAAGTTTATTATTTCAATTTGTTTATCTGAAATCCACTTTGAAAAAGGGATACCGTCAAAATTTTTCTCGAATCTTTTGACGATGTCTTCGTTAGATATATTCTCAAAAAATATTTCCTTCTCAAAATCTTCAAGTTGATTATTGTCGTGTTCTTTACTTTTAATATCTATTGCTTTTTTAAGTAGATAAATCAATGCGAAATAAATTAATAGATACTTTGTTATACTTGCAAAAAGTTTTGACTCCAATTCAAAGTGAATTTTATATAAAACAGTTAACAAGTATATAGATAGGATAGTCGCGTATATTAGAAAAAATATTGAGAATAATCGTATAACTCTTTTGTTGAAAAAAGTGAAATCAAATTCTTCAATTGTCTGACCTTTTTTCTTTTTCTGAATACGTTTATATAAACTATAAAGATTAATTACGAAAGGCGATATAATATTTAGTAATGTCAAAGCCCCGAAGATTATTAGAAATAATTTATGTGAAAAATTTTCACTGTATCTCAGTAAAGAGAAGTTGAAAAAGCATATTGTCAAATACGAAATAAAAAATGGAAAGTCGCTTATTTCAATGTTAAGCGGTCTTTTATATGGAAAAATCTTGGTTAAGGTATATCGTCTAGTAGCTGTTCCATAGGAAAAGTAATAGAGGGATAAAATGAAAATTGCATTGGATACAAAAACAGCTAGATTAAGATATTTTATCTGATTGTAGATAGAAGATGCAATGTCTATGTAGTCTAAAAGATAGAATACACAATACACCATTGCTCCCAATATTGCATAGAGTGTAAATCCAGACTCACGCTGTCTTTGAATGTTTCTATCGTTTAGTTTAACGATATAATCTTTTAGGTCTCTTTGATTCATTGTTATTTATTTAAGGTGATATTTTGACGGTCGAGGCTATGTGCAGAAAGGGATTACGTGCTACTTTCTTGTCAAAATACAACAAAGTATGAGCGGGGTAGAATGCTTGAATTACCAATGAATCCCTTTTTACATATAGCTTTGTACAAGCCGTTTTTTATTTATCGAGTTCTATTAAACTTTCAAAGAAGTCTCTACCATGTGTTTTACACCAATTACTCTCTATGTAATATGCTTTATCAAAATCAAAAAGTTTATTTTCTCGAACATCACATTCTTTCCACAATAATTCCATGTTATTATTAGGGCAACCACAACTATATCTAACTTTATCATCCTTTAGTTTTTCGTAATATCTATCCGATACAAACAATTGATTATGGGCACTTAAAGATGCAAGTTTTGCTGCCATATTAACAGGTTTGCCAGCCCAAACTTCATTTTGTCGATCACTGCGTCCATTTTTTCGTTTTAAGCCTATTTTCCTGACTAATACAGTTTTCTGATCAATACCAATATGACAGCCAACTTTAACTGTTGTTAATTGTTCAATACGCGGTACAAATTCTAAATCGGCAAATGTTTTAAAACTCACAGCACTTACAAAGGCTCTATAAATTTGATTGGAATTGAATAATGCAAAAACTCCATCGCCACGAACGTCAATATATGGAGCCTCCATTTCATGAAAAATCCTGACTGCCGTATTTGTAAATAATTGATAAGCACCAGCTGTCCCTTTATCTTGTTTTGCAGCACTTAATTTTGTAGAACCCAACATATCAACAAACACACAAATTACATCAGGAATTTTAAACCACAAAGTCTGATTCGCTATTGGAATTTGGGTTGTATCAGGAATCTCATTGTATTGGGTAATAGAGCGACCTTGGTTATATATTACTATTTGTTCTTTAATTACTGAAAGCAAATAGTCTGGAATTTGACCATCTTGTATATTCATAACTTAAAAAAATTGATAATTAGAATTGCTATTAAAAATAAAATCGAGGCAAAAAAGAACCTTATTGATAAACTTACATTTCTAAATTTTTTCCAAGCGATAGTCGAATTGACATATACTTGTTCTGCTAATTGTTCAGAAGTGTTATTTTCATCATTAAAAACATCTTCAGAATGCTTAAAATAGGCATTATAGTTTTTGTTTTTTGCAATATGTCCGAAATATAAAACTGATTTAGGATTATTATTTTTTAGCCTAGGATTCAGACATTGAAAAGCATAGTAAATGGAAATAATTGATAATAGTATACATATGGAGGAAAGCATGAGAACTGTGCATGAGGAAGATATTCCACTATAAACTTCTTTTGCATTCGAATAAATGATCGTAAGAATTACACCATATCCAGTTACTAAAATACCTGCCTTAGAGTCTGAAAATTTCGTCCAATCATTAACCATTTGGTAAGTATTCCAGTAATTTTCATTTTTTTTAGTCATAAATTCTTTTTTTAGCCGGTTAAAGTTTAGTTTGTGTTTCTTAAGTGGCTGTTACCGCTTTGGCGCTTGAAGCAGTTTTGGGTTTCGGAGCACAAAACTGTCAACCGGCAAAGAACTTGAATAGAAGCACAAAGCTCCAAATTTGCACATCACCCCGCCCGACGCAAAACCCGTTTTATGCCAAGCTTTTATTGTTCGTTCTTAATAATTGTTCCGTTTATTTCTATGTGGTTAATGTATTGAATATTTATAATAAAATTTATCGTTTCATCAGCCTGTCTTTGATATGGTCTGTTTGGAAATGGTCTTCGGTATCTTTCTCTATCTTCAATTTTTTCATAGAGTTCCATCTGTTTAAGTTTTATTTCTAATTCCTTCAATTGTCCGTCTAGATAGTCATTTCGCATATTACTCATTTTTTGAGCACCTGTCAGTAAATAGTAAAGCACCATTGCAGGTATTCCAAGTTTAACTGGTATGCTTATTTCAAGTTCTTTTTTTCTGACACGAAATTCTGGTTTCCAACCTTCTCTAAATCTAATTCTAATGGATTGTCCTGTATTTATACTTTCTATTTCTAAAAAATTTCTAAATGGTTGTTCATATTTTTCATAAAAATAAACAGGATATGAATTATCAAGCAAACTCTTGTAAAGTCTATCAAGTCTACCTAAAAGTTCAGTTAATTCATTAGTGTCGAGATAGTCGTATTTGAAATAAATGTCTATTTCAGTGTTTTCAATTTTGTCTGTGTCAAATAGTAGCATATTGTTGTCGTTTTAAAGTTGGGCATAACTTATTTTTATTTGCAACGAACTTTCGCCAATCCAACTTTAAAGCGTGTTATATGCGAAAGTTTTGAAGTTCGAACACTAAATTACCTTTAAAAATCAAATGCATTTTTTGAAAGAAATGGCCAAAATGGTATAAATGAAAATACTAAAAATGATGTAAGGCTTATTGGGTATAGAATTTGGATGATTTTGTGTGGTTTTGAGATTGTAAAAAAATAGTATAAGTACTATAATATTTAGGGGTTTATACTATTTTTTGTTTTAGAACAGGTACTATTTTTTTGGATGTTTTGGCGGGAAACTACCCACCAAAACGCTCCCGATGGAGGCGAAGACACCACTGACAAAGATTGAAAAACATGGTATGCAGATTGGAGCCCTAGGGCAACAAAAGGGACTGAGAATGTATGAAACGCGTATGGGGATAAGACTCCTCTTTGGGCATGGAAGCAAAAGCAAATCAATTGAATTCGATTCTGGTTTCTATCAAGAGTTTTTGTGACAGATGTTATCGTTCTATAACTTTATCATTACTTCCCTGTTATCATTGAGATTAGCATACTAAATTTTGATTGTAGGTTGAAAAAATAGTTAATCTTCAATTTGATTGAATAGAAACAATTAAATTTTATTTTTTACTGCACTTCCAAGGGTAAACTTGCAATCTTCGTGAAAACGTAAAGTAAACACCAGATCCCCGGCTTGAAAAAGTGTACAAAAAATTGACGTCCGCGCCATTGTCATCTATTTTTATTCTGTGATGGTCAACCTGAATGTTTCTTGTTCCTTGCAAATAAAAAAGGTCGAAAGAAAATAAATACTTATGCTTTTTTTTCGTGTAAAAGTCAAAACCTAAACCAGCGTTAAGGTACAAAGAGTTTCTCCATGCACGTGTAGATGTTATTACATATTGAGAATTGTATATGTTTGAATCTAACTCGCCTAAGGTAAAAACGGGAATTTCATCGGTTAAGTAAGTTCCGGATTTTCGGTTTACATTCGGACTATTTAATGTGCCAAAACCAATTATCCCTCTTGCTTGAATGGTCTTTGAATTATTCTTCCAAAATAAGTTGTTGTAATTAAATGAAAATCTATTAAATGGCCCTAAGATTGAGACTTGATTATGATTTCCACCACGCCTAACGATTTGAAGACTTGGATCTGTTGTATAAGGATCAATTGACCAGTCATGCTTACTTGCCTGAGTTTTAATTCCTGCATGATCTCCAGAAAAACCTAGTTCCAAAAAATGGTTTTCTCGGATTTTTAAACCTAAATGAATACCCAAATCAATCCCATTATCAAAAAAAATCTTATCATTACTAATCGAAAAATATTTATTTGTCATAGTTGAATAGATTGGAGATGTTCTCCAGGATCCAAAAATGTTTCCCTGTTTAGTTTTTATATTTACAGACGGGCGTATATAAAAAGATACTTGAGAGTAAGAATTACTCCCAAGTATTAAGAATATTAAGAAAGAAAGCTTTTTACACATAAAGGCACTAAAAATTTGAATTAATTTCTCGACCTATCCAAGTTTGATTTGAAAGTTGACCTTGACTTAATACTGGAGGACAATAATCTCTGTATGAAATTTTTGAAGGTAAGGTAGCATTTGCAAATCCTTGTGACTTCTGAGGTTCATAAACAGGAATATTTTCGTATTTTTCCTTATCGAATTTTATTCCTTGTCCAAAAACGGATTGAAATCCAAACAATAAAATAGCTGTAATTTTAATTTTCATAATTAACGGGTTTTATAAACAGTTCTAATTCCTTTATCATCAATTCGGATGATCCAATCTGTAAATATGTAAAATTTATACAAATTAGATTCAAATATAAGTTCAGAATAGTCTTTTAATAGATTTTCTGTAATGTTCTCACAATTGTCATTCTGTTTAGCGAAATAGACTTTAGTATTTTGACTCTTATCAAAAATTCTTGAACATGTCATTGTATTGGTAATTTTACTATCCACTGAAATATTAGAAAAGGAAGGTAATAGAGGTTTTGAACCATAGTTTGACGAGTCTCTTACAATTCCTTTAGTATCAAAGAATAATTCAGCCAAATTAGTTTCAGACTTCAGCATACAATTTAATGGATTCTCTGAAATTGAAAAATTTTGTTTTTTACCAAACAACAAAATATAATTTCTTTTTGAAATGGCATTTTTTTCTGAATCATTCTGTAAAATTTGTTTAGCCTGATCAAAATCGCCTGTGTAGTGAGCTAATATCCCTTTCAACGTATTTGCTTGCGATAATTTATTTGATACTTTGTTAAGAAAATAATTACATTCACTTATGTGATCGACTTCAGTATCCTCCTTGGATATCTCCATTAATAAATGAGCAATGGAAAGATTTAAGTTAGCTAATTTATATTCTTTATCGTCAGATGCCAATTTAAGATAACCAATTGCATTATTCAACGTTTCTTTAACATCTATTCCAAATACATCTCTTTGAGAATTCGAACTTAATTTTGATTTTGAATCTAAAAATAGTGGCCATTCATAGTTTTGATAAATAGTATCACTTTGGATGACTTTCAACATTAAACAAATTCCAAGATTATTATATATTTCAGAACTCTTGAACCCCTCTTTTAATATGGCTTCAAACATATTTACAGCCACATTATAGTTCTTAGTCATTAAGCACAAATTGGCTAATTCAAACCGTTCTAGCAAGAGTTTCATTTTTAGAGCAGATGAAGACGCAATAAATTTGCGTTCTTTTAATTCTGGATAACCATTTAATTTGTGATCTAACTTAAAGTACTCATATACTTTATCTAATACTTTATCTGCTATATGTGTAGTTTTATAGCCACCTAATTGAGAGTAGAAGATAGCATATTCATCTGCTTGTCTTTCAAAAAGATTGGAGTACAGTGAATCTTTAAGTTGCTTCAATTCTTTTTTTAAGGTTTTATCAGCATAACCTCCACCTATCCTTTCGATATTATCACTTTGCTCTAAAAAAATATGAGCCATTTCATGACCCATAACAAAAGCGAGTGCATTCATAGAATCTGCATCGAAAGTTCTTAATACTTTAACAAATTCTGAACCTACAATCAATTTGCTTTTACTGCCGTTTTGACTGGGTTTATATTCAATAATTTTAGAATTGTCATCAGTAATGTAAACCAATTCTGGTTTTTCAACTTTTTTGGTAATATAAAGATTACGGTATAGATCTTCATAAACTTTAGTTACAAATACTGGAGGCTTTTGATTCTGTCCAAAAAAGTTAGAAATCGAGAATAAAAAAAATAAAAACAAGAAGGTTTTGCCCATTGAAAATTAATTATGCAATCAAAAATAGTATTTTTTTTGTGTTTACCGGTTACCTTTTTAGTTACTAGCTATAAAGAAGTATAACATTAAAAAAACTTAAATTATGGCACGATTTACTTACACGAAAACAGTTGAAAGTTACACGTTTAATCCTCCAACTTCTATTTCGGAGGAAGAATTTAATCAATTTAAACTTCAAATTAGAAGAAATCCAGACGCAGCTTTAATTGATGAAAATGCAGTTAAGAATTCACATGATAAACTTACCACCATTTTGCTATTCGGCGTAATTGCATTGGCAATTGGTTTATTTGGAATGTTTGGGTTTGAATCACCACAATGGTGGGGAGTAATATTAACATTACTGAGTGTATTTGGTGTTTTACATCCGATTGTGAATATGGGACAATTAGATTCATCACGAAACCGAGTGGCAGCAGAAGAAAAAAGAATTAATTATTATCGAGGACTGAAAGATATGATCCAGAAATCTCAGTCATATCAAGAATTCTGTATTTCGTATCATCTAAAATATGGTCGATTTTAATTAGAACATTGAATAAAAAATGATTGGACTTGGTTACCTTTTTCAATTTCCCTTATTAATAGAAAAAACAAAACATTATGAAAACAATTTATTTACTTTTTACTTCTTTAGTTCTCTCAATTCAATTAAATGCTCAAAATACTGAACCACCATCTGCTGAACAACAAGCAGAATGGCGGAGAATTGCTCACGAGGAAGGGCAGAAATCTGTTGCGTCGAATACAGTAAAAAACTTCTTCAGAAACAAACTAATTTTTCTTGTTATCGGCGGTGCAATTGCTTTAGTAGGTGGAGCGGTTGCAATGTCAAATAAAGATGAAAAGAACTAAATTAAAAAATATGAAAACACTTTTATTTACACTACTAATTTCCTTTTCTGGAACTGCTTTTTCTCAATCTCAAGCTGCTCAAACGCTATTGACAGGTTGGGAACGAATTTATATTCGAAACGTTGGATTTATAGACATGCCACCAAATATGGAAGTACAATCGGGAACCTATCAAGAAATTGTGAATTCTTATTACAACCGATTAGAAATTGACGCACCGCAACTTGTTTTTCAGCAAAAAGGATTGAATACAACTACAAATTCATCTTTCCAAAAATATGGACGTGTAATTCTTGAAACACAAATTGGTTCGTATGGTGATTTTCAAGCATTGAGTTTCAATATTTCAACTGTAACAACCTCCGAAATCTCTGAATTAAATCAAACTTTCAAGCAGAAAACAAGAAGTGACTTAACGTCTATTGGCCACACTTTAATTGAATGGTATCCACTTAAAGTTAAAAAGGTAAATGGGTTGCCTTGTATTCATGTTTCTTACAAAAGACAATTAGGTACAAATCCAATCGTTTTAGTGAACTATTACATTTTCCAAAATAACGACCGCATGCATTCTTTAACACTATCCTATCGCGTCTCAGAAACATCTATTTGGAAAACAGATTTTGACAGAATTTTGAGTAGTTTTAGAATTACAAATGTGAAATAATTTTGAACTTATGAAATAAGCATAAAGAGATTTTCCATAAAGAACACTGATGAATAAATCTCTTTTGCGATTCCATATGACCGAAAAAAACAAATTTTATACATATGAAATACCCATGAGCGGATTTGACCGCAAACACCGATGAATTTTACCTGCAAAACCCGTAAATTGCGTTTTCAAAACATTATTTATGAAGAAAGAAATTGTTTATCAGCAGGTAATCGAGGTTGGATGTGGCATAGATGTACAT
>CAMAZP010000003.1:0-155831 GCA_945863605.1 Chitinophaga pinensis
ATAAAAAATTCCAACTCTCTAATATATGAGAATTGGAATTTTTGATATTTTTAGTTGGTTGTTAAATATTAAATGCAGCTCTAACTGTATCAACGAAATCTAATTTCTCCCATGTGAATAACTCAACTTCTTTTGAAATAGATTTTCCATCTGGACTTTTAAAAGTTTTAATAACAACTTCGTTTTTACGTCCCATATGACCATAAGCAGCAGTTTCTGAATACATTGGATTACGCAATTTTAATCTTTGTTCAATTGCATATGGACGCATATCGAAAATCGCTTCAACTTTACGGGCAATTTCACCATCTGACATACCAACTTTTGCTGTTCCATATGTATTTACAAACAAGCCACAAGGTTTTGCAACACCAATAGCATAAGAAACTTGGACTAAAACTTCATCACACAATCCAGCAGCTACCAAGTTTTTAGCAATATGACGAGTTGCATAAGCAGCTGAACGGTCAACCTTACTTGGGTCTTTTCCAGAAAATGCACCACCACCGTGAGCACCTTTTCCACCATAGGTATCAACGATAATTTTACGACCTGTTAAACCTGTATCTCCGTGAGGACCACCAATTACAAATTTACCTGTTGGATTGATATGGTAAGTTATATTTTCATTGAAGAGTGCTTGTATTTCTGGCTTCAATTTTGATTTGACGCGAGGAATTACGATTTCGATGATGTCTTTTTTAATTTTAGCTAACATTTCAGTAACTTCTGCAAAATCATCATGTTGTGTAGAAACTACTATTGTATCAATTCGTTGAGGTACATTGTCATCAGAATATTCAATTGTCACTTGTGACTTAGCATCTGGACGTAAATAAGGAATCAAACTAGCATCATTGTTACGAATATGTGAAAGCTCTTGTAGAATCTTGTGAGCTAAATCCAATGCCAATGGCATATAATTTTCTGTTTCTTTCGTAGCGTACCCAAACATCATTCCTTGGTCACCAGCTCCTTGTGCATTTGCTTTTGATTCAAAGTCGTTGTTAGCAACTGCACGATCAACTCCTTGATTAATATCTTCAGATTGGTCATGTAATGCAGAGATGATACCACAAGAATTTGAATCAAACATGTATTCAGATTTTGTATAACCAATTTTCTTAATTGTTTCTCGAGCAATTGATTGAACATCCAAATAAGTACTAGTCTTGATTTCTCCAGCCAAAACAACTAATCCTGTAGTAACCAACGTTTCACATGCTACTTTTGATTCAGGATCAAAGGCCATGAAATTGTCTATTAAAGCATCTGAGATTTGGTCAGAAACTTTGTCTGGATGTCCTTCAGAAACGGACTCAGAGGTAAATAAATATGCCATTTAAAATAATTTTGGTGCAAATTTAATAATTTAATAAGATTTTTAGTCGAATTGACTTAAAATTAGAATTTGTTTAAACTTATTTCCATAAACTAAAAAAGCCCATTTTACTATAAATGAGCTTTTTTTTTATTTATGTTTTTTAATAATTATTCGCAATAAATTGATTTGTATTCTTTTTGATATTTCGCCAAAATTTTCTTGCGTTTAAGTTTTAAAGTTGGTGTTAATTCGTCTCCATCAATTGAAAATTCTTTTGGAAGTAGTACGAACTTTTTAATTTGTTCCCAATTTCCATATTCTTTATTTAAAGCACTAACTTCTTGGTTGATTCGTTCATGTAGTTTTGGATGAGCTGCTATCTCTTCATTGGATAGTTTTTCGAAATTTAATTCTTTTCTTGTTGCCCATTCTTTTACAAATGCAAAACTTGGAACTATTAGGGCAGCAGGGAATTTTTCTCCTTCTCCAATCACCATTATTTGTTCAATGAAACGAGATTCTTTGAATTTATTTTCCATTCCTTGTGGTGCGATGTATTTACCTCCTGAAGTTTTGAAGATTTCTTTTTTACGATCCGTAATTTTTAAGAATTTACCTTCTTGGAAAATACCAATATCACCTGTATGGAACCAGCCTTCACTGTCAATAACTTCAGCAGTCGCGTCTGGATTTTTGTAATAACCCATCATGACATTTGGCCCTTTGACAAGGATTTCTCCATCTTCTGCAATTTTCACTTGAACTCCATCAATCAAAGCACCTACAGTTCCGATACGAATTCCTTTATCAAATGAGTTTACGGAAACAACTGGTGAAGTTTCTGTCAATCCATAACCTTCTAAAATTGGAATGTCAGCAGCTAAAAAGATGCGTGCTAGGCGTGGTTGAAGGGCAGCACTACCTGAAGCAATTGCACGAACTTTTCCTCCAAGTGCTTCTTGCCATTTAGAGAAAATTAATTTACGAGCAATTTTAAGTTTGAAATGATACCAACTCGATTTCCCAACCACATCAAATTCTTCAGCTAAATCAACTGCCCAGAAGAATAATTTTCGTTTTATTCCTGTCAAATCATCGCCTTTTGCCATAATTTTATCAAAAACTTTTTCAATTAAACGAGGAACTGCAGTAAAAACATCTGGTTGAACTTCGCGTATATTGTCACCAATTGTATCCATTGATTCTGCAAAATAAACTGAGCAACCAATGTACATGTACAAATAGTGCAACATGCGTTCGTAAATGTGACAAACAGGTAAAAACGTTAATACTTTTGATGAATTATCTGCAGGAATTGGATCTAGACATGCTTCCACGTTAGAAAGAATATTTCGGTGAGAAAGCATAACTCCTTTTGGTTGACCTGTTGTTCCAGATGTGTAAATGATTGTTACTAAATCCTCATATTTAACGGCAGCCATTCGATCTTTAACAACTGATTCATCAGTGCTTTCTGCAGCTTTATCGATTGCAGACCAATTTGTAAAACCATTCACTTCATCAAAAGTCATTAGGTGTTGTAAACTTGGAACATCACCCTGAACATTTTTCATTTTATTTGCTAATTCTTCATTTCCAACTACACAGATTTTTACTTCTGCATCATTTAAAATAAAGCGATAATCGTTTTCGGAGATATTAGGATATAAAGGAACTAATACGGCTCCAGCTTGTTGAACTGCAATATCAAATAGATTCCATTCTACACGATTGTTACTTGATACAGCCACACGATCACCTGCATTAATTCCTAAAGAAATCAAACCTCGTGATAGAAGATTTACTTTTTCTACAAAATCTGCAGTTTTCATCCCGTTCCATACGCCATTAGTTTTTGTGACAAACATGGTGGAATTTGGGTAATTTTTTAATTGATGATAGGGGATATCGAATAAACGCTGTGCTTGAATCATAGTTTAAATTTTTAGTATTCCGAAAATAGGAATTAAAATTTAAAAAATGAATTTAAAAATTAAATAATCGACATAAATTTTAATGTTTTGGACTTAATACCAAAGTAAAGACTACGAAAACTGGTAATTGCTATATGAAAAAATAGCTAAAAAGTACAACAAGAAGTGTAGAAACAACATTTAAAATAAATCCAATTTTTGCCATTTGATGAATTTTAATCAAACCCGAAGAAAAAACGATGGCGTTTGGTGGTGTGCCAATAGGTAACATAAAAGCACAACTTGCTGCTAATGTAAGAGGTAAACATAACTGTAAAATCGGAAAGCCTGATTCTAGAGCAAAAGCAGCTACAATAGGAACAAAAATTGTCACCAATGCCAGGTTTGACATAATTTCAGTAGCAAAAATTGCAATGGTTACGACAATAAAGAGAATTGTTATGAAAGATACATCTTTGTAATTACTGAAAACCTCAGTCATTTCCATTACAACTCCATTTTTTTCTAACATCGCTGCTAAAGCTAAACCACCTCCAAATAATAAAAGAATACCCCAAGGAAGTTTTTCAGTGTCTTTCCAATCTAATAATGGTTTTTTCTCAGATTTACCAGGAACGATAAATAATAAAATCGCACCCAAAATGGCAGCACTTTCATCGCGATAAGAAAACCCACTCCAATTGACAATTAAATCCTTAAATGACCATAATATTACAACTAAACCAAAAATTGACATTGCTCGGTATTGCTCGTTCGTCCATGGTTGTTTTTCTAGTTTAAAATCGTGGACATCATTACGTTCTCTTCCAAGCATAATATAAAAGACAACAAAAACTACTAGTAACAAAGTAATACTAAGTGGAATTCCAACTTTCATCCAATCCCAAAATGAGATGTGAATATTAAAGTTTTGTTCTAAAATACTCGCCATTTGTGTATTAGGTGGTGAACCAACTAAAGTTGCCATCCCTCCGATACTTGCTGCGTAAGCGATGGATAAAAGTAAAAAAACAGAAAATTTTGATTTTTGATGCGCAATTGGCATGGCATTGATGATTGCTATTGCCATTGGTAACATCATTAAAGCAGTTGCAGTATTAGAAATCCACATACTTAGCAAACCAGTACTCATTAAAAAACCGAGTAGTATTCTAGGTTTACTGTCACCAACTATGGCAACTATTCTTCTAGCGATTTGTTCGTGAACTTTCCATTTTTCTAATCCAAGAGCTAAAACAAATCCTCCAAAAAATAAATAAACATTTCCATTTCCGTAAGCAGCAGCTAAATCACTTGTTTCCAAAAGTCCAAGAGGTACAGCTAGAATTAAAGGAAATAGTGCGGTTACGTAAATGGAAATGACTTCAAAAATCCAAAAGAAAATCATCAAACCACCCAAGGCAATTGCATTCCAAAATAGTGATTTACCTCCAGTTAGAATTAAAATCATAATAAAGAGAAACAAGCCAAAAGCGGCGAGCATATTTTTCCAATCGAATTTTAACATACTATTGAATTAGCCATTTAAACCATTTAAAGCATCAACGAAATGATCTGCTTTTTCTTCAACATCAGCAACGATAGCACGAAACTCAGCTTTTCCTCTTGCTGTTTTTATTCTTCTGATTGTAGTGTCTTGAAATGTTGCAGCTTCATTGATTAAATTTTCTGTTGCATCAATTTTAGTTGCATCAGTCGCTTGAATAAAATAACATTCGTCAACTACGTCATAAACTAATTCGTTTAGACTCTTTTTTAAAATTCGCTTGTTAGCCATACTATTTTTTTTTCAAAAATAAGGAGTAAAAGGCAGAACAACACTATTTGATGTTTTTAATTTATAATTTGATAATTGAATCTTTTTTTTATTTGATAAATAATTACAATTTTTAATCATCATTAATTAAATAATACTCACTTTTATATTTTATTTTATAAAAAAAATATGTGTTTTGTTTTCATTGAAAATACTAGTTTTATAGGTAAAAACAACTAGTAATTAATCGCTTTTTTCCCAATGAAAAAATCTATATTCTTCAAGAGCTTGTTTCTTGTTGTCATTTTGTATAGTTGTAGATCAATTAAATACAATGTTCCAAATGTAACAGATTACAAGATTTTTAAGACTGAAATTATTGAAAAGTCTAATTCACCCTACCAAATTCCAAAGTCAACTACTCGTAGTATATTACCAGACGAATTGCTTTGGGCTATATCCAATAATGTTAACAAAGTTTATAATTACGATACCCCTGAAGATTTTTTGATTTCTCAAGGAACACTTTCATTTATTATTATTAAAAATGACACAATCATATATGAAAAATATTTCAATGGTTTTGAATCAGATAGTTTGAGAACCATTTTTTCAGTAAGTAAAGCTTTCACTTCTGCCTTGATAGGAATTGCGATTGATGAGGGATATATAAAAGGAGTTGACCAATTAGTAAGTGATTTTATTCCTTCTTTCAAAACAAATGGAAAAGAGAAAATGACGATAAACAACCTATTACAAATGACTTCTGGGTTAAACGAAAATGATTATACCGATATATTAAAAATCGGTTTGTTTTATTATTCTAAGGATCAAAATAAAAGGGCAGAAAAAACAAAATTAAAATATAAACCTGGAACAAAATTTCAGTATTCTTCCATTAACACTCAACTTTTAGGTATTTGTCTTGAAAAGGCAACCGGTAAAACATTTGATGTTTATTTTAAAGAAAAAATTTGGGAACCGATGGGTATGGAGTACAATGCTTTATCCTCAAAAGATGATAAAGGATTTCATAAATATTTTGGTGGAATATCAGCAAATCCAAGAGATTTAGCAAAGTTTGGTTTACTTTATTTGAAAAATGGTAATTGGAATGGAAATCAAATAGTTCCGGAATATTGGGTAAAAGCAACTGCAAAAAGAGATACTATACAAGGTAAGTCAACCTCATATACAAATTGCTTTTGGTTAGATACATATCCAATTGAAAATAAGTTTAATAAGTCAGATTTATTCGCAGGGGGTTATGGAGGACAAATTGTTTACATAAACCCTGAAAATAGTATAGTAATTATACGAACAGGAACAACAGAAGTTGATGTACATTGGGGTAGAAGCTTCTCTAAACTTTCATATTTTCCAATCAATCATTCCCCAATTATCCAATTATCCAAAAAATACAATTTCACAGGAGCTTATAAAAGTAAATCCGGTAAAGAAATTTTTATCCATGAAGAGGCAGGTAACCTTGTAATGAAATATAAAGGTGAAAATTTTGAGTATCATTTAGCTCCTACTTCAGATGTTACATTTGAAGATAAAAAATATGATAGAAAGGTTTTATTGGAATTTAGAAATGACTTTATAAATGGATTAATTGTTGAGGATGGAGCAAATAGTAATTACTTTTCAAAGCAGTGATGTAGTATGAACTTTTTTAGATCTTATTTTAAAATAAAATTACTTGTAGTTATTTTAATCTTTACTGTTGGTTTTTTGTTAAAATCTAGTAGTAAAATTCTTGTAAGTGAGACACAAATTCCAATTGAATGGTTTAACAATTTAAAGGGTGATTTTTCATTTACTTCAAAATGGTCTTATGCTGAAAATATTGGTTTAAATAAAGCTCAACAAATCGCATGTTTAAAAAACTGTACTGTTCGAATTCAAAAAATGATGAATTCAGAGGGTATAATTATCAGTGATTCAACCGATTTATATTATCAAATTATTGATTCAACTAGAAAATATCATACTCTTGAATCTAGAAGCACACTTTACGATTGGAAACCATCTAATTTTATTAAAGTTAGAAGATATGGAAATTTTGTTATCGAGGGAAGTGTGATACAAGATTCATCCTCGAGGTGCAGTTTGTTTTTTAGAGTAAAAGACAATTATTTGAATGCATGGGTTTATCATGACCCCGAGAAAGGTCCAACCAAAATTTTTCGATTAAATGGAGGTAAAATTTTCTTGGATAAAGATGCTTTTGATAAAGAAATTTTTAAAGCAACGTTTAGTTTTACTTTTGAAAACGATCTAAATAGTTTGAAGGCTCTATTCTGGAGTGGAAAAATATACACAAAGATTGAAGGATTTTAATAAATCAACAATTTATAGCAATATTTTTAGTGATAAATAAATTTTCAAACTTCATTTTATTACATTTGTCAAAACTATTATTAAAATGAATATTCCATCTGAATTAAAGTACACAAAAGACCACGAGTGGGTTAAAATTGAGGGTGATATTGCAACTGTAGGTATTACAGAATTTGCTCAAAGTGAATTAGGTGATATTGTTTTTATTGAAATAGAAACAGTTGGGGAAACACTTTCACAAGAAGAGGTTTTTGGATCTATCGAAGCAGTGAAAACGGTTTCTGATTTATTTATGCCTTTAAGTGGCGAAATCATAGAGTTTAATGAAGAATTGGATGGTAATCCAGAATTAGTTAATTCTGACCCTTACGGCTCAGGTTGGATGGTAAAAGTAAAAATATCTGATGCATCTGAAGTTGAAAAATTATTAAATAGTTCTTCATACCAAGAGTTAGTTCATTAATTTTGGTACGGTACTTGTTAAATTGTTGTTAAAATAAAAAACAATGGAAGTTAAAAAAAGTGTAGAGGCTGATGCGGAAGGAATGCGCTCAAGTCTTTTTATGGTTGGTTTAAATTATATTGCAGGTTTAACGCTTGCAGCGTTTACTTTTCAAAGTATCGATACAGATGACGATTTAAGTAAACTAAATGATAAATCGGCTAATAATGTTTATCAACAAGAGGTTAAAAAAGAAGAAACTCCACCGCCTCCAGCACAAACACCTCAAGTAAATGTTCCACCTCCAGTTACTGACCAAGAAATCATAATTGAAGAAAACAATGAAGAGGAGCCAGTTACTGTCGTTGAAGTTCCACCAGTTGTTGAAATTGCTGAAGAAGAAATTATTACAGTTGTGGAGGAAATTATTGAATTCCCAGACGTTGAAGCTACTTTTCCAGGTGGACCAGCTGCAATGATGAAATGGATTAATTCAAATATCCAATATCCGCAAACATCTATTGAAATGAATGAGCAGGGAAGGGTCTTCTTATCATTTGTTGTTGAAGCTGATGGTTCTATTTCTAATGTTGCAGTTGAAAAAGGTGTTAGTGAAGAGCTAGACAGAGAAGCGAAACGTGTGGTAAGAAGTATGCCAGGATGGACTCCTGGAGAAGCAAAAGGTAAAAAAGCTCGTACTCGTTGCCGTTTACCTATCAACTTCCAACTTAATTAAAATATTTTATTCGATATATTTAAAACCGCTGAAAGGCGGTTTTTTTTATGGGCCCCAATTACCATTCCCAACATTCTAAACAAATTTTACTCTCAAGTTGAGATTCGAACGAATCAGTTAACTGAAAGTAAAAATCTATACCAGTAAGTTGTTCAACAGAATCTACTGTAACTGCAAAATTTCTTAAATCATCCTTAGAACTGCTGTTAGGCAAGATAAATCCTATAGCTTTAGATTTTTCTCTTTTAAAGTCTAAAATAACTTTATAATAATGTGTCGGCACACAAACTTTATTTGTTCCAATCCTAGTTAAAGATGAATTCAAAATTGGTCCTGTAACTATTAGAATAGAATCATAAATTATCGCCCAATCACGCATTTTTTCTTCTAATCTTTTCCAAATACCACGATTAAATGCAGGTAATTGTGGACTCATGTTACTAAAATAAAAGGATTCATCCATTGCTTGTTCTGCCCATTTCATATCAGCAGCAGGTGCTAAATGTCCACGATCAAATCCACTTTTTAAATAGTCATCTTTTGTAGCTGAACCCGTTAGAACTTTTGGGTCAATTGAAAAATTATCGCCACGTTCTATTATCCCAGATGTTTCTATTTTTGTTAAACTATAAGCTATCCATGCAGCTTGCTCGCACTCCTCATTATAAGCTAAAGAGTATCCAAAATGCCTAATTACTTGCATCGAATCTTTCGTTTTTGAGAATTCCAATGGAGTTTTAGATAACCTGAAAAAGGTAGAATCCTTCGGATTTATATGTTCATTAATAGTTTTGGAATACCTGTAAAAACTTGAATGAGGTTTAAACGAAAAAAATAGAAATGCAATTGTTAGAAGTAAGAATGTTATTAGTTTCATTTTTGAAATATTAATTTGGTTTTAATTGATGCTATAATTAAAAATCCCACTTGAAAAATTTCGAGTGGGATTTTACTATTTTATAATAAAGAATCAAACATCAATCTTGGCATATTTTGCATTTTTCTCAATAAATTCTCTTCTTGGAGGAACATCGTCCCCCATAAGCATTGAGAAAATTTGATCACATTCAGCGGCGTTTTCAATTGTTACTTGGCGAAGCGTTCTCATTTCTGGATTCATTGTTGTTTCCCATAATTGTTCTGCATTCATTTCCCCCAAACCTTTGTAGCGTTGAACGTTTACTGATGATTCACTACCGCCACCTTTTAATTCTTGAATTAATCTATCACGCATATCTTCATTCCAAGCATACTCTGATTTTGTTCCTTTCTTTACTTGATACAATGGTGGAGTTGCAATATAAACATATCCGTTTTCAATTAAAACTTTCATATAACGGAATAAGAATGTTAAAATCAATGTTTCGATATGAGAACCATCAACATCAGCATCACACATAATGATAATTTTGTGGTATCTTAATTTCTCTAAATTCAATGCTTTCGAATCTTCCTCTGTTCCAATTCTTACACCTAAAGCTGTGTAGATATTCTTTATCTCTTCGTTTTCAAAGATTTTGTGTTGCATTGCTTTTTCAACGTTCAAGATTTTACCTCTCAAAGGCATTATTGCTTGAAAATGACGATCACGACCTTGTTTTGCAGTTCCACCCGCAGAATCTCCCTCGACAAAGTAAATCTCGCAAGCAGCAGGGTCTTTCTCAGAACAGTCAGCCAATTTTCCAGGCAAACCTGAACCAGTTAAAACATTTTTACGTTGAACCATTTCACGAGCTTTTCTTGCTGCGTGACGAGCTCTTGCTGCCAAGATTACTTTTTCAACGATTAATTTTGCTTCAGCTGGATGTTCTTCTAAATAAGCAGAAAGCATTTCGGAAACTGCTTGGCTAACTGGAGCAGTTACTTCTCTATTTCCTAATTTTGTTTTAGTTTGACCTTCAAATTGTGGTTCTTGAACTTTAACTGAAACAACAGCCGTTAATCCTTCACGGAAATCATCACCATCAATTTCGATTTTCTCTCTTGCAAGAATTCCAGAATCCATCGCGTATTTTTTCAATGTATTCGTCAAACCTCTTCTGAAACCAGAAAGATGAGTTCCACCTTCGTGTGTATTAATATTGTTTACATACGCTTGAATGTTTTCAGTGTACGATGTATTGTAAGTTAAAGCAACTTCAACAGGAATATTTTCTCTTTCTCCTTCAAAGTAAATTACGTCAGTAATTAAAGCTTCACGGTTTCTATCTAAATATTGAGCAAATTCACGTAAACCACCTTCAGAATGGTAAGTTGTCATTGGTGATTTACCGTTTTCATCTTCTGTTCTACTATCTGTAAGTGTAATTGTGATTCCTTTATTCAAGAAAGCCAATTCACGCATACGAGCTGCTAATGTGTCGAAGTTATACTCTGTAAATTCGAAAATTGATCCGTCTGGTTTGAAAGTAACTTCAGTACCATTTTCAGTAGTTTCACCAATTACTTTAACATCATATAGCGGTTTACCGATACAATATTCTTGTTGGAAAATTTTTCCTTCACGGTAAACAGTTGCTTTTAATGCAATCGATAGAGCATTTACACAAGAAACACCAACACCGTGCAATCCACCAGAAACTTTGTAAGTGTCTTTATCGAATTTACCACCAGCGTGCAATACAGTCATAACAACTTCTAATGCAGACTTTTTTTCTTTGGTATGCATTGCAGTTGGAATTCCACGACCATTATCGCGAACAGTTATAGAATTGTCTTCATTTATGTAAACGTGAATAGTGTCACAATATCCGGCAAGTGCTTCATCAATAGAGTTGTCTACAACCTCATATACAAGGTGGTGTAAACCCTTGATCCCTGTATCACCAATATACATCGCAGGGCGTTTACGAACAGCTTCAAGACCTTCTAATACTTGTATGTTATCCGCAGAATAATTATCTCTTCTTTCTTCTTCAGCCATATTATTTTTGTTATAATTCAAATCATTTTGAACAAACAAAAATACAAAAACAAAGGAGATATTAAGAACGTTTGAAGGTGATGAACAGTTTAACTTATCAACAATATTTCAACTAAAAAGACTCGTTTTAATTAAGATATAAACTAATTATTTCTTCTCAATCCATTCAGTTATTGAAGCGTCATCCGGTTGAACACGTGGAGAAATAACTTTTACCAAATAACCGTTTTCATCAATTAAATATTTTTGGAAATTCCACTCCACTTTGTTGTCCTCTAATCCATTCAAACTTTTCTGAGTCAAGAATTTATAAACAGGATGCATATCAACACCTTTTACCGAGATTTTAGACATCATTGGGAAAGTTACACCATAATTTTTTTGACAGAAAGTTGCTATTTCCTTGTCTGAACCTGGTTCTTGCGACATAAAATCGTTTGCTGGAAAACCAATAATTACAAAGTTTTTGCTTTTATATTTCTTATAAATTGCCTCTAATTTTTCGTATTGTGGTGTTAAACCACATTTTGAAGCAGTATTAACAACCATGATTTTTTTACCCTTTAATGAGCTGAAATCAAAGTTTTTACCTTCAATATCTTCCACTTTGAATTGGTGAATGGATTCTTTATTGGTAGTTGAAGAACTCAAAACCATTGCTAAACTTAAAATTCCGATGCTCATTGCTGCTATTAATTTCATGTGTACTTTTTATTTTAAACAATAATCAACGAAAATAGTTCATCTTTACTTTTTATTGGAACATTTTTCCAAAAAAATCGAATACATAAATTATGAAATTAATAGCTTTTTTATTCTTAGTCATAAATTTTTCTTTAAGCGCACAACTTAAGTTAAGTGGTGAGTGGCAAGGAATACTCATAGAAAGCAATAAAACATGGAAAGAAGGCAAACCTATTTATCTGAAAATTTCTGTAATAAATGGCTTAATTGACGGGAAAATTCGTGAGGAATTCTATAATTCCTCTGACTTTTCAGTTATAAAAATTTCAGGTAAAACAATAAATACGGGTACAATTGAATTAACTGAAGAACGTATTCTGAAGCAAACAGAAAAAGTTACAAATCCTTGTTTACGACAACTAAAATTTGTCTATGATGAAAAAAGTGGTTATTTTGAAGGTGTTTTTGAAAGTAAAAAATGTCCATCTTCAACAGGTAAAATCATACTCTTCAAATCGAAGTTTGAATTTCATGAAAGGAATGAATCATTGATGAATCATTCTTGGTTTTTACGTTTCAATGCCGATTTAGAAAGTGGCTTGTCTTCACCAACTAAACGCTTGGAAGAACTAAAAGCATTTAATTTTGAATTTGTTTATTTCGACTATGGAGAGGATATTTTAAAGGAGGAGTATAAATCTTATCTTTTGAAAATGATTAAAATGGTGAAAAGTCATTCTGATTTGAGAATAAAAATCACAGGTCATACCGATTCCGATGGTTCAGATTCTTACAATGATCAATTATCGAAACGAAGAACGGAGGCAATAATCATGTTTTTTGAAGCAAATGGTTTGAGACGAGATCGTGTTATTACCGACTATAAAGGCGAAAAAAAACCAGTTGATAGCAACAAAACGGAAGAGGGAAAACGCAAAAATCGTCGGGTAGATTTTGAGTTTATTTAGTGTGTACTTATTAATTCTGAATTCTAAATTCTGAATTAATCTACTCATAACCAATCGTTTTCGCTTTTTCTTTTAAACTTTTAGAAACTGCTGTTCCAAAATCATCTGTTTTTTTAGCATCAGTTCCTTTTGCTTTTTCAGTTTTAATATAAGCTTCTCTTTCTTGACCTAATTTACCAATTTCGTCTTGAATTTTTTGGCGTTCAATTGTTTTCGATTCGAGGTATTTTTCTTTTTCCTCTTTGCTTTTACCTTTTAATTCTTCAGGTAGTTCTTCGTCTTTTAATTTAAAAATTATCGTTGAATCATTTTTAGAGGCATCGACTAAATCCCAAGATGAGTTGTTATAATTGCTTTTAGATTTAACCATTGCTCTTTCTGCAATAACAACACTTCCTTGACTCATTGCATTTTGATCTTCATTAGCTTGCATTTCTTTTTTGTATCTACCTTGTTGACCATAACTCAAATAGGTTCCATTTAATTTGTAATTCAATTCATTGATTTGTGTGTCGTAAGGTGTCGCGATTTGCACCACTCGTTCATTTGAATTGATATTGAAATAATCACCACGAGAACAGACTGCTCCATCTTTCCAAAATTCGCGGATACCTTGTTCGTAATCACCACAATAGATTGTATTTACAAAAATCCCTTTGGAACTTGCCAAATCACAAGCTTTTTTGTAGTCGATTGGACCTTGGTTGAATGGTTCATTTCCGGCGATATAAATCAATTTCAAATCCAGCGTATTGTTTGACCAATTCAAGTCGTAAATTGATTTTTCGATCACTGAACCACAATATTCTTCACCACCATTTGTACGTAAACCAAATAATTTTCCTGAGATTAAGTCTAAATCTGTTGTGAAAGCTGATTGTTGACGTATGAAATTTTTCTCCGCTGAGATACTTGAATTACCATATTCGTATATTGCAATTTCAATAGTCGGAACCATACCATTGTGGCGCAAACTAGATGTTTCGTTTACTATCGACCAAATTCTTGATTTCGCTTGATCGATTAGTCCGTCCATACTATTGGAAGTGTCAAATAAAATTACCAATTGAATTTTTCTTGGTGAAGCAATTTGTCCTAAAATTACAGGTAATGTAAGGAGTAAAAAAGTAAAAGTACACACTATTTTTTTCATGTTTCAATGATTTAAAAAATGGTGTACACTTTCAATTAAAATTGGTTCAATTTCTTGAAGCTTTTGTTATTTTATTTAAGTAGATACTATTAATGAAACTGTAAAAAACTAATTAATCTTTAAGTTCATCTATTTGACGTTCGATTTCAGCTGCTTTTGCTATCAACTCATCGGACTTTGTTCTATTAATTGTACTCATTTTAAACGCTTCTTCAAGCAATTTACGATGCTCTTCTTGTAGCATTTCTTTTTTTGACTTCTTTTTGAATATTGAAAACATATTACTAAGACAAATTAAATGAATTAATGTTTAAGACAATAATCTTAACAGAAGAAAAAAAAGTTTTGTTTTTGTAGTTCAAAATATTATTTATTGAAGTAATTGATTTATATATTACTATTTTAGTTTCTGATATTAATAAACTAAGTAACTTTCAAAAGTATAAACTTCCTATGAATCGTGTTCTAACCAAATGATATACTATTAAACATAAAATTATCTTATAAATGAATTGTTTATGAAGTATATATTTTTTTTCTTTTTTTTTCTTTTTTTTGCGAATTTAAGTGCAAAAGATACCAAGCTTCGTATTCTGAGTTGGAATATAAAAATGCTGCCTCGTCAATTCAATATTGCTATTAAACATTATCCTTTGAAGAGGGTAAAATTCATTACTGAAAAGATTTTGTCAGATTCTATTGATATTGTATGTTTTCAGGAATTATTTGACAAGAAAGTAAATAAACGAATGAAAGCAGAACTTTCAAAACAATTTCCATATGTAATTGGACCGGCAAATAACAATAAGAGCATCTTTAGACTCAATAGTGGTGTTATTTTTTATAGTCGTTATCCGATTCGTGAGATTGAAAGTGTGGCATTTTCAGACTGTCAAGAAGAAGATTGTGTTGCCAAAAAAGGGGTATTATTGGTTGAAGCAAATGTTAATGGCAAAATAATTCAATTATTGGGAACTCATATGAATGCTGCAGGTGGTGAAGACGTGAAAGTTAAGCAATTAAAACAAATAAGAAGTTTGATTGAAAAACATTCGAAAAGTGGAATACCTCAGTTTATATGTGGTGATTTTAATATAAAAAAAACAAATAAGAGATTATATCAGTTGATGCTTGATTTTTTCAAAGCGAGCGATGGACCAATTTCTGGCGAATTGCAAAATACGTTCGATCCAACAAATAACGATATGTGTGAAAAAGAAAAAGAAGAAGCCCAATTGATTGATTTTATCTTTTTTAGAGCAAATGAATACAAAGAGTCTCGAGCATCAATACGTAAAATTATAAGATACAGAAAAAGTTGGGGCAAAAAGAATCAAGATCTTTCGGATCATTTTGCTTTATTGATGGAGGTGGTTTTATAGGTTTTTTTACCTTATTAAATACATTTTCCCTAATCCTTTATGGAAGTAATTATCAGCGCCAGATTCAAGTTGTTTGATTTCCTTGCCGTTGATTCTTGTTTTAACTCGGTACAAATAAACACCATTTGCTAAAGGATCTCCAAATTGATCTTTACCATTCCAAGCGAATTGTGTTACGTTTCTACCAATTTGAATTGGACCAAGTTCTGCTTCATTAATTTCACGAACCACTTTTCCACTTACAGTCATTATTTGAATTTGAATATCGTCCGGAATTACGTCGCCAGTTAATGTAAATACAAATCGTGTACTTGTTGAGAATGGATTTGGGTAATTCATTATTTGGCTTATCATCGATTCGTGAATGACTTCAAAGCTAATTTTGTATTCTAAATCACCTGATAAATTCCCTGACCGGTCTGTTCCTTGAACAAGTAGGGTATAGGTACCCGATTTTTCAAAATAGGTCGGATAAATTATTTTGAATTTTTTATTTTGTGCGTTTGCAGGAATATAAGTCATAATTTGATTTCCTGAAATATCGGTAAAATAAATGCGTTTTTGAATGCCATCTGGGTCAGTTAAGTAAATACCAAATAAAGCAGTATCAGCATCGCTATTCATTATTAAGAATGGATTTTCATCTTTCAAGGTAATAACGATTTCACTTGTAGGTGCAACGATATCATTATTCATAATATGGCGTCCATTTACAATTACATCCAACAATGGGTTTTTATCTTCTCCAAAAATTTTAAATGGAAATTGGAGTACATTATTGATATGTGTTAATTCTGGTTGATCTAATAAAGTTAGGTTTACATCAACGTAGGGATTAACCTCCATATTAAACCAATTGGTTCCAATTAGTCCATCAGTTTTGATTAAAATTGTATCTCGAAATGTTTCACCAACTCTAAGCGAGTCTTTTCTTGGAAACATAATTGTGTGTTTAACCTGGTTTGCGTCGGTAATGTAATAATTCACCAATAAAGAATCCATGGGAACATTACTAATATTTCGAATATCAATAGCAAATTTCGCTTGATCTCCTTCTTGTATTGAGTCCATATTTGGAATCCAAGTAATTCCTGCAGTACCATCAATTGCTGCTTCAGGAAGAGGTGAATAGACAACGTGCCAATTTTGTAATTGACTTGGTGTAAGATTTATACTATCTCTGTATCTAGTAATCAAACGGATATTAGGATATAAATCCGCATTAATTAAATTATCAAGATTTAATAATGAATCTCCTGAATTTAGAGTAGGAAAGATTGAAAATTGATAAGTTCCAAAAGCATTCAAAACTTGAATTTCAAGCATTGTACTATCTTGCGAATTGGCTTCCATTTTCTTATAATTCCAATAAACTGATTTCCAATCGGCAACAGGACCAATTACTGGGCTAGTTTCTACTCCAAAAGATAGAACACCAGAAATAAGTGTATCTAAGAAAATTGGTTCATTATTCTGAGAACATAATTCAACAACAAAATTCGGATCACCCTTTCGTGTTAAAAAGATGAATGGTCGGTTAGGTCTTCCAGGAACAATGCTATCAGAGCCTAAATTCGCAAAGGTTTGAAAAACAGCAGGGTCAAAAGTGCTTAACCAATCATAACGTGTTGTTAAAGGGGAATAAATCAAAATGTAATCTCCAAAAGGAACAACGTTTTCTACAAGATTTCTAAAGGCTGCTAATTGCGTTGCATTATTTTGGTTAAACGTAAAAAACTTCATTGGTCTTTGCTCACAACCACCATTATCATTCGCATTTCCGAAATTGTTATTAGGATTGGCAACCGTACCATTTGAATAGGTAAATCGAGTTTCCCAAGCTGTTAAAGTAGAACGATCAATTACTGCAACTTGAAATTTTGGAGTTACAGTACAAATGCTATAGTCTTGTTGAATTCCATTGAGATACCAGGCGTTTTCGTAAAAGTTTGACCCAGGAGTTGAGGCAATTGCTAAACAAGAAATATCAGAATAGTTGGGTTGAAATTCTCGAAATTCGTTTGAAGAATTTAAAGTTAAACCGCTTAAGTTATTTGCTGTAAATTGATGGTAATCTGCTTGACCCCATCCTGATTTATTTTGAATGTATTGAAAAGAACGTTGTTTCCAAATTATAGTTGGTTCAACAAGTGCTACGCGCCAATAATATACCACACTATCTTCAAGAATTAAATTTGAAAGTTGATTATTTGAAGCCAACTTCCACTGATTTGGATTTACGGATTTCACACCACCAATTTCACTTATTTCAGCGAAACGTTTGAAATTAGAATTAAAAGTTGGCAACGTATCTATTTCAAAGCGATAGGTTTGAAGTGCTGCCATTGGATTCAACGTTGAGGCATAAACCGTTACTTGATTCGTAGGAACGACAGCAAAATCAGTTGGTTGAATAGGTTCAATTCCATCAACACCAATGAAGAAGTTTCTGATAATGCGATTATTTGCCGTTTCGTCGTATTGTTCTGCGACAATATTTGGAATATCTACACTGACAGTAAACTTATTCAATCCAATTCCAATAGTTGGTTGGAAAGGTATTTTCTTCAAAATGAGTTTCTCATAGTCCATTCCAAACACCTTAATGTTATAGACTGAATCGTTTAGTGAATTGGGAAAATCGCGTTTGATTTCAATATTAAATGTGTCTGTTATTGATTTACCAAGATTTCTTAAAAGGATTTTTACTTCAATGGAATCAGTAGCATAAGAAATATTATCAGGTCCAAAATTAACTCGTGATTCAGTTAGCTCAATTTCTGGTTTGTTGTGATAATTCAACCGAAGCATTGGGTCACCATTCAACGTCATTTGGCAAAAAGTTGCTTCCGTAATTAAGGAAGAATTTGATGTTAATACAGAATCAATCGTATTTTTTATATGTTCTCCAATTGTTCCACCATAATTATGAAAGCTGAATTGCTTGTAAAATGATTTTGAAAAAGAATTTAATGCAGAAGAAAAACCATAATTAATTGTTCCAATATAAGCAATTACACCACCGTTAGGAGCTAAAACAAAATTTTGAGAATTAGAAGTTGAATTGTGAAAAATATTACCATTATAGCATGAATTTGCAATTAGGATTGGATATTTTCCTTGATTATTCCAAAACTGTGGTTCATCTAAATTTACATCAAATCCACTTTCTGAAGTAGTGAAATGACCAAAGAAATTCATAACACTAACACCTTCACTTATTCTATTTTTTATAGACTGTAATTCAGATGGTGTTATTGGATTATTGTTTTCTTTTTTTACAAGTCTTGTTTTTCCTGCAAAAAAATTACCTTCCGCAATTTGCCCCATTTGTGTTAGATAACTTTGAAAGAGGTTTTGTTCTGAAATATCTGTACCACCTGCAAAATGTATTAATTGTTTTTGCCAATCTTTGGTTGAACTTGAATACACATCATTTTGCTTTTGTTTTTCTTCATATTGTAACACTTTTGAAAAATATGTTTGAAGTTCTTCTTCATTAATTACAGAAATTCTTCCGGTTGGAATTAAGGGGGTATATTTATCGGTTGGTGGAAGATTTGAAGTTATACAGGCATCACATGAAGGTTGTCCAAATGATGGTATTAAGTTATTTGCATAAGCAGCTGAATTTGTTCGAGATCCAGGACCAATATTTGTAGCTGAGGTAATATTTGCTTCACGGATTCCTTTTCCAACAAGAAAAAGTCCAACAGGTTTAATAGTTGAAGTCACATACATTTTATGAGCAAATCTTCTAACACCGTTAATATGTTTTGGAATTCCACCACCATATTGTTGACATAATTCCTCATTATCTGCGAGAATTACGTTATAATTTCCTCCATTTATAGAACTTCTGTAAGCAGCATATTCAAGTGTTTTATTTTTTAATTTTTGATTGTATACAAATATCAAAGATGCATCAATATTTGGAATTGACGCAAAGTCTGTAAAATCTCCAGTTTGGTTTACTGGTTTTAATGAGGTTACATTTATGAAAGTATTAGCGTCTTCTAAAACTACTTTTTGTAATTCATTTGAAACGTTATTTGGAATCAATGCTACGAAACCATCTATTGATGTGGTTAAAGGGATTTTTTTAGGAACAGCTCCAAAAACAAACATTGTTGGGTTAGGCATATTAATATTTGTGATATTCAACCTAATTTTATTTTGAAGACTTGAGTTATAAACATTAAAAGTTACCTTGTTTAAATTAGAAAATGAAGGAATTCTAGGATATTTAAAAGACCAAAAATTTAAAGACTGAAAATCAGTAGCTACACCTAGACTGTTAACAATTTGAACTTTGTAACCTAAATTTCCTGTGCTTGGGAAATTGGAAACTGGAATATTTTTATTTGCAATTACCGCTTTGTAACCTTTGAATGTAGTATCATAAATTACGAAATTTGTAGCTCCAATCGTATGTCTGGTATGATGATTGGGTTGATTTAAAGGAGAAGCTGCATTTGAAGTACCAACAACGACAGCATTATATTTTACATCTGGAGCACTTAAACCTTGAAAAATATTTGTTAATTGAGTTGTACTTAAATCCCAAGTGTATGAATTTACAGCACCATTTTGAGGTATTCTTCCCCAACCTTCGCCTTCCACGAAGAATGAACTTGAAGCGTCAGCAGATTTTTCTCCCTCGTTGTATTGCTGATTGTAGAAAGCAAATGCTTCAAATTCTACAAAATCAGCAGCTGTCAAACCATTGAAATTAACATCTGACTCTACAATAAATCGTTTGTTATTGGAAGCATTATTCCACGTAAAAAAATATTGAATTGTATCGTTATACAAGCTGTATTTTGGATTACCCATTCCAGCAGGATTATTGTACAAAGTTGAGTCTAGCCAACCATCATTGCGTTCTCCGTAAAATAATAGGTAATCTCCAAGTCCAAAAACATTATCTCCTCCATCTTCAATGTGAATAGGAATTTCTTTTTGACGTCCAAAAATTTGGATATTACTAGAAGAAAAAGTTGATAAAGGAATACCAGATGAAGCAAGGGTATTATAATCAACTTTATAAATTCCAGATTGGACAACATTTATTGCGTAGTACTTCTGGTTATAGTTAATCCATTCGTTACCAAAAGTTTGCGAATGTCCAATTGATATAAAAAAACAAGCAAAAATTAAAGTGTAAAACTTTCTCATTTAACTGCATTTTTAGGTTTATCTAATTTTATGCGAACTGAAAATATATGTGTGTAGTAATTTGCTTCAGATGCACCAAGTCGCGTGAAGGCATAATCCAATGAAAATCCTTTGAAAGCCAAGCCCATTCCAATGTTTGGTTGAATGCCCCAGTATTTTGAATCGTCTAGATTTGTGAATTGTTGAACGTTTGAAATACCCATTCTAACTTTTACTAATTCTTTAAATCCAAAGAATAAACCTGCATGAGGGTCAATTGAAATAGGATTTGCACTAATTAAAACATTTCTTTTTCCATCTGTTGTAATATCAAAATCGATTTCTCCTCCAGCGTTTAACCCTTTTGAACCAATATCAAAATTTCCAGCTGCAGCAAGAATAATTCTTGGTAAAGTTAATTCTAAGCCATTTTGAGGGATGGCATTTCCAGTGTTGATATAAACATTTCTTGTTGCATCATCTAATTCAAAAACCCAAGCATTAAAAGTTGAACTAACATCTCTTGCCATTAACCCAAATTTCCAATTTTTTGGTAAGTGATACTGTAATCCTGCATCGATTCCAAAGCCAAAAGATTTTGCAAAATCACCAACTTTGCGATAGATTACTTTTGCCGTTCCACCTAAACTTAATCCTGGAACTTTTAATTTTCGTGCGTATGACAACATAAATGCATAATCTCCTGCTGTGAAAGAAGTAACATTGTCATAATTTATAACGCCATTGTTATCAATAAGTTGAGTGGTGTTAGTGATGTCATCAACGCCAAAACGAATTGCAGCAAAACCAAGCGCACTTTTATCGTCAATAGAATGGGCAATTCCTAGGTAGTCGTATTTAGCAATTCCCGCGAAATATTCAGAATGCATAAATGAAACTTCAGCCCATTTATTTATACTCGTCAAACCTGCTGGATTCCAATAAATTGAATTGGCATTAGCGGTGCTTGCAATAACTGCATTTCCCATCCCAAATGATTCAGCGCCAACACCTAAAGACAAAAACTCATTTGAATATTTAGGAGCTATTGTTGTCTCCTGCGCATTTAAAAGTGAACAAGATAAAACAGCGATTGAAAGGCAAATTGGTTTAAGCATTGAATTTTTATTTATATCAATAACTAAGAGTTTGACGAAAAATTGTGTTCTTTGTAAAGTTGATTTACATTGATTTGTAAATTTAAAGCAAACAAAGTTAGTATTAACACTTTTAATAAACAATTGATCGTAAAATGTTCAATTTAGCTAATCTTTTTACTGCCGCAAATATGCTTTGTGGTTTTGTATCCATTATTTTGACGTTAGCAGGAAGAATTGATATTGCTCCTTTTTTCATTCTTGGAGGTGCGGTGCTCGATTTTTTCGATGGATTTATTGCGCGAAAATTAAATATTGCAGGCCCAATGGGTAAGCAATTAGATTCGTTGGCTGATATGATAACCTTTGGCGTGGCACCTGGTATTTTGATGTTGGTAATGATAATTTTAGGAATTGATATCAGTTCCTTAATTCCTGCTGAAGATGGTGCAAGAGTGTATCAAAATGATTTAAGTTATTTCGTCTACTTCCAAGTTGCAGCTTGGTTTCAAGCATTGGTTTACGAAGTGCCCAATAATTTTGATGCAAGTATTAAATTTTTACCTTTCGTGGCGATGGCGATTCCTTTTTTCTCAATGTTTCGCCTGGCAAAATTTAATATTGACGAAAACCAAAGTGATAAATTTATCGGTGTACCTACTCCATTAAATACTATTTTCTTTTTGTTCTTTCCCTTGTATTTCGCCTACAACCTTCAAAATTGGGGTCATCAGCCAAAGTTCATTCACGCGCTTTTTGATTGTTATACCTTGAGTGCCATTTCGGTCTTGTTTTCAATATTAATGGTTTCTAATATTCCAATGATTGCTTTGAAGTTTAAAAACTGGACTTGGAAAGACAATTACTTTCGTTACAGCCTAATAGGAATTTCGTTGATAATTATTCCACTTTTAACCTTTTGGGCTATTCCAATTATCGTATTTTTGTACTTGTTTTTATCGCTAATTGAAAATTATCAAACAAAGAAAAAAAATGAAATTCAAAGCTGAAATTGACGTAATGCCACACGACGCATTATTAGACCCACAAGGAAAGGCAGTTACTAATTCTATGAAAAACATAGGTTTAGCTGAAATAGATGGAGTTAGAATTGGTAAACATATCCGTTTGTTTGTGGAGGCTGATTCAAAAGCACTTGCTGAAGAAAAAGTAGATGAAGCATGCAAAAAAATGTTAGCGAATCAGATTATGGAAAGCTACGTATTTTCACTTTCAGAAGAAAACTAAAACAATGAGGGGATTTCAAACTTTTAATCCTCAACTCAATGATTTTAACCCAATAAAGTATTGTTCTTCCACTTACGAGGAGGTCGAGCTTGCCTTGGAAAAATCACAAAAAGCATTTCTTAGTTATTCAAAGACAAGTCCAACTTTAAGGAGCGAACTTTTGCTTCAAATTACTCAAGAATTAGAAACTGCTAAATCAACAATTGAAGCATTTTATTGTAGTGAAAGTGGCTTGTCGAATGCGCGATTTGAAATTGAATTTACTAGAACTATTTTTCAATTAACTTCTTTTTCTGATTTTCTGTTGAACAATTGGAAGCAGCTGGAAACCTATACTCCGGCAAGTCAAAATTTACCTTCCTTAAGAAAAAAACCGCGAGCAATTGGTCCAGTTTTGGTAATGGGCTCAAGTAATTTTCCTTTAGCGTATTCAACAATTGGAGGTGATAGCGTTGCTGCTTTAGCTGCTGGATGTTCAGTCGTTGTTAAGGCACACCCAATGCACGTCGGAACTAGTTTGGAAGTTTCAAACTGTATTCTTTCAGCACTTAGAAAATTAAATTTAGAAGAAGGGATTTTCCAACATTTAATAGATGATGGATTTCAGGTCGCAACTCAATTGATTACTGATGCTCGAATTCAAGCAGTAGGTTTCACAGGAAGTATTCGTGGAGGAAGAGCAATTATGGATTTAGCAAGTAAAAGAAAATCGCCTATTCCTGTTTTTGCGGAAATGGGAAGTGCTAATCCTGTAGTTTTTTTAGAAAATGGCTATGAAGAAAAAATAAATCACTTTGCTCCACTTTTTGCTGGTTCGATTTGCAACGATGCAGGACAATTTTGTACCAAGCCAGGATTGTTTTTCATTCCTAAAAGTGAAAAAGGAAATGAATTAACAACTAGACTTATTGAAGAAGTAATCGAATATACTTCATTTTATATGCTTCACCCATCCATTCAAAATAATTTTGAACTACTGAAAAAAGAGCGTGAAAGTTTAGCGGCAAATTCATGGATTGAAAAAAAAGGAAAGTTAAAACCTTTACAAGGAAGACAAGCTATTTTACAAGTTGATGTGAAAGAATTTTTAGCACACAATCAATTACAAGAAGAAGTATTTGGTCCTTTTGCACTGATTATAAGTTATGAAAACAGCGTTGAATTGAAGACTTGTTTAGCAAAATTAGGAGGACAATTAACAGGTTCAATTGTAGGAGATAGCAGTAAAAGTCCTGATTTTGATGAAGTAGTTGATTTATTAGCCTTAAAGGTTGGTAGAATCATTTTAAATGGCATTCCAACAGGCGTTCGTGTTGACGATGCAATGAATCATGGTGGACCTTACCCAGCTTCATCTGATAGTCGATTTACCGCAGTTGGCACTCAAAGTATTACAAGATTTCTAAGAAACCTTACATTTCAAAATTTCGATTAGTATTCTTAAAAATGAAATAACTAATTTTGAACTTCAAAAACTAACAAAATGAGTGAAACAGAAAACAAAAAGAATTCCAATGGAGTTTTTATGATCATTATTTTCCTTCTCTTAGGAGGTTTAGCAATAATGTCTTACATGTGGTCAACTAAAAGAACGGAGCTAAATAATTGCACCAATGAAAACTTGACTTTAAAGTCAGATATGCAAGGAATGAACGATATGATGCAAGGTTATGTTGGGAATATTTCTAACGATATAAAAAAGGATTTCAAAAATATGTTGGCAACTTACGATAAGTTAATTGCTAAAGATGCTACACAAGCTGACAGTTTGAATAAGCAAAAAGAGAAAATAATGACTTTGATGAACGAATTAGACGCAGCAAAAAGAAGCGGACGTCTTACAGCTTCAAAGTTGTTTAAAATGAATAAAGAAAATGAGACGTTGCGTGAAATTATGAAAAGCTACGTCAAGCAAATTGATTCATTAAATACACTAAATATTAAATTGACATCGGAATTAGATGTAACATCAACTAAATTAACTACTACAATTGAAGAAAGAGATACTTATAAGAAAGATGCAGAAGAAAAAACAGATCTTGTGAAAAAAGGAAGTAAACTCTCTGCATATGGAATCAATACGGAAGCATTAAGAATGAAGCTAAATAAAACAACTGAGCCAACTGAAAAAGCGAAAAATGTTGTTCAATTCCGTTCAAGTTTTACTGTTTCTGAAAATTCTTTAACAACACCTGGAAAGAAAACGTTGTATTTACAAATTATAGCTCCAGATGGTCAAACATTACAATCAAGAGGTGGAAATATTTTAGAGTCTGAAAATGGCACAGTTGCATATTCAGATAAAAAAGAAATTGACTATCAAAACCAATCAGTTGACGTTACAATTTATTACGATTTGAGAGGAGAAGGGACTCCTAAAGGAAATTATAAAGTAAAAATCTATTGTGATGGTACTTTAATTGGAACAGATAGTATCAATTTAAAATAATCAACCTTTATGTCAACAATTATTGAACAAGGAAGTGTGGCTTTTGAAATTAATCAAGCTACAGGAATTGGTACTATTACTTTTGGACATCCAATGAGTAATTCATTACCTGGAAAAATTTTACAAAAACTCGCTGCAACAATCACACAATTGGGAGAAGATGAAAGCGTTAAAGTAATAGTTTTACAATCGGATGGAGATAAAACATTTTGTGCAGGAGCGAGTTTTGATGAATTAATTTCTATCACAGATTTGGAAGTTGGAAAAAAATTCTTCTCTGGATTTGCAAGTGTAATTAACGCCTGTAGAAAATGTCCAAAATTCATTATTGGGCGCGTACAAGGAAAAGCGGTTGGAGGTGGAGTAGGTATAGCATCTGCAGTAGATTACTGTTTAGCTCTAGATTCAGCATCTGTGAAACTTTCTGAATTAGCTGTTGGAATTGGCCCTTTCGTTGTAGGGCCAGCAGTTGAACGTAAAATTGGCTTGTCAGCGATGAGTGAATTGGCAATAAATGCAACAGAATGGCGATCAGCTTCTTGGGCAAAATCCAAAGGATTATACATGGAAGTCTATGACACGACTACTGAAATGGATGCAGAAATTTGTCGTTTAGCTTTACAACTCTCCAAATCAAATCCGGAAGCGATGCGTATGTTAAAAAACGTTTTTTGGCAAGGAACAGAAAATTGGGATATATTACTGGTTGAACGAGCAGAAATGAGTGGAAAATTAGTCTTAAGTGATTTCACAATTGCTGCAATAAATTCCTTTAAAAAGAAATAAATCATATTTTTTCCATTTTCATTTGTTAATAAAAACATAAATAGTATCTTTGCACCCCTAATTTTAGGTAATAAGCACTACATTAAAATAAAAAATACCGTGAATACACTAAGTTACAGAACGTTATCAGGCAACAAAGAAACTGCAGACAAAAAGTGGTTTATCGTTGATGCAGAAGGACAAACCGTTGGACGTATGGCAAGTAAGATTGCAAAAATTATCCGTGGAAAGTACAAAACATGTTATACACCTCACGCTGATTGCGGAGACAATGTAATTGTAATAAACGCAGAAAAAGTTGCTTTCTCTGGAACAAAATTAGTTGATAAAGAATATGTTCGTTTCTCTGGCTATCCAGGCGGACAACGCTTTACATCAGCTGAAGAAATGTTACGCAAACACCCTGAACGTTTAATAGAAAAAGCGGTTAAAGGAATGTTACCTAAAAATACTTTAGGTAGACAATTATACAGAAACTTAAAAGTATACACTGGTACAACTCATAAACATGAGGCACAAACACCGGAATTATTAAATCTTGATACACTCAAATAAAAATTATGGACGTAATTAACGCTTTAGGAAGAAGAAAAACGGCAGTTGCTCGTGTTTATTTATCAAAAGGAACAGGTACTATCTTGGTTAACAAGAAAGAAATGACAACTGTTTTTCCAATTGATGTTTTACAAGCAAAAATCAATCAACCTTTCATTCTTACAAACACAGTTGGACAATACGATATTAAAGTAAATGTTAACGGTGGAGGAATCAACGGCCAAGCAGAAGCAATTCGTTTAGGTATATCAAGAGCTCTAGTTGAGTTGGAAGCTGAAAACAAACCTTTGTTAAAAGTTGAAGGATTGATGACACGTGACCCTCGTATGGTAGAGCGTAAAAAACCAGGTCAACCAAAAGCGCGTAAAAAATTCCAATTCTCGAAACGTTAATCATTATTGGGAGTTTAGCATCCAAACCACTGAGTACTTTAATAGGAACTATTACCCTCTTTGGTTGTGCAATTAGTATTAATAGGAAAGTAAACAAAAACAAATTATGTCTAAATTAAATTTTGAAACATTATTAGAAGCAGGTGTTCATTTTGGTCACCTTAAAAGAAAGTGGAATCCAGCAATGGCACCATACATTTTCGAAGAGAAAAAAGGAATTCATATCATTGATTTAAATAAAACAATGGTTCACCTTGACCAAGCTTGCGCAGCAATGAAACAAATTGCAAAATCAGGTAAAAAAGTTCTTTTCGTAGCAACAAAAAAACAAGCTAAAGAAATCGTTTCTGAAAGAGTAGCTAAAGTGAACATGCCGTTTGTAACAGAACGTTGGACAGGTGGTATGTTAACAAACTTTCAAACAACTCGTAAATCAATTCGTAAAATGGCTACGATTGACAAAATGAAGTCTGATGGTTCTTGGGAAACATTAAATAAGAGAGAGAAATTATTTAAAACTCGTCAAAGAGAGAAATTAGAAAAAACATTTGGTTCGATTGCTGACATGACGCGTCAACCAGCAGCTATTTTCATCGTTGATATTTTAAAAGAGCATATCGCACTTGCTGAAGCTCGTCGTTTGAATATCCCAACTTTTGCAATGGTAGATACGAATTCTAACCCTAAACTGGTTGACTTCCCTATCCCGGCAAACGATGATGCAACTAAATCAATTTCTTTAATCTTAGACCAAATTTGTAACGCTATCCAAGAAGGTTTAGAAGATCGCAAAAATTTGAAAGAAAAAGATAAAGAAGATACTTCCAAAGAAGAAACCACTAAAGAAGTTGTTGCGGAGGCAGTAGTTGAAGTTGCATCGGTTGAAGAAACTACATCTGTTGTTGAGGAAGCACCAGTTGTGGAAGATGCACCAGTTGTAGAAGAGACTCCAGAAGCGCCAGCAACAGAAGATATACCAGCAGAATAATTTATTACTAACTTTTAAATATATTTATCATGGCTATTACTGCTTCAGATGTAAATAAATTGCGCCAACAGACAGGTGCAGGAATGATGGACTGCAAAAACGCATTAGTTGAAGCTAATGGTGATTTTGAAGTTGCAGTTGATGTTCTTCGTAAAAAAGGTCAAAAAATTGCTGCAAAACGTGGCGATAATGAGGCTAAAGAAGGATTAGTTTTAGCACAAACTTCAGAAGATGGTACTACAGGTGTTATCTTAACGTTAAATTGTGAAACTGATTTCGTAGCAAAAAATGAAGGTTATGTAAACTTCGTTCAATCTATCGTTGATATCGCTTTAGTTAAATTACCTTCAACAGCAGAAGAGTTAAAAGCTTTAGCATACAATGATAAATTGTCTGTAGAAGAAAAAATTACAGAACAAGTTGGTGTAATCGGTGAAAAATTAGACTTGTCAAGTTATGCTGTAATCAACGCGTCAAAGGTTGTTGCTTACAATCACCCTGGTAATCAATTGGCGACTCTTGTTGGTTTAAATAGTGGTTCTGATGTAGTTGCTGAGGCAGGTCGTCAAGTTGCTATGCAAATCGCTGCAATGAATCCAATTGCTATTGATAAAAATGGTGTTGATGCACGAACAATTGAAAGAGAAATTGAAGTTGGAAAAGAATTAGCAATTCAAGAAGGTAAACCTGCTGAAATGGCTGAGAAAATTGCAATGGGACGTTTAAATAAATTCTTCCAAGAGAACACATTGTTAAGTCAAGCATTTGTTCGCGACAATAAAGTAACAATTGAACAATTTTTAGATTCTACTGAAAAAGGTTTGACAGTCTCAGACTTCAAGCGATTCTCATTAAGTTAATATTTTAAAAGCTATCGAATTCGATAGCTTTTTTTTTGCATATTACAATGAGATTAAAACGATTATATATATTTGCCAAATAATATGAAATATAAAAGAATACTTCTGAAACTAAGTGGTGAGTCTTTAATGGGAGACAAACAATTTGGAATTGATAATAATCGAATTCATTCTTATGCGCTTCAAATAAAAGAAATTCGAGACATGGGAATTCAGATTGCTATCGTAATCGGTGGAGGAAATATTTTTCGCGGAGTTCAAGCAGAAGCTGGAGGAATGGATAGAACTCATGGCGATTATATGGGTATGTTGGCAACTATGATTAATTCAATGGCTTTGCAGGCCGCGCTTGAAGCTGTTGGAGTTCATACACGTCTACAATCAGCAATTGAAATGAAAGAAATTTCAGAACCTTTTATTCGAAGAAAAGCAGTTCGTCATTTGGAAAAAAGTAGAGTTGTAATCTTTGGTGCTGGTACAGGAAATCCTTTTTTTACAACAGATTCAGCGGCATCATTAAGAGCAATTGAGATGAATGCAGATGTGATTCTCAAAGGAACAAGAGTAGATGGGATTTATACAGCTGATCCAGAAAAAGATAAAATGGCAACTAAATTCAAAGAAATTACTTTCGATGAAGTATACGCTAAGGGTTTAAATGTAATGGATTTAACCGCTTTTACACTTTGCAAAGAAAATGATTTACCTATTATTGTATTTGATATGGATACTCCAGGAAATTTAAAAAAAATAATCGAGGGAGAACAAGTTGGAACAATTGTGAAAAATTAATGTAGCTATTATGACAGAAGAATTAGAAATGATTTTTGATGAGTTTAAAAGCTCAAATGGAAAAACACTTATTCATCTTGAAAATGAATTAACTAAAATTCGTGCTGGAAAAGCCTCACCTGCAATGTTAAATGGAGTTATGATTGAATATTATGGTTCAATGACACCTATTCAACAAGTTGCAAACATTAATACTTCGGATGCAAGAACAATTCTAGTTCAACCTTGGGAAAAAAATATGTTGAGTGAAATTGCGAAAGGTATTATCAACTCAAATCTTGGCTTGAATCCGCAAAATAATGGTGAACAATTAATTATTTCAGTACCTCCTTTAAACGAGGAGCGTCGTCGAGATTTAGTTAAAAAAGCGAAAGCTGAAGCTGAACATGCTAAAGTAGGAGTTAGAAATAATCGTAAAGATGCTATCGACATGATCAAAGATCTTAAAAATGATGGATTATCTGAAGATATGGCTAAAACAGCTGAAGAAGAAGTTCAAAAAATCACAAATGGAGCTATTAAAAAAGTCGATGATTTAGTTGAAATCAAAGAGAAAGATATAATGACTGTTTAAAAACTTCATCTTTTTTGTTTTATCGACATTTTCCTTGGTAATTTCTATGTTTGAACTGCACCCAATATTCTTTAAAACCTTCAGGCGTGGAGTAAAGTTGACTCTCTATTTCTCCAACAGCAATTTGATTTTTTAGTTTTTGAATCCATTCTTGGAAACCTGTTTCTATATCATTTCTTGCCCAGGTTCCTCGGTGTTCGATTCCTGTGAAGGCATCACACGCATTTTTGACTTTTAACAATGGCATTTCAATGGTGTACTTAACGATTTCTTCTGAAGGATAGCGAAATTGAGGATTACCTTTTGTTTGAATTTTTGTGTTTTTGAAGTCTACTTTTAAATAGTTTTTTTTGCTGAATTCTTTCTTTAAATGATTACCAAGCTCATTTGCTACCAAATTTGAAAGTAAATGCGCCGTATCGCGATCGTTCAGAAATTCAGGTCCTTCATAACTGGCGAGCAATTTGTCGTTTTCTATTTTGCAAGAAACCTTAGTTTTATAACTTGTTTCCCTAACTGCAATTGTTTCTTTTTTCGAAGTCGTCAGTGTGCAATTAGTAAAAAGTAAAAGCATTAAAAAGGAGAAATTGACATAACTCATAGCTAGTTCTTTTCGTTAATCTTCAATCAAAATTAAAATAGAAGAATCAAATGGTTCGATGGCAGTGTATAGATTTTGGAGTTTATTTTTATAATTCCCATCGGGGCAAAATTGAAAGAAATTAAAGCTACGTTCTTGCATTCCATTTGCTGAAAATAATTTTTCTTTTAGTTGCTCAATTGACTTTAAAGCTTTTTCGTGTTTGGATTTAACGGATTTTTCCAATCTATTTTTGATGCCATCCACTTGTTTTTCAATGCGTGTAAATTCGGCTTCAATCCACGATTTTACAGATGGGTCAATCAACTCGGATTTATGAATCAAATCGTTTTTAAACTGACTAAATTGAAAATCTTGAAGTGTAAATTCAATAGTTTCCTCCTCGTTATTCAGAAGAAATTCTTTCTTTAGTTCTGCTGTAGATTTGAAAATTGAATCTATCTCTAATTGTAATAGCTCGAGTTTTTCTTTACTGCTTTTATCCATCCAAATTACAGAACTTCGTGCTTGAAGAATCGGGTAGGGGATAGCTGCTTTTTCGAAGGTAGATTTTAGTTGAAGCCAATAGCTGAGTTCGCCAACGCCACCAACATAACAAATATTTGGTAAAATAAATTCCTGATAAAGCGGTCTCAAAACAACATTCGGTGAAAAGGAACTTGGATGTTTTTCAAGAAGTTCTAAAATTTCTGATGAAGTATAGTTGTTTTCTCCAATTTGAAAATCAGTTCCAGCTGCAATAATGCGCTCACGTTTGTTTTCACTTAAGAAAAATAGATTTATTTCTCGCGGATGAACTTGAATTTTAAAGTTTTTAGACGCAAGTTTTTCATTCGTTTTAATTACTTCTTGATGCGAAAACTGGGTGCTTAACTCTTGTTTAAATATGGGTTTAAACGCTGTTTTAAATTCAGCCTCATCTCCATCTAAAATAACTAAGCCAAAAGAACCAAACAACTCGTGAACAAACTGAAAAAATGCTTCTCCATAAGTGTTCCCATTCAATTTATCGATTAACTGATGAATTTCACTTTCAGGATGATTCGCGAAAAATTGTTTCAGTTGATCGACCACTGCACTTAATCCAAATAGATTCATTCTTCCTACCGCGCCAGCTTGTTCACTTTCCCAAGAAATAGTTTTTCCGTACAATAAAAATGATTTCACTTCTTCAAAATCGTGATCTTCACTTGCCATCCAATAAACAGGAACAAATTTAGTTTCTGGAAATTTTTCGTTCAAAAGTTCACATTGTTTTATAACGTGTAAAATTTTGTAAACGAAGTATAAAGGACCTGTGAATAGACTGAGTTGATGTCCAGTTGTGATCGTGAAACAGTTTTCGTTTTCAAGTGAAGCAATGTTTGTTAAAGTTGCTCCTACATTTGATACTGAACTGTATTTTTTCGAGAGCACAGAAACTAGTAAATTTCTTTTTTCTGCCGTAAAAAAGGTAGATTTAATCGCTGTTTGAGCCTTTAAATTTTCTTCAGAAAATGGAAGTCCAATGAAATCTTGTAATGCCTCTTGGTCATCGGTTAAAAGTAATTGTTGATTACTAAAGCAATTGGAATCTTTGCGTGGAAAGGAATGTGATTTCATTAAAAACTGTTTTAAATTTCGATTATTCAATTCTGTTTTTCCAAGAAGATTGAATTTCTCGAGAAGCAAATTCTGTTTCTTTTAATTTTTTAATATCCGACCAAATATCATCCACGGCGTGCAATAAAGCATCTTCTTCTTCAAGCATAGCTTCGTGCATAATAGTTGGGTCTTGAAAATAGTGTTTAACGAAATTGGTGTCAAAATCACCACTTCTAAAAGCAGGATGTTTCAAAACATATTTACCAAAGTCCAAGGTTGTTTTTACACCTGAAATTTGATAATTGTCAATTGCATCAATTGCTCTTTCAATTGCTTGCGCTCTGTTTTCTCCCCAAACAACCAATTTTGCAATCATTGGATCGTAATAAATTGGAATATCCATTCCTTCTAAAAAAGCATCATCCACACGAACGTGGTTTCCGCTTGGGATTCGATAACGATTTAAAGTTCCAATATCTGGTGTAAATCCATTCAAAGTATCTTCAGCATACACACGGATTTCAACTGCGTGACCATTGATTTTTAGTTCATCTTGCAATTTTGGTAAACGTTCACCTCGCGCCACAAGAATTTGCCATTCTACTAAATCTAAACCAGTGATTTCTTCCGTAACTGGATGTTCTACTTGTAAACGTGTATTCATTTCTAAGAAATAGAAATTCAATTTTCCATCCAATAAAAACTCAACTGTTCCCGCACCTTCATAGTTACAAGCTTTACAAACTGCAACAGCAGCTTCACCCATTTCTTTTCTCAATTCAGGAGTTAAAATCGCACTTGGTGCTTCTTCCACTACCTTTTGATGGCGTCGTTGAATCGAACATTCACGTTCAAATAAATATACAACATTTCCTTGTTGGTCAGCAAAAACTTGAATTTCAATATGGCGAGGTTTGTCTACGAATTTTTCAATAAAAACAGCATCGTCGCCAAAAGAGGAACGTGCTTCATTTTGTGCCATTGTCATTTGTTCCTCAAATTCAGCTGAATTGTGAACCAGGCGCATTCCTTTTCCACCACCACCAGCAGAAGCTTTAATCAAAATTGGGTAACCAACTTCTTCAGCGATAAGTTTGGCTGCGTTTACATCAGAAATGGCTTCATCTACTCCAGGAACTAAAGGAACATTGAATTTTTTTACAGCTTGTTTTGCACGTAATTTATCGCCCATCACTTCCATTGATTCTGGAGAAGGACCAATTAATTTCATTCCAGCAGCCTTTACTTTTTTAGCAAAACCAGCATTTTCAGATAAAAATCCATAACCTGGATGAATGCCATCTACACCTAAATCTTTACAATATTGAAGAATTAAATCTTGTTGCAAATAGCTTTCCGCAGATGGACTTTTTCCAACATAAACAGCTTCATCAGCTTCTAGAACGTGTGGTGCATTTTTATCAGCATCGGAATAAATAGCAACACTATGAATGTTCATTTTTTTCAAGGTTCTGATTACTCTTCTTGCAATCTCACCTCTATTTGCGATCAGTACTTTCTTCATATATTATTCTTTTTCTTCTTTGATAGTTGTTTCAGTAGGTTTTGGCTCCAAAGGAGGAACGGGTGATTGTTTTTTCTTCTTTTTTAAAGGATACCGTTTTTCTTTTCTAAATAAATCTAGCGTAAATTGTGCTAATTCAAAGTCTCCCCATGCATTAAAATCTTCACGATAAGAAATTCCTGCACCTTGTGTAAATGGTCCTGCATTTTCATTAACAGAGTTAGTATTTGACTTATTAAACGCGTTTGCTCTAAAAGTTCCTTTTTCATTTACTAAATATTCAACACTGACATCACCAATAAGTGAACTAGTTCCTTTTGTTTCTGATGTTGTTGCACTCGTACTTTCTACTCCAAAACTTCCTGAAACTATTAAGCGATCATTTAAGAAACCTGTTTTTAAACCAACACCAACAGATGTCTCACCCAATACTTCATCGGAACCATAGTCAACATTTAATTTGTATTTATCTGAAAGAGAGCCTAACGCTGAGTTTATTTGCGATTCTAATAAATCTAATGCAGCTGAACTTCCAGCAGAAAGAGACCCTTTTAAAGGTTGAAATTTTCGCACAAGCAAAAGAGAGAAAAACTGTCGATTTAATTCATCTGGATCGTTTTTAACTCTCGCAATAAGTGCCCTACCAGTTTCTGGTGCGGAAGGAGCATCAATATCAAAAGCAATTTCAGGTTTTAGTAGTGTTTCTGTTAAATTTAAGTAACAATCAATATCTTGATTAGAGAGTGATTTATCCAGTTGCTCAGGACTCAATTCTAAAATAGAAACTTTTTTTAAGGCGATATTAGTTTTAATGTCTAGGGCTGCATTAACAGCATCACCAGTCCATGTTATTTTAGAACCAGGAACTATGTTAAACGGTTGTTTAATTGCGCCGAGTGCAAAATTATAAACACTACCTGCTCCAATCACATAATCCCCATTTAAGGTAACGTGATTAAATTGATCCAGACGCATATCAATGATTCCAGAACCTTTCGCAAGGATCTCATCATTCAATTGTTCGTTAAAAATAATTTTTAATTCAGCATCAGGCGTAACTCTGAATTTCATATCGAGGTTTATTCCAGTAAAATCAATATTGTTTTCTATGTGTTTTTCAAGATTTCCTTTTTGAACAAATTGAACAAAATCAGCTGATTCGTCAATTTCAGATACGCCATACATTGGGAAATTAATCAATGTTCCTTTTTTAGTTTGGACGTCAACAGTTACATCTAAATTGGTTGCAGAACCTGAAATGTTTGCTGTTCCTCTGCCGTAAGCTTTACCGAAATATAAATCTCCTTCTTTATATTTAGTATTTAATATCATAAATTTTTCAAGAGGTATTCCTTGTCCATTTGGTAGAGGTTTTTTTGAGCGATCATTTTCAAAGTCAAAATTCAAATCGAGGTTAAAATCTGAAAAATTCTCGTGATAAATCTGTCCAACTAAAGTAGCTGTATTTCCATCTCGATCTTTAATTGGCATATTATTGATTAGGAATGCGTCCTCTTCAATGATAATATCCCCATTCATTCGGTAATTGACCCCCAATAATTCAACTTGAGCAGCACCATCTTTCAACTTTAATCTTCCTTTTAATTTTGGTGAATCAGCCTTACCGTTTATGAAAACTTTTCCATTTAGTTTACCATTAATATCTTTTACTACACTAGGATCCATGAACGCATTAGCAAACTGAATATCTGTATTATCGAAATTTAAAAATAAATCTAAGTTTTCTGTATCTAACGAGTACAGTCCACCAAAATCAAATGTTTTTATTCCTCGATATTCTAAATCACCAGTTAATACAATTCTTTCTTTAATATCACTCCAATCAGATAGTAAATTAATATCACCAACTTCTTGATCCTCCAATTTTAGATTTTCAATATGCGCATCACCCTGATAGACAAGGTTTGTATAAGGATTTGAGATTTTTGCCCAACCAGAAAATTGACCTTCTATACTAGTTCCAAGTCCAATTACTTTGTTTAATTCTGCAAGATTAAAACGCTGTATATCAACTTTTAAAATGTCTAAATCATTGTTAGAAAGACAGCCATTTATTTTGATAAGTTGTTCATTTCTAACTAATTTGAAGTTTGTTACCATCAAATCTTTTTCAGTTAGCATAATGTCAGAAGCATTCGCTATTTCCCACCGTAATCCATTTAATGAGAAAAAGGAGGGATTTAGATTAAAGTTTAGTTGATTATTTTCAAGAATAACTGTTTTCCATTCAATTAAAGAATAATCTTTTGTATTTGGATTCCAAGAGAGTTTTGAGTCTAAATCACCATTTTTACCTTTTGTTTCGAATCGAATTTTATCAAAGCTTAACGAATCTCCGAATTTGAATGTTGAAATATTGTAGTCACCTATAATTCCAGTTTTAGTAATATTTTGATTAATTACAACATCGTCTAAAGTTATATCTTGGTATTTTACAAAACCAGAATTCAGATTTAAGTTAAGGGTATGATTAACTGATTGATAATCTCCACTAACAATTGTTCCTTTTTCAATTTCTAAATCTGGCACAAAAATGGTCAAAAACTCATTTAAATCTCCTGTTTTTAAATTGAAATTAAAATCACTAGCTTGTCTTTTGTAGTCTATTCTTTTTGTAACACTAATTGATGGAAATACAAGTGATAAATCTTCAATGAAATCATCAAGTACAGTTTCGTAGTTTATTTTTCCTGTTAAGTTTAAAGATAGAATAGAACTGTTTAAATTGAAAATATCCAGATTTTTTTGTCGTTGTAAATCCAATTTAATTACGGGGATGTTTAACTCTTCACCACTTTGTTGAAATTGTAGAAAATTCGCATTAATATTTCCAGAGATATTTTCTAAAGATTCTCCTTCTAGTCGACCAGAAATTTGTGTAGAGATACGCGAACTATCTTCTGTTGAAAAATTTAACTCAAAAAGATTAGCATATTCGAGTTGTAAATCGAATACATATTTCTGTTTTGCTCCAATTGATATATTTCCTGTGTAAGTCAAGTCCAGATTTGGATCTTTAACCTTTAAGTCAGCGAAAAGATTATCATTAACTAACTCTCCATCTTGAACGGAGATATTTGTGTAAGCATAGTTGTTAAAATCAAAGCGACTTAAATTAGCAACCAAGTTGTGCATTGCAAAATCTCCATTTTCATTTACATCTCCGTTCAGTTTGAGTTTCCCGCTTATTAATCCCAATTGGGTATTGTCTAAAAAAGCACCGAGGTTGAAATTAGAAACATTAATTGCCATTGAATCAGCATTAGTTGGATAGAATTTTAAAATATCGTTTTTGTTTTCAATGTGGATTGCTTGTAAAAGATTTATGTCACCTATTTCTGTTTTTACCTCTTTAATTTTTACTTTGAAATCTTCAAATGAACCATTAAAAGTAAGTTGGTCTAAGTCTATAAATTTCAGTTTTGAAACAGGTGCTTCAAATTTAAGAGGAGCTGTTCCTTTTGGAAGTTTAAACGCTTCTAAATCGGCTAAGGAAATATATGTTTTCTGAAGATAAGCGGATAGATTTGCTGCGTTTCCTTTTCTGAAGTCGGGTAAATTGATTGTACCTTGAACGAGTGTTTGTTTCCCAATTCTTAAATCTAAATTTTGAATACTTAAGTTTTTAATCGGATTCACAACCTTTGCAGTTAATCGAATTTTATCCGTCATTCCTTCCATTGCACTAACGAAATAAGAAACATCCGTTAAATCCAATATACTAGGTTGTATATCAATATCAAATTTAACTTTATCTTCAAATTCATCAAAAGCTGACCAATCTGAAAATAGTAGATTCAACTTGGAAAAGAATAAATTTGAATGAGCAGTTTTAAGGGTGAACTTATTCAACTTAACACCTTTAGAGCTTAGATTTACTGCAGCTTTAAATTGCTTTGCTTGAAAACCACACCTTTCTTTGAAACTTAAATTATTGATTGAAAAGGCAAAAACGTCATCTTTCAGTGTCAAGTTTCCGATCTCAAGGTTCAATTTCGAAAGTCGTAAATGATCGTAATCTAAACCAAAAGGTATAATTTCTTTCTGTAAATCGTCGTAACGCAAGTCGAAATTTTCTAGTTTAATTGAATTGACAGTTAAAATAATCGGTTTACTTTCAGAAGGAGGCGCATCACTTGAAAAGTAATCTGCAATAAACTGAAAGTTGAATTCACCTTCTTTTTTTGATTTATAAACCCATGAAGAACCATTTGAAAGTATAACTTTTGAAACTACATATTCATTTTTTGAAAAGTTTAATTTGTTAAAAGTTACAAGAATTTCTTTGGTTGAAACAAGCGTTTCTCCTTTTTGATCTAGTGCTTTAACGCCTTTCAAAGCGACTTTATCAAGGAAAACAATTTCTAGTTTTTCAATAGTAATTTTCGCATTCAACTCCTCTGATAAGTAAGCTGTTGCTTTTTGAGCTAAATAAGTTTGAAAAGGGGAGGAGCGAATCAAAAAAGCGAGTGAAATAATAACAATGAGAAGCCATTCGAGGCTAATTCCAATAATTTTTCCCACTATTTTGAGTAATTTTACCATTATTTCTATTACAAATTTAAAAATCTTTTGGCAGGACAAACAATTATACTTGGCATTGAATCATCGTGTGACGATACATCAGCTGCAATTTTACGAGATTTTGAGATTCTTTCGAATGTTACAGCAAATCAATCTATTCACGAGCAATATGGAGGTGTTGTTCCTGAATTAGCATCACGATCGCATCAAGAGAATATTGTGCCAGTTGTAGAGTCAGCGATTAAAAAGGCTGGGATTTCAATTTCGGAAATAGATGCAATCGCTTTTACTCAAGGACCAGGTTTGTTAGGTTCTTTGGTAGTTGGAGCATCTTTTGCGAAAGCTCTTGCACTTTCATTAAACAAACCATTGATTGCTGTTCATCATATGAAAGCACATATTTTAGCACATTTTATAGATGATGACAATAAACAAAAGCCTAGTTTTCCGTTTTTGTGTTTAACTGTTTCAGGTGGACATACACAAATTGTCAAAGTTGAAAGTGCAAGTAAAATGACAGTCATTGGAAAAACTATTGACGACGCGGCGGGAGAAGCTTTTGATAAATCGGCAAAAATGTTAGGTTTACCTTATCCAGGAGGTCCTTTGATTGATAAATATGCAAAATTAGGTGATGCCACAAAATTTAAATTTTCAAAGCCTAGAATTGATGGGCTGGACTTTAGTTTCAGTGGTTTAAAAACTTCAATTCTTTACACAATTAGAGATCAAGTGAAATTCAATCCAGAATTTATTGAAGAAAATAAATTTGACTTGTGTGCATCCATCCAACGCACAATTATTCAAATTTTAATGGATAAAATCGAAAAAGCAGTAAAAGAAACTGGAATAAAACAGGTAGCAATTGCTGGAGGTGTTTCTGCAAATTCTGATTTGAGAAAAGCATTAGAATCGAAGAATAAGAATGGTTGGGAAACATACATTCCTAAACTTGAATATTGTACAGACAACGCTGCAATGATAGCAGTTTCTGGAAAGTTTTTGTTTGAAGAAAAACAGTTTGTAAATCAAATGATTTCAGCTAAAGCACGATTAGATTGGTAAATTTTTATTGTTAAAGTTATCAAAAAATAGCATCAAAAAATACAACCAAAACAATCTTTTGCTATATTCGGTTATTATTAATCAAAATCTCAATTGTTATGGAAGCTACCCTTATTGAAAAGGAATCAATTCCTTTGTTAACATTTCACGATAAGTCAACTGTTAATCAACACCCACAGTTACTCGAACAGATTGAGAAGGCAACGATTTTAGGAAATGCCCACCGTACGAAGGTTTCAATTTATTTTCAAGACGATATAAGTGTTAAAAAAGTTCAAACCACAATTTGGGCTGCTGGTACAAAATTTATATGTTTAAAAGGAGGAGTTTGGATCCCAATTAATCGTTTGATTGAAATTGAAATATAATTTTATGCGCTTATTTATTACTACTTTTTTTTTCTTTTTTCTCTCTCATTATTTTTGTCAAAATCATATCAAATGGACCTTTGAGTATGATGAAAAAAATGAAGCATTAGTAGTTTCAGGGAATATAGATTCTTCTTGGCATACTTATTCAATACAAAATAAAAATAATTCAGGTCCTGTTCCAACTACGATAACTTTAGAAAAAAAGAAAGGTTATAAAATAATTGGTAAAGTAAAAGAAATTAGTTTTCCAAAAAAAGTTCTAGATCTTAATTTTGATTCTGAATTATTTATCTTTGATGATATTTATACAGCTCAAGTTCCAATTAAATTTAAAAAAGAAGCAATCGTAGTAGGAAAAGTAACTTATATGGTATGTGATGATTCAAAATGTTTTCCTCCGATTGATGTACCTTTCACTCTAAAAGTTAAAAAGTAATTCTCCAATGAAAAAAATCCTTTCCACATTAATTCTATTATCGTTTGTATTTATTTCTTTCTCTCAAGGGATGGAAGATTTTATTAAATGGCAGCTGTCGGTTGAAAAAGTTGATGATTCTCACGCGAATCTTGTCTTTACTGGTAAAATCGCTGAAACTTATCATATTTTTTCTTTAAAACATGATCCTGCTCAAGCTGATGGTACGGGTTTAGTGCCACAATTTGAATTTAAAAAATCACCAAACTATAATTTGGTTGGAAAACCATTTGAAATTGGCAAACCTATTAAGCATATCGATGATTTAGGAACCTCCTTTATTTTTGAAAAGAAAGTAATTTTTAAACAAAAAATTGAAATACTTACGGCTGATGAATTCAGTGTTGACTTTGGTATTCTCTTCTTTCAATTATGTAATGACGACGGTTGTGTTGGACCTTTTGACTATGAAAGTAAATTAAAAGTTAAAGGTTTCATACCATCAGTTGATTCCAATAAAAAAAATGAGGATACAACAAAAAAATCGCAAGTAACAAATGAAATTGGTTCTGATAAAACAGTAGCCAAACAACAAGAAGTAAAACAAGAATCAAAAAAAGACAAAGATTCCAATTTTGTTATTTTTATTGCTGGATTTTTGGCTGGTTTAGTAGCACTACTTACACCATGCATGTTTCCGATGATACCGATGACCGTAACATTTTTCACAAAGCAATCAAAATCAAGGAGAGAGGGAATATTCAAAGCTTTAGTTTATGGAATTTCAATCATATTAATATATGTAACTTTTGGAGTAGTTTTCACAGCTGCAACTGGACCTTTAGGTTTAAATGACTTATCCACTAATATGTGGATGAACCTGGTCTTCTTTGGGATTTTTGTTTTGTTTGCATTTTCATTTTTAGGTGCATTTGAGATTCAGTTACCATCTTCATGGGTTAATAAAATGGACCAACAAGCTGATAAAGGTGGATTAATTGGAATTTTCTTCATGGCATTTACACTTGGTCTGGTTTCCTTTTCTTGCACAGGGCCAATCATTGGAAGCTTATTAGTTGAGGCAGCAACAAGTGGTTCTTATTTAACTCCTGCAATTGGAATGACAGGTTTTTCATTAGCTTTAGCGATCCCCTTTACTTTATTTGCAATTTTTCCAGGTTGGTTAAATTCTTTACCTCAGTCTGGAGGTTGGTTGAACTCAGTAAAAGTAGTTTTAGGATTGATTGAATTAGCTTTAGCGCTTAAATTCTTATCAGCTGTTGATTTAGCTTATCATTGGGATTTGTTGTCAAGAGAATGGTTTGTAGCTATATGGTTTGTATTATTTTTCTTAATGGGTATTTATCTACTCGGAAAAATTCGTTTTTCACATGACTCACCAGTTGAGAAATTAAGTGTTCCTCGATTTATGTTTGCATTATTCGCACTTATATTTTCAGTTTATTTATTCCCTGGAATGTTTGGAGCTCCTTTGAAAATCATTGATGGTATTGCACCGCCAAGAACACACTCTGAAGATAATTTCCGTTTTGTAAATGGAGGATTAGAGACAGGAGTTGTTAAAGATTCAACTTATGAAAAGTATGCATCAGATTTACATCCAGTAGGGGATGGTTCAATTCTAGTTTTCCATGATTTAATAAAAGGTACTGCTTATGCAAAAGAAAAGAACCTGCCTATATTATTAGATTTTACAGGTCATGCATGTCAAAATTGTCGTAAAACTGAATCATCAGTATGGACAAGCGATGAAATAAGACCAATGCTTCAATCTAAATTTGTAATTGTTTCGTTATATTGTGATGATAGAACACCACTTCCAGCAAATGAGGTTCGCTATTCAGAAATTGCAAAACGACAAATAAAAAACGTAGGTAACAAATGGGCTGAACTACAAATTGAAAAATATCAAAGTTTTCAACAGCCACTTTATGTCGTAATTGATCATGATGGAAATGATTTAACAGAACCTATTGGCTATACTCCTGAAATCCCAGAGTATAAGAAGTTCTTGAACAAAGGAATTAATGCTTTTAAAAATAAAAAATAGGTTTTTATTTAGTAAATAATTTCAAGTTTTAGTTTGATTCTTAATGTTAATATTGAACTAAATTTGATTCCCCTGAATTTTAATTACCTATGAAACTTTGTATTGCTGAAAAACCAAGTGTAGCAAAAGATTTAGCTGAAATTTTAGGTGCTCGTACAAAACGCGATGGGTATTTTGAAGGCAACGGATATTGTGTTTCTTGGACATTTGGTCACTTATGCTCATTAAAAGATCCTGAGGATTACAATCCAAATTGGAAATACTGGAAATTAGAAGATTTACCAATTATTCCAAAACAATTTGGAATCAAAATCAAAGATGATCAAGGCGTTAAAAAGCAATTTGAAGTTATTAAAAGATTAGTGGCTGAAGCAGAGGAAGTGATAAACTGTGGCGATGCCGGTCAAGAAGGGGAGTTAATTCAACGTTGGGTTTTATTAAAAGCGAAATGTAATGTTCCAATAAAACGGCTTTGGATTTCATCGTTAACTGAGGAAGCAATCAGAGAAGGATTTAATAAACTAAAGGATTCAAAGGAATTCGATAATTTATTTGCAGCCGGAAATTCAAGAGCAGTTGGTGATTGGATGCTTGGAATTAATGGAACGCGTTTATATACCAGAAAATATGGTAAAGATAAAATGACGTTGTCAGTAGGAAGAGTACAAACTCCAACTTTAGCTATGATTGTAAAGCGCCAAAAAGAAATCAATGCTTTTAAAAGTGACGAGTATTGGGAACTTAAAACGATTTACCGAGATACAGAATTTTTGTGTCAAATAGAACGTTTGAAATCACAAAATAAGGCAGAGAAAGGATTAGAATATTTAAAGTACAAACCTTTTGTAATCACCTCCTTTGAACAAAAAGAAGGAAAAGAAGGGAACCCAAGATTGTATGATTTAACTTCCTTACAAGTTGACGGAAACAAACGTTATTCGTTTAGTGCTGAAGATACTTTAAAGCATATTCAAAGTTTATACGAAAAGAAATTAGTTACCTACCCACGTGTTGACACAACTTATCTTTCAGAAGATTTACATCCAAAAGTGCCAGGAATCCTTGCTAATTTAAGAGATTATAAACGTTTTACTGATTTATTATTAGTAAATCCTATTCCAAAATCGAAAGCTATATTTGACGATAAAAAGATAACTGATCACCATGCGATTATCCCTACAGGAGTGTATCCTTCTGGTGTAACCCCAGACGAACTGCGTATTTACGATTTAATAGCAAGAAGATTTATTGCTGTTTTTTATCCAGAATGCAAGGTTTCCAACACAACTGTTTTAGGAAAAGTAGATAAATTAGTTTTTAAAGTCACAGGAAAACAAATCATAGATCAAGGTTGGAGAGTTGTTTATGAAGATTTAAAACCCTCCAATTCAACGGAGTCAAAGGATGTAAAAGATAAAGAAACAGAAGAGAAAATATTACCACATTTTATTGAGGGAGAATCAGGTCCACATGCACCAATTATTCATAAAGGAAAAACAAGTCCTCCAAAACCATATACTGAAGCAACTTTATTAAGAGCTATGGAAACAGCTGGAAAAATGGTTGATAACGAAGAAATGCGTGATTTGATGAAAGAGAACGGTATTGGAAGACCATCAACGAGAGCAAATATTATTGAAACGCTTTTTAAAAGAAAATATATAGAACGTAAAAAGAAGAACATAATAGCAACCGAAACAGGAATGCAATTAATTGATATTATTTCTAATGAATTACTAAAAAGCCCAGAATTAACTGGGCAATGGGAGTATAAATTACGTCAAATAGAAAAGGGCACCTATGATGCCCAAACTTTCAAAGACGAACTATATAAAATGGTTCGAGGAATAACGGACGAGGTTATTTTTAAAAACTAATTATTCTTTTACAAGATAATATTTATAGTTAGCTGTTACTCCACCATCCATATTTATCATAACAAGTTCTTTTGAAGTCAATATTTTAATATCGTATGTTAATTTATTACCTTGCTGTAATCCAGTAGATAAAACAGGTATAGTAATGTAGGTGTTGATTTTTTGTTTATCAACTTTACCTTTTAAAGCAGGTAACCAATTCCAAGATCCTGTATAGACTACTCCATTTACTGTTCTTTTAAGTATTGAGTCTTGTCCATCTATTGTAAAAGAAAATTTCTCATCTGTGATAACTTCATTACCATCAGCGTCCAGTATTTTATCTACTTTCCATTGTTTGTCTGTCAGTCTTTTCTCTGCTGATCTAAATGAAATAAAAGGCTTTTCATATTTACCACATGATGCAAAAATGAAAATAGAATAAATGAATAGTGTTTTTTTCATATAAAAATTTTAGTTAAAAATAAATTTTTAATTACATTTTTGCAAGAATATTTTTTTTTTACATTTTTAGAGGTGCCTCAATTCCAAGAAGTTTTAAACTTCTTTTAATAATTTTTGAAACTTCTAAACTAATTTTTAATCGATTCATTTTTAATGATTCATTCGGTTCGATGTTGATTTTAACACTCTGATAGAAGTGATTAAATGTTTTTACCAATTCAAACAAATAATTGGCAATCAAAGCTGGCGAAAAAGTGTTAGCAGCTTCATTAATAACCTCTTGAAAATTATTTAATAATTTAATAATCTCAATTTCTTCTTTTGTCAGTTCAACATCTTGAAATGATAAATCGAGATCTCCTGCTTTTGCAATTAATGAACAAATTCGTGCATACGTATATTGAATAAAAGGTCCAGTATTTCCATTTAAATCAATTGATTCTTCAGGATTAAACATCATTCTTTTCTTCGGGTCTACTTTTAGTAGGTAATATTTCAATCCACCCATTCCTATTTGATAATACAACTGTTCACGATCAGCTTCATTCATTCCTTCTAAGTGACCTCTTTCCTTGGTCATTTCTGTGGCTTTTTCAACTACCTCTGCCATTAAATCATCAGCATCTACAACTGTTCCTTCTCTTGATTTCATTTTCCCAGATGGTAAATCTACCATCCCATACGATAAATGGAAACAGTTTTCAGCCCATTTGTAACCCAATTTTTTAAGGATTAAAAACAAAACTTTAAAGTGGTAATCTTGCTCATTTCCAACTGTATAAACCATTCCGTTTAGTTGTGGGAAATCTGAAAAACGATCAATCGCAGTTCCTATATCTTGTGTAATGTAAACAGCGGTTCCGTCTGAACGCAGTACTAGTTTTTCATCTAATCCTTCATCTGTTAAGTCAATCCAAACAGAACCATCATCTTTTTTATAAAATACACCTTCAGTTAATCCTTTGATGATTTTATCTTTTCCTAGTAAGTAAGTTTCAGATTCATAATAAAGTTTGTCGAAATCAACCCCCATCATTTTGTAAGTTGATTCAAACCCTTCATAAACCCAACCGTTCATAGTAGTCCAAAGTAAGTAAACTTGTGGGTCTCTAGCTTCCCATTTCACTAACATTTCTTTGGCATCACGCAACAACGCCGTTTGATTTTTAGCTAAATCTTTGATTTTATCGTCGATTGCCTGTATTGCTTTTTCGTCTTTTCCTTCCTTCGCTTTCTCGAAATTCAAATAAGCGTTTTTGGTTTCATCACTAAAAGAATCAAAATTTCCAGCTATCCATTGATCAATAATTGTTTTAGCTTGTTGATTGAAGTGTTTATCAAATTCAACATAATATTTCCCAACAAGTTTATCACCTTTTAAACCAGTATTTTGAGGAGTTTCTTTTTCGCCTTTCTCATTTATAGGTGATAATAATTCCCAAGCTAACATACTTTTACAAATATGGATTCCACGGTCATTAATTACTTGCGTTTTTATTATTTCGTGACCGTTTGCTTTTAAAATTTCAGAAACAGAATAACCTAAAAAAATATTTCTTAAATGTCCAAGATGTAAGGGTTTATTCGTATTGGGTGAAGAATATTCCACCATCATTGCAGGCTTTGATTTTTCAGGTGAAAAACCAAAGTTAGAATCAGAGTGAATGGAATGTAGATTATATAACCAATACTTATTAGAGAAAACTAAATTTAAAAAACCGTTTACAACAATGTATTTCTCGATTTCAGAAAAATTTGATTTTAAAAATTCACCAATGTTAGTTCCTGCCTCAATTGGTGAACATTTCATCAATTTCACAAAAGGAAAAACAACCAGGGTTAGATCACCTTCGACATCTTTTCGAGTTTGTTGAAATTGTATTAAACTTTCATTTATTTCAGCACCAAATAAACTCGTTGCATTTTCAATAATTACGTTTTTTATTTGTTCTTCCATCACTTTTTCTCTAAAACCACCATTAAATCCTCTATTATGTCAAATGCTATTTCTGCCATTAAGTTTTGTTTTTCGTCCAAACAAGGATTTACCTCAACTAACTCAAAGGCCACCGTTTTTGGGAATTTTAAGCAACCTTCCAATAATTCTTTTGCTTCTGCTGGTGACAAGCCATTTGGAACGGGTGTACCGGTGCCGTGTGAGGTTAAAATTGGATCCATTGAATCCACGTCAAAAGAAATATAAATTAAGTCACAATTTTGAAGTTTAGTTTCGATTTGACTTAAGGTTTCATTTATACCTAAACTTCGAACTTCTTCTACACTATAATTTTTAATTTTATTCTCATTTATTAGGTAATCTTCTTCGTCTTCAGTGTCTCTAACTGCGATAAATACTAAATCTTCAGGTAAGATAGAAGAAGATTTTAGCTGATTCCATAGATGAGCTGTTTCCGCATCAACATTATTTTTCTTACAGTCTAAATTATCGGTTCCAATTGCTGTCGCTAGTGGCATCCCGTGAAGATTTCCAGATGGCGTAGTGTAAGGAGTATGTAAATCTGCGTGAGCATCAACCCAAATAACTCCAATTCTTTTTGATGGATTTGAGTTTTTAATTCCTGCAATACTTGCCCCTGCAGAGCAATGATCACCAGCAATAATAAACGGGAATTTATTATTTTTTAGAATTGATTTTATCTCTGATTTAATGTTCTCGTAAACACTTATCATTCCATTAATCCTTTTAGCATTTTTATATGGAGTAGGTTTATTTAGTATTTCATTAAAATTTGGTAGAACATACGGTCGGTATTTTTCAAAAAAATCACTTTCTTTTTTTCGAGCTGCAGTAATGATTGCTTGTGGTCCGAGCGAAGCCCCTCTTGTGCCTGCACCAATTTCAGATATGTTTAAAATTACTTGAATTTTTGAAGTCATAATAATTCTTAAATAGGAATATATACAAAGTTAAAATTAATTGTCAAAAATTGAATGTTAGAAAACTATTGCAAACTTGAAAAAAAACATTAATTTTGCACTCTTATTTAATAATTTAATTTATAAACACTATGAATTCTTACGAAACTGTTTTCATTTTAACTCCCGTTTTGTCTGATGATCAGGCAAAGGAAGCAGTACAGAAGTTTGAAGGTGAGATTGTAGCTTTTGGAGCTAAAATCAAGCACTCTGAGAACTGGGGATTACGCAAGTTGGCGTATCCAATCCAAAAAAAGTCAACCGGATTCTATTTTTTAATAGAATTTGAAGGTGAAGGCGATGTGATAGCAAAATATGAATTGATGATGAAACGTGATGAAAGAGTATTGCGTTTTCTTACAATGAAAATGGATGTTGACCATGTAGCTTATGCTGAGAAAAGACGTTTGAAAGCTGGAAAATCCGCAACTGTAGCTTAATATTAACCCCAAAAAAAAATTAAAATGTCAAACGATATACGTTACCTAACTCCCATTAATATTGATATTAAGAAGGATAAATATTGCCGTTTCAAAAAAAGCGGAATCAAGTTCATCGATTACAAGGATCCTAATTTCTTATTGAAATTGATCAATGAGCAAGGAAAAATTCTTCCTCGTCGTATCACTGGTACTTCAGCTAAATACCAAAAAAGAGTCAACAAAGCTATCAAACGTGCTCGTCACCTTGCGATTTTGCCTTACGTTGGTGATATGTTGAAATAACTTATTGTTGAACTTAAAAGACTAAAAATATCATGGAAATTATCCTTAAAAAAAATGTAGATAAGCTCGGGTATGCAAACGAGCTTGTTACTGTGAAACCAGGTTACGGTCGTAACTTCTTGATTCCTCAAGGTTATGCTGTGCTTGCAACACCAAGTGCCAAAAAAGCGCACGCCGAAATTATGCGTCAAAAATCTCATAAAGAAGCTAAAATGTTAGCTGAAGCTCAAGAATTAGCAACTAAAATTGAAGGTCTTACTATCACTATCGCTACAAAAGCTGGTGAAAATGGTAAAATATTTGGTTCCGTTAGCACTGTTCAATTAGCTGAAGCTATTCGCAAAGCTGGATTTGAAATCGATCGTAAATCTTTAAAAATTAAAGATGAGCCAATCAGAGAAATTGGAACTTTTGAGGCTGAAGCTAACCTTTACAAAGGTGTTAAACAAGCATTCAAATTTGAAGTTGTTAGCGAATAACAAATCTCTTTTTTATATCAAAAGTCCAGAATTATTTCTGGACTTTTTTTTTACAAAATAAATTCATTATTAATTTAAATTTTGAATGCGTATTTTTACAATACTAAATTCAAATAAAAATATGAAAAGCTTTTTTTTTACATTTTTTTGTTTTTTATCAGTTTTAAATTTTGCTCAAAACACACTGGTTTCTGTTGGTAATTCTTTTGAAGGAGAACCTTATTTGGCAGTAGATCCTCAAAATCAGCAACATCTAGTGGCAGCTTGGATGGGATTTCAAGTTGGTAATAAAGTAGTAATAAAATCTTCTGTTTCAACAAATGGAGGTTTAACTTGGACTACACCAATTTGGCAACTAAATTTAGTACCTACAAATACTTCAGCGGATGTTTCTGTAAAATTTGATAATCTAGGAAATGTAATTGATAATGGAATTTTGAAATCTCAAATTTATGATTTTCAAAAGTATAAAAATGGATATTATTTTTTAAAATTATAATTAAAGAAGGTGTTTCAGTGTGTAAATTACAAATTCAACATTAAAAAAGCTATGAAGTATTTCAGTATTGGTTGTTTAACTATATTATTTTCACTAAATACAAGCGCTAAAGCACTTTTTGTTAGAGTAACATTTGGTAATAATCCTTCTAGGGAGGCAAGTATTATTTGGGATCAAAATAGTGGCAAATTCTTAGGTTTATATCTAGACACTATTCAACCAAATAGAAATCAATATCGAAATAAGTTTGAATTATCCAAAAAAAATACAGCTCGGGGTATGAAAAACTGCATCGTTCGCTTGAAAGATTTAAAACCAAATACACGGTATTATTTTGTTATAAAAGATACAGAAGGATATGGTAGGGTATATTATTTTTCAACAGTTTCAGATAGTCCAAATGAACGGTTTTCATTTATTTCAGGAGGAGATTCCAGGGATAATCGTGTGGTAAGACAAAAAGCGAATAAATTGGTAGCCAAATTAAAACCACATGCAGTTTTATTTAATGGTGATTTTACCGGGATTGATATAGAAAAACAATGGAAAGAATGGTTTTTAGATTGGGATAATTCTATTGATTCTGATGGTAGAATTACCCCTTTAATTGTTACAAGAGGTAATCATGAACATTCAAATAAAATTTTAGTTGCATTATTTGATGTACCTCATAAAAAGGTTTTTTACAATTCAGTTATTGGTGGTACCTTATTGAATATAGTTTCATTAAACTCTGAAATTCAAAAGGTTGGACCACAAAAATTCTTTTTAAGAAATACATTATCAAAACATTCTTCTTTTCAATGGCAAATCATTCAATATCACCGACCAGTTCGTGCTCACGTTGCAAGTAAAAAAGAAATGCAAACACAATACAAAAATTTTGTACCCTTGTTTGAAAAACATAAAAATGTACGTTTGTGCTTAGAAAATGATTCACATACATGGAAAGTAACTTGGCCTATCGTTAGTAGTAAAGAGGCTGATGCTGACGAAGGTTTTAAGCGTGACGATTTAAATGGAATTATATATGCTGGTGAAGGTACTTGGGGTGCGCCACTCAGAGCTGCTGATGATAAAAAATCATGGACAAGGGATGCAGAAGCAATCAATCAGTTTAATTGGATTTTTGTTTCGAAAGAAAAAATTGAATTAAGAACAATAAAATACGAAAACGAATCTGAGGTAGAGGTACTTACTGAACAAAATCGTTTCCAAATGCCTAGAAATATTCAATTATACGGTCCAGTTAATGGTACTTTAGTGGAAATTTTCCCTAGATAGTTTACTTCGAAAAAAAATGAATTTGTTCGTATCTTTTTAAGACTTCAAAACACAACTTTGACCAAATAAATTAACTTTGTTGTAATGAGTGATTTTATTGTTTCAGCTAGAAAATATCGTCCGCAAACCTTTGACACAGTCGTTGGTCAAAAGTCAATTACTGTTACTTTAAAAAACGCAATTAAGAGTGATCATTTAGCGCAGGCATTTCTTTTTTGTGGTTCACGTGGAGTTGGAAAAACAACTACTGCCCGCATTTTAGCTAAAACAATCAACTGTTTCAACCGAACTGAAAATATCGAAGCGTGTGACCAATGCGATTCTTGTATTTCGTTCAACACAGGTTCTTCACTTAATGTTTATGAATTAGATGCAGCTTCCAACAATTCTGTTGACGATATTAGAAGTTTAATAGACCAAGTGCGTGTTTCTCCGCAATTAGGGACTCATAAAGTATATATCATCGATGAGGTTCATATGTTGTCAACACAGGCATTTAATGCATTTTTGAAGACGCTAGAAGAACCACCAAAGCATGCTATTTTTATCCTTGCAACTACCGAGAAACATAAAATTATCCCTACCATACTCTCGCGTTGTCAGATTTTTGATTTCAGTAGAATTCGTGTAAAAGATATTTCAGACCATTTAGCACAAATTGCAACAAAAGAAGAAATTTCTGCTGATCCCGAAGCTTTGCATTTAATTTCAATGAAAGCTGACGGTGCTTTGCGTGATGCATTATCCATTTTTGATCAGATTGTTACTTTCGAAGGAAATACGATAACGTATAAAAACGTACTTGAAAATTTAAATATTCTTGATTACGAGTATTACTTTAAAGTTGTTGAAGCAACAGAAAAAGAAGATATTCCTTCCGCGCTTTTGATTTTGAATGACATTTATGAAAAAGGTTTCGATGGTCATAATTTCATCACCGGATTAGCGGAGCATTTCAGAAATTTATTAGTCTGTAAAGATGTAAGAACTGCTTCTTTGTTAGAGGTTCCAGAAGTGACACAACAAAGATTTATCAATCAAGCTAAACAGATTGAGGCATCGATTATAATACGTTCTTTAAATATAGTGAGCAAAACCGATGTGGATTACAAAGCGTCTAAAAATCAGCGCTTATTAATTGAAGTTGCTTTAATGCAGCTTTGTTCTTTGAAACAAGAGCAAGAAAAAAAAAATGGCTAACTGAACGCGTTGACATTCTTCCATTTCCAAACCAAACTTTAAGAAATAAGCCAACACCAGCGAAAGTAATTGCTTCTGTACCCATTTCTACAATTCATCAAGTAGTTAAACCAGTGGTCTTGTCGGCACCAGCTGGTTATGTTGAGGCGCCTCATATTTCAATAAAAAAGATCTTAGAGGAGCATAACAAAAACGAGCCAACGTTAAGTAAAGAAAACGAAGAACGAGAACCTTTTACACGTGAGCAATTAAAAATGTTTTGGAAGCGATTTGCATTTCAAATGAAGGAAAACAGTATGGAAACTTTTTACAATGCTTTGATAAAAAGAGAACCTGTTTTTTTGGATGATGAAAAATTAGTAATAGAAGTCGATAATAGTGTTCAAATAGATTATATCAATCCACTTTTAAATGAGTTTGTATCTTATTTGCGTAAAAATCTGAAGAATTATTCGATAACAGTCGATTTAAAATTGTCAGATGATCAAGTAAGTGAAGTGAAATTTTTAACTGGAAAAGATAAGTTCGCTGCGATGGCAAGAAAAAACACCAACCTCCACAAATTGAAAAATTTGTTTAATCTCGACATTGAGTATTAAGCGATGTTTAAGCTAGGGAAATTCAGTTCGTCAGATGAAAAATTACTTCAATATGTAAGTGATTTTATGATAGAATGGAGTAGGGAAGGTGCATCTTTTGCGGTAAAGTCTTCAGGTTCAACTGGTCAACCTAAATTGATTGAGATTTCGAAAAGTCAAATGTTGCTTTCGGCACAAAAAACGAATCAATTTTTTCAATTAAATGCTGAAACAAAGGCGCTTTTATGTCTTTCGCTCGACACAATTGCTGGAAAAATGATGATGGTACGTGCCTTTGTAGGTGATTATTTTCTTCAAATTGAAAGTCCTAGTGCGAATCCATTGAAAACGATAACAGAACCAATTGATTTTTTGGCAATTGTTCCTTTGCAACTTGAAACTGTTTTATCTGAAACACCTGAGAAATTAAACTTAGTTAAGACCATAATTGTTGGTGGCGCACCTGTTTCTGATAAATTAAAGCAATTACTAAAGGAAGTAAAGAAAACAGTTTTTCAAACCTATGGAATGACTGAAACCGTATCTCACATTGCTTTAAGAAAAGTAGGTTTTGAAGAAAGTGAAGCTTATGAAGCCTTGCAAGGTGTCACTTTTACAGCTCCAGAATGTAATTTAGAAATTCATTACCCTGAATTATTGATACATCCTTTATTAACAACTGATTTTGTTCGTTTGATTGATTCAACGCATTTTGAATGGATTGGAAGGTCTGATTTTATCATTAACAGTGGTGGTGTAAAGTTAAATCCAGAGGAAATAGAACAAAAATTAGCTCAATTAATTGATGATCCTTTTTTCATTTCTTCCATCCCAGACGATTTACTTGGAAATAAACTAACTTTAGTGATTGAGAGTGAATGTAACAATTCATTTAAAAGATCAGATTTTGAATCTATACTTACGAAGTATGAATTACCCAAAATGTTTGCAATAATTCCTACTTTTGAACGAACAAGTAGCGGAAAAATAAACCGGAACGCAACTGCATTTAAAATTCTAGCCAATGATTGGAAACCATTATTATGATATTTTAGGTTTACCTTTTGGCGCAAGCGATCAGTTGATAAAAAAACGCTACAAAGAACTTGCTAAAAAATACCACCCTGATAGGAATCCCAGTCCAGATGCGAACAAGCGTTTCATTGAAATAAATGAGGCTTATATTTATTTGCTGTCAAAAGACAAGATTCCAGCTAAAAGTTTTGAGGAACAACAAAGGGAAAAGGCTGAAGAAGAACAGCGAGCTTATCGAGAAAAGGCTTGGAACTATGCTCGTGAAAAGAAAATACGCGACGAGGAGGAATTACTTAATTTTTATCAGTCACTGCGCATAGGTTGGTCTTGGCTTGCTTTTAAAACAGTTACAATCATTTGCGCAATCATTTTAGTGGCTATGACAATAGATTATTTTCTGCCCACACAGGCAATTCCGGAGGTCGTATCAGAATATTCAAATGATATTTATCACAGTGTTGGTGGCCATGAAATCAGTTTGATAAAAACAAAATCAGGGAAAAATCTGTGGACAAATGAGTTTTACAACAAAGACTTCAACTTTAATCCTTTCTTTGTTTTGGAGTCAAGTCAGATTTTTCAAAATCCGATTAAAGCTAAAATTTACGTTGAAAATAAATACTTCGAAATTCCCATACATTTCACAGTTTATTGGGCGCAATTTGCTTTGTGTCCATTTTTATTGTTTCCGATTTTTTTGTTTTTCTATAAAAAGGACAATGCTCTTTTCGTGATTGGCCACTATTTAACGAGATATGTTTTTGGGGTTTTAGTAGGTTTGTATTTGTTGACAGAGGACAGGTGGTTTCATTTAATAACCTTAGGTTTTTTTTAAATTCTTTTGCTTGATCAAAAGAATCAAAAATCAAGGCTTAGAATTTCTATTTTGTTCGCAAATCATTGTTAAATATATGTTTATAACTCGTTGCGAACAATTTTAACTCCTTTCTGAAACTGGATTTTGGCGGATGTTTTTACAAAAATCCTTAAAATTAACCAGTTTCAGTGCAGTAGTTAAAACCATGAAATTCAAGGCCGAATATTTTCGCTGTCAATTTTACATGAATTCATTCTCCGACCTAAATTTCTTTATAAGTTCAGCAATATTTGCTTCTTTGGTATTATAAGTATTTTTGTTTTTGATTTAAATAAATTCAGAATATGACAAAAAAGCAAAAAGCAATCTATGTAATGGAAGAGTTGGAAAAGTTGTACCCTGAAACGCCAATTCCTTTAGATCATTCCGACCCTTATACCTTGACCATTGCTGTTTTGCTTTCGGCGCAATGTACGGACGAGCGCGTCAATAAAATCACTCCGATTTTGTTCAAAAGAGCGAAAAATCCTTTTGACATGGTGAAATTGGAAGTTTCAGAAATTCAAGCGATTATTCGTCCATGTGGCTTATCACCAAAAAAAGCAAAAGCAATTTGGGAATTGTCACAAATTTTGATTGACAAATACAAAGGTGAGGTACCACAAAGCTTTGAACAATTAGAGGAATTACCAGGAGTTGGTCACAAAACAGCATCTGTTGTGATGTCACAATCTTTTGGGTTTCCGGCATTTCCCGTAGATACCCATATTCATCGTTTAATGATTCGTTGGGGATTAACATCTGGGAAAAATGTAGTCGAAACGGAGAAAGATGCCAAAGCATTATTTCCAATTGAAAAATGGAATAAATTACACTTACAAATTATTTTTTACGGTCGCTCGCATTCACCTGCTCGAGGTTGTAAATTAGCGATAGACTATATTACCGCAACTATAGGAACAGCGAAAGCAAAGAAAGAGTTAGTTTAAAGTACATTTGTGATTTTACTTTTCAAAGTCTGAAGAGGAAAAGCACCACTTTCTCGCCAAAGTACCTCCCCTTTTTTGAACAACATAAAAGTAGGAACACCCCTAATTTTATAAATATCTGCTATTGTAGGATTTTTGTCCACATCAATTTTTAGAATTCTTATTTTTTCACCCATATCTTTTTTAAGGTTATCTAAAACTGGATGCATAGTTTTACAAGGACCACACCAAGTAGCATGAAAGTCAACTAAAGTTGGTGTCTCTGAAGCAACGATATCTTTAAATTTTCCCATGTTGCAAAGGTATTCAAGAGTTGTATTTTATTTTGTAACAAATATAACATATAAAAAAAGCCACAAGATTTATCGTGTGGCTTTTGTGATATATGAATATTTGCTTTATTTTACTTTGAAAGATACATATCTATTTTTAGCGTCTTGAATTTCTTGATCATCGTCATCTGCGATTCCAGGATTTGGTTCAGCTGCTCCTTTGTAAACTTTAGTTAAACGTCCTACATCAATTCCGGCTGCGATAAAGTATTTTTCAACTGCATTTGCTCTTTTACGTGCCATATCTTCAAAATCTGGATTTTCTTCTGCAGCTTTGTCTTCTAACTTATCATTGTGACCAATAATATCAATAGTTAAAGTTTTATCCATTTTCATTTCTTCAATAACAAAATCCATCATTTGTTTAGCATTTTCAGATATTGAAAATTTACCAGCTCTAAAGTATACAGTGTGAGCTTCAATAATTTGATTTTTTGTCATTTTATCTGATATTTCAGGAGTATTAGTATACATCAAAGTAGAAAATGACTCTTCAATTTTCGGTTTTCTGCTATCAAAACATTTACATTCAGTAACGTTGTCAATTACTGTTATTATCACATTATCAATATAATAATAAGCATGAGCTACGACCTCTGTTTCATTATCTTTTGGTTTTTTTACTTGCTCATATTTTGTTGTTTCATTTTTATCGAAATTTCCAATTGTGATATATTTCTCATCGCCTTTAGCAGTGTATACAGCACAAACTTTTTCCCAACCATAAAAACCGTTGTAGATCTTGTTATTTTGAGATTTTATTAATTTATCTGAATTATTATAAATTGCTCCTGGAGAACCATTGCCTAAAACATCTTTTGAAAATAAAGCTGAGATATTATTTGTGGCAAATTTTGATGATTCAGCTAAAGAAACAGAAAACTCAACACAATATTTTAATCCTTTTTTTAAAGTCAATTGCTCTGTCCCTTTTTTAATTGGAATAGTGATATACGATCGTTCTGCAGCTAATTTGCCGGGTTTGTAAAAAACGGCACCTGCATAATTTTGTCCTCCACCCTCAGCACTTGGAGCTTCCGTTCCATAGACATTTACAGGAACACCTGCATCACTTCCAGTTGCTTCCGTCATAAATAATTCAGCTTTTAACTCCATAGGAGTTAATATACCCTCAGCTAACTCTATTCCACCGACTTCAGTTACAACCTCTTTATTTGTTTTTTCAAAATCTTGATAAAGAATTTCTTTTTCATTTGCTTTTTTTCCACCTTTTTGTGCAATTGCTAAATTCGACAAGGTAGCAGCTGACAACAATAGAAATAATCCGATTTTCATTGTTTTAGATTTCATAGTTTTTCACAGTTTTAATAAACACTTTAACCTTTTCTGGGTCAATGTCCGGATAAACTCCGTGTCCCAAATTTACAATATGTCTTTGACTTTTAAACGATTTCAATAATTTTTTTGTTTCTTGTGCTATCAAATTAACACTTCCATACAACACACAAGGGTCTAAATTACCTTGTAAAGTTTTTGTTTCTCCCACTAAAAAGCGTGTTTCAGCTATACTCATATTCCAATCCAAACCGATAGTTGTGCAATTTAACCTCGTAATTTCTGGAATCGAAGCAATCGCTCCTTTTGAAAAAACAGTCAAAGGAACGTTAGCTAACGCATCCACAATTTTTGTAATATATTTCAATCCAAATTCAGCGTATTGCTCTCTTCCCAAAATCCCTGCCCATGAATCAAATAATTGTAATGCATCCGCACCAGCAACTAATTGAGCTTTTAAATACTGAATCGTCACGTCTGTTATGCGGCTTAACAATTCATGTGCCAAAATTGGATTCGTATATAAAAGCTTACGGGATTCAGAAAATGTTTTAGAACCTTTTCCTTCTACCATGTAACAAAAAATGGTCCAAGGTGCACCTGCAAAACCAATCAATGGAACGCGGCTACCTAAACCTTTCTTTGTTAACTTCAAAGCTTCAAATACATACGAAAGTCGGTCTTCAACATCTATATTTTTGTCTAACAAATCCAATTGTTCTTGCGAGCGAATCGTATTTTCAAACCAAGGTCCACGTTGCTCCAACATTTGATAAGGAAGTCCCATTGCTTCGGGAACGACTAAAATATCTGAAAAAATTATCGCTGCATCAACATCTAAAATATCAACTGGTTGAATCGTAACCTCTGCAGCAAATTCAGGCGTTTCTACCAATTCTTTGAAACCAGAAAGTTTAGCTCGTACGGCACGGTATTCAGGCAGAATTCTACCTGCTTGACGCATCAACCAAACGGGGTAACGTTCGATAGCTTCTCCTTTGTGTGCACGTAAAAAAAGATCGTTTTTAAATTCCATGGTGTGCAAAGATAAAATTTTGATTCAAAGAGAATTCAATTGAAGGTTTCAAATTTCAAGGAATTCAAAAAGTTGAGTGAATTTTAATTACCACTGTATAATCTTCAAACCTTTAGAAGCTAAAAATTCATTCGTTTTACTGAAGTGTTTGCAACCAAAAAAACCTCGGTAAACTGAAAGTGGCGATGGATGAACAGACGTAAGAATAAAATGCTTCTTTTCGTCAATTAAAATCGATTTTGAAAAAGCTTTTGAACCCCATAACAAAAAAACAACATTTTCCTTTTTCTTATTAATACATTCTATAACTGCATCCGTAAATTGCTCCCAACCTATTCCTTTATGGCTATCTGTTTTACCTTCCTCAACTGTTAAAACGGAATTCAATAATAAAACGCCTTGATTTGCCCATCTTTCTAAATTCCCATTTTCTGGAAAAGGTTGTGCTAAATCAGATTCGATTTCTTTGAAAATATTGTTCAAACTTTTCGGAAAAGGACGGACATTTGATTCTACAGAAAAACACAAGCCATTTGCGTGATCTCTTTTGGGATAGGGATCTTGACCTAAAATAACAACTTTCAAAGCTTCAAACGAACAAAGATTAAAAGCATTAAAAACTTTCGACTTTTCAGGTAAAATGTGTTCACTTTTTTCGTTGTAAAAATGGTTCACTTTAGCCATTAATTCTATGAAATACGGTTTATTCATTTCAGACTCCAAGACCTTTTGCCAGCTGCTAGCTAGTTTCATTTAATTTGATTTGCTACATAATTTAAACCTAATTCTAAACCGTAACGATAGTCCAATATGATGCTATTTACTGAATTTGTAAAAATATTTGTATTCAATGATTTTTCAGGAGCGATTTGGTCAATTACGACTTTATCTTTAATAGTTTCGATGTAATCAATTGAAGACTTTAACTTTAACTGATAGTTTTCGATGTGTTTTTTGATGTTTTCGTCAGCTTTCAATAATTTCGAAGCAAAATATTCTGGACGTATGTAACTGGGTTTGAAATTTAAATGTGTTGTGCGAACCAAAACGATGTCAGTTGCACCATTTTCGACAGCCCATTGAATTGGAATTGGATCTGAAATTCCACCATCTGAATAAGCTTTTCCGTCGATTAAATGTTTCCCTTTTGTAATCAAAGGAACCGTACTTGCTGCAATTATCATATCCAACCAATTGTCCTCCCTTGGATTAAGATAAGAGGTTGCACCATTATCTGTATGAGTAAGCACAATATAAAAATCTTTTTCTTTTGTAGAATTGACCGCTTTTTTTAAATTGAATGGAAATTCATTCTCAGCGATCTCAGTAAAAAAATCAAGATTCATTAGACCTTCAGAAAATGCTTTTGTATATTGAATAAATCGTGGATCCTTGCAAATAGATTTCATAGACTTAAAATATGCACCATATTGATGACTAAGAAAATAAGAAAGTGCTAAAGACCCACCTGAAACCCCAATGTGTGCATTAAATTGATCAAAATTAGTCATTCGAAAAGCATCTAAAACACCTGCAGAAAATGAAGTTTTAAATCCTCCACCTTCCAAAATGATAGTTTTTTTTCCTGTAAGCAACATAATTTTAAAATTAATCCTTAAAAACTCACCATTGAATGTAGAATATTCTACTAATAGTTTTACTCAATTACCTCTAGTGTTACAGTAGTAAGACCGGCATTAATGAAATTTAATTGTTTTGCAGCTGCTTGAGTTAAGTCTATAATCCTAGAGGATTTTTGTGACATTCTATCAATTATTTTAACAAATACAACAGAGTCATTTTTTAAATTTACAACTTTTACAATAGTACCAAAAGGTAAAGTTTTATGAGCAGCATATAGACTATCATTTCGTAATATTTCACCCGATGATGTTTTTCTTCCTTCAAATTTATAACCATAGTAACTAGCAATTCCTTTTTGTAAATCTGTTGCTGCAGAAATTAAAAATAATGTCATTAACAGGGGGATAATTTGTTTCATGTCTTTAAAATTAGAGCACAATTTAAGGATTAATTTTAAAAAATAGGAACTTAAAACTAATTTATTATTTCACGAAACAAGTTAAAAGAATGAATGAATAATTTTCAATACTTGATTTTCAAACAATTGGTTTTCAAGAATAGTTTATTAAAGCAGATTTGTTTGACAGGTAATTTACTTTTTTAGATAAAATTTAAATATAATTCATTATTTTTTTTTATTTGATTGTGTGTATTTTATCTTGTTTTTAGACTTTACCTTCATTCATTTTTGTTAAATTCGCTCCACTTTATTAACAATACAAATTAAACTATGAAGGTTTTCGATCTTGACATGATTAAAAAGGTGTATGCTCAATATCCTGAGCGCATCGAAGCAGCAAGAAAAGTAGTGGGTAAACCATTAACATTAGCTGAAAAAATTCTTTACGCACATCTTTGGGATGGAAATGCAACAGTTGCACATGAGCGTGGAAAATCATATGTGGATTTTGCTCCAGACCGTGTAGCTATGCAAGATGCAACTGCTCAAATGGCACTTTTGCAATTCATGCAGGCGGGAAAGAAAAAAGTTGCTGTTCCTTCAACAGTTCATGCTGATCACTTAATCCAAGCAAAAGTAGGTGCAACAAAAGATTTACAAGAATCATTGAATCAAAATAACGAAGTATTTAATTTCCTTTCTTCGATTTCTAATAAATACGGAATCGGTTTCTGGAAACCCGGAGCTGGTATCATTCACCAAGTTGTACTTGAAAATTATGCATTTCCTGGTGGAATGATGATTGGAACAGACTCACACACAGTTAACGCTGGAGGTCTAGGAATGATTGCAATTGGTGTTGGTGGTGCTGATGCTGTTGATGTCATGGCTGGAATGGCTTGGGAATTGAAATTTCCAAAGTTAATCGGTATCAAATTGACTGGAAAATTAAACGGATGGACTTCAGCAAAAGACGTTATCTTGAAAGTTGCTGATATTCTTACTGTTAAAGGTGGAACTGGAGCAATCGTTGAATATTTCGGTGACGGAGCAATTTCACTTTCTGCAACTGGAAAAGGAACAATTTGTAATATGGGTGCTGAAATTGGAGCGACCACTTCAACTTTTGGTTACGATAATTCAATGAGAAGATATTTGGCCGCTACAGGTCGTCAAGAAGTAGTTGATGCTGCTGATAAAATTGCTGAACATTTAACAGGTGATGCTGAAGTGTATGCAAATCCAGCTGCCTATTTTGACCAATTAATTGAAATTAACTTAAGCGAATTAGAGCCACAAATCAATGGTCCATTCACACCAGATAGAGGAACTCCAGTTTCTAAAATGAGAGCTGAAGCAGAAACTAACGGATGGCCAATGAAAGTTGAATGGGGATTAATCGGTTCATGTACAAACTCTTCTTATGAAGACATGGCTCGTGCTGCATCTATCGTAGAACAAGCAGTTGCTCACGGAATCACTCCAAAAGCTGAATTTGGTATCAATCCAGGATCTGAACAAGTTCGTTACACAATCGATCGTGACGGAATTATTGCAACATTTGAGAAAATGGGTACGAAAGTATTTACAAATGCATGCGGTCCTTGTATCGGTCAATGGGATCGTGAAGGTGCTGAAAAACAAGAGAAAAATACGATCATTCATTCTTTCAACAGAAACTTTTCTAAAAGAGCAGATGGAAATCCAAATACACATGCGTTTGTAACATCACCCGAAATGGTTGCTGCATTGGCAATTGCTGGTGATTTGGGATTCAATCCATTAACGGATACGTTGACAAACGACAAAGGTGAAAAAGTGAAATTATTACCTCCACATGGTGATGAGTTGCCAACTAAAGGTTTCGCCGTTGAAGACAATGGATACCAAGCTCCTGCAGAGGATGGAAGTGGTGTAGTGATTGCAGTTGCTCCAGATTCTTCTCGTTTACAATTATTAGAAAACTTCCCTCTATGGGACGGTAAAAATATCACTGGCGCTAAATTGTTAATCAAAGCAAAGGGTAAATGTACAACGGATCACATTTCAATGGCTGGTCCTTGGTTACGTTACCGTGGTCACTTAGACAACATTTCAAACAATATGTTAATTGGTGCTGAAAATGCATTTAATGGAAAAGCGAATGAAGTAAAAAACCAATTGACTGGCGCTTATGGTGAAGTTCCTGCTGTTCAACGTGCATACAAAGCAGCTGGTGTTCCATCAATCGTTGTGGGTGACCATAATTACGGAGAAGGTTCATCTCGAGAGCACGCGGCAATGGAGCCAAGACATTTAGGTGTTCGTGCTGTTATAGTAAAATCATTTGCTCGCATACACGAAACAAACTTGAAAAAACAAGGAATGTTAGGTTTGACATTTGCTAACGAAGTTGATTATGACAAAATCCAAGAAGATGATACATTCAACTTTACTGATTTAGAATCATTTGCTCCAGGAAAATCGTTAACATTGGAAATCATTCATGCAAATGGAACTACTGAAAATATTTCTTTAAACCATACATATAACGATTCTCAAATTGAGTGGTTTAAAGCAGGTTCAGCCTTGAATTTGATTAAATTAATGGAAAACTAAAATGCGAATTTTTAAAATCTTGTTAGGTCTTGTCATAAGTTTTAATTCATTCTCTCAAACATTGTTTGTTGGGAATCAAATGATCGAGACTTATGTTGGTTTTCCAAATGTGACTAAGTATCTTCCTATGTTGGCACTAAGTCAAGAACCGGATAGCATAACAAATTATGTAGGTATACCACCTTCAGGGTTACGCTATACTTACATGTTAACAGATGATATAAGCTTTGGTGTTGATGTGATTTTTGACAGAAGCAGAAAAGACTTTGTTTCAACAGATACTGTTTTTCAAAATGGTGGTTGGGAATATCTTTCATATGAAGGGCAAAGAATTCAAACAAGATTAAGATTACAATTCAGAATGAATTTCCATTTACCAATTTCACAACCCAACGCTGATTCATATATTGGTTTAGGTTTTGGGACAAATAATCGCTGGTTAAAAGATTATAAAAATGGTAAGCTCGAACAAAGATTATCCGGAGCAGATGCAATATTAATACCATTCTCACTGCGAGTTTGTTATGGTTATCGTTATTATTTTAACTATAAATTAGGTGTAGTTGGAGAAATAGGAATTGGAGGCCCTTTACTTTCTTTCGGACTTTCTTGTAGATTATAAAAATTCAATAAAATTATTTAAAGCGATTCCGAATAACGAATCGCTTTTTTTATTCAAAATTATTTTAAATGCTATATATTGATTAATAAACAAAACTATATTTTCAACATTTTTAAATACCTTCGTGACCATGAATTTTGTCATCGTTGATGTTGAAACTACTGGAGGAAGTCCCAAGAATTCTAAGATAACTGAATTGGCGATGTACAAATACGATTGCGAAAAAATCATTGATGAATTTGTGACCCTAGTCAATCCGGAGCAACAAATACCAGAATTTATAGTTCGATTAACTGGAATCACGGATGAAATGGTGGAAAATGCCCCCAAATTTTATGAAATTGCAAAGAAAGTATTGGAATTTACTGACGATTGTATTTTCGTAGCGCACAATGTCGCTTTTGATTATGGAATGTTTCGCCACGAATTTAAAAGCTTAGGTTTTGATTTTCGCTTGCCTCATTTGTGTACAGTTCGTGCAGCGCGTTATGTGATACCAGGTCATACTTCTTACAGCCTCGGAAAATTAAGTCGTGCACTTGAAATTGAAATTGTTGGTAGACATCGTGCAGGAGGTGACGCATTGGCAACAACCAAATTATTTGATTTAATTTATCACAAAGACCCAAATAACCTTTCGACTTTTATTCAGCAAGAGGTGAATCCAAAATCTGTTCATCCAAATTTGAATATCGAAATTATTGATGAATTACCCAATAAAGTAGGAATTTATAAGTTTCTGAATGAATTTAATCAGATTATTTACATCGGGAAAAGTATTCATATTAAAAAAAGAGTTGAACAACATCTTCGCAATAATTCAACTGCCAAAGGCCTGAAAATGATTCAAGAAATTGTAAGGGTTGAATATGAATTAACTGGTTCTGAGTTGATTGCAATGTTACTAGAGTCGGAATTGATTAAAAAACATCAACCACTTTATAATCGAAAATTACGCAAAAGCTCTTTCCCATTTGGATTGTTTGATATTGTGGATGCAAAAGGCTATTTGAATTTAACCATTCATTCGATTGCGAAAACGGAGAGTGTACCTTTACTACATTTTACAACCAGAAAAGAGGGATTAGATTATATGTCTTATATCGTTGAGAGATATCAATTGTGTCAGAAGTTATGCGGACTTTATCCGACTCAATCAGGTTGTTTTCATCATTCGATCAAGCAATGTAAAGGTGCTTGTGTGGGTGAAGAATCGGCAGAATCTTACAATGAGCGCGTTTCGGAATTAGTCAAACAATTGTCTTTTGAAGGAAAATCTTTCTATATTTTGGATAAAGGTCGCAACAAAGGTGAACGAAGTATGGTATGGATTGAAAACGGTGCGTATAAAGGTTATGGATTTGCTCCATTCCATTTCAATGGCAAAGAACCAGTGGATTGGAAACGTTACATTGCACCTCAAAATGAAAATCGAGATATAAATACCATTTTAAATTTATTTTTAAGAAAAGATTCTTCACTTAAAATTATTGAATACTAAATTCATTTTGAAAAACTATACTTAATTTCGTTTAAATGAATGGCTTAGTTACAATTTTAGGTTCTGGAACATCACAAGGCGTACCCGTGATTGCATGTGATTGTATCGTTTGTAGTTCACAAGACACTAAAGATAACCGAACGCGTTCATCAATAATGATAAATGTTCAAAATGAAAATTATGTGATTGATTCTGGTCCTGATTTTCGAAACCAAATGTTGCGTGAAAAAGTAAAAACCTTGAGAGGAGTGATTTTTACCCACGAACATAAAGATCATTTAGCAGGTTTGGACGATGTACGTGCTTTTAATTACAAAGAAGAGCGCCCGATGGAAATTTATTGTACTTCACAAGTTGAGCTTGCTTTGCGAAGAGAATTTCATTATGCTTTTTCAGAGAAAAGATATCCAGGAGTACCGAAGTTTGAAATTAAAAAAATTGATTTAAATCCATTTATTCTCAATCATAATTTTACTTTAGTTCCGATTGAAGTGCTACATTATAAGTTACCTGTTCTTGGATTTCGTTTTGGAGATTTTACATATATCACTGATGCAAAAACGATCAATGATACTGAAAAAAAGAAAGTTAAAGGAACAAAAACATTAATTGTAAATGCTTTACATCGTTCAACACACATTTCACATTTTAATTTGGAAGAAGCATTGGCTTTCATTGAAGAAATAAAACCTGAAATAGCTTATTTAACCCATATTTCACATTTATTTGGTCGCCATTCAGAAATTGAATTGACTTTACCAGAAAATGTATTTCTTGCTTATGACGGCTTGAAAATACCGTTTAACTACTAACATTTTTAATGTGGATAATTTAATCCTTTCAATTCAACTTGTTTCGATTTAAATTTTAATTTCGTTAACGTGAAAAGTGAAAAATTTATAGATATAAAAGGCTTAATCAAAAGTAAAAACCCGAAGCTTTTGCGTTGGTTACCTTCATTCGTAATCAATTATTTACGCCGTATCTTACACGAAGATGAAATTAACGACTTCTTGATAAAAAACAAAGATAAATACGATCAAGATTTTTGTGTGTCAGTGATGGAATATTTTAATATCACCGTTGTGATAAAAAATAAAGAATTAATTCCAAAAGATGGGCCATTGATTATTGCTATGAATCACCCATTAGGAGGAATGGATGCTATTGCTTTGATTGCTGGTTTGAAAGAACACCGTATAGATTTGCGCTTCATTGTCAATGATTTACTGATGAATTTGAAAAATATTAGCAATCTTTTCATCGGAGTTAACAAGCATGGAAAAAATGATAACAGTGTTCGTAATCAAATAAAAAATACTTTTGAATCTGATAAAGTGATTTGCATTTTCCCCGCAGGTTTAGTAAGTCGGAAGATTAATGGCGTTGTACAAGATTTGGCTTGGAAGAAAACGTTTGTATTTTATGCTCGAGATTTGGATAGAACGATTGTACCGATTCATATCGATGGCGAGTTGTCTAATTTCTTTTATCGTTTATCGAAAATAAGAAGCGCAATGGGAATAAAAACAAATATCGAAATGCTTTATTTGTCCAATGAATTATTTAAACAACACAATAGAACCATTACATTCACAGTCGGTGAGCCAATAAAAGCAGGAGAAATTGATAAATCAATGAATGACCAAGATGCGGCTGCAATGTTGCGAAAAACCGTTCATTCACTAAAGAAATAACTATGAAGGAAATTATTGCCCCACTTCCAAAATCGATTATTGAAGAAGAATTAGTAGCCTCAGGATTAGTGCGTTTGACACGAAAAGGAGGAAACGAAATTTACATCGTCGATAATAAAAATGCACCAAATACCTTGTTGGAAATTGGTCGTTTGCGCGAAGTTACTTTTCGTGCTTCAGGAGGTGGAACTGGCGAAGAAATGGATTTGGATGAATACGACACAGGTGAAATTTGTTACAAGCAATTAATCGTTTGGTCGCCTGTTGAAAAAGAAATCGTTGGTGGTTATCGTTTCATTTTATGTGACGAAGCGATTGATTCTAAAGGAACTATTCATTTGTCAACAACTCATTATTTTGACTTTTCTGAACGATTTTTATCGGATTATTTACCTCACACGATTGAATTAGGGCGCAGTTGGGTTCAGCCAATGTTTCAACCAAGCGTTGATCCACGGAAAGGTTTGTTTGCCTTAGACAATATCTGGGATGGATTGGGTGCTTTGGTGCGTTTTTATCCAGAGAAAAAGTATTTTTTTGGTAAAGTCACAATGTATCCAAATTACAACACCGATTGCCGAGATTTCTTGTTGCATTTTATGCACCATTATTTTCCAGATACTGAAAATTTGATGCAGCCTTTTCATCCTTTGGTTCAAAATTATGACAGAGAATACGTTGAAAGTCAGCTGCAAGGATTAGATTTTAAAGATGGTTTCAAAGTGTTGAACGGCCATATTCGCGACAAAGGAGAATTTATTCCGCCATTGGTAAATATTTATATGAACTTATCGCCAACGATGAAAACCTTCGGAACGGCCGTAAATCCTGATTTTGGAAACGTTGAAGAAACAGGAATTTTAGTAACAATTGCGGATATTTTCCCAGACAAAAAAGAGCGCCACGTAGATTTTTAAAGATTAATTTTTAGAATTCAACTTCAACTCAATCGCCTCCACACATTTCATACCATCAATCGCGGCAGACACAATTCCTCCTGCGTAGCCTGCGCCTTCAGCCGATGGATAAAGATTTGAGATTTCTTCGTGTTGTAACGTTTCATTATTTCTAGGAATCAAAATCGGTGATGAAGTTCTTGATTCGGGCGCGTGAAGAACTGCATCATTTGTTACAAAACCGTGCATTTTTCGACCGAAATCAACAAACGCTTGACGTAAACGCTCCGTAATGAATTCTGGAAAAATCTTATCCATTTCAATACTTACAATTCCAGGCTGATAGCTCGAACGTGGGAAACCTTGTGATTTTTTCTTCTGCACAAAATCCAATAAACATTGCGCCGGAACTTGCTGATTTTTACCTGCCAATTCCCAACACTTACGCTCAATCTCTTTTTGAAAATTCAAACATACAAAAGGATCATTTTCTTTACCTTTAAAATCACTAGGATCAATGCTCACCACAATTCCTGCGTTTGAATAAGGATTATTGCGTTTCGATGGCGACCAGCCATTCGTTACAACTTCTTCTGTATCAGTCGCACAAGGAGCAATGATTCCTCCTGGACACATGCAAAATGAATAAACTCCTTTCTCCTCTACTTGTGTAACCAAACTATAAGATGCTGGTGGTAAATAATCATCATTCAACCTACCGTGATATTGAATTTTATCGATAAACGCTTGTGAATGTTCTACACGAACTCCAAGTGCAAATGGTTTCGCTTTGATTTTAATTCCTCGCTTATGAAGCAATTCAAAAATATCTCTAGCTGAATGACCAGTAGCCAAGACCACATTTTCAACTTTGATAAAATCTCCATTATTTATTTGTATTCCCTTGATTTTTTGACTTTCCACTTTCAAATCTGTTAACTTATGTTCAAAGTGAAATTCACCGCCTTTCTCAAGGATTTTCTCTCTAATTGCCGTTATAATCTGTGGTAATTTATTCGTTCCAACGTGTGGATGCGCTTCTACCAAAATTTCCTCACTTGCTCCAAAATACACCAATAATTGAAGGATTTTATCAACATCGCCACGCTTTTTTGAACGCGTATATAATTTTCCATCAGAGTAAGTTCCTGCGCCACCTTCACCAAAGCAATAATTTGATTCAGGATTGACAATTCCTTCCTTGTTCAATATGGCTAAATCGCGACGTCTGTTGCGTACATCTTTGCCTCGTTCAAAAATAATAGGTTTCAATCCCAACTCCAATGCACGCAAAGCTGCAAACATTCCTGCTGGACCTCCACCTATGATATGAACGATTTTTGATGAATCATCTACTTTTTTGAAGTCAAAATTTTGTAATCTATTTTCTAAAGGTTTGTTTTCAGAAAAAGTAAGTGTACAATTAATTTTAATTTGAACTTTTCGCGCATCGATACTTCGTTTTTTCCAACGGAATTCTATTTTACTAGTTGTCGAAACGTTGCCTAATTCTTTGATTTTGGAGATTAAAAATAATTCATCCTTTGCTTCTTCGGGAGAACATTGAAATTGAATTTCTTGCATTATCCTTCAAAAATTATAGAAAACCACCATACTTTATTATAAAGTTGATTTATTGGATTGGAAACGGGTGTATTGTCTTGAATAAAACTACTTTTAAATCCATGGGAATATTTTATTTCAAAACCAACTTTAAAAAACGGAGCAAAAAATTCAATGCCACCCCCAATTTGCCCTTGAAAATCATTACGTTTAATTTTCACAAATGGATCAATATAATTCTGTGAAGCTTTTTCTTGCGACTGTAAATCAATGGAATATTGTGCTCCAATCAATGTGTAAGCTGTAAAATTATTGAATCGCTTTGTTCTAAATTGCAACATCAATGGTAAATCTATATTCGTAGAATTAACTCTTTCTTCCCCAACACCTTTTTTAAAATTAAAACTATCTAAACTCTGGTATTGCAAAATTCGTTCTTGAAAAGATAATGTTGGAATAAAACGCAAACGAAGTACTGGCGTTCCTAATTTCATTGTTGTAAGCATTCCTATCTGTCCTCCTGGGGTAGATTTACTTGTTAAACTAACTAATCCATACTGACTGTATGCATTAACTTCCTGATAAACAGTGAAATCAGATGAGTTAAATCCAAGCATAAAACCAAAATGAAATAAACGTTTATCGAAGTTTTTATAACGTTCTTGTTTCAATCGTTGACCAAAAGATGCGAAAGAAATTAATAAAATTAGTGTTAAAATACCTTTATTCATTGAGCTAAGAACGTAACAGATACAACTTTGTTGCAATATTATTTTGTTCCGATATAAATTGTAGCAATTCCACCAGAAACTGGAATTGATTTAATATTTTTATATTTTAATTTTTCTAATACATCCTCAAAGTCTTTACCCTCGGGAAAAGCAGCAACTGATTCAGGTAAATAAGCGTATGCTTTTTCATCTTTCGATATGCGTTTTCCAAAAAATGGAATGAAATATTTTGAGTAAAATCCGAATGCTTGTTTGATTGGAAACATTTTTGGTTTCGAGAATTCAAGTATAATTGCTTTTCCTCCTGGGCGAATGACACGTAACATTTCTGCTAAACCTTTTTCGAGATTTTCAAAGTTCCTTACACCAAAACCAACAGTTAAACCGTCAAAATAATTATCGTCAAAAGGTAGATCTTCAGAATCGCCCAATTGCATAGTAACGATATGATCTACTTTTTTCTTTTTCATTTTTTCTTTTCCGACCTCTAACATTCCCGAAGAGATATCGATTCCAACTACTTCTTCTGGCTTCAATTTAAGATTCGCAATTGCAAAATCTCCTGTCCCAGTTGCGATGTCAAGAATTCTTTTCGGATTGATTTCTCGCAATTCTTTTACCGCACGTGCGCGCCACAAATGGTCTATTCCAAGTGATAAAAAATGATTTAAAAAATCGTAACGTCCTGAAATATTATTGAACATCTCAGCTACTTCTTCTTTTTTAGAACGATCTGAATTATAAGGTTTTACTACTTTATCTGACATTTTATGACTTTAGTTAGAAGAAATTCTTCTCCATTCTTTAATTAATTCTTCTTTTGAAATACTTACAACACCCGATTGTTCGCAAACCAATCCACCTGCAACATTTGAAATTCCTGCAATATCTGTAATTGATGCTCCTGCTATCAAACAAAGTGTTGCAACTGCAATCACAGTATCTCCGGCACCTGATACGTCAGCAATATTTCTTAAATGAGCTCCGATATAGTGTTTTTCTTCATTTTCTTTTATAAACACACCAAACTCAGATAATGTTATGAATGTAACTTTATTTTTTAACTTTTCTTCTAAAATAAGTACTGCTTTTTCAAATAGTTGTTGTTCATTTTTGAAATCAAAAGCAATATTCAACCCTTCCTTTAATTCTTTTAAATTTGGTTTAAACAATGTTACTTCTTGATAAGCAAGAAAATTATCTCTTTTCGGATCAACGCATGTTGGAATATTTGCTGCTTGAGCAAACGCAATCACTTGTTGAATCAAGTTTTGGGTTAGAACGCCTTTGTTGTAATCTTCAAAAATAATTCCATCAATACCCTCATTTATTAAATTCTGAATTTGAAGTAATAAAGCATTTTCTTGCGCTTCATTTATTGGACTCGTTGTTTCAGAATCGATGCGCAACAATTGTTGTTTACTGGCAATAACGCGCGTTTTAACCGTTGTTTTTCTATCTTTTGAAACAATAATTCCTTGGGAAGAGATTCCTTTTTCAGCAAATAATTTGAAAAGTGCTTCTCCTTGTAAATCGTCACCAATAACAGAACAAACTATTGGTTGAGCGCCTAAGGCCACTAAATTCAATGCTACATTTCCGGCGCCGCCAATTCGTTTTTCCTCTTGTTCAAAAGAAACCACTGGTACTGGTGCTTCGGGACTAATTCGATTCACTTTACCAATAATATAAGCATCCACCATCACGTCACCGATAACGAGAACACGTAAATTATTGAATTTAGAAAATAAATGATCGTAATTCACTAGCTTAATTTTGCAAGTCCTTCAGCAATTCTTTTCATCGCTTTTGTTAAAATTTCTTCAGAAGTGGCATACGAAATTCGGAAACAATTTGGGTCTCCAAAAGCCTCACCACTAACTAAGGCAACCAATGATTCATCTAGTAAATACATACATAAATCTTCTGCTGTGTTAATCGTGTAGTTACCATACTTTTTACCAAAAAACGAAGAAATATCAGGGAAAACGTAAAACGCTCCTTCTGGATTATTTGTGATTACTCCAGGCATTTGGTTTAGAGCGTTCAACACTAATTCTCTTCTACTTTTGAAAGCTGCAATCATATCAGATAAAACTGCTGGATCCGCCTTCATTGCAGCAATAGCTGCTTTTTGAGTTATTGAACACGTTGCTGAAGTAAATTGTCCTTGCACTTTATCACAAGCGTCTGCAATTTCCTTTGGAGCTCCGATGTAACCTAGTCTCCAACCTGTCATTGCCCAAGCTTTTGAAACACCATTAACGGTAACAACTTGGTTATAAATCTCAGGAAATTGTGCCAAACTCTCGTGTTTACCAACGAAATTAATGTGTTCATAGATTTCGTCACTTAAAGCAACAATTTGTGGGTATTTTTTAAGCACATTTGCTAAGTCTTGTAATTCTTCTTTACTGTAAACAGAACCAGTTGGATTACAGGGAGTTGAGAACATAAATAACTTTGTCTTTGGCGTAATTGCTGCTTCTAACTGTGCGCCTGTTATTTTAAATTCATTTTCAATCCCAGCGTTTATTATAACTGGTATACCTTCAGCAACTTTAACAATTTCTTGGTAAGAAACCCAATATGGAGCAGGAATAATAACTTCGTCTCCTTCATTAATCAAACTCAAAACGACATTTGCAATTGATTGTTTAGCTCCTGTTGAAACAACAATTTGATTTTTCGCATAATCCAAATTATTATCTCTCTTAAACTTTAAAGAAATACTTTCACGTAAGTCGTCATATCCAGGAACTGGGGTATACATGGTGAAGTTGTTATTCATTGCATCCAACGCTGCGTCTTTGATAAATTGAGGAGTAAAGAAATCGGGTTCACCCAAAGACAAAGAAATTACATCCTTACCTTGTGCTTTCAACTCACGACTTTTTCTCGACATAGCAATCGTTGCCGACTCTTCCATTGCCATTAGGCGATCTGATAATTGAATCATTTTAAACGCTTATAGTTTTCACGCAAAGTTACCAATTATTAAATTAAAATGAAGTTTGAAAATAATCTGAGAAGAGGTAATTTTAGAATTAGTCATGTAAGAATCACTTTTTTGTTTTTACTTACTTTTTTTATGTTATAAATTTGTTATATTTATGCTTTAAATTTTAGAAATTATGAATAAATTATTTGCCTTGATTTTTATGGTTGTTGGAATAACAGCTTTTTCTCAAACGAAAACAGTTGCAGGTGTAAAATTTGCGACTACTACCAAAGTTAATGGTAAAACATTAAATATGAATGGCGGTGGTTTACGAGAGAAATATTGGATTGATTTGTATGTTGCTGCGTTGTATTTGGAGGATAAAACAAGTGATGCTGGAAAAATTATCTATGCAGATAATGAGCAAGCAATTCATATTAAGATTATTTCTGGAAGTGTTACTAGAGATCGTTTCGTTGAATCTGTTAAAGAAGGATTTAGCAATGCAAATCATGGAAAAGCAACTTCAGAGCAAATCAAAAAATTCATTGGATTTTTCAATGAAGACATCAATGAAGGAGATCGCATTTATTTAGAATACACTCCGAAAGAAGGTTTAGTTGTAATCAAAAACGGAACAGTTAAAGGTAAAATTGAAGGCGTTGAATTTAAAAAAGCACTTTTCTCCATTTGGTTGGGTTCAAATCCTGCTGATTCAACGTTGAAAAAAGGAATGTTAGGAAAAGGATAGTATTTTTTTATACATAGTTGAAACACCTGAGATGTTAGTTCACAGGTGTTTCATATTAAAGTTTTCCTTTGAATCTAGCGTTGATTTTAGAATATCCGTAACAATTATATTTTCACAATTTTTCATTTTAAATTAGTTGAATTACTTTTTGAACTCATTATTCAATTTTAATTCAATATTGTTATTTTTCAATGAATCATAAATTTTTTGGTTATTATCAATGTAAACTTTATAATAATCGGGTGTTTTGACGGAAATTCTTAGCGAGACATGTATACCATTTTCAGCAAGAGCGGTTATACCAATGAATGGTTTTGAATTTTTGGATGTGCGCTCCTCCTCGTCAGCAATTTTCTTTAGAATTGAAAATACTTTTTCCATATCCTGATCTTGCTCTAAAACAATATTCCATTCTACAATTCTTGATTCTGCTTTTGTAAAATTTGTTATGACTCCGTTTGCCACAGGGCCATTAGGTAGTATCACAACTTTATTATCAACAGTCAATAAATAGGTATTGAAAATTTGAATTTCTGTTACGGTTCCTTGTGCAGACTCTACAATAATTAAATCTCCAACTTTGAAAGGTTTTAAAACTAATATCATAATTCCACCTGCAAAATTTGAAAGTGTACCAGAAAAAGCCATACCAATAGCTAAACCTGCAGCTCCAAGAATGGTAATGAACGATGTCATTTGAATTCCAAGTTGAGTTAAGGCGGTAATTACTATTAAAATCTTAGATACCATCGAAATCAAACTCGTTAAAAATGACGTGAGACCAGGATCTGTGTCACTTTTTACCATTAATCGTTTTAAACCTTTTGTGATTAAACCGGTTAGCCAAAATCCAGCAACAAGTATAAATATTGAAAATAGAATTTGTGTTCCAATCTTCAATAATAACTGATTTAAATCAGCGTAATTTAACCCAAAAACAGATTCCATGAACTTCATATAAATTTCAAATTTTAGTGATTTGTCACAAAAATAAGCAACTCAACTTCATTAGAATCAATATATTTGAATATGTTTTTTTTGTTATCAAAGCTACTTGCCTTTTTATTCTCTCCATTTCTATGGTTTTTGGTTTCCTTTTTCACCTATTTTTTACTTAAGAATGAAAAATGGAAATTACATTTCAAACGCGTAAGTATTTTTATTTTGATTTTCTTTTCACTTGGTTTTCCTATTAAATTCCTTGTTGCCCGATGGGAAGTTGCTGGAACTAGAATAGAAAAAGTGGAAAACTATGAACTTGGTGTAGTTCTTTCAGGCATGGCGGAATACAACAAAGATTTAAATGTTTTGACTGCACGCCGCGGGATTGACCGTATTTGGCAAACGATTACCTTGTACAAAATAGGTAAAATCAAGAAAATTTTAATCAGTGGTGATAGCGGTTATGTCATTCGAAAAGGCTTACACGAAGCGGATCAATTAAAAGAGGTGCTGGTTAAGTGGGGAGTACCTTCTAAAGATATCCTAGTTGAAAATAAGTCAAAAAATACTTTTGAAAACGCAAAATTAACAGCAGTTTTCATGAGAAATAATAAGTTCAATAAAAAATTCTTATTGATCACAAGTGCCTTACATATGAAAAGGGCTGCTGCTTGTTTCAAAAAACAAAAACTAGAATTTGATGAATTTACAACGGATCATTATCACATTAAAAGTACAGAATTTACATTTGATCAACTATTACCTTCAGTAAATTCTTTTGTGATGTGGGAAGCTTACTTGAAAGAGGTGGTTGGTTATACAGTTTACTCTTTACGTGGTTATCTATGACAAAACTAACTATTCAAAATGGCACACTACTTTTTGACGAGACATTTCTAAGTCAGGAAGAAGCGAATTTACTTTTTAAACATTTTGAAAAAACACTACCTTTTCATCAAGGAACTATAAATTTGTTTGGGAAAACACATGCAATTCCCCGGCTTGAAGCATTTTTTGCTACTGAAAATAAAACCTACTCCTACTCAGGAAAGACTTTAGAAACCCATCCTTTTACATCCGAATTATTGTCTTTGAAGTTGAAAATTGAAGAATTTAGTCACGAGTATTTCAATTGCGTTTTAGTCAATTTGTATCGAAACGGTCAAGATTCTAACGGTTGGCACGCCGACAATGAACCTGAATTGGGTAAAAATCCTGTGATTGCCTCCTTGAGTTTAGGAGTAACCCGACGCTTTGATTTACGTCACAACCAGACTAAAGAAAAACTAAGTTTCGACCTTACGAACGGAAGTCTATTATTGATGAAAGGAGAAATGCAACATTTTTGGAAGCATCAAATTGCAAAAACTAAAAAGGTAGACGCTAGAAGGATTAATTTGACATTTCGAAAGCTCAATTAAACAACTCTAATCTATTTATTACCTTTACCCAATGAATCATTCGCTTTATATGCAACGTTGTTTGGAACTTGCTCAACTTGGTGCAGGTTGGACAGCTCCAAACCCGATGGTTGGTTGTGTAATTGTTGCAGAAAACTTAATAATTGGTGAGGGTTACCATAAAGCTTTTGGGGATCCACATGCAGAAGTAAATGCCATCCATTCTGTGGAAGATAAAAGTAAACTCGATGGGGCAACCGTTTATGTTTCGCTTGAACCTTGTTCGCATTTCGGAAAAACTCCTCCTTGTGCTGACTTATTGATTCAGTCAAATGTTAAAACTGTGGTTGTTGCTTGTCGGGACACTAATCCTGACGTTGCTGGAAAAGGAATAGATCGTTTAAAAAAAGCTGGAATCGAAGTGATTGAAGGGGTTTTAGAAAAAGAAAGTCGCGAGTTAAACAAACGCTTTTTTACCTTTCACGAAAAGCAACGACCTTATGTGATTTTGAAATGGGCGCAAACTTTAGATGGATTTTTAGATAAATCACGTGGAATAAATGAAAAAGGTGTAAACTGGATTTCACAACCTGAAACAAAAGCCTTAGTCCATAAATGGCGTGGAGAAGAACAAAGTATTTTGGTAGGTCGAAACACAATCATTAACGACAACCCCTCCTTGACTGTCCGAGACTACAAAGGAAAAAATCCTGTTAGAATTGTTATTGACAGTCAATTACAGATTAGTGGTGATGTTAACATTTACTCTCATGAAGCGCCTACTATTGTTTTCAATCGTATTCGCAACGAGAAAAAAGAAAATGTGGAATGGATAAAAATCAAGGAAACTAGCACTAAAAATATTTTGGATGAATTGCACAAACGTGGAATTATTTCTGTTTTTGTGGAAGGAGGAAGTCGCACCTTGCAATATTTCATCATTGATAATGTGTGGGACGAAGCACGCGTAATTGTTGGTAACAAACGCTTTGATGAAGGAATGAAAGCCCCTATTATCAACCGAGTTCCAATCGCTTCTCATCCGTTTGGAGAGGACATGGTATATTACTATTCACGAAAATGATTTCATTAGCATTAGCCATCCTATTTTCAAGTTGCATTTTTGTAATTTTCAAATTATTTGACCGCTACAAAATTGATGTATTTCAAGCAATAGTTTTCAATTATTTCACAGCATTTTTATGTGGGATTTTATTGTACGGTAACGAATGGAATCCAATTGCATTCAATGATATAACTTGGCTTTACTATGCAATAGTTGCAGCGATACTTTTTATTTCTTTATTTATTTTGATGGGATTAAGTTCGCAGAAAAACGGTGTAGCAATAACTTCCGTTGCGGTAAAAATGAGCATGGCTGCCAGCGTTTTTGGAATGATTTTTCTTTACAATGAATCTGTTTCTACACTAAAAATACTCGGAATTCTATTCGCTTTTGCTGGAGTTGTTTTAGTTTCTTGGCAAACTAAAGATGCTAGTGAAAATCAAAAAAAATCCTTGTGGATGCTTTTCGCTTTGTTTTTTGGTAGCGGAATCCTGGATTTAGTTTTGAATTATGTGCAAAAAAATGAATTAAAAGTGCTCACTCCTTCTTTATTTTCCGCATTCGGATTTGGTATTGCTGGAATCATAGGTTTGGTGGTGTTTTTATTTCAACTGCAACAAAAGAAAGCCGGTTTTGCTTTTAAAAATGTACTTGGAGGTATCGCTCTTGGAATCCCAAATTATTTTTCAATTTACATGCTTATAAAATCTTACAAAGACACTGGCTGGGCAGATTCAACGGTACTTGCGATTATTAACGTTTCGATTGTTTGTATTGCTGCACTAACCGGTTTTTTAATCTTTAAAGAAAAGTTAAATCTCACAAAAGGAATGGGAATTGGAGCTTCATTATTAGCGATTTTGATGTTGTATATGGCGAGTTGATAAAGAGAATGAGGGAATGATAAATGAGGGAATGAAAATGAGTGAATGATAAATGAGTGAATGATAAATGTGGAATGATAAATGATGTAATGATAAATGAGGCAATGAGAAAAAAAGTTGGTATTGTTTTTCTTTTTATCAATAATTCTTAGTGTTCTTTGGTTTTTCAATTCAACTAAACCTTAACTTTGTACCACTTTTCAAATAGATGCGCATTTTAAAAAGTTTCTTGTTAGTTTCCTTAATCTTAAGCAAGGTTATTTACAGCGCATTCTGGCAATTTAATTTTTACTTCAATCAAAAGGAAATCGCGGCTATCGAATGTGAAAACAAGGATAGACCTGAAATGAACTGTAATGGTAAATGTTATTTGGCAAAACAATTAAAAAAAGCAGATAACGAACTTGCAGCTAAAAAAGAAAAACAAGAACATTCTATTTCAATCCTAAAATTAGTAGAGACTTCTGTTTTTGTTGAAAATTGGAAATTAAAATTTGAACTTCCAGCTTTCAACGCAGAAAAAGAGTTAGCTTCTTTTTACTATACTTCATCGTATTGCCTACTACTGAAATCTGATATATTTCATCCCCCCACAATCGTTTGATTCTTGATTCTTAATTTTTGATGCTTAATCGTTTGATTTTGCGTTGATAATCATTTATGTTTTAAAATGTTTGATTTAATCAAAAATCAAACATTCATAATCAAAAATCAATTCTATGCGTTTTATTTTATTTGCGTGGACGCTGTTTTTCAGTGCCAGCATCTTAGCGTGTGATATTTGCGGTGGAGTAAGTAGCAATGCCTCAATCGGTTTGTTTGCTTCGACGAAATTTCATACAATCGGTTATAAAAGCTCAATGCGAAGTTTTACTTCATACCTCTACGGAATTCGTCATTCTCAGGAGTATTTATTTACCCAAGAATTACAATTCCGTACACAGCTTCACCCTCGAATCCAGTTAATTGGTTCGCTTCCTTTTCAAAACGCAGTTCAATTGCGCGATCTTGGAAGAGATGCAGTTTATGGAATAGGAGACGCGAATCTGTTAGGAAATTTTGTACTTTATCAAAACCGAGATTCGCTTGGGATGAGTAAGAATTTTCTATCAGTAGGTCTTGGATTAAAATTTCCTCTAGGTAAAAATGTACCGAGTTCAAATGTGTTGAAGAATCTTTATCCCGGAACAGGTTCATGGGATTATTTGCTTTTGGCTAATTATACCAAGCAGTTTTCTAGCAAGTGGGGTTGGCAAACCGAAGCAAGTTATTCCTTGAAAGGAACGGATAAATATAATTTTCGTTACGGAAATACAACTCAAATTGCCTCTCAAGGATTTACAAATCGAGGAGTGGGTTCTTATCGACTAATTATAGCAACAGGTTTAACATTTGAAAACCATCAAACAAGTAGAGCTAATGGCGCAATCGATTCAAGCATCACGAATGCAGGATATATCTTGTCGGCAAAGGCAAGTGTGAATCTTTTAACTTATAGATGGTTATGGTCATTTAATGTGCAACACCCAATTAAACAAAATATCAACAGCTCAACGATTTTCCAAAATTTGAGTGCTGGTTTAACTCTTAATTATTTAATTAAAAATTCTAAAAATGAAAAAGTTACTTTATAGTTTAATCTTAATTTCTTTATTTGCTTTCAGTTGTGAAAAACATACTGAGGCATCAACTGCAACTATTAATTTTATCGAACCCATCATTGGAGACACTATCGCTTTTGGTGAAGAACTTCATTGCGAAGGGACTGTTCTTGGTAATGGTAAACTTCACGGATATACTTTGACAATGGTTAATTTGTTGAATAATCAAACCGTTTATTCCACCTCTTCGTCTGCACATGCTGAGTCCTATGTTTTTCATGAGCATTGGGTAAATAATGTTACAGATACAGCAACTATTAAAGTGCTTTTAGAAGTTGAGTTAGACCACGATGGAAATAAATCCGCGAAAGAATTAAATGTAGTCTGTTTACCCAATTAATACAATTTTAGGATGAATATTATTATCGGAATTGATGTCATTTTATTTCTGATTTTGGTAAAATACTTTTATGACATTTATACCTCATTGAAAGTCTTAAAAACTAAACCAGAACTTAGAAATCGATTGACAAAAAAATAACTAAAAACAAAAAAAAATAAAAAAATGAAAACAATTAAAATTGCAATTTTTGCCTTAATGGCTTCAACACTTTTGTTATCCACATCATGTAAAAAAGAAGAACCAACTACAAATGGAAATGGACAAGTGACCATTAATCTAAAACACCTATGGGGAATGGGAACAGATACTTTTAGGTTAAATACAACTTATATCCATCCAATGAATGGAGATACAATGACTTTTTCAACTTATAAATATTATGTTTCAAATTTTAAGCTTAAAAAGTCTGATGGCACTTGGTGGGTTCATCCAGAAAGTTATTTTTTGGTGGATTTATCAAGTAATTCTTCTTCATTATTGGATTTGGGTGCTTTACCAATTGGAGAATATACTGAACTTTCCTATACACTTGGCGTGGATAGTTTGAGAAATGTATCGGGTGCACAAACGGGAGCACTTTCAACAATGAACAATATGTTTTGGAGCTGGAATACAGGCTATATTATGATTAAAGCTGAAGGAATTTCACCTCAATCAACAACCGGAAATTTTGCATTTCACTTAGGAGGCTTTTCTGGAGTGAACAGTACAGTAGCTACTAAAACTGTTGATTTTTCATCGAATCCATTGACCATTAAAAAAGACAAAATAAGTGAAATACATTTTAATGTAAATACAGCGATGACTTGGTGTACTTCAGGTAGTTGTGCAGGTACAAGTTCGGTGATGATGCCTGGTGCAATTGGGCATCAAATGGCTACTGATTTCCATAATGGTTTTGTATTTGATTACATTGTTGAATAAGTTATTATAAAAAGAGGCTGTCTCGTTTGTGAGGTGGCCTCTAATCTTGTTAAAATGAAATATTTTTTTCTTTCAATCCTTGTATTAACAATCATTTCCTGTAAAAAGAAAAATGATGATGACCTCGCTTTTCAGTTGATTTATCCGTCCTATTTTCCAACACCAGTTTATAATTTTAAAAATAATGAGCTAACAAAGGAAAAGTTTGAATTAGGAAGAAAACTGTTTTACGATGGAATTTTGTCTTCCGATAATTCAGTTTCTTGTGGTACTTGTCACTCCCAAGTACATGGGTTTGCAGATCACAATGTGAATTTCAGTTCAGGGGTTAATAATCTTAAAGGAACAAGAAATTCTCCAGCAATTACAAATATGATTTGGTCTCCTGCTTTTATGTGGGATGGGGGTGTAAATCACATCGAAGTTTTTTCGGTCGCTCCGATTACAAATCCTGTTGAAATGAACGAAACAATGTCGAATGTGATTTCAAAACTGAATAATAACAGCGAATATAAAAATCTATTTAAAATCGCCTACGGAATCGATAATATTACAGATCAGGCAATGCTCCGTGCATTAACAATATACATGTCGATGATGGTTTCTTGTAATTCCAAATACGACAAAGTACGTCAAGGAAAAGTTAGTTTTAGTACAGACGAAGCAGAGGGGTATGAATTGTTCAAACAGAAATGTGCCAGTTGTCACTCTGAGCCTTTGTTTACAAATTATCAATACAAGAATAATGGTTTAGATTCAATTTATACCGATTTAGGACGTGGGAGAATTACTTTTAATGCAAACGACAATGGAAAGTTTAAAGTTCCTTCCTTACGAAATGTTGAATTAACTTACCCTTATATGCACGACGGTCGGTTCTGGACTTTAGAACAAGTTTTGGAACATTATAATTCAGGTATAAAGCATTCAGCAACATTAGCTCCCGAATTAGCCAGTGGTTTACCAATGACAGCTGATGAAAAAAAGAAAATTATCGCCTTTCTAAAAACACTTACTGATTACACTATTATTTCTGATTTTAAATTTGCTCCACAATAGTATATTATTTATTATCATTTCACTTAATTAATCAATTTCAACATCATTTGACATTACATTAGGTTATAATAAACAAAAACATAATCAACTTCAATTCTTTTTAATCTAATTCTCAAAATTGGTCTTAAGCAAAGATCTTTTCACAATTTTTAAAAACTCATTTTTTGCTCCTAAAGAAATTACTTGTAAATTCGTTCTATGAATTATGCACAATTTATTTCAATAAATCCAAATGTAAGGTTTGGTAAGCCGTGTATTAAAAAACACCAGAATAACTGTATATGATGTTTTAGGTTGGTTGGCATCAGGAATGGAAATAAAGGAAATTCTAGAAGATTTCCCAGAATTAAAACATCAAGAAATTTTAGCTTGTCTTGCTTTTGCCGCAGATAAAGAGCACAAATATAAAATCGCATCTTGAAGATTTTGTTTAATCAAAAAAATATAACCTAAATAATTTTAATACTTTTTAAAAGATGAAGAAATATTCATTTTTTTTATTTCTAATTTGTTTTGTTGAAACGTTGACTTCATGTAACAACATTAGTTTTGATTCTGAAAAATGGAAAAATTGTAAAATTAATAGTGAGGATGGTTATAGCTTAAGATGGGATATGTCAGATGACTTAATTAAAAATTATGGATTAATTGGTAAGGACACAACATATGTTTTTAAACTTTTAGGTCGAGAAACATATGAATTAAATGCAAATAGTTTTAAAGTTAATTACGTTCTTGGGGGTTGTAGAAAAGGAATCGATACTGGAATATTAGAATTGACTTTTAAAAATGGAAAAGTTGTAAATATCTTCAGACATTGCAACTAAAATGAAGGATTCTTAAAAGGAAATTTAACATATACATAATAGATTCTGAAGAAAAATTAAAGCTATTTTTTTAAAGAACACAAAACATTATGTTTTAGAAATAGATTAATCTTCCACCATCAAAAAATACCTCACCGCCAACTCATAACTTTTTAAGCCAAAGCCAAAAATACAACCCACGCAAACTGGACTAATGAGCGACTCATGACGAAAGGATTCTCTCCCAGCAATGTTTGAAATATGTACTTCTACAACAGGCGTTTCAATCGCTGCAATGCAATCTCTAATAGCAATACTTGTATGCGTGTATCCGCCAGCGTTTAAGATGATTCCGTCAAAACCTTCTTGTTGCAATTGATTGATGATTTCACCTTCCACATTCGATTGAAAATAGGATAAATTCGCATCGGTTTTCGATTTCAACTCTTCGAAATAATCTTCAAAACGAACATTCCCATATATTTGTGGTTGTCTGCTACCTAATAGGTTTAAATTTGGACCGTTTACAATTAATAGTTTCATTCTATGTCAACTTGGAACCGCTATATTAAGGATTTTGTTTCATACATGAAAATCGAAAAGGGTTTAGCCGAAAATTCAATTTTTGCATACCAAAAAGATGTTGAAAAATTAGTTCAATACGCTACTTACAATCAAAAAAATGCCGAATCTATTACCTATGAAGATTTAAAGAATTTCATCGCTACCCTTTACGATATCGGTTTAAGCGCTCGTTCGCAAGCTCGAATTATTTCTGGTGTGAAGCAATTTTATGGTTTTTTATTGTTGGAAAACGTGATTCAAGACGATCCAAGTGAGTTACTCGAACAGCCAAAAATCGGTTTAAAATTACCTGAAGTTCTTACAATTGAAGAAATTGACGCTTTGATTGCTGCTGTTGACTTAACGAAGACGGAAGGACACAGAAATCGCGCTATATTGGAAACATTATACAGCTGCGGAATGCGTGTGAGTGAATTGATTAATTTGCGTTTTTCGGATTTGTATTTTGACGAAGGATTTGTGCGTGTAATCGGAAAAGGAAATAAGGAACGCTTGGTACCTGTGAGTCCGCAAGTGCAGAAAGAAATTCAAATCTACAATGATCATATTCGCCGTCATCAAGAAATAAAGAAAGGGAATGAAAACATCGTTTTTTTGAATAGGAGAGGAGCACAATTGACACGTGTAATGATTTTTACCATAATCAAACAGTTAGCAGATTCAATTGATTTGAAGAAAAATATTTCTCCCCATACTTTTCGTCACAGTTTTGCCACTCATTTGATTGAAGGAGGCGCTAATTTAAGAGCAATTCAAGAAATGCTTGGGCATGAGTCGATTACAACTACGGAAATTTATACCCATTTAGACCAACGATTCTTAAGAGACGCCATTTTGAGCTATCATCCACGCAATGTAAAGGGCTAATTTTTATAGTTTGAAAAAAAATATTAAGATTTCTATGTTAATGGTTTGTATATTTGAAAAGAGTTACTACCTTTGCATCCGCTTTTTGCATTTACACGTAATTTTATATATACATGTCACGAGTTTGTCAGTTAACAGGAAAGTCAGTAATGGTAGGTAATAATGTTTCTCATTCAAATAGAAAAACTAAAAGACGTTTCTACCCGAATTTGATAACTAAAAAATTCTTCATCCCTGAAGAAGATTCATTCATTACGTTGAAAATTTCGACTTCTGCATTACGCACAATCAACAAAAAAGGAATTCAAGCTTGTTTAAAAGAAGCACGCGAAAAAGGTTATTTAAAATAAACTGTTGTGAAACAGTAAAATACTAAATAAAATGGCAAAGAAAACAAAAGGTAATCGTATTCAAGTAATTCTTGAGTGTACAGAACATAAAGATTCTGGAATGGCAGGGACGTCACGCTATATAACGACAAAAAATCGTAAAAATACACCTGATCGAATGGAAATTAAGAAATTTAATCCCATTTTAAAAAAATATACAGTACATAAAGAAATTAAATAATAAAACATGGCTAAGAAAGTAGTGGCTTCCCTTCAAAAAGGTGGCGGAAAAGAACATACGAAAGTGATTAAAATGGTGAAATCAGACAAAACAGGTTCATACACTTTCAAAGAAGAAATCGTTCACAACGACAAAGTGAAAGATTGGTTTACAAAATCATAATTATTTATTAATATATTTGCATTAAAGCTTCCAATTATGGAAGCTTTTTTTTTACAATTATGGGACTATTTGATTTTTTTTCGCGCTCAAGTAAAGATAACCTGGATCAAGGTCTAGAGAAAACCAAACAATCTTTTTTTTCTAAGATAGCTAGAGCTATTATTGGTAAATCAAAGGTAGATGATGAGGTGCTTGATAATTTGGAGGAAATTCTAATTTCTTCGGATGTTGGGGTTGAAACAACCTTGAAAATCATTGAGCGAATTCAAGCGCGCGTTTCTCGTGACAAAGTACTCGGTACTGATGAATTAAACCAAGTTTTACGCGATGAAATTATTTTTCTTCTAGAAGAAAATAATTCCAATCAAAATGGAAATTTAGAATTTAACAAACCTGCTGACGGTAATCCATATGTGATTATGGTCGTGGGCGTCAATGGTGTAGGGAAAACAACTACAATTGGCAAGCTCGCACATCAATTTAAAAAATCAGGAAAAAGTGTTGTTTTAGGTGCGGCCGATACCTTTAGAGCAGCTGCTGTGGATCAATTAATTATTTGGTCGGAAAGAGTGGGTGTTCCAATCGTTCAACAAGGAATGAACGCTGACCCAGCTAGTGTTGCTTTCGACACCTTACAGTCCGCAAAAGCAAGCAATGCCGATGTTGTGATTATTGACACAGCAGGACGTTTACACAATAAAGTGAATTTGATGAATGAGTTGAGTAAAATTAAACGTGTAATGGAAAAGGTAATTCCTGGTGCGCCTCACGAAATTTTATTGGTTTTGGATGGTTCGACTGGACAAAACGCTTTTGAACAAGCAAAACAATTCGCACAAGCAACCGATATTAATGCGCTAGCTGTTACCAAATTGGACGGAACAGCAAAAGGTGGTGTTGTTATCGGAATCTCTGACCAAATGAAAATCCCTGTGAAATACATTGGAGTAGGGGAGAAAATGGAAGACTTACAATTATTTGATAGAAAATTGTTTGTAGAGTCTTTATTTACTGATTAGTTCAACAAAATACGATTTTATATTCAAAATCATATTTTAAAGTGATCATTAAAAGCTAATTAATACTTTCCAATTAACCTATAAATTGTGCCGTTCTTTGTTGTTAAGTTTGTTGATTCTTCTTCAAACATAGCACTACCTGTTCTTTTTGTTTCTGTCCATTCCCAGAAAACTTTTTTATCAATATTAGCCCATGTTCCTGTGTACAAAACTGGCGAGTCAACTGCCTCAGAAATAGCTGCCCCTGTTCTAAAATCTACTCTTCCTGTACTATCAAAAACAAAATAGTATGCTTTACCATTTTTTAAAATTGGCGTCCCGGTAGAATCGCAAGTAACATAAACAGAATTATTCATTTTTTTCGTGATTTCAGTAGTTTGTGTGAAACCTAAAAACGATAAAAATAAAATAGATAAACATAAATAAAGCTTCATTTTTTTAATTTTTTTTGTAAAACTAAAAAAAAATATTGAAAAAAAATAATTGAATTAAATCTAATTACGAAAATCAAAGTACTACATTTGTTTTATAAACATTTCAAATTAAAATTTAATCATAATAATGAAAGTAAAAACTGTAAAACCATACACATTAGAGGAAATTAAAGGGAAAGTCGAACAAAATTTTCCTGAGTATAAAGTGTATTTCAAAACGCCTAAAATGTTGGTAGTAGAGCAAACGCCAAGTATTGGTGCAATATTTATGGGTGAGAAAAAGAATTACGTTCGTATTTTAGAAGGTTGGCCAAGTATGGGGAAACAAATGCTGTTTTCTGTTTCAATTTTGTTATTTGGTATACTTATTCCATTTATTTATTGGCATTTTACAGTGCTTGTAAAACAAAAAGCGTTAACGAAAAAAATCGGAGCATTCATCGACCAAGAATATGGTAATGGAAGTAAAGTGAATGATAACAAGGAGTTGATTGACTAGTTTAAATGAACATTCAATTTCGTTAAAATATGAATTTTATTGAATCTATAGACTCCTGTTTAATAACACTAATCTATAGTCAACTCTATTTAATTCAGCACAATTTGATTAAAAATGTTAATTAAGACATTAAATATATATATTCACTAGCAATATATTTATTTAATTTTATATTCAAAATCAATCAAATGAAAAAAATAGTTTTTTTAAGTTTATTAGTAATCAGTATCTTAACTTCTTGTGCTAAAGAAAACGCGTCGGACGTCAACCAAGATAAAATTTACACTGACTACGAAGTATTTTACAATCAGAATACGGATAAAACGTGGGTCGTTGCTAAATTTCGTTTTGGTGGACCAACTGGAACTATTTTAGAATTGGATTCTACTTCTTACGTAACATTTAATGGTGATACTTTAGCATACAATCCGCTTTATACGGGACATTTTAAAGAGTACGCAGGACGTATTACTTCGGGAAGCTTCAAATATGAAAATGTCGCTGGTCAAATTTTTGTAAACAGTATTCCATCTGTTGATGTAATTGCTTTTGCTTCTGATTTTGATACTTTGAAAAAGTCACAAGCGCAGACAATCACTTGGGTTGGAACACCTTTGTCAAATGACGAAACTGTTGGTATTTTAATTGGAAATGGCGCTTGGGGACAAGCAGCTTTGGCACTTCAAGATTTAGATGGAGCAACAAACATAGTGCTAGGAATTCCACAAATGACATCGTTAGCAATCGGAAATTCAACAGTTTATATGGATCGCCAGCATGAGTTGAATGTAGTCGAAGGAACCTCAAAAGGTGGAAGAATTAGAGCAAAATATAGAGCTTTAAATAAATTGGTGCAAATCATCAATTAAACTTCAACTAGATCAAAATTCTTTTAATTGTTTTCCTAAAGAAGGATTCGATTTATATCAAAATACTCAAATTTATACCATTATGATTAAAAAATATCTGATTGCCTTTTTTGTTGGATTTAGTTTTATAAACCTAGGAATCGCTCAAAATTTACAAAAACCCTCCTCAGCTGAAATTAATTCATTACCAGATTGGGCTAAAAAAATGTATGCTGAAAACCCTTCTGTTTTTGAAGTAGATGAGCTATACAAAACTTATTACAAAACGCATCCTTTTGTAAAATCGTACCATACACAATATTACAAACGTTGGAGACGAAAATATTTGAATTGCACAGATGAAAATGGATACATCAATTATCCTAGTTTTGAACAAGCAAAGTTGGAAGATAAAGCGTATCGATTGAAACAGAATGCTGAAAAGTCTTCGAATTGGACAATTGTTGGGCCGATTACAAATTTTCAAGAAGGTGGTGTTCAGGGTTCAGGTCAAACGAATGTTTACAGTTTAGATCAATGTTTAGGAGATCCATCCGTTGTTTACTGCGGAACAGAACCAGGTGAAGTTTATAAAAGCACCAATGAAGGCTTGAACTGGAATTTGGTTTCAAAGAATGAAGATTTTGGAAGTGGAGTAACAGCAATTGAAGTTCATTTTTCTAATCCAAATATTGTTTTTGCCGGTGGAAATAATGGGATTTATCGTTCGATTGATGGTGCGCAACAATGGACAAATGTGTTGCCCAATTCCAATTTTGGTGTAAATGAAATTCTCATCAATCCTTTGAACGACCAAATTGTTTTGGCTTGCACAGACAAAGGAACTTATCGCTCAATTGATGGTGGTACAAATTGGACTTTACTTTTTTCCAACAAATCGTATGATGTCAAAGCGAACACGGCAGATGCAACTATTTTATACCTTGTAAGAAATAATCCTACAACGATTTCAGCAGAATTTTTGAAATCCACAGATTTTGGTGCAACTTGGTCAGTTCAATCAATTGGATGGTATTCATCAAATGATCCTGTAAGAAATGATGGTGGTGCACGTTTGGCTGTTTCAGCAGCAGATCCAAATCGAGTTTATGCCTATCTAATTGGTGAATCTAAAGCTAATGATTTTGGTTATATAGGTGTATATAGAAGCGATGATGGCGGTTCAAGTTGGTCACTTCCAAGTGGACAAGTAGGTGGCCCTTATTCACCTGAGCACATAAATTTAGCTATAGGTTGGTCAACATGGACTTATCACCAAGGATTTTACAATTGTGCTTTAATGGCTTCAGCTTCCAATCCAGATGAAATTTTAGTCGGTGGTTTAAATTTATATCGTTCGATAGATGGAGGGCAAACTTTCACTTCGGTTGCAGGATATGTTGGTGGACCTTTGAGTTTACACGTTGATATGCAAGATTTTAGAAGTATTGGTTCAAAAACTTGGATTACAACAGATGGTGGCGTTTACAGTTCAACAGATTTTTTTACGAGTAATTATGAATTTAAAATGTCAGGCGTTCACGGTTCCGATTACTGGGGATTTGGAAGTGGTTGGAATGAAGATGTTTTGGTTGGAGGTTTATATCACAATGGAAATTTAGCGTATTTCGACAATTACGGAACAGGAAATTTTTTAGAGCTAGGTGGAGGGGAAGCGCCAACTGGTTACGTCAATCCGGGTCAAAATCGCAAAACTTATTTCTCAGATATTGCAGGGAAAATAATTCCAGTCAACCTCAATGATCCAATTGCAAATGCCCCTTTTGGTATGGCTCCAAATGAAAGTTATTATGCTGCAGAATCAAGTGAAATGGAATTTCATCCAAATTGTTATTCAATAGCTTACATCGGAAAGGACAACTCCATTTGGAAAACGACAGATGGTGGAGCCTCCTTTAATTTGCTCTATACTTTTGGAACAAATACAAGCGCTCAAGTAAAATACATCGAAGTTTGTTCGAGCAATCCGAATGTGATTTATTTAAGTCAACAGCCTGCTTCTGGCTCAAATGGAACACTTTGGAAAACAATTGATGGAGGTGCAACTTGGTCGCAACTCAACAAACCAAATGGAAATAGTCGTCGTATGTTATTGGCTCATAATCCATTAAATGAAAATCATCTTTGGGTTGCTTACCCAGATGGTGCAAATGGTTTTAAACTCTACAGAACTATGAATTCTGGTCAATTTTGGGAAAATTGGACTTCATCTGTTTTTTTAGATGAATCAATTCAATCCATTGCTCATGTAGCTGGAACAGATGGAGGTCTATATGTTGCTACAAATAAAGCTGTTTACTACAGAAATAATTCGACTCAATTTGAACTTGATAATAGCGGTTTGCCTTTGTTTACTAGTGGTAATATTTTGAAACCATTTTACAGAGATGGAAAAATTCGATTGGCAACTTACGGTAAAGGTGTTTGGGAAAGTTCACTTACTGAGCAGCCTTCACTTCCGATTGCTCGAGCTATGGTTGATAAATTATCACAAAATGTTGTTTGTGAAATCGATTCGTTTAATTTCGAGGATCATTCATTTTTAAATCACACGAATGCTACTTGGAATTGGTCATTTCCAACAGGCAATCCTAGTACTTCATCATTAAGAAATCCTTCTATTTTATTTAATCAAAGTGGAACACATTTAGCGATTTTGAGCATTACGGATGCTAATGGCAATTCCGATACTGACACGATTGAAGTAACTTTAAATTTCTTAGCTCTGCCATCTGCTATTCAAGAAGGATTTGAAGGAACGTTTTTACCAGCAGCTTGGAGTGTTTATAATCCAAATAACGATGTGCAATGGTCGCTTTCCTCCACAGTTGGCGGTTTTGATGCTTCCGATAAATCAGCAATTTTCGATAATTACAATCACGACTCACAAGGAAATTTCGATGATTTAATTTTGAATGTATCAACCAATTCATTGGCTGAAAATACATTTCTAAAGTTTGATGTTGCCTATGCAAGATGGGGGAGTGTAAACAGTGACACTTTGGAAGTTTTGGCATCAACAGATTGCGGTGCAACGTATCAATCGCTTTATTTAAAAGGAGGAACTGATTTAGCAACTTCACCTGATTTTCAAGATTTTTTCGTTCCATCAGCATCACAATGGCGAACGGACTCCGTTGATTTAGCAGTTTTTGTAAATGAAAACAACCTACAAATTGCATTCAGAAATACGGGTAGATATGGAAATGTTGTTTATTTGGATAATGTGAATCTTGGAGAATTTGTGAATTTACAAGAAACGCAATTAAAAGAACCGTCTATTTTTCCCAATCCGATCCAAGCTGGCGAAGAGTTGACAGTTAATTTGAATGGTGATTTCACATTCTCTTTATTCGACCAAAAAGGTGCAAAAATTCAAATTCTTTCAGGAAAAGATGAGTTAAAAACTAAAGTTCCAAATCAATTAGCTAGTGGCGTTTATCAAATTCAAATTCAAACTTCTAATCGTATTTGGAATCAACGAATTGTTGTTTTGAAAGATTAAGTTTTTTTCATTATCTTTTAATTCCATTAGCAATAAATCTGTTTGCTATTAATAAACAAGTTGTACGTTCGTACGCAATTAAAATAAGTATTACCTACTTCCATTTTCAAATCAACTCATTTTCAAATTTTCAAATTATTATTACGTCCGCAATTTATAAACATTCTGCACGTCCTTAAGTATTCAATACTCCCTCAACCATTTCAGCTTCGAATATCTTACTCTCGAAAAGCTAGTTCTTACATTTCTCAGTCCAATCAGGTAGAAAAATTGGTTTATGCGAGATCCAACTCTACTTACTTTTCCGATTTGCCAAGTAAGGTAGAAATAATGAATGCCATTTTTGTTTTGAAAGATAATTTCGCGCGATAAATAACTAGGCAAGGAAGCTAAAATAGCGTCAGGATTATCACCTAAATAAGCAATGTTACGGTGCGCTTTTTGCCAGTCTCCGTTGGTATCTTTTCCTAGATTGTATTCACTAAGATCTTTTGAATCGCGACGAATGATTCGTTTTGTTTTTCTCCAATTTTCACATTCAATAGTTCGACACAGCTTACATCCTTTTCCACAACTATTAACGGAATTTGTCTGTTTAGCATCAGCTTGAGCAATAATTTCCACATCAAAATAGGTGCTTTGTGCTCCAGATTCGGGTAAATCCATCAACTCAGAATTGTCAACTGGAATTTCGTCATGACCTTTCCAATCGTATTTACTGAACACATGCTTTGCTAATTCTTCATCCCACGGGTAATACCAAGCAATTAGCTTATATTTCCCGGGTGGTAATTTGGGTATTTCATAAGTTGAGTTGATGTGTTTTAAAGCATTTTTAGTGTCGTTGAAGAAAAAGGGAATTGTAGTAGATTCATTTGAATCCAGTCTATTAAAATTCACATAACCTTTTACACTAGTGTCCATTATAATCTCTCTTGAATCGCGGTGAACTTCGGTGTAGAAATTATTCTCATTGACTTTATACCACGAAAAATATATCAGTTTCAAACCTTTCGATTGATTACCGGGAATTAGAATTGAATGATTAATTCCCGTACAATTTTTTAGGGTAACATTAATCTGAATCAATTCAGCAGTTGTAAATTTCGTTTTCGAAGCACTGATTTCTAAGGTTAGATAAATTGGGCGAAGGTCAGCTTTTACTGAAAAACTAATTGTGAAAATCAGTAAGAGCAGGAAATAGTTGGTTTTAATCATAAGGCAATTCTCTTGAAAAATCGTTTATTTCGTTTATGTCTTCCCAAGAATGTCCTTTCAATAAATCCACTTCGCCATCGGGGTAAATTAGAAATTGAAATGGCTTTTCATAAGAACTGCAAGTTGTAATCACCACACAATTTGAAAAGGGGGCAATAGTAAGCGGTCGTGAACGACTTACCTTGCTAAATGTTTCTAATGGCTCGACATTTTTTGATTGTGGCAAAATATAAATAAAGGACTGAAGCAATGGGAAATGGGTTTGAATAAACTTTTGAGTATAAAACCCTTCTACTTTTAAATCCCAGTTGTGGTAACCGCTTTCAGATTTTAAATTACTAATTTTCCAACCATTTTTTTCAAATGCAGTAATGACTTCCTTCACGTATTTATCCGTCGTATCTCTTTTTTCTAGTCCAGTCAAATAAACACTTGGCAATCGAAAACTAATCACTTGAGCTGTGATTTGATGGTTTGGAAAAGGAAAAGGTGCATATTTTGACCACGTATCAAACAGGTACATATAATACGTTGCCATTGAATCTACTTGTTTTTTACTGTAATATAATTGAGCATCTTTTGGCAATGCAAATTGAATCAAATTGTTGTAAATGAAACTTACAAACAAATCTCTTTCATCTTTTGAAAGTTCATCGAAGTTTCGTTTTTTGGCAGGCAATTCACCAGGAATCTTTTTCGGACAACCGTTTTCATAGAATTGTGCAAAAATCAATTTCCCTGTTTTGTCGAAACGTTTGCACCAGCCATTTCTTAGGTTATTGTTGTAGGTATATTCCAATAACAAGGTTCCTAGACTGTCAAAATGTTGCGTTTTGCTGTCTAGTTTTGAATTTAAATAACGAACTCCAGATTTCAAGCTACCATTCTGAAAATATTTTTCTTCCAATCTTGTTTTATTCAATTGATAAATGTGTGATTTTGTTTTTCCTGTTGGCCAATATTCATACAATTCAATAAACTCATTTTCTGGACGTGATTTCTTGTTTACTTGTGAAATTAAAATTCCCTTTTCGTTCCATTTTTTATTGGAAATTACTTCATCCATTTCAATTTTAGTTTTCAGATGAATTTCTTCCATTTTTCCATTTTGGAAATAACTTACGTAAGTAGTGTCTGCATTTCTGTGATTGTTTAAGTACGATTTCAATTGACCGTTGGGATACCAATTTTTCTCTGAACCTTGTTCTTTCGTGTTGTAAACTAATTCAAGGTGCTGAATCAAAGTACCATTTTCTGCCCATTTTTTTTCAAAACCTAAGCCTTTTCGGTCAATGTAGCGTTCAAAAATAAGTAAACCGGCTTCGTTCCATTCTTTTTTATTTGCGTGAAAAATATAATTAGACAAAGTATCGTAAACGTGCTCAAAACGTGGTTTACCGTTGTCGTGCCAACCTTTCCACATACCTATTTTCATATTGCGTTGGTAATGTTGTTCTTCGATTTTTTGTCCCAAGAAATTATATACCACCCAATCGCCATCTTGATTTCCTTCTTTGTAAAAGCCTTTTGTTTTTAGTTTTCCATTGTGGTGATAATCTTCGTACAAACCTTCTCTCGAAGAATGTTCGTGTCCGCCGTTAAGAATCATTTTGTGGGTCGTTTTCGATTTCAAAACCCCAGCATCATCGTATTCTAGCGCTAAGCCAAAGGGAACTCGTAAAGTTGTGTAACCATCGTAATCAATGGTGTGAGGAGGATAATCTTTGATGTCGTACTCATTGATTTCAGATAATCTCGCAAAGGCGTTGAAATTTACAAATCGGACTTTCCCATTGAGGTGATAATCGGTATATTTTTCACAGCGACGTTTGTTTTTATCCCAATAATAAATGTTTGTCTGTTTGCGATTACCATTTGGCCAAAATTGTTCCACTGTTGCAATAACAGAATCGCGTGTATTCCAAGTGGGATTTACTTTTGTTTTTGAACTTCCACTCTCGTAATTCAGTATTTCTTCTACCAATTTTCCGTCTTGGAAAGTTCGTTTTTCAAAGATGCGATTATCGTTGTATTTTGTTTCGCATGTTCCATTCAACGGCGTTTTCATATCTGTTTCATAGTAAATGGAAAAGAGAAAACTTCCTCCTTTTTTGTTGTTATACTTAAATTCACAATTAGTTTGTGCGAGAATATAGGTTGGAAAAACTAGAATTAGTAATTTGAAAAAATTCATAATCTAAAGATAGCAAAATTGCTTATCAAAGATTACATCTAAATTTGAAATAGGTTCAAAAGATGCGACTTAATTTGTGCTTTTTTGATTTCTCAGAATAGGATTCCTCCTTTTAGTCGGAATGACTTTCTTTTAATAGGGTCTTGCGAAAATGCTTCGCATTTTCGCCGACTTCCCCATCCCAAGAGTCATTCCGAACAAAGTGAGGAATCTATTATTAAAAGGTAACCAAAATTCAGCAATCGAAAGGAGTCCTTTGTGATGAAATGAGGAATCTCAATTACTATTTTTTATTAGAGTATAAGTTGGTAAGTTACATTTTTATTGATTTTCTTTCGATTGCTTCAAAATAGCTGCTTTACTGTCGCTGGTAAATCCACTCGCTTCAGCCAGCTCAATTTTTTCACGAATCCAATCAATCTGCTTTTCTTGTTTACGAGCTTGTCTTATCAATTCATTTACTAATTCACTTTTGCTAGCGTACTCTTTACTAGCAATTTGACTTTTCAACCATTCATCATTCGGTTCGGTGAAAGAAATACTTTGTCTTTTCATTTTGAATTAATTTTGGTGTAAATATACACCAATAACGCATCAAATTAGAATAGTTTCACTGAAAATTGATAGCTTAATTTATTATTATCCTACTTTTGAACCAATCCTCAATTTAGCTGTATAATTGTTGCTTCTATTTATGAAAAAACTATTCTTCCTTCTCACAATTATTTTCAGCTTTCAAGTTACAGCACAACAAACATTAGATACTGTTTTTCATCCAATTTATGGAACTACTCAATTATTGGAAGTAAAGCAAAAACAATGGTATCCAGAAACAAAAGCTTTTATTTCAACGGCAAAAAACGCAGAGGAACTTAAAAATTTACCAATCTATGTTTTTCGAAATAATTTAGGTGAAGTCACAAAAACCTACAATGATTTTAATAATTTAGATAAACGTCTTTTCACGAGGGATAATCTTCATAAAGAAGCGCCAATTGCTCATAAAATTAAAGCAAAAAACACTTCCAATAATATCGGAAATGACGATTCAGGCTACAATCAATTATATCCTATTTATAACTGTCAATTCAATGATAATAAGGATTGTTCGTCTTTCAAAGTGGGTTTGATGGACACAATGGGTAATCTGGTTTTTCCAATCGAATTCGATCACATTCAGTACATTGATTCGACATTTATTGTGAAAAAAGACAAGTCTTACTTTTTATATGATGTTACATTCAAACCAATAAATTCAATAGCTTACGATTCAATTATTTATTCGGATTTTGTACATAATCAATTGATTGTGAAAAAGAATGGATTGTACGGGATGATCAATCGCTTTGGAAAAGAACAGCTTCCAATAAAATACAAAATTGTTCAAAAATCGCGCTATATGATAGGCTATTACGAGTTTTTAGCTGGAAATATTTATGGATTTATTTCATGGGACACCAAACGATATTTGGCTCCTTTTTCTCCTGTTGCAGAAATTTATTCCCGCGATGGTTTTTTCGTTTACAAAGGAAATACGGATTGGAACGTAATTGATTCATCGGGCAAATACCTTTTGAAAACTAATTTACAAGTTTTTAATATCATCAATAAAAATCGTTTTGTTGTTGGTCCTAATTATCAAGAACGCGCTTTAGTCGATGGTAAAAACAGAATGATTTCCGATAAGTATTACCACGACATTTGGAAAATCAATGAGAATACCTTGATGGTTGGTTCAGAAGCTGGAAAAATTGAAGCATCTGATTTGATTAAAAGCGCAAAATGGCAATTGGTTGATTTAGATTTTCAATTGAAAAACAAAGATTCTTACAAATCCATTCAAAAAGTGGACGATGACTTTCTAAAAGTTTGGGACAGCAAAAACAATTTTCATTTAGTAGATGATGCCGGAAATGAAGTGGTTGATTTGATTATTAGCGATGCTTACAAATATGCAGAAGGCGTTTACAAGTTAGTCGTGGACGGCAAGCATTTATTTATAGACCTGAAAAATCCTGCCAAGCGTTCGAATTATTACGACAATTTAATGTGCGCGCGAGAAAATCGAATCTCAGTACAAAATGAAGGTTTATGGGGATTTATAGACTATAATTTTAATGAGATTTGTCCGATTAAAGCAGACAGAGTAACGTGCTTTGAAGATGGAATTGCAACGATTGAAATCAATAAACAATTTTACATTATGGACTCCACTGGGAGACTTTTGGCTCCTGAATATTTTGATTTTGCGGAGAATGTAAAAAATGGATATTGCCGTGTGGGACGAGATGGAAAGTATGGTTTACTTCACAAAAAAGGTTATTTCACGATTCCATTAATGTACGAAGAAAACAATTTTTTAGTCAATCAAAAAGGTACTTATTATTTGAGTGTTCGCAAGACAAAAGGAACGGGTAAATTCGGAATTGTCAATCAGTTCAATGAAATTGTTCACCCATTTATTTATGACAATTGTGTTGAATTAAGCGTTTACGCAAGTATTGAACAAAAACGTAGCGATGGATTTTATGCTTTTGCTCAAATTGAAAAAAGAAATGAAATTGATTACCATTATTTGAATTTTGACGATTCAAAAAGTCAATTGAAAATTCAAGAAAATCAATCAAAAGGATTTAAGGTTATCGAAGGGACTTGTGTGAATAAGGATACAAAATCAATTAAATGTTTTGGTATTACTAATTGGTCAGGTAAGCTAGTTGTACCGTTCAATTACACATCAATTGGTTATTTGAAAAAGAATACGTTTACTGTTTACTCAATTAAAGGTGCTGGTTTAATTGACACAACAGGAAAAGAATTAATTCCTTCGGTTTATAAATATTTATATGAATTGGGTTCAGATTGTGATTTAATTCAAGTTGGAAGACATTATGGAGGCTGGGGTTTGTATGATTATTCCGGAAAGATGCTTGCAGACACACTTTACGGAGGTTTTGAAAAACCAGTTTTTGGTTTAATTCCTTTTAGAAATCATCCGAATTATCATTTTACAGAAAACAAGGATTACGTTCATGATGAAATGAAGTATGGTTTTATGGATTTGAGAGGTAAAGTCGTCATAGAACCGAGTTATGAACGCTACCAAATCCCCAATCAAAAAAAGGAAGAAATTCTATTAATTGATGGAAGTGTGGTAACCAAAATCAATGGAAGAGGTCAAGTATTAGAAGGTGAACTTTTAAAACCTCAACAACCAACTATTGTTCAGAGTGTTACTCCAAAACGAAAATGGTGGAAATTTTGGGGCAAGAAGAAAGCAAGGTGGATGTAAAAATTTATATCTTGTCGTACTCTTTTTTATTTTCCATAAAGCCATTGTAAAATTCAGTGTCTTTACAATCCAATGCTTTTGATAATTCGGAAAGCCAAAATAAGGTTGGTGAGATTAATCCTCTTTCAATTCTTGATATATACTGAAAATCTAACCCCATCTTATCTGCAAGCATTTGTTGGGTTAAACCTTTTTCTAAGCGAACTTTTCTGATATAAATCCCAAGTGCTTTATTAAAGGCAGATTTTTCCATAACCGCCAATATCTAAATGTAATCCAAATATTAACTAAACATATATGTTTATATTTAGAGATTTATATATATTTGTGTTTTAAAAATTATTGATATGAAAAAAATAGTACTATTTACAGCTTCTTTATTGATGGCAACGTTTATTAAAGCTCAAACTTTTGAGCAAGGAACCAACTACGTTAATGTAGGTTATGGATTTGGTTTAGGTTATGGCAGATTATTAAATGCTTATAATGCTTATGATGGCTACAAGTTTTCAGGTTTTGGCCCTGCATTTATAAGTTATGAAAGAGGAGTAACAGATAATATTGGTGTAGGTGCTAGTGTTTCTTTTTCAAGTTATGGTGCAAAGTGGAATCAAGATGGTGGTTCTCAAACCTATGCTTATTCTTATCGTTGGTCGACACTTTCAATTTTAGCGCGTGGCTATTATCATTTTAATGTTAGTAGTGATAAGTTTGATCCTTATGCAGGAGTTGGATTGGGCTTTCTAAAATATGGTTATAAATGGACTTCTACTGATCCAGGTTTCAATGAAGCAGGTAATAATGTTTCTCTTGGAACTCCTTTTGGTTACCAAATTTTTGCAGGTGCGCGTTATATGTTTTCTGATAAAGTTGGAGGATATGCGGAAGTTGGTTACGGAGTTTCAGTTATGAATTTTGGTTTGACATTTAGGTTGTAAGTATGAAAAAGTTATCATTTTTATTCTTTCTAACGGTAATATCATTTTCAAGTTTTTCTCAAAAACAAGATGAAGGTGATATTCCAATTGAATTTGAGTTTTCACCACTTGGAGCTAATCCACTAAAAATATCAAGTATCAGGTCGAGATATTTTTTAAAAGAAAATTTAGCCTTCAGAATGGGATTATTTGTTGGTGGATCGAGAAAGCCATCATTTACAGAAGTTAATGATATTGAGTTGGTAAACAGTTCGAAAAGCTTTAATTTTAATTTAAGACCAGGAATTGAAAAACATTTTAAAGGAACAGAAAGATTCTCGCCATATTATGGTGGTGAGTTATCGTATACATATAAAAAAGATGTTACCGCTACTCAATCTATTTGGTCTAGCAATACAGAAGAAATTAAAACACAAAAAAACATAAGCTCCAATTCTATTTTTGGATTAAATATTTTTTCAGGCGCGGATTTTTACATTACTGATAAGATATTTTTAGGTGTAGAATTAGGTTTTGGATTTCAATATGAGGGTAGAGGAAGAACTGCAGTGAAATGGAAAAACCCAGAAAGTAACTCAGATACTGAGTCAAAAGAAATTGGGAATTCTTCGAATTTACAATGGGGTCCAAATTATCAAGGTACAATAAGATTAGGTTACTGTTTAAATAATATACGAAAATGAAAAAGATCAACTTCACCTTGTTAACTTTATTAGGGTTACTGTTATTTTCTTGTTCAAAAAATGAATTACCAATTTCAAAAAAGGAACAAAAACTAACATCTGATATGTCCAAAAAACTGAAGCAGGAATTAGAAAAACTACCCCTAATTATTAGAGTAAAAGACTCCGTAAATAATTGTTATGTAGATTTTAATGCTAAAACACAGACAATTTCAACTTTAAAAAGTTGGAGTTTTTCTAATCCAAGTCCCAATACAATTTATGCTTCTGCGCAAGGTTTAGTGGTGTACATTTCAGCTCCAAACGCTAGTTTTGGATATGGTTCAGGGACAGCCACAATAAACGCTGGAAACACTACACTAAATGTTCAAACTCAATGTCTAGCTTATGACTTGAGTGCATTTTCAGCTGCAAGTGGTGCTTTACCTGTTGATGGTTTTTCTATGGTTATTGGTTTAGATGCTGACTTTAGTTTGTTACAAAATGCAAATACCATGTGTTTTTCCGACTTTTTTAAAGGATTAGCTTACTATATGGTGTATGATTCTCCAGCTAGTGGAAGTTACAATGTTATTGACTGGAATAATCCAAACTTTACTTTAAATAACAATGACGGATATGCTTATGTATTTAGCTTTGAAAACTGTAATGATGGTAAATTTTATTTTTCTAAGTCAGGCACAATTGACGTAAATAATGGTGATATGTCATTTCAAAATGGACGTTACTGGGAATTATTTGGTTTATTTAATAGTATAAATTCAGGAGCTAATCTAGTTGATTATCCCGGGTCAGGCACAATGGGTTGTCAATAAAAAATATCAAATTTGATTTTGCAAGCAGGACTGTTCTTTGGATTGTCCTGTTTGCTATTATTGGATGTCGTTTAAATCTTAATTTATAAAAATATCAACATGAAAAATTTAATAGTATCGTTTATTTGTTTAACAAGTTTTTTTCTAAACTCCCAAACTTGCTGGGAGCCAACTAATGGTCCATATGGAGGGCAGTGTAATATACTTAAAACAATCAACAATGAAGTGTATGCTGCTACAAATTGTGGAGTTTATTCTACGAATGATTCAGGTGTAACATGGAAAAATAAAAGTGGAGGAATTCTTGGAGAATGTCAGATTATAAATGATATTGATATCGTAAATAATACTATGATAATTGGAACTCAAGATAGTGGAATTTACGTATCCAATGATTTTGGAAATAGTTGGGTAACTTCAAATAATGGTTTGGTAGACCCTATCGGAGGTTTTTATCGCATTTATGATGTTTATGTTGATGGTTCAAATTTATTGATTGGAACTTCAAATGGTGTTTACAAATCGTCAAATCAAGGAAATTCTTGGACTCCCTCAAATATTGGAATTAGTGAGCCAAACAACGTAACCGCGTACCGCTTTGTGAAAAATGGAACAAGTGTTTTTCTAGCTACTTTTAATGATATTTATAAATCTAATGATAATGGATTCACCTGGGTTGACTTAAATATTTCATTTCAAAATATGCCAGCCAGTTTTGTTTCTCATGCAGGAGCTTTATATGTGAGTGATAATGGAAGTATGTCTTCTGGCATTTATAAATCTGTTAATAATGGTCAATCTTGGACAATGTTATCTTTTGATTTCGCATTACCGGGCAGATTATTTTCAGTTGGTAGCTATTTATACTGTATTGCTTTTAATGGTACAACCTTAGTTACTTATGTTTCATCAGATGGAGGTGTTTCTTGGATAAATTTTACTGATAAATATTTTAATACTATAATACAGCAAAACAGTCAAATTATAGGTGGTAATAATAGCGGAGTATATAAATGGCAAAATAGTTCTCAAAATATCTATAATGCTGGGTTGGGTGGTGCTTCAAAAACGAATTGCTTATTTAGAGATGGTAATACAATTTATTCTGGCAATGCAAATGGTATTTATAAATCTAGTGATGAAGGCAATACATGGTTTAATATTAGTATGGGCTTACCTCTAAACGTTGAAGTTAATTCAATTGCTAAAAGTGGAAATAACATAATTATAGGAACTAAAGGCTTCGGTATTTTCTTATCTTCTGATAATGGAGGCACTTGGGTTGCATCGAACAATGGTTTGACAGTAAATAATATTTACTATTCAAATGTTTCAACATTATTTTCTTACAATGGAAGGGTTTTTATGGGGGCAAAAGAGAATCTAACTTTTTTTAATAATGGCGCATTATTTATTTCTGATAATAATGGTTTAAGTTGGACAAAATCTTCAGATGGTTTACAACAGAATATTGATGTATCTTCGATTTGTAATTATAATCAATACATCATTGCAGGAAGTAGAAACTATGGAGTATTTCTATCTGTTGACAATGGTTCAAATTGGTTGTTTGATGGTTTAAATGCGTCAATAAAGTCTTTGTGTTCAAATTCAACAGGTTATTATGCAGCTAGTGGAAATACAGTTTATAAAACCGATGATTTAGGAAATACTTGGACATCGCACACGTTTAATAACGGTTCTGGTATAAACGTAATTACTATAATTAATAATATAATATATACAGTTCAAGATAATGAATTACATTATCTAAATAATGGTAATTGGACTTCTTTTGATTCTGGATGTTTGGGTCTAAATCGTAAGTGCTTAATCTCAAATTCTTCAGGAGAATTATTTATTGGTGCAAGTGCTTCGAATGAAGATGGATATTTTGTTTTGAATAATGGTGTGTCCAAATTTAATGGAACCATAGGTGATGTTAATGAAAATGATATTAATACAGAAATAACAGTATACCCCAACCCAACCTCACATTCCATCACCATCAAAGGCGAAAAAAACATGAATCAACCTTTTTCCATCTTCGACCAAATGGGGCGCGAAGTTTTAAAAGGAAAATTAACTGGAACAGAAACAGAAGTAAATCTTTCAATGCTTTCTAGAGGAATCTATACGCTAAAAATTGAAGGAAATTATCAACCTGCACAGATTGTGAAGGAGTAAATTATACTTAATCTATTTCTTAAAAAACGAACGTTCTTCAATAATTATTTTGAACTGATAAATGATAAACTGCATAACTTAAAAGAGGTGATGCAGTTTTTTACTTTATAAACTAATTGGTCTTTATTGCAAATACAACAATTATTTAATGATTTGCATGATATTATTTAATTTATAAATCAACGGCAAAGGAGAAGTTTTAGAAGGCGAACTTTCTTAAACCAACGAAACAAACAATTGTAAACAAGGTAACCGCAAAACGAAAATGGTGGAAATTTTGGGGTAAGAAAAAGGCAAGGTGGTTGTAAAAGTTGAGAGGTTATAAATTCTGCTTGAAATAATTAGAAAGTTTTAGTTTTATAAACTTTTAATTTTGAAAAAATTTAAATTAAACGTTATTTTAACTACATTACACTACAATAAGTTTTTTATGATTAAAGTTAATGCCTTAACGAAAGATTTTCCCTTGTCGAGACAGCAAAGAAAGGAGTTGAATACAGAAGATAAAATTGCTCGTGCCGTTGACAACATCAGTTTTGAATGTCAACCGGGAAAAGTTTTTTCGCTTCTAGGTCCAAATGGCGCTGGAAAAACAACCACTTTGCGAATGCTTTCAACTATTTTCTCACCAACTTCTGGAACCATCGAAATCGCAGGTATTGATGCCGTAAAATATCCCCAAGAAGCGCGAAAAAAAATTGGCTTTCTAACAGGTTCAACTGGTTTGTATGCGCGATTAACGCCTATTGAATTGATTAATTATTTTGCTTCATTGTACGGTGTTCCCAAAAATGAATTGGAATCGCGAAAAAAATACTTGTTCGACTTATTGAATATGCACGATTTCTTAGGGAAACGAATTGGAAAATTGAGTACCGGAATGAAACAAAAAGTGTCGATTTGCCGCACAATGATACACGATCCAGAAGTGGTTGTTTTTGATGAGCCTACAAGTGGCTTGGATGTTATAACTGCTGAAAATATTATCAAGTTAATTCGCGATTGCAAAGACCAAAATAAAACGGTAATTTTCTCAAGTCACATTATGAGCGAGGTCGATTTATTATGCGACGATTTAGCGATTATCCACAAAGGAAAAATCAAACACGAAGGTTCAATGCTTGATTTCAGAACCAATATGCACGAGTCAAATTTGACAGCTGAATTTATCCGAATTGTTCAATCTTAAACTCATAAAATGATTTTCAATATATTTAAAAAAGAATCAATTGACACTTTGCGTGATCGTCGTACCTTGATGATGATGCTTGTGATTCCAATTTTAATTTTTCCAATTACACTTAACGTTTTTGTGAGTATTTCGGCCTCTTTTCAAGAAGAAGCTGCAGTCAAAACCTTGAAAGTTGGAATCGTTGGCGATAAAAACAGTTATTTTGCACAGCAGTTAAATGAGATTCCGAGTGAAATGGGAGCGAAAAAGCTAGTATTTTTTAAAGATTCAGCTTCCTTAATGACGGAGTTAAAGAAAGACAGTATTCAACTTGGAATTATAACTGATAAACAATTCAATGAAGCATTGAAAGCTCAATTACCTGCTCGTGTAACTTGGTTCTTTGACGCAACAGAAATAGGAATAAACGAACGCGCAGAGCAGTATATGAAAATTATTGAAGTGAAAGCGCAACAAAAACGCTACGATGAATTGGAACTTGATTTCAGAAAAGTTACGCCGTTTCAAACTTCGTATCAAAACATTGCAAGCGACAAGAAAATGGTTGGACAAATTGCAGGCGGATTTTTACCTTACATATTCATAGCGTTCGGTTTTATTGGCTGTATGTATCCTGCGATTGATTTATTCACAGGAGAAAAAGAACGCGGGACAATCGAAACACTTTTAACAACTCCTGTAGCTCGTTGGCAAATTCTATTTGGAAAAATGATGGTGGTTGTACTTTCGGGAATACTTGCTTCAAGTGCTGCTCTACTCGGTTTATTTATTTCGATTGAGTTTTTAGACATCGTTGACAATCAAGAAATCATGAAAATTATTCATGAGGTTTTAAGTCCATTATTTATTGTTTCAATGTTCAGTTTATTGTTTCCTCTTACCATTTTTTTTGCAGGAGTTATGATTCCAATTGCGGTATATGCGAAAACATTTAAAGAAGCACAAAGTATAATTACACCTTTGAATATTGTTATGGTTTTGCCTGCGATGGTTGGTTTTTTTCCCGGAATTGAGTTGAATTTGATCACCGCTTGTATTCCTGTTGTAAATGTTGTTTTGGCAACAAAAGAACTGATTTCAGGAACTTTAGAATTTGGTTACTTAGCATTATGTTTTGGTGTGATGGTAATTCTTGCCCTCGCTTCGGTTTTTGTTTCTTACAAACAGTTTGGAAAAGAAACGAATGTGGTGAGTTGAGGATAAATAGATTACAAATTACAGATTAACAAATTGCAGATTACTACAATTCAATCTGCAATTTATGATTTTCTAATCTGTAATTTATTCTTTTCCAATCTTTAATCTAGTCTTCTACCTAACGATATGAAAGAAACCGTTTTTATCCCCTTTTTCGTAGGATAACTTATAAAAATATACGCCATCTTGATAGGTATCACCATTTGTTGTTTTACCATTAAAAGGCTCGCCACCACTTATTTGTGTATAAATTAAATTTCCCCATCGATCGAAGATATACATCGTGTATTCTTGACAGGTTTTGAAATAATCGTCTAATTCAAAAACGTCATTTGAATTATCATCATTTGGGCTGAAAACATTTGGAAAATCAAAATCATCTAGTGTATAAATGTTTAAAATATCAAGTGCAATTTGACTTGCTGGCGATTCACATCCATTTACAGTAACAGTTGCGAAATAATTCCCTATTGAAGAAATTGGAGCAACGAATGAAAATGTATCTAAAACGGAAGAGAAATTATTTGGACCTGTCCATGCAAAAGTTCCACCAACTACCGGCTGAACCTCAAAAATAGCACTATCATTTGGACATAAAAGAGGACTATTGTTTGATAAAATTGGTGACGATGGAATTGGAAAAACAATTAAATTATAGATAATGATGGAATCACAACCTAAAGTAGTTTGTAAATCAAATTGATATACGCCAGTTGAACTAAGTGTTTGACCATAATAAGTAAATGTTTCACCTTCACACAAAGCAGTATCACGTGTGAACGAATAAGATGGATTTACAATTAAAGTTAAATCGATGATTGAGTCGCATCCTGCAATTGTTTGAAGATTTAAAAAGTAATTTCCTGGTTGATTTAATTGTTGATTTCCTAATGTGTAGAATTCATTTGAACATATTGTTTGGGTTGTGATTAAATTATAAGTAGGATTAACAGTAATCGAATTGATAGTTGTATCACTATAACATCCATTATACATTAAATAAACAGAATAGTCACCCGTTTGGATAGCTGTAGCATTTGAAATTATTGTATCAAAACTATTACATGTAAATCCATTTGGTCCTGTCCAAAAACAAGTTGCTCCAGAAATTGTATCTATTGATAATGCCAAGGAGTCACCAGAACAAAGTGGGGTATTGTAACTAATTACTGGTGATGGTACTTGAGTAGGTTGACCAATAATTGTATCTTTTGAAATAATACAACCTTCTAATGATTGAATAAATACTGTTATGTTTCCACCTTGTAGATTGTTGAAAGTACTATCAGAACTATAGTTTAAACCGTTAGTTGAATATTGAATTTGGTTTCCAACAGCAGAAATTGTAATGCTAGCATCCGAGTAACCAAAGCAGCTAGCGTCTAAAATAGATACATCAGTAATCTCAGGTACTAAAATTATTGGTGCTTCAAAATCAAAAGTTGGTGTTCCTTGAGGAATTCCATCATGTGTTGTATTTCCTTGTATATTCAGATAATTTCCATCAAATTTATAGTAAGCCAATAGTCCAGTTTCAGTTGTTGGATTAGGCAAATTATTCATATTCTGTAATATTTGAGGCTGTGTTCTTACCACATTCCAAACTCTAAGCTCATCTATTGATCCCCGAAAGTGATCTGTACCCGGACTAGCTGCTCTAGTTCCAATAGCGCTAACTAGATCGTTAGTAACTATAGTTCCTGTATGAGCACTATCAGCTACAAGACACCCATTTATATATAGTTTAATTGAGGCTCCATCATAAGTTGCCGCAATGTGATACCAGACATTATTGACAACAGGAATTGAACTATTTACAACTTTAAATCCTGAGCTTGTAGTTATTTGAAAATTATTTGCTCTAAGTAAATAATTTACATTACTTGGATCTAAATGTTTTGAAATAATATTTTGAATATTTCCATTTGCACCTCTTTTGTATAAGGCTTCGATAGTTAATTGTGTCCCTCCAACATCTAAATCTCCAATTGCTAACCATCGCTGAGTTGGTGCGGGAAATGTGTTAAGAGAATTTTGTGAAAAGGAAATGTGACTTAAAAAAAGGAATGTTAATACAAAGCTATATTTTGAAAGTTTAAAAAAGTATATTTTTAATGACATATTTAATAATAGCACAAAGTTAGTAGTTAAAGCTAATAGTTTTAAAAAAGACATTAAAGTTATCTATATAGTTGCTTTTTTAATAAAAAACTATCTAACAATATGGAAAAAACCAGATTTTGAACCTTCGTCGTAATTTAATTTATAGAAATATATGCCGTCACTTAATTCCGATCCATCAGTTGCTTTTCCTTCAAATGGGGCTTCATCGAATTTATGTGTAAAAACTAAATTTCCCCAACGGTTATAAATAAATAATTCAAAATCACTACAGGTATAGAAATACGATTGAATGTCTAATTTATCATTAATTTCATTACCATCAGGAGTAATAACATTTGGAAAAGTGAAATCTTCAAAACTAAAAATATTGGTGATTTCAACTGGAATTGAAGTTGATGGAGAAATACAACCATTAACTGAAACGGTTGCGGTATAAATTCCCATATTTATTGGAAAAGCAGAGAAAAGCGTATCTTGAGAATATGAAACAAAATTATTTGGACCTGTCCACGTAAAGTTTCCATCTATAACTGGTGCAGCTGATAAATTTAATAAGTCTCCTGGGCATTCTAAAGGGCTATTATTAATCAAGGACGGTGCTTCTGGAATCGAATAAATAGTCATAATCAAAGTAACAACTGAATCACAACCATTTGATCCAACAAGAGTAGCAGAGTAAGATCCGGCAGTTGATATTGATTGACCATTAAAATTATAACTCAAACCTTGACACATCTCATGCGTTATAGTTGAACTTGTTGTTGGTTTTATCGTTAAATTCAAATAAACGATCGAATCGCAACCTGAAACATCCTGCAAAGACTGCGAATAATTACCTGTGTTTGTGAGTGATTGACCAAAAAATGTATAGGATTCTCCTGGACAAATTTCAATATTTTGAGTGGAACTTAAAACTGGACTCATTAATAAGTTTAGGTTGACAATTGAATCACAACCTGCTGCACTTTGAACCGTTTGAGAATAAATTCCTGGATTGGTTAAAGTTTGGCCAAAAAAAGTATAAGAACCTCCTTGACAGATAGTTTCATTAATTGTTTGTGATAAAATTGGGTTTACTGTTAGATTAAGTGTTATTGTTGAATCACAACCATTAGTTGCTTGAATAGTTACTTGGTGCTGACCTGCAGTCGAGAAGGCTTGCCCCCCAACTGTATAACTACCCCCTTGACAGACCGATGCATTTATAGTACTTGAAGCGTCTGGTTTGACTGTAACGACAACTTCATCAGTAGCAGGGCATGATGTTGGATTGGATAATAAAGTTGTTGTAACAATGTAATTTTGAGTAATATTTGATGTTCCTGTATTTGTTAATGTTACTGTTGGGTTTGAAATATTTGTTTGATTTAATCCAATTGCTGGTGACCATGAGTAGAGGTAATTTTGATTATTAGCAGCACCAATTTGTCCAGATGAACCATTACAAATTGAAATATCTGAGCCTGCATTAGGTGTTGCGATGTCAGCGTATATAATTGCATTTTTAATAGAGTGTCTATCGTTTGATCCACCAGTACTTGCAGTGAAACCCATATATCCAACAAAAGAAACAGTATAATTAGTGCTCAACCATTGTGTTCCATTTATACTTACCGTAATTACACCATTATTGTAGTTGATTATTGCATGATTATAGTCATTGGAGCGAATAAAATTTAAATTTCCACCTGAATTGTTAACCTTTACAATCCCAGCAGCACATTCATTGTAGCCAATACCATTATAAATTTGAATTTCAGGGTTTGCTCCACAACCATTGTCATAGGTGTCAAAAACGACTTTAATACCATTTGCTGTTTGAGGAATACCAACACCTCCACCGTTGACAAACCCTGCTGGTGGAACATCTAAAAAACAAAAAGCAATACCATCTGCACCACTTCCATCATTAATTCTGAAATAAAAATCGACATTCCACTGGTAGCAAGTTGATAAATCTATTGGCTGACTGTAAAATATTCCACCGCTTGAATTGCCAACGTTATTTGTTAAAATTAATTCATCAGGATTTGTATCAGGATCGCCACCAGTATCGCCCAAAGCTGCTGCTCCAGTTAAATTCCAACCAGTCGTGTTTACAGTAGGAGAACCAGTCAGTTCAGCAAATATTAGTGATTGAGAAAATGCGCTTATTGATAAAGCAACAAAAAAAGTTAGAAGAAGATTATTTGTCGACATGTTTATAAATTAAAATTGTTTTCTTTTAAAAATTTTATGAATCAAATTCTGCTAATTCTATCCAACGAACTGTAATAGAATCGATATTTTCGGTTATTTTACCAAGTTTAATACCTAAATCATATACTTCTTTATTGTTCAGTTTACCTGACGAAAGTTGTTCCACGATTGTTGCTTTTTCAGTTTCTAAAATCTCTAGTTCCTTTTCAATTTTCTTGAATTCTTCTTTTTCTTTGTAGCTTAATTTTCGTTTCTCAACTTCTACTTTTTTTTCTATTACAACTTGTTTTTCTTGCTGAATTTGAGCTTGAGCTAAATTACTTTTTTCATCGCGTTTATCTTGAATCTGTTTCTTTCTGAAATCGGTATAGTTTCCAACAATATCCTTGATTTTTCCTTCGCCTTCAAAAACAAAAAGATGATCAACCATCTTGTCCATAAAATAACGGTCGTGGGAAACAACAATTAAACAACCTTGGAAATTTCTCAAATAATCTTCCAAAACGGACATTGCGAAAATATCTAAATCGTTCGTTGGCTCATCTAGAATCAAAAAGTTTGGATTGCTCATCAAAACGCGCAACAATTTCAAACGTCGCTTTTCTCCTCCGCTTAATTTATGAACGAAATTGTAATGCATATCTCTTGAGAAAAGAAATCGCTCCAACAATTGAGCAGCTGAAAGTTGACGACCTTTTTCTAAAGGAATGTATTCTGCAACTTCTTTTACTACATCAATTACCTTAAAGTCGTCAGGAACTTTGATTAAATCCTGAGAATAGTAACCAAAAACAACCGTTTCACCAATAACGATTTTTCCTTTGTCCGTAGGTTCTTCACCCAACAACATTTTCAAGAAAGTTGTTTTACCTGTTCCGTTATTTCCAACAATTCCTAAACGCTCTAAACGTTGTACGTTATAAGTAAAGTCTTCTAATATTTTTTTCTCACCGAAGTTTTTTCCAACTTTATGAAATTCCACGATTTTAGAACCTAAACGCTCCATTTTTACTGGCAATTCCAATTCGTCTTCGTCGGTGTTTTGAAGTGCTGTTTTCTTGATGTCCTGAAAAGCATCCACACGTGCTTTTTGCTTTACGCCTCGTGCTTTTGGTTGACGTCTAATCCATTCTAATTCTTTCTTAAAGGTATTTTTTGCCTTCTCAATTGTTGATTGTAATTGATCTTCGCGTTCGGCTTTTTTCTCTAAATAATAGGAGAAATTACCTTTGTATTTATAAATTGTTTGATCAGCTAATTCAAAAATTGTATCACACACTACTTCTAAGAAATAACGGTCGTGCGTTACCATTAAAATTGTTGATTTCGAAGTAGCTAAATATGCTTCTAACCATTCAATCATGTCTAAATCCAAGTGATTGGTAGGCTCATCAAGGAATAAAAAATCAGCTTCTGACAACAACACTTTTGCTAAAGCCACACGTTTTTTCTGACCTCCAGAAAGTGAACCAACAAGCTGAGAAGTGTCTTGTAATTTAAGAACTGACAAGATTTGTTGCACTTTTACTTCGATGTCCCAAGCATTCATTTCTGTAATTTCTTGGTACAAATGTTCCAACGCTTTTTCGTCGTTGTTGTCCATCGCAATGTTGTACTCTTTAATCAATTTTAGTTCGGGCAAATCGTGATCGAAAACAGCTTCTAAAATCGTTTGGTCCGGATTCATCAATTCTGTTTGTTCCATGAAAGCAACACGAATGTCGTTTCTAAACACAATTCGACCGCTATCGTACTGTTCAAAATCCATCAAACAGCGCAGTAAAGTTGTTTTTCCAGAACCATTTTTGGCAATAATAGCTACTTTCTGTCCTTGGTCGATACCAAAAGTTAAGTCAGCAAAAAGTACGCGTTCACCAAACGATTTGGTAAGATTTTCAACAGAAAGGTAATTCATTAATGATTTTTTACACCCATTTTGGGTAGTGCAAAGGTAGGGGATTATTTTTGAAAGAAGTTGATATTAACTTAGGATTTGATTCTAAATTATAATGATTATTTCACGATTAAAACTTTTCCTACTTTTTTATCATTACCTTCATTGGTTGCTGTCCAAATTAAGTAAACACCTGTCGCAGCTTTTTCTCCGTTTAACGTTTTACCATCCCACGTTGCCGTACCTCCGTTAGAAGTTGTTTTGTACACTAAATTTCCAGCAACGTCCGTGATTTTAACATCCGAATTGTAGCGAATTCCTTGCATTGTTATTGGTCCAAAATAATTCGGACGAACAGGATTTGGAAATACAACAACATCACTGTATTCTGGGTCTTCGTAAGTGGCATTTGTTCTGAAAGAAACCAATCCTTTATCAGTAATAATGAATAATTCGCCATTCGTTTGATCTAATTTTAAGTCAAATATATTATTAGAAATTAAAGGAGAATTATCAGTAGTGTATTGCTCTAAAATTTCTGAGCCGTCCTGAGAAAGCAATAAAATACCAGCGTTTGCAGTTGCCATCCATTTTCTATTTCCGCCATCTACTTCAATATCAGTGATGTGGGTTGAACCCAAAACATACTCCACATTTCCTTCAAATTGAACTTTTACACGTTGAGCATCATACTCTCCGGGTGAGGCATCAAACGAGGAATTAGCATTATATAATATTGCGAATCCAGCATCTGTTCCTATCCAAATCTCACCCTCAAAATCAGCGGCAATTGCTGTAATGTTTTCAGATGGTAAATTACCATAATTTTCACCTGACCTTAGATTAATGCGTTTATCATCGCTAGTTATTGATATTGAGCCATTTGTATTATATCCAAATAATCCGTCGTTATCAGTTGCACACCAAACATTACCTTGAAAGTCAACAATCATTTTTTTTGTATACTTATTTCTCGCGTTTGTACCAAGATCAAAATTTAACCATTCACCATTATTTGTTCTCACATTCAAAGGTTTATCTGTGTATCCATTTAAGCACCATAAATTCCCTTTTTCATCGTAACAAACATCTGAAACAAAATACCAACCACTACCAGAAATACTTAGTTGAAGGGTTGAATTAGTATCATTATAAACAGAACAGTTTGTGCCTTCGAAAATAGTTACAGGTACTTCAGATGGAGTACAAACAGCGTACTCATTTATGTTTTTTGGATTTATTGAAACATCAAGGAAATCCCATATATTTTGACCTTGCCAACACGACTGTTCATTCACATTTGTAAATGACCATTCTTCATTTTCAAAAAAGTGAATCCCATTTTTAGTGAATGCAGGAAATTTTCCATTAAGAAAACCGGTTGAAAATGCAGTTTTACCATTTTGGGAATCAATTGTGTAAAAGAAATCGTTGTAGGAACCTGAAGTGGTATAGTTTTTCACATTCACTTCAGTTGACATGTAATACAAACAATTAGATAAATCAGATGCCCACATACCTTTCGAATTTATTCCAGACCTTGAAATAGATAAATTTACACCCAAATTTGTACTGGTATATGCACTGATTAATTCAAAAGTATTACCATCATATACATAAATACCCGATTCTAGATTGATTGCAATTTTATCATTTCCAATAGTGTTCAATGAATTTATTTCAAGCGAAAATGGACTTTCAGACACAACCGATTTACCCTCATTTGTTAATACAAATATTGTATCTTTCCCGTATTCCGTATGTTGAAAAAGGACAAATAAATTGTTATCAATTACCTCCATTTCTTTATATAGGTTTTGACCTAAAATTGCTAATCGATTGTCAATTGACCATTCGGAAGAAGTCGCAATAGCTGGATTTTGGAGTAAGCCTCTGAGTAATTTTGAAGGTGTTAGGGCAATTATAGTATCTCCAATAAAAGATAATGCATTTATTTTCTCTGTTCCATTCGTCGGATAAAATGTGTCTTTTACTTCATTCTTAACAGGATTTAGTTGAATTATAGCAAAATCTGTTGATACATAAATAAAGTCTTGAAATCTAATAAAACCATTAATGCGTTTGGAGGTAGCTACAGACGCTAATTTTATAGCTGGAATATTATAAATTCTTCCATTTTTAAGCTTATCAATATTTCCATTTTCGTAACCAATAAACAAAGCTGATTCAACTTCATCCCAATACAGCCGACTAATTGAAATATCAGATAATCCAGTTAATACATTTAATAGTTCTTTTTCGTCATTATTTGAAATAGCTAATGATAGCAAACCGTTTTCTAGTGCTGTGTATACTTTATCTTCTGTTACCGCAACATCGATAGCTTTACTAGTTGCTGTATGAAATCTCCATTCTCCTGTACCAATTTGTGAATATACTACTGTATTAATTAGTAAGAATAAAAACCCGAAAATGTAATTCATGGAACGCATTAAATAAATTGAATGTGAATAAAACGATCAAAACTTAGATTTGTTGTTTTAAAGTTTTAATTTCATTGATGCTTAATTTCAAAACCAAACAAGTTTTAACTCAAAAAATCATATAGTTTATCACTTTCATAAATTTTAAAATTAAGTTTGCTAATTGAAATAAAAACAACTTTCAACAAAGGTTGAAAAAGTGAACTATTTTATCAAACAATTAAAATAAGTAAGCTGAACTAAAAAAAGGAAACAATTGGTATGATTAATCTGAAATTTAAAGCTTCATATTGGATTTTTATTCCTTTAATAGTTCTTGTTTATTGGCAAATTGCATTTTGTACCGCAGCATTAAAATGGGATTTATTAGATGTTGTTTTCCCTTTTAGATACCATTTTTCAGCCGCTGTAAATGTTGGATATTTCCCTCTTTGGAATCCCTACATTCAAACAGGAGTTCCATTCTATGCTGATTTACAGGCACCAACTTATTACCCCGAACTTATTTTCGTTAGTTCGTTTGGAGGATACACCATTTATTGGATGCACTTTTTGATAATTTGCTATTTAATTGTTGGATTTTTAGGCTTGCGCCAATTGCTACGCTTTTTTCAATTCTCAAATTGGACAGCTTCAATTAGTGCTTTGATTTATATCTGTTCCGGTTATTTCATCGGACATGGACAACATTTTTTTCTCTTAGTTGGTGCAGCATGGTTGCCTTGTGTAATTTGGGCTTATTTGAATTTCATAGACAATCGCAATAAACAGTCAGCACTAATTTTTATTCTTCTGACCTTCTTGATGTTAACTGGAGGATATCAAGCTTTAAGTATTTGTCTTTTCTACTTATTAATGTTTTTGTTTTTAGTAAAATCGTACCAACTATTTTCAAAAAATCGAAAAGCTATACTTCCTTTTTTTACTTGGAATGTAGTGGTTGGACTGATTTTAATTGCGATGTTGAGTCCTTTATTATTGGCAACATTGGAAGCAAGTACCCAAGTAAGTCGTTTGAAAGAAGGTGTAAGCTGGGAAAAAACAGCCGAATATGGGGAAAGTTTTAAAAGCCTACTTTCGTTTGTTTCTCCTTTATCAACGACTCGTTCCAATGTTTTTTTTGGTAAAATAGATGCTTCAATGCTCAATCATTTTGTTGGAGTAATCGGTTTATTTTTTGGAATTTATGGTTGGGATTCAAAAAGATCAAAGCTTGAATGGTTGCTCATCATTTTTGGGTTATTAATTGGCGCAATGTCATTCTCTGACTTACCAATTCGAAAAATATTATTCGATTATGTCCCGTTGATGAATTTGTTTCTACAAGGTCCATATCTGCGTGTTTTTATGATTTTAGGATTGGTCATTTTTATCGCTGGAGGGATTGAAAAATGGAATCTTCAACAAACTATTTCATTCAAAAAACTGCTTCTTCCAATTTCAGTAATTAGCTTTATTTTTTTAGTGATTGCTTTCAATTGGGCATCTTTCGATTTTACTCATTTCTTCCGCGATTGGCTCAACTTAAAAGACTGGTTAACAGGATGGAATAAATTCAACTTTCAACAATTACTTGGTTTTCAATTGATTCTTTCCGCTCTGTTTTTGAGTTTATTGGTGCTCATCTTACTTTGTTCAAGTAAATTCAAACATCCAAAACTTTGGATTTCAGGATTGATTTTTATGGAGTTATTTCTAGTAGCTCAGTGGAATCAAACTGCAACGTATGTTGACCGAAATTTTAAACCTTCCTACCTCCAAAGAAATATTTCATTAACCCCAACAGGATTTCCCATTCCACATTTAGTACCAATTGCCATCAATGACGAACAACACGCTTTTATCATCCCTTTTTGGAGAAATACCTATATTTTTCAAAAAGAAATTTCCTTCAATGCTTTTTCCTCTTTTGAATTAGATAATTTCAGCTATTTAGATGATGAAGAAGCTAAATTGAAAGATTGGGTTTTGAGAAGTCCGTTGGTGTATTTTAGTGGTAAAGTGCTACCTCTTTCTAGTTTAAATTCTGAGTTTATAACTTATGATTTAAATGAAAATGCCGTTTTTACAGAGGATAAGGAATTTGCAGAACTTCAAAAACTCAGCCTTTCAACAGATAAACTTGACAAACTAAAAATAACAGGTTTTTCGCCGAATGAGATAGCAATCAAAACACAAACAAAAAAGCAACAATTACTTATTCTTCAACAATCATTTCAAACAGAATGGAGAGCTCATATTGATGGAAAAACTAAGGAAATAATTCGAGTTAATAAGAATTATCAAGCAATTATTTTACCGGCAGGGAATCACACTATTTCATTTAAATTTCAGAAAAACAACACTATAATTCTTTACTTTCTATCTCAATTTTTATTTTGGTTTTTTCTGGTTTATCTCATCTATCTTCAATTAAATGTAAATTTTCAGTCAAAATGGTTTTCAAAAATTCTATTTGCTTTTCCGATTATTTTTATTTCTTTTTGGGCGATTAAACTTCAAAAAGGAACATTAAATAAACACACTAACAATCAACAAATTATTGCAGATTGGTCGCAAAAAACAATAACTAAAAAAGTGATTTTGCCAGCTACTATTTCCTTGACTAAAAACGATGAATTTTACAACTTAGGAAAATGGAAATTGAAAGATTTAGAAAATGCAAATACCCTGAGATTGCAAACTTCTTGTAAAATGGACAGCATTCAGCCAACACTGATAACTTATCAAATCATCAGAAATGGGGAGCAAGTCAAATGGGAAGCTTTTAAAATCGAAAGACAATTAGAACAAAATGGTAAATTCAATTCTGTTTTGTTTATGCGGAATTTGTCTGATTTACAAGCTGATGATGAACTAATTTTAGATTGCTGGAACGTTTCTAAATCAACAATTCATTTTAAAAATACGTCAATTGAATTTTTGAAAAACTAAGCGTTAGAACTATAATTTAATAAATTTCAGTTAATCTTTCTTAAACTCAAAACCCTGATAAAATAGATTTCCATTCGACAATAATTTAATCTTTTCAGTCATTCCTCTACCAAGACCACCACATGAAAGCATGGTTTCATCTAGCGCATCAAATTAAAGTTTGAATTTTGTATCAGGCGATTTTCCTTCCATTTCAACATAAATTAATCCTTCTTTTTCAGTTAACTCTAAATTCACTTTTTCTAAATTCATTATCTGTGTATTAATTTTTAAATAATTCAATTTTTAAGTTTAGATATTTCAATACGTTTTCTCTTTTTGTCAAAGACTAGTTTCACACAAAAACAGATAGTAAGTCATCTGAGAGAAACCAGATTATGGTTTCCGTCATTTAATATATTTATGATAAGTACTTTGTTTTTTTATATCTTCGTGTATAAATAATGAATATGAGAATTACTCTTAAAAATTCAACAATAGATAAATATTTTGGATTTCTAACTAGATTAGATAATTCATCGAAAAAACGTTTAATTGTAAAGTTAACAGAGTCTATCGAGGTAAGAGAGCTAAAGCCTTTTGATCTAAAATCTTTACATGGAGCTTGGGAAGACTCAAGAACTTCAGATGAAATAATTAGTGATATCAGAAATTCCAGAGTTGAAAAAAAGTCAATCGAATTTTAATGAAATACTTACTTGATTCAAATATTTGTATTCATTTCTTTAGAGGAAAATTCAATATTATTGAAAAGTTATCAAAGATTGGCATTGAAAATTGTGCAATTTCAGAAATCACATTGGCTGAGTTAGTTTTTGGTGCAGAAAAAAGTTCAAATCCGAAGAAAAACCATAAAATAATCCAACAGTTTATCAGTCAGCTTACCATACTTCCTATCTATGATGCAATTATGACTTTTGGAAAAGAAAAAGCTCGTTTACAAAGTTTAGGAAAACAAATAAGTGATTTTGATCTTTTAATAGGTTGTACTTCAATTGAATACAATCTTGTAATGGTGACAGAAAATGTTAATGAATTTGAAAGAATTGCAAAAATTAAAATTGAAAACTGGGTCATTAGAGACTGAGAATAAAAGGCCTGTAATTTCTTACAAGCCTCTTTACTTTCGATTTCATTTAAAAATCAGTCAATCTTCACCTCAAACGGCATTCTCATTTGAATTCCGCTCATTGCTTCGATTTTTTTCAATTGTTTGTAGTATTCTACTAATTCTGAAGGCATTGAGTTAGCTTTGATTTTTGTGTCAGATTCTTCGTCATCGCCTGTTTCACTTTCGATCATTTCAAAGATTTCAGTTAATTTATCTTCTTTCTTCAACGGATAATACAAGACTTTAGAATCTTTAATTTTTGCCAAATTCGCTGCGTAAGAAATAGCGTCTGTCAAACCGCCTAATTGATCCACTAAACCAATACGAAGTGCGTCTCTACCAGTCCAAACACGACCACGCGCTACGAAATTCACTTCTTCTTTAGTCATTTTTCTACCTTTAGAAACACGTGTTAAGAACATATCATAAATCTGATCGACTTCCATTTGTGTTGCTTCTAATTCCTCTTTAGTCAACTTGCGATTGGTGGAAAGAACGGAATGTTTGTTTGTGCTTATTCTGTCGAAGCTAATTCCCAGCTTGTTTTCAAACATTTTCCCAGTGTAAGGAATCATTCCAAAAACGCCGATTGAACCTGTAATTGTCGTTGGTTCTGCAAAAATCTTATGCGCTGGAGCTGCAATGTAATAACCACCTGAAGCAGCAACGTCACCCATTGAAACGATTACTTTTTTTACTTTGTTAGTTAATTCAACTTCTCTCCAAATTTCCTCACTTGCCAAAGCACTTCCTCCAGGACTATTAATTCTGAAAACAACGGTTTTGATGTGTTTCGCATTTCTAACTTTTTTGAACAACTTACAAATTCCTTCCGAAGTAAGTCCTTCTCCTGAGGTAGAAACATCACCTTCAGCTAAGATTACAGCAATTGAAGGTTTTTCCGCTTTTAATAAAACTTGGTCTTGGTAGAATAATTTTTTAGCGTATTTCTCAAAATTTTGAAGTTTCAAATCTTCTTCATTTTCAACCCCAACTTTTTTCATTAAATAAGTAATCATTTCGTCGCGGTATTTCAAACCATCTAATAATTTGAATTTAACCCCATCATCAGCACGTTTGATTTTTAATGAATCAGCAAGGTTGTTCAATAATTCAGGATTGATTTTACGGTCCGCAGCGATATCATTTCGCATATCTTCCCACATTGAAGTAATGTATCTTTCCATTTGAACGCGACTTGAATCACTTATGTCAGTTCTAAAAAACGGTTCTACAGCACTTTTAAAATCGTTGTTTGAGCCACGAATGATTTCAACTTCGATATCTAATTTTTCCAATAAACCTTTAAAAAATAGCAATTCACCACCTAAACCTGTAATTTGAAACGTCGAAGTTGGGAAAGCGTACGATTCTGTTGCTGCTGAACTGATGTAATATTCTTTCTGAGAAATGTACTCACCAGAATTGTAAGCAACTACGAATTTTCCACTTTTCTCGAAGTCGTTGATTGCATTTCTGATTTCGCGAGCTGTTGCCATTCCGCAAGAAACGTCACCAATATCAATGAAAATACCTTTGATTTTATCGTCTTTTTTCGCTTCGCTGATTCCATAAAGAATGTCTGGAAGTCCCATTGCTTCGTTCACATTGAAAGAACTTGGGTCAAATTCAGATTTTCCTTTGTTTAGTATTTCTCCATCTAATTGCATATGAAGAATTGTTTTGTCTTCAATTGATAATGGCTTTGGACCAAAATCACTGAATGAACCAATTACTCCTCCAAGAATTAGAAAGAAGAATATCATTCCAACAATTCCTGCAATAAATACAGCTAAAAAGCTTGGCCAAAATATTTTCCCGAAGGTAATTTTAGGTTCCGTTGGTTTGTTTTCTGACATAATCGTTTTTTTAATTTAATAAGTTGTTCAGGTTTAGTCCTTTATTAACAAGGTTTAATTTTAAAGTAAATTTAATTTTTTGTCCGTAATCAGTGAATAAATCACCGAAGTAACTCGATTGGTAAAGCGGGAAGAATACGCCTAACGTATTTCCAAGTTTAACACCAAGTCCAAGGTTTACAACTGTTTGAGTTGTACCGAATAAGTCTTCAAATGCTCCAAAATCTGCAAAAGCACCGAAGATTCCTGGTTTAAGTGGTAATTGCATATAAACATTTGCCGCTGACATCCAAGTTGTTGAACTTCCAATCGCCATATTGATATTGTTAGAGTGGAAGTTTCCGAAGTTATCCATTCTGTTTTGACTCCAAAGTCCAGTTGCTTCAAAACGTCCGAAATTGTATTCTTCAACAAACAAATCTTGGTAACCTCTTGCGCCAAAGATAGAAAGTTCAAGGTTTGGATTTCCAATTATGCTTTGAGTTTCATACAAAACATTCGCTGCTCCGAAAACACGCAATTCTATCCAACGTTCCATTTTGTTTTTTAGGTATTTGTATTTATAAGTTGCTGACGCTGAAATTCTACCAAGTCGATCAAATTTTTGATTTCCTTGAATATAATCGCCACGCAAACTCATATTAAATTGATGGTCTGGTAAGTTAACATTGTAGTTGTAGCGAGCAAAAGCACCACCTTGAGCTACATCAACACCCATTCCACCACTTTTAAAGTTCTTAGACATTCCTTGAATAAGAATATCGTGAGAAGTTGCTTTTGCTTTTCCTCTGTTTCCTAGTTTTGCAAACCAGTATGGAGTAATTACTTGTAAGTTTCCGTTATTTGGCATTCCAAATGTTTTTGCTGAAGCACCGAATTTTGAGATTTTCAAGCCTTTTTTAGGAAGAAATGTGTAACTCAATTCAGCAATTCCTGCAACTTTTGTTCTTCCAAAAGCAAACTGTGGTGCTACTAAAAATTGAAAAGGTTTAAATGGAATTCCCATATTATGAACCGCTGCACCTAACATAAAACCATCGTATTTATTACCTCCGATTGTTGGTGTCCAGAATAAATTTGTTTTTGACGCTTCGTTATCACCTATTAAAAATTCCAATTTCAGCGGTTCAATTCTATTGATTATTGATTTTTTTGTCCAAGAATTATTAGTTCTAACTATTTCAGGAATATGTCTTGAATCATCAATCGTAATTCGTGTATAACCTGTTGATTTTAAAACAACTTCGCCTTTTTTAGTTGGCTCTAACCATACAGTTTCTACTAGCGTTGTATCCTTAAAAGCATTCACTTCTATCGGACCATTTACTTGTCCAACGTTTTTAACTTTAACTGTAGTTGTATTGTTTGATTTATTAGTTTTTACACTTTTCAATTTATAGTCAACGTGATTGGTAGTTTTAATCAAATCGTCGAACAACCAAGATAAATCTTTACCAGAAGATGCTTCCATTGATTTACGCATATCCTCAGGTTGTGGATGTTTGAATTTCCACTCTTCGTAATAAGTACGCATCACTTGATTAAATTTTTCTTCTCCCAAATAATCCATTAAATAAAAGAAAACCAATCCAGTTTTTTGATACATAATCAAACCATAGTTAATGGGAGTGAATTCCGCCGAATGTGTTTCAATAGGTTGATCAATTCCCAACATCGCAATTGCACGGTATGAAACATCGCCCATATCGTGGTGATCTAAATCGTCAAAATGAAATTTCCCATTTAAAACCATGTCGGAGAGTCGTGTATTATTTGGGTATTTTGTTTGGATATAACGCATTTCATTTAAGGTGTTCATTCCTTCGTCCATCCAGCCGTGTACGCGCTCGTTCGTTCCAAGTATTCCGTAAAACCAGTTGTGACCAACTTCGTGTACAATTACAACTTCCAACTCTTCTTTTGAACTTGCATTTCCAATTACAGTTACGTTTGGATATTCCATTCCGCCACCTGCACTGATTGTTCCATCGACTGCTGTAACTTGGTTGTAAGGATAATCGCCATTCCAAAGGGAATAATAATAAGTTCCATCATTAAGGTATTCAATTGCGTGTTGCCAGTTAATCGTGTTATGAGGAACAAACATTGCCCAAGAAGTAACTTTTCTTTTTGACTTTGGCAATTCCACTTCGCCTTTCAAAACTGCAAATCGTTTGTCGGCAAACCACGCAAAATCGTGAACTTTTGATTGGGTGTATCGAATCGTTTTCCATTCACTTGACGACTCTGGAAATGCCGTTTTTCCACCACGACCTTGTTTGGTCATTAAGAAATCAGCTATTTTCAATTCAGTAGATTTAGCCAAATTGTTTAAAAATTCAACTTCAGATTGTGTTTGTAAATCACCAGTTGCACCAACCACATAGTTTTTCGGTAAGGTAATTGAAACATCAAATGAACCAAACTCAGAATAAAATTCTCCTTGATTCAAATAAGGAATAGCATTCCACCCATTTTTGTCGTAAACTGCTGGTTTTGGGTACCATTGTGTAATTTGGTAAGATTCATCAATGTGACCTAATCGAGAAATTTCACCTGAAGGAATTTTAACTTTAAACGGTGTTGAAATACGAACACGTTCTCCACTTTTTAGAGGTGTATTTAAGGTGATGACACAAATATCAATGTGCGTTGGGTCGTATTCCCAGTTTAATTTTTGACCATTTGATTTAAAATCTAATGAATCAATTCCTCCTTTATCTTCTTCTTTTCCGAAGCGCAATTGTTTTTCTCCGTCTTTGTATTTCTGTTTAGCAAGAGCCGTATTTCCATTGCGATAAGCATTTGGCCATAGGTGAACGTAGATTTTATCTAATGTATTTGGTGAATTATTGACGTATTCAAACTCTTCAAAAGCAGATAAAGTATGGTTTTTATCGTTCAATTTTACTTGAATCGTGTAATTAACTTCTTGTTGCCAGTAGGTTTGTCCGAATAAATACGTAGAACAAAACAAAGCAAAAAATAGATAGATTGTATTTTTCTTCATAATAACTATTTTAACAAATGTAATTTGAAAAAGTGTCAAATTGATAATTATGTGATGGAAATAAATCTCATCGACATTAACGATACTAATAAATGATAAATGGAAAACAAAAAAGCTGCTGATTCTGATTGAACCAACAGCTTTTGAATTAAGTTATTTAATTATCTAATCACCATTCGCTCGATAGCGATTGAATTTTCAGATTGAATTTTTACGAAATAAATTCCTGGTGTTAAAGAAGATAAGTTTGTTTCAAAAGTTGCACCGGTAAATAATGAACTTTGAATTACTTTTCCGTTAATATCTTGAATAGTTACGGAAGCATTTGAAACAACAGTATTTATTTCAATTACAAATGTTCCATTGTTTGGATTTGGTACTATTTTGAATGTAGTTAGAGTTAAATCTTCTACACTTAAATATCCATCAACACCATCACAATTTTCATCAATTGTGTTGTCTAAAACTTCTGTTGCTCCTGGATAAATTTGGTTGTTGTTATCATTACAATCACCACCAACTGTAGAAAATCCTGCTCCTGGATTTGAACATAAACTTTGTCCTGTTCCTGTACCGTATGTATCATTGTCAGCATCAACGTAATAAGTCATGAATGTTAAACCATTGTCGATTCCACCAATACAATCATTATCAATCCCATCACAAATTTCAGTTGCTCCTGGATAAACTTGATTATTTGAATCATCACAATCAGTACTATTTGTAACATAACCATTACCTGGATTTGTACAGAATAATGCTCCACTATCAAAATCACCATAAGTGTCGTTATCAGCATCAACATAATACATAACTGAACCTGTAATTTGGTTGTCGTTGTCATTACAATCAGAGCTATCCAAAACATATCCAGTAGGCTGTATACAAGATGTAATCGAATTTGAAGCATCACCAAATGAATCTAAATCAGTATCTAAATACCAAACTGTATTTGGATTAATTAATGAATTTGCATCATCACAATCTGTATTATTCAGAACAAATCCAACAGGAATCGAGCAAGATAATGAATCAACTACTAAATCACCAAAACCATCATTGTCTGTATCAGCATAGAATGTTTGAGGTGTAATTGATGTTGTATTACCATAAAGCGATACATTATCTAATCTAAAAGTAGATCCCGTAGCACCAATTCCAGTTAAATAGAATCTGAAAGTTACGTTTGAAACTGCGTCAAATGCAGCTCCAAGAGTAACTGTATCATCTAAATTTTGATTGTTGTTATTTCCTGAAATTCCAGTTCCTAAATCTGTTGCGTAATTATCTAAACTTGAACGAACATACCAAGTTGGTGTTCCACCCGTTTGACTCGTTCTATGATTAAACGCAACTCTATCAAGGTCTAAGCTTTGACATTCATTTGCAGTGATTGAAAATTCAGCATATTCCGTTAAATCAATCGTTGTTGTTGTATTCCAGTCGTTGTTATTGTAAACATTTGCTGCACCTTGACAATTGACACCTGTTGATGAAAAAGTTCCAAATGTTGCTGTTGTTGGCTGAGTTGTCACAGCTGTTGCAGTCACAGGACATCCTGAAGGTTGAGTAAATTCATAAATACCTAAAATCAATGGGACTATTACAGCATCTGTACCAGAACAATCTTCATCTATTCCGTTTCCAGGTACATCTGTTATGCTTGGATTGATTTGGTTGTTAGCATCGTTACAATCTAAGCTGTTAACTGAATAACCTGCTGGTACTGAACAATCTGTTGTTGTGAAATTTAAATCTCCAAAACCATCATTGTCAGCATCTAAAAAATACGTGAAAGTTGGAAGGTTTTCGTCGATGTTCAAATCACAGTTATTGTCAACTCCGTCACAAACTTCAGTTGCATTTGGATTGATTAGGTTGTTATTGTCATTACAATCACCTGTAACTAATGAGTAGCCAGCACCCGGATTTGTAACTGATTGAATTGAAACAGAACTACCAAAATTATCTCCATCCAAATCTTCGTAATAAGTTGTCAAAGTAAAACCTTCATCTATTACCAAATCACAATTGTTATCAACGCCATCAAAAACTTCAGTAGCATTCGGATTGATTTGATTGTTTGCATCGTTACAATCTAGACTATTAGCTGAGTAACCAATTGGTTGTGTACAACTTAAAGTTGTTAGATTTAAATTTCCATAACCATCATTGTCTGAATCTAAATACCAAGTAGAAAGTAAATTTACAGTTGGATTGGAATCATCACAATCGTTGGAATTTAATACATATGTTGCTGTTGTTGGTGGAGTACAACCTGTAAATGGGTTAGCTAAATCACCATACGTATCGTTGTCTGCATCTAAGTACCAAATTGTATTTGGATTTAATAAAGAGTTTGTGTCGTCACAGTCTAAACTATTTTGCACAACTCCATTAAACGATAAACATGAAACTACTGGAGAATTTAAATTACCAAAACCATCATTATCACTGTCAGAGTAAAATGTAGTTGGTGCATTACAAGGTGTAACTTGATTCCAAGTTGAACCTACTCTTAATTCATCAATTTCTACGTTACCTGTTCCAGTAGTGGCAGTACCTCCTTGTCTAATAAATATCGAGGAGAAATTAGCAAGTCCATTACTTCCGGTATTATTGGTGATGTTTGGAACTGTTTCGACTGTTCCTGGAGTTGGATTTACCCACATTGATACATTTATTGGTGATACTGTTGCATCAACTTTAACTACTATGAAAACTGTTGAACCCACTACGTAGTCTCCAGCAATATAATTCGTAGCGCTACCACCACCACTTTGATTCAGAATACCCAATGAAAAGAAATTTGGTGTCGATCCCGTTTTTACATAAACACGACCAGCAAGAATATTAACACTTGCACCACTATTGCCACCAAAACCAATAAAATAATCTCCTGCACCTCCATTTGCATGAAGTCCGTTTACACTTGGAACATTTAATAAGAAAGAATAGTATCCAATTCCACTAATATTTGAAATGGGTTTATTTATATCTTCACTACCTCCTGCTGTAAGTTGACAACGGTTTCCAACAGAATTCTCCAAAGCAGGAAAAGATAAACTGTTTCCATTATTAGATGGTGTAGTTATCGCTTGTAATTGTCCTGTTGTTCCGGAATGTGTTGTCCAACCATTTGTATTTAACAATCCATTGAAATTAAATTGCTCAAATGCTTGAGATGATACCCATTGGGAAATCAATAACCCAAAAATAATTGTAATTTTTCGCATAATTTTTTTTTACAAAAATATTAGTTTTAACAGAGGAAGACAATTTAAGTGGCTTCATCTATTCTTATTTAACTTAAAATTAACCTTGCTCAGGGCGTGGAATTAGAACTTTGCGAGAAAGTTTCCATTTTTTAGTTTTTGGATCTTTACCAACAACTTTGAAGTCTAAAACATCTCCTTCTTTACAAACGTCTTCCATTTTAGCAACTTTTTCCCAGCTGAATTCAGAAATATGAATTAAACCGTCAGTTCCAGGAAGAATTTCAACGAAACATCCAAATTCTTTAACCGATTTCACTTTTCCTGTGTAAGTTGCACCTTCGTCAACTGTTGGAGGGAAAGCGATTTGACGTACTCTACGAATTGCTTCGTTCATATCGTCACCGTTGTTAGAAAGGATTTGAACACGACCTTCACCAGTTGGCAATTCTTCTATTGTAATGGTTGTGTGCGTTTCTTTTTGCATTCCTTGAATGATTTTTCCTCCAGGTCCTATGATTGCACCAATCATTTCGTTAGGAACGTTAAATGCCTCAATTCTTGGTGTTTGCGGTTTCAAAGTAGTTCTAGGTTCAGCTAACGTTTCTGTGATTTTACCTAAAATGTGTAAACGCCCAGCTCTTGCTTGCTCTAAAGCTTGTGTTAAAACTTCGTATGGTAAACCATCCACTTTAATGTCCATTTGACAAGCAGTGATTCCTTTTGCAGTTCCTGTAACTTTAAAGTCCATATCTCCTAAATGATCTTCATCACCTAAGATGTCAGAAAGAATTGCAAATTTACCTTCGTCAGCAACTAATCCCATTGCGATACCAGAAACTGGTGCTTTGATTTGAACGCCACCGTCCATTAATGCTAATGTTCCAGCACAAACTGTTGCCATTGAAGACGAACCATTAGATTCTAAAATATCAGAAACGATACGAATTGTGTAAGGATTGTCATCTGGAAGTACATTTTTCAAAGCTCTTAAAGCCAAGTTTCCATGACCAATTTCTCTTCTTGAAGTTCCACGAAGTGGTTTTGCTTCACCAGTTGAGAAAGGAGGGAAGTTGTAGTGTAATAAGAATTTCTCTGTTCCTTCAAATGTAGCTCCGTCGATTAATTGCTCGTCCATTTTACCACCTAATGTTAGTGTTGTCAATGATTGCGTTTCACCTCTTGTAAACACAGCAGAACCGTGAACCATTGGTAAATAATCAACTTCAGCCCAAATTGGACGGATTTCATCGAAGTTACGACCGTCAAGGCGTTTGCGCTCGTTCAACATTACCCAACGAACTGCTTTTTTCTTCACTTGAGAGAAATAAGGAGAAATGAATTTTCCAGCTTCAGCTAATTCTTCATCCGTAAATGCAGCTTTAACTTCCGCTTTGATTTCTTCAAATAACTCAGTTCTTTTAGCTTTATTAGCCAAGCCCATACGTGCAACTTCTTTACATTTTTCCATTGCTAATTCGTACACTTTCGCTTTCACTTCCTCGTTGTGCGATTCGTGGCTATATTCTCTTTTTGGATTAGCAGTTGCAATTTCAGCAGCTAAATCTAATTGGAATTGACATTGTTCTTTGATGGCAACGTGAGCAATTTTGAAAACTTCCACTAATTCAGCTTCAGAAATTTCTTGCATTTCACCTTCCAACATATTGATGTCTTTTGCAGTACCAGCAATAACGATATCGATATCAGAAAGTGCCATTTGAGCCATTGTTGGGTTGATGATGTATTCACCGTCAACGCGACCAACACGTACTTCAGACATTGGACCATTAAATGGAATGTCAGAAACTGCAATCGCTGCAGAAGCTGCAAAACCACACAATGCATCTGGATTGTTCACACCGTCGTAAGACAATAATTGAATCATTAATTGTACTTCAGCGTGGTAATCGTCTGGAAACAATGGACGTAAAGCACGGTCCACCAAACGCATTACTAAAATTTCAGTCTCAGAAGGACGCGCTTCTCTTCGGAAGAATCCACCTGGGAATCGACCAACTGCTGAGTATTTCTCACGATAATCTACCGTCAATGGTAAAAAATCTACGCCATCTTTAGCGTCTTGTGCAGCAACAACTGTTGCCAATAACATGGTGTCGCCCATGCGAACCACAACGGAACCATCCGCTTGTTTAGCCAATTTGCCTGTCTCAACAGAGATTTCTTTCCCTCCTGTGATGATTGACTTTCTTGTACCTATATTCATACTTTGTTTATTTACTTGTTTAATTTGATTTTATGAGTGAATGATTTTATGAGTGAATGACTTTATGAGTGAATGATGTTATGAGTTAATGATTTTAAGAGTTAATGATGTTATGAGTTAATGATGTTATGAGTGGATGATTTTATGAGTAAATGACTTTAGGATTTTTGAGTGAATGATTTTTACGATGTTATTCATTTTGAATTTTACAATTTTACTAATTTTCTTTTTCAATTCTTTCTTTTATTTGTCGAGTAAACCCACCAATTCTATTTTGCAATGCATGAAGGTTTTCGATTAAATCATTAGTTGACAAATTAAATAAATCTTGTGCTAAAATTAATTGAGTTTCTAATTCATAACTCGAAGAGATAGCTATTTCAAGAAATCTAATAAATTCTTTGTTTGAAGTTCTACCAGATCCTTCTGCAATATTTGATGGAATTGAAACAGCAGAACGATTTATTTGAGAGGTAATTCCATATTTTTCTTCTTTAGGTAAGTTTGATGTAAATGCATATACTTCTTTAACAATAACTAAAGCTTCTTGCCAAATTTTAATTTCCCTAAAATTGTGTTTTTTCATTATTTATTTCAACTAATTTTTTTTCTAATTAATTCTCTCGTTCCCTCATTTTCTCATTTTTCATTCCCTCATTTCTCCTTCTCTCTAATTTCTTATATGCTCAAGCTAAAAAAAAAAGGACACCCGACCATAGCCGAACGTCCCCTCTCTTTAAAAATTTTGCGATAGTTAAGAATTAACGACGTAAGCCCAACTCTTTAATCAACGCACGGTATTTTTCAATATCTTTTGATTTTAAATAATCTAAAAGGCTTCGACGCTTACCAACTAGCAATTGAAGTGCTCTTTGTGTACCGTAATCTTTACGATTTTTTTTCAAATGCTCTGTTAAATGGCTAATTCTGAAAGTGAATAATGCAATTTGTCCTTCAGTTGAACCTGTGTTTGTTTCTGAACCTCCGTGTTGAGCGAAGATTTCTTTCTTTTTAGTTGAATCTAAATACATGCTAATATTATTAAAATGATTATTATGTAGTATCCGAACTTTTCGGAATTACGGATGCAAAGATAGTTATAGTTTTTAAGAAAACAACATATGACTACTTTTAAAATGTTTATTAATTATTTTGAAGCTCATATCTCAACCAATTCAAGGCACTCCAAACGGTCATTTGTAAGTTTCGTTCGCGATTGTCGCCAAAAATAAATTTTCGAGAAATTGTTTTGTTTGGTAAAGCAATTCCAATCCAAACTAAGCCGACAGGTTTTTCGTCCGTTCCACCTGTTGGTCCTGCAATTCCAGTGGTTGAAATACAAATGTCAACTCCTAGATTTTTACGACCACCCTCTGCCATTTCTCTTGCAACTTGTTCGCTAACTGCACCGAAATTCACAATGTTTTCTGCTGAAACTTGGGCTAATTTTACTTTAAGTTTATTGCTGTAAGTCAAAAGTGAACCTTGAAAATAATCGGAAGCACCAGAAATAGAGCAAATTTGATTGGCTAAAAGTCCTGTGGTGCAACTCTCAACTGTTCCAATGCTTAAGTTTTTTTCTTTCAGTACGGCTCCAATCACAGAAGGTAAGGTATCACTTTCAAAACCAAATAATGCTTCAGGAATTAAGGTCTGTAATTCTTCAAAATAACTTTCAATAAGTTGAGTATCTTCAGCTCCTTTAAAAGAAGTGATTCTCAATTTAACCAATCCTGGTGAAGGTAAATAAGCCAAACCTAAACCTCTATCGCGAATTGAGTTTTCCCAATCTTTTATTATTTCAGCAAGGAATGATTCTCCTATACCTTGGGTCAAAGCTGTTCGGTGATAAATTGATTTTAAACTAAATTTTTCTTTTAACATTGGAATTGCTTCTTCGCTCATTATTACTTTCATTTCATAAGGAACGCCGGGCAAGCTAATAAACACTTTTCCTTTTTCTTCAAACCACATTCCAGCTGCAGTTCCATAATCATTGTTTAAAATTGTGCAATTTACTGGCAAAGCTGCTTGTTGACGATTTGTTTCCAACATTGGTCTATTTCTTTTGGAGAAATATTCCTCAATTTTGTCTAATGTTGGTTGATGAATTTCAAGTGTAGTATTGAAATAGGTGCAAAGTGTATGCTTTGTTATATCGTCTTTTGTCGGACCTAATCCTCCTGTGATGATTACACAATTGGTATCTTTCTCTGTAGCATCTAAAGCATTTATAATTGCTTCTACTGTATCGGCGATTGCAATTGTTTTAACGATTCTTGCACCGATGGCTGAAAATTGTTGTCCCAACCAAGAAGCGTTGGTATTGATAGTTTGACCAATTAATAATTCATCGCCAATGGAAAGGATTTCTACATTCATTTTTTAGTGAATTTTGCAATGGATTCAATGTGACCCGTATGTGGAAATTGATCGACTAAAGAATACATCACTAACTCATAACCGTGGTCTTTTAGAGTTGATGCATCTCGAGCTTGAGTCGATGGATTACACGAAATATAAACAATGTGTTTTGCTCCTAAATCGATAACTTTTAAAAGTGTTTTGGGAGCAATTCCAGCGCGTGGTGGATCTAAAACAATGCTTGCAATTTTACCATTGAACTCTTCGTGCTGTTTAAGGAATTTTCCAACGTCAGCAGCGTAAAACTCTATATTTCCAGTATTATTTTTGATTGCATTTTTCTTTGCATCTTCAATTGCTTCTTCCACAATATCAACACCAACAATACGTACCTCTTTTTTTCTACCAGATAATAATTGCCCAATTGTTCCTGTCCCACAGAATAAATCCATAACTACTTTATCCGCGTCAATTTCATCTTCAAAAACGTAATCCAAGGCTTTGGAATACAGTAATTCAGCACATTTTGGGTTTGTTTGAAAAAAGCTTTCCATGCTGATTTGAAAAGTCAATCCAGAAATAACTTCTTCAATATAAGGTGAACCAAAAATTAGGTTGTTTTCACCATTTTCAATTTTTGCTCGATCGGCAACATTGTCATTTATAGTGTGTTGTAAACCAGCAATTCGAATTCCGAAAAGTGATTTTAGCAAGTTGGCAAATTGTTGGATGTCAAAGTTTTCAATACCTTCTGATGAAGTAACAAGGTTTACTAAAAGTTCATTAGTAAGGAATGATTTTCTAACAATAATATGTCTGAAAAATCCTGTTTTTTTTGGTGGATGCCAAGCTGAAAGTCCAGTTGATTTTAAGAAAACTCGTATTTCTTTCAGTTTTGTTTCCCATTCTTCGTCAAATAATCCAGAAGCTTTATTTAAACTCTCTACTTTCCACCAAGTTCCACGACGTTTAAAACCTAATGCAAAGGCATCGTCAATTTCTGTATCTGTTTCGAGGCAATGTTCAATCGATGAAAAACTATATTCCATTTTATTGCGGTAGAAATAGTGATTCGGTGAGGAGATGAACGCATCAAACTTTTCGTCTAAGTTGATTCCTGAAATGCGTGAAAAGGTAGTGATAGTTGACTCTTTTTTTACTTTTTCTTGTTCCTCAACAGGAATTCGTATGTAAGGACCACCTGATATTTCTTGGTATTTTGTTTCAGTTTCAAGTGGTGAACGTTCAATTATTTCTACCAATTTAGCTTCAGCAAAAGATTTGCGTTTTACATCTATTTTAGCTTTTACTAATTGACCAGGAAATGTGTTGTCAACGAAAACTATAAAGTGACCATTTTCAGTTTCTATTTTTGCAATTCCTCTTCCTCCGAAAGCGTAGTCGGTAATTTTAAGTTCAATTTCTTGACCTCTGTGCATACCGCTCATATCATTCCTCGAATTATTCCTTTATCGGAAGTTTCAATAAATCCAATTATTTCATTTGTTAATTCACATTCTTCTAAACTTGCTTTAACCGCTTCGATTCCTTTAGAAATATTGCTGTTTTGAACATATAAAATTCGGTAAACGTCTTCAATTTTTCTAACAACATCGTCAGAATAACCTCTTCTTCTTAAACCAACAGAATTTACGCCTGCAAAAGTTAATGGTTCTCGAGCAGCTTTGATGTAAGGAGGAACATCTTTTCTAACTAAAGAAGCACCACCAATAAATGCGTGTTTACCTATATGAACAAATTGCTGCACAGCGACTTTTCCTTCTAAAATTGCAAATTCATCAATTACAACGTGCCCAGAAATTCCGGTATAACTTGCTAAAATTACATTATTTCCAATTTGACAATCGTGAGCAATATGAACATAAGTCATTAAAAGACAGTTGTTTCCGATTGAAGTTTTTAGTTTGTCATTTGTGCCACGGTGAATTGTAACGCATTCACGAATAATTGTATTATTTCCAATTTCAACAGTAGTGTATTCACCATTAAATTTTAAATCTTGAGGAATTACACCAATTACAGCACCAGGGTAAATTTCACAATTTGCACCAATTCTTGTTCCTGGATAAATGGTAACATTTGGATGAATAACAGTATTGTCGCCAATAATAACATCTTCAAAAATAGTTGAAAACGAATGAACAGTAACATTAGCCCCGATTTGAGCTTTTTCAGAAATTTGTGAGAGATTACTGATCATTTTAAACTTTATCTTTAATTACTTGAGCTAACATTTCCGCTTCACATACCACTTTTCCGTTCACATAAGCCTTTCCTGACATTTCTACCAATCCTCTTCGAATGGGAGACATCAAGTTTAATTCAAAAACTATAGTATCTCCGGGTACTACTTTTTGTTTGAATTTCACATTATTGATTTTCATAAAATAAGTAGAGTAGAGGTGAGGGTCTTCCACTTTGCTCAATGCAAAAATACCACCAACTTGCGCCATTGCTTCAATTTGTAAAACGCCTGGAAAAACAGGATTTCCTGGGAAATGACCTGTGAAAATTGGCTCGTTCATCGTAATGTTTTTCACACCAATGATTGATTCCTCTTGAATTTCCATTATTTTGTCAACCATTAAAAAAGGGTAACGATGCGGCAACATTCTTTCAATGTCAACGATGTTATAAAGTGGCTCTTTTTCTAGATCAAATTTACGATTTGCGTTTTGTTGCTTTTTAATTTGCTCTTTTAAAACTTTTGCAAAACGAACATTACCTGAATGACCTGGTCGAGCAGCTAGGATATGCGCTTTGATTGGTTTACCAACAAGTGCTAAGTCTCCGACAATATCCAATAATTTGTGTCGTGCTGGTTCGTTTTCAAATTGAAGTTTTGTGCTATTTAAAACACCAATTCCTTCGATAGAAATTTTAAGATTTTCTTTTCCAAGTAATTTAGCTAAACGATCTAATTCTTCTTGCGGGATATCTAAACGATCAACTAAAACGATTGCATTATCTAAATCACCACCTTTGATTAAATTGTTTTGTGCTAAAAATTCAAGTTCACGAAGGAAAACAAATGTCCTACAAGCAGCGATTTCTGTATTGAATTGTTCCAAATTATACATACTAGCATGCTGCGTTCCAAGTACCGGTGATTTATAATCAACCATAACGGTCAATCTATAATTTATATCCGGAATTGCCAAAAATTCGATTCCTTTTTCTGTATCTTCCCAAGGAATATTTTCTGTCAATTCAAAATATTCGCGTTCAGCATCTTGTTCTTCAAAACCAGTAGCTAAAATTGCATCTACAAATAACTTTGAGCTTCCATCCATAATTGGGATTTCTGGAGCATCTATTTTGATAAGAACATTATCAATCTGACATCCATAAATCGCTGCTAAAATGTGTTCTGTTGTATAAACTCTAGCGCCTTTGTATTCTAAAGTTGTTCCTCTATCAGTTGTCACCACTAAGTCGACATCTGCATTAATTATTGTTTGTTCTGGTAAATCTATTCGTTGAAATTTGTAGCCATGATTTGCAGGAGCTGGACAAATAATAACATTGACTTTTTCGCCTGTATGTAAGCCAACTCCGCTGATGCTAATTTCTGATTTTAGCGTTCTTTGTTTTTCAGACATTCACTATTTATTTGGGGTAAGTTCTTTTATTTGAGCTTCTAATTCAGCAACTTTATTCAATAAAAAAGGCAGTTTTCTGAATCCGAAGTATGATTTTTTAAAGTCATCTAACGGAATTCCTGGCGAGCCCATAAGGGTTTCAGCTTTTTTCACGGAAGAAGGGATTCCAGATTGAGCAACGATTTTTGTGTCGTCAACAATGTATAAATGTCCACTGATTCCAGCTTGACCACCAATCATAACACGTTCGCCAATTTTAGCTGAACCAGCAATTCCAACTTGTGCGGCCATTGCAGAGTTTTTACCAACTTCTACATTGTGTGCGATTTGACATAAGTTATCGATTTTCACTCCTTTACGAATTAATGTAGAGCCCATTGTTGCTCGGTCGATTGTGGTATTCGCACCAATTTCAACATTATCTTCTATGACAACATTTCCAATTTGAGGTACTTTTTGAAATTCACCTTTTTCATTTGGCGCAAATCCAAAACCATCTGAACCAATTACAGCACCAGCGTGAATAATGCAGTTGGAACCCACTTTACAATCTTGGTAGATTTTCACACCGGGATGGATAGTTGTATTATCACCGATAATTACATTTTCACCAATAAATGAATTTGGATAAATGGAAACATTGTTTCCAATTTTAGCATTTTTACCTATGTAAGCAAATGCACCTAAGTATAAATCAGTTCCAATAGTTGCAGAAGAATCCACAAATGAAGGTTGTTCAATTAGAGGTTCTTTTTTACTTAGATTATTGTAGATTTCCAAAAATTTCGCGAAACAAGCATAGGCATCTTCTACTTTGATCAAAGTCAAAGTTGATGGAAGTTCTTGAGTCGGTTCAAAAGTTGAGTTTACTATACAAATCGAAGAATTCGTTTTATAAATGTGTTCTTCGTATTTAGGATTTGCTAGAAAAGATAGTGCTGCTGTGTGTCCTTCTTCTATTTTAGCTAATGTAGTTACAGTAACAGAGGCATCTCCAACGATTTCTCCATTTATTAATCCTGCAATTTGTTCCGCTGAAAATTCCATTTTTCAAAATTATAAAAAGTGATAGCCTAATAAACGTTACAAGTAATCAATTTATTAACAAAGAAATAATTGTAAAAGTTACTCACACTCTATCTTAAACGGCAAAACAAAGCGATTTATTTGAATTTTTTCTTTGTACCAAATTGCATTTGCTTCTATCAATCTGTTTTTCTTGTCTCTAAATTGAATCCAGTGTTCTGGTTTTGGTTGAATTTCAAGATTTGACTTCTCAAAATTTAGTTTTCCTGTTTTTCTAATTTGGTTAAAAAGTTTGTTTTCATTGATTAGTTTTATTGCTTCTTGCTGACATAATATCAAATCGGTTGTGTCCATAAAAACGAAATCTTTTTCTTTTGGAAAATAGATGAAACTACCAAGTCCTTTTTTGGTGTTTTTAACTTTAAATCCATTTTCATTTCCAATTTTAACTTCTGATACAAAGCTATCTTCATTTAAGGTAATATTACATTGGAATGTTTTACCTTTTGGGGTTTCACAGTCAAAGTGATATACTTTAAATCGATTGTTTTTTTTGCTTTTTTTGAAATCTACATCACCATCATTAATTGAAACGATTAGTTCTTTTCTAGTCAGACCTAAATTTTTAATATTTGCTAATTCATTATCTGAAAGCACTAAGATTTTATTGAAGATTGTATTTTTTACTCGATTAGATGGATACCAAGCGCAACCACGGTTTCCAAAGAAAAAAACAACAAAAATTAGCCCAATTCCAAAGCCAATTCCGTAATATTTCAAGCGTCTAAAAAAGTTATCCATACGGTGCAAAAAAAAAGCCGAGCGAACTCGGCTTGATAAAAATAATTTATACTAAAGTAATGCTTCTAATTTTGAAGTTAATGTCGCTTTTGGAACAGCTCCAACTACTTTGTCAACAACTTCTCCATTTTTAATGAATAAAATTGTAGGGATACTTCTAACACCAAATTGTGCTGATACACCTGAATTCAAATCCACATTTACTTTACCGATTGCTGCTTTTCCGTCAAATTCACCTGCCATTTCTTCAACAACCGGTCCAATCATACGACAAGGTCCACACCATTCAGCCCAAAAGTCAACCATTACGGGTTTATCTGATTTCATTACTAACTCTTCAAAGTTCGCATCTGTGATTTCTAATGCCATTTTTTTATTTTTTATTTATTAATACTTCCCTTTTGAGGGGCTAAAATTAGTTCAATTTCATTTAACAATTTAAAAGCCAAAGTTATTTTTTGTCAAAATGTCAGTTATTCTTTAATTCCATTTTCAAATAATAAGCAGTGTATGACTTTTCTGCAAAATCTTTAACAATTTTTTCAGGTGTTCCTTCACAGATAATTTCACCACCTTTCATTCCTCCTTCTTTACCAACATCAATGATGTAATCGGCCACTTTCACAATGTCAAGATTATGTTCAATTACGACCATTGTATTTCCTTCATCTACCAAGCGTTGTAAAACTCCAACAAGTAAACGAATATCTTCAAAGTGAAGTCCTGTGGAAGGTTCATCTAAAATGTAAATCGTTTTTCCTGTTGCTTTTTTTGATAGCTCTGTTGCTAATTTTATGCGTTGTGCTTCGCCACCTGACAAAGTTGTAGAAGATTGACCCAAGGTAATATATCCAAGTCCAACACTTTGAATTGTTTCAATAATGCGATGAATTTTTGGGTGATGTTCAAAGAAAATAACAGCTTCGTCGATAGTCATATTTAAAACATCGGCAATTGATTTTCCTTTGTAGCGAACTTCTAGCGTTTCGTTGTTATATCGTTTACCATTGCACGTTTCACATTCCACATAAACATCTGGCAAGAAATTCATTTCTATCAAACGCAATCCACCACCATTGCACGTTTCACATTTTCCACCCGCAACATTGAATGAAAAGCGTCCAGGTTTGTAACCTCTAATTTGTGCCTCAGGTAAAGTCGCATAAAGTGTTCGAATGTCATCAAAAACTTTGGTGTAAGTGACTGGATTTGAACGCGGTGTTCTTCCAATTGGACTTTGATCGATTTCTATAACTTTATCTAAATGTTCAATCCCTTTGATTTCTGAGTAGGGTAGAGGAGTTCTGATTCCTTTTTGAAGTTCATTTAATAAAATCGGAAATAGTGTTTGATTAACTAAAGAAGATTTTCCACTTCCAGAAACGCCTGTGATACAAGTCAAAGTTCCTAGTGGTATGGTCAAAGTGACATTTTTAAGATTATGTCCCGTTGCACCTTTAAGAATTAACTTTTTACCATTTCCTTTTCTTCTAGTTTTCGGTATTTCAATTGATAGTGAACCATTTAAATAACCAGCAGTTAACGAATTTGATTTTAGAATTTCGTCATATGTGCCAGCGCTAACAATTTCTCCACCGTGACGTCCAGCTGCAGGACCAATATCTACCACATAATCTGCCGCTTCAATCATCTCTTTATCATGTTCAACAACAAGAACAGAGTTGCCCGCGTCACGTAATCTTTTTAAAGATTGTATCAGTTTTGTATTATCACGTTGATGTAAACCTATCGATGGTTCATCTAAAATATAAAGCACATTTTGAAGTTCAGTTCCAATTTGTGTTGCTAATCGAATACGTTGCGCTTCTCCACCAGAAAGACTTTTTGAGGAACGATTTAAGGTTAGGTAATCCAATCCAACTTCGAGAATAAATCCAAGTCGTGAACGTATTTCTTTGATTATTTCAGTTGCTATAACTTTTCTTTCAGGATTTAATAAATCTTCAATTTGACCGAACCAATGCGATAGTTCCATCAAATCCATTCCTGATAAATCACCGATGTTTTTATCCCCAATTTTGAAGTAAAGCGCTTCTTTTTTTAATCGACTTCCATTGCAAGTTGGACAAGTAATTTTATTCATAAAACTTTGTGCCCAGCGTTGAATAGCTGCACTGCTGTCGTCGGAATGTCGTGTTATGAAATTGATAATTCCTTCAAATCGAATAATAGTGGTGTTGTTACTTACAATTTCCATATCTTCATTTCCGTAAAGAATGGTATTGAGCAATTCAGTATCTATTTCAGAAATTGGAGTCGAAATTGAATATCCATTATTAGTGAGAAAAGAATCTAATTTATCAAAAATCCATGTTTTTTTGTAATCTCCAAGTGGAATAATCCCACCTTGTTTGATAGATTTATTTCTGTCTGGAATAATTTTGCTTATGTCTGCCTCAGTAACTTCACCTAAACCATTACACGTTCCACATGCTCCATAAGGAGAGTTGAAAGAAAACAAGTTTGGTTCTGGTTCTGGATAACTTATTCCAGTAGTTGGACACATTAAAAAGCGACTGTAAGTTCTTGTGTAACCGGAGTCCAAATCAGAAATCATCATTATGGAATCTCCTATTTTCATAGAAGTTACAACAGAATCATAAATTCTTTTGGTATCAACTCCGTCCGTTGTTAGCCTATCAATTACAATTTCGATATCGTGAATCTTATAGCGATCGAGTTTCATTCCTTTGGTAATGTCTTGAATAACACCATCAACGCGAACTTTGGTGTATCCGTTTTTCAAAATCTGTTCAAATAGTTCACGGTAATGACCTTTTCGCCCTTTGATTTTTGGAGCTAAAAATGCTATTTTTTTTCCTTTAAATTCTTTTTGAATAAGTTCAACGATTCCTTCATCCGAATATTTAATCATTGGCTCGTTGGTCTCATATGAATAAGCTGTTGCGGCTCGAGCAAATAATAATCGGAGGAAATCATAAAGTTCGGTTATTGTTCCGACAGTTGAGCGAGGAGATTTTGAAACTGTTTTTTGTTCAATTGAAATTACAGGACTTAAGCCATTTATTTTGTCAACATCTGGTCGCTCTAAACCACCAATAAATTGTCGAGCATAAGCTGAAAACGTTTCAATATATCTACGTTGTCCTTCTGCAAAAATAGTATCAAAAGCTAAAGATGATTTTCCACTTCCACTTAATCCAGTAAAAACGATTAATTTATTTCTTGGAATCGATAAGTCAATGTTTTTTAGGTTATGTACCCTTGCACCGAAAACATCAATGGTTTTTTGCTCGTTATTTTCTTCTTTTTTCAATTGCTAGTATTACGGAGAAATATTAGATTAAGAGTTCGCAAATTTAATTGAAGTTCAATCAATATTGCTATCTAAACAACTGAATTTGGCTTTTTGTTAGCTTAAAAGTAAAAATTAGTTTTTCTTTTTATAAATAATTGTATTTCTGTACAATAAAAAGAAAACAACTAGGAAGAACATGAGAAATGCAAAAATTGGTAGTATGACATTGTTTTTAACAAGATATATTATCAAAGCTGAAAATGCAAATGATAAAAACCCAATTAAAGTGAATATGTACCAAACTTGTCTATCGTTAAACCCTGCATAAACCAGGTGATGAGTTGTGTGGTCTTTTCCTCCTACCATTGGAGACTTACCTTCCTTCAAACGGTTAATGACTACTGTTAGCGTGTCAACAGCTGCTGGTGTTAATGCAACCAACGTAATGATTAAACTAACCCAAGAATGATTTTCAGTTAAAGAACCAAGATTCCATAAGTATTTTACGGTAAAAAATGCTACAAAAAGTCCAATAAATTGACTTCCGGCATCACCCATGAACATTTTTGATGGATTGATATTGTATCTAAGAAAACCTACAATTGCACCAATTACTGAGACTATTGAAAAAATCCAATACGGTTCATTTGAATTTCCAATAAAGTAGCAAGCAAATAAACAAGACATTAAAGCAAAAAGTGTGGTTGTCGCTGTAATCCCATCCATGTTATCCAGCATGTTTAATGAGTTCATTAAAATAACAACCCATAAAACTGTAAACGTTTGATCAAGGATATTAATGTGAAAAAGGTCAATTTTAGTATTTGTCCAAATTAATATCATTCCACATAATATCTGAACAATTAACTTAAACATAGGTTTTGTATTGTAAGCATCATCAGCTAAGCCCATCATAAATGCCATACTTGCAGAAATAAATAAACCAACATAAGCTATGTCTGAAAATAGCTCAGATTTAGGATCTAAAATTAGATTCATAAATGTTGAAAATAAAAATCCTAAAAACATACTTACTCCACCTAATGATGGTTTTGATGTGCTACTCCATCGAACTGTTACATCGTTTTTATTTCTAATACCTAAATTTTGAGAAAATTTTAGAAGAATTAAATTTACAATAAGAGAAATTATGAGGGCTCCGCAAAAAAATATTAAAAATGTAGAATAGTTAGTTATTTTCATGGCAGTTAAAATGGTGATACAAAGTTATTAAATTCTATACCTCTCTGATCTTTTTCTGAGATAATTGGTTCTTTTATGTTCCAATCTATATTTAAGTTTTTATCATTCCATAAAATTGTATTTTCAAATGCTGGTGCGTAGTAATTACTACATTTATATGAAAAAATAGTGTTGTCCTCTAATGCACAAAAACCATGAGCAAAGCCAGGAGGTATCCAAAATTGTTTTTTTTCAATATCGTCTAATAGTATACTAATATGTTGTCCATATGTTGGTGAATCTTTCCGAATGTCTAATGCGACATCTATTACGGAACCTTTTATTACTTGTATTAACTTACCTTGATCATGTGGAGGACTTTGAAAATGTAATCCCCTCAAAACTCCTTTGCTTGACAACGAAAGATTATCTTGCACTAAACTGGTAACATTTAATATTTTTTCATACTTAAATTGACTAAAAGTCTCAAGAAAATATCCTCTTTCATCTCCAAAAACTTTAGGCAAAAAAGTAAAAAGACCTTTTATCCTTTCTTCTTTGATTTCCATAATCTTCTTATTAATAATACTATTTTTCCTAGTAAATTAGGTTTTTCATCTTCATCCTCAGTATAATATCCATCCTCACTAGAACCATAATTTTCACCATAACCATAACCATAACCATAACCATAACCATAACCGTATCCATAACCATAAATTGATTTTTTGGTTTCTACACCATTTAAAATTACATTCAGTTTAGTTATTTTTTGCACTTCAATTAATTCCCTAACACGGTTTACAAACATTCTTTTTGAATAATTAGCTTTGAAAACATACAAAGGTATATCAGCATTAGCTAAAATATGAATACCATCTGAGACAATTCCTACTGGTGGGTTATCAATCATAACAATATCATATTTTAATTTCAATTCTTCAAATATGTCAATGAGTGCCTGACTTTGGATTAATTCAGAAGGATTTGGGGGAATAGGTCCAGCTGTAATGAAATGTAGATTAGGAAGATGAGATTCACGAATAACATCATCTAATTTCACAAATCCAGAAATTAAGCTACTCATTCCATCACTATTGTCGGTGTTAAATCCGTGATGAACTTTAGGTTTCCTTAAATCTAAATCAATTACAATTGTTTTTTTACCATTTGCAGCAATTAATCCAGCCATATTTAAGATGACAAAAGTTTTACCCTCACCAGAGATTGACGAGGATACTGCAATAACTTTTGCATCTTTGTTTATAAAACTCATATTTGCTCGAATACTTCTAATAGCTTCGGCCATTCTTGATTTAGAAGATTCTGTTACAACAACTTGAGAATACTTCATTTTCTTTTTATACAAAGGTACTGAGCCCAAAAAGTTAACTTCACTTGGTAGTATCTTTTGAAGATCAGAAGGTCCAATAATATCGTTGTAAGTCAAGTATCTTAGCACTAATAAACCTAATCCCAAAATAATACCCAATCCAATACTTATCAAATAAACTAACTTTTGATTAGGTTGCATAGGACTAGCTGGAATTGTTGCCTCACTTAATATTCTATTTGTAGTAGAATATCCTGCATTTGAAAGTTCAAATTCAATTTTCTTTTCTGTAAATAAAGTGAAGTATCTATTATTTAATTCTTCCATATATTTTAGTCGATCGTATTCCATCTTTTTTTCAGGAAGGTCATAATATTCACTTTCTACCTCATTAATTTTATTTTGAATTTGATTTTTTTCATTTTTTAATCTATCCTCAATAATCCCCATACTTCTTTTAATAGAATATATTCTATTTTGTATTCGTTCGTTAAGAATTTTGATTTTCGGGTTATCTTTTGTAACATCTCTTAGCAAGTCATCTTTTTGTTCTAAAACTTTATTTAAGTCATCAATTTGTTGTATAACTGAACCCTCAAAGCTTTTTTTACCAATCATCTCCGGTATCAACTTATACAATTCAATTCTATTTGGTTCAGATTGTATTTTGGAATAGATTAATTTGATAGTACTTAATTCCTCATCAACTGAAATTAATTTTTTACTTAATTCATTTAAGTTACTTGATAAATTTTCACCAAATCCTTCAATGTCTGGTATTCTCTGAACTCGTTGAAAAGTGTTTATACTATCTTTAGATTTTCTAAGTATTTTGGATAATGAATCTAATTGCTGATTGATAAATGCAATCGTTTTTGTGGATTTAGTTTGTTTTGAATCTTTTTCGTAGTTTAGATAAACATTCAGAATTGAATTTACTATATCATAACTCAATCTTGGACTGAAATGTGTAAAACTAATTTCAATTGTTTTTGCATTTTGATCAATAGGATTCACTGTTAATCCACTGTGAAGTTGATTTGAAAGAACATCTAAATTATTAAATTGAAAATAAATTTTATTACTTTCTATTACATCAAGGAACTGGTTCGTATTTATTACTCTAAATACAATATCAAAATGTTTGTTTGTTATATGTTCATTTATTTTTCCACGGTATATTGTTTTAGTTAAGTTTTCTATTAACTTAATTTTATTATTTTCTATTTCTATATCAATCCTTTTTCCAGCCAAACTCGAATCAGAAAAACGATAAATTATAATTTCAAATGGTGCAGATCGGTATAAATCTTTTGTAACAACTTTACCTTCAGAATAAATAGAAGTCTCTAACTGTAAGTTATTTATTGATTTTTTAAAAAGTACATCTGACCTAAGTAATTCAATTTCTTTTGAAAGATCTGTTGATTGTTGTATGAGTGTATTTTGACCAAGTACATCGCCTACTTTATCTTCCTCAATTATTTGTAAAATACTTGTGGATTTATAAATTGGTTTAGTGTACCTTAAATACAAGTAAGAACCAATACTGAATAAAAGAACAAGAAAAACTGGAGTAAACCAATGTCGTTTGATTATTATAAATAGAATTCTAATATCAAATTCTGTATTGGAAAACATAGATTTTTGTTGTGCCACCTTTTTTTATTTTGAAAAAATTGCAATAACAGCTAGAGAGGTGGTTGCTAAACTTAACCATGGACCAACTTCTCTAAAAATTGATGATGCAATTCTAGGTTTATAATCGATGTAAATATAATCGTTTCCTTGAACTATCATTTCAGCTTCATTCAAACCTCTAATTGTTGACAAATCTATTTTGTATATTTCTCTTTTACCATTACTTGTTCTTCGCATAACTTTTATTGAATTTGATCTTGCATTTTCTGAAATACCACCAGCAAGTGCTATAACTTCAATTAAACTAGTATTGGTATTAGTTAAATAAATAACATTCGCAGAACCTCGATCTCCAAAAAAGAATACCCGTTGGTTTGAAAGACGAATTTGAACAAATGGGTTTATAAAATTTTTCGATAGTAAGGTAGAAATAGTATCTTCAAGCTCAACAATTGTTAATCCTTTGACATATATTTCTCCAACTAAAGGTAAATTTGTTTTTCCATCTTGGCGAACTAAATAATCAATTAATGACCTGGACTGTTGGTTTGCAATGCTTCCATTTCCTTCTGTTAACTCTGCAACTCCTGACTGATTGAAGATAATTCGTTCACCTTCATTTGTAGCAAATTGAAAGCTAAATCGATCACCAGGGCCAAGTATATAATCATCTGTTGGGTTCATAACTAAAGAATCATATTTGAAAGAACCATCTTTAGGGATTTTAAAAAGAGCATTACTGTTAACGTTGCCACAACTATTTGATAGTAATATTAAAAGACAAAAAAATGTAACGTATAAAAAACTTTTAATTTTCATTCTTCATTTTTTCAAGTAGTGAGTAGTAATATTTTTCCATATCAGAAACTAATCTTGTATAGTGGAATTTACTTTTTACGAAATCCCAACCATTTTGTGACATTCTTTCTCTATTTTGTTTATCCTCTGTTAACAATAGTAGTTTATTTGAAAAACTAATAGCATCTTTTTTTGGTGAAATATACCCAGTTTCATTTTCATCAATAATATCTCTAACACCTCCAACATCTGTTGAAACAATTGGAATATTACATGCTTGCGCTTCAATTAAACTTACGGGTGTTCCCTCATTATCAGATGTTAAACAAATCAAATCCATCCCCGCATTAAAAGTTTTTATATCTTTTATCCATGACGTCATCCTAATATCGATAGTAATCTCTGTCTTAAGAATTGCCACTTTTTCTTCAATTGATTTTTTTTGATCTCCATCCCCTACTATAAAGAAAACTAATTTTTGTTTCGTCTGCTGTTGAACAAGTTTAATTGATTCTAAAAATAAATCATGATTTTTAATTGGAGCTAATCTTCCAATAATTGCAATAGCAATTTGATCATCACTTAAATTGTATTCATCTCTAGTGATTTTTCTTTTTTCAACTAAATTCTCTTGAAATGGATTTAAATCAAATCCCAACTGAATAACCTCAACTTTTTCTTTTTTGGCAATCCGATATGTTTCTGTTAATTCATTTTTTTGTAAGTCAGAAATAGCAATTATCCCAGAGGATCTTTTGGCGAGTCTTTTCTCTATTAAACGATATAGTTCAGTTTTATATTTACTAAAATAGGAATGAAAAACATGACCGTGAAAGGTGTGAATAATAATAGGAACTTTACAATCATATGCAGCTTTTCTACCCAACGCACCTGCTTTTGCAGCATGTGTGTGTACAATATCAGGATTGAAGTCTTTTATAATTTCTTTGATTTTTTTTAATGCTTTACGGTCACTGATAACATTTGGGACTCTCTTCATCTCACTAATCAATATTGGAGATACACCGTATTCCTTTAAAATATGTAATGAATCTGCTTCTCCTTCTTCAGGTAATCCACCGACTAGTAATGTTTCAAATTCATCTGAAAGGTAACGAGTTAAAAAAGTTGCGTTGTAAGTAGGGCCACCTATATTAAAACGATTGATTATTCTTAAAACTTTAATTTTCTTTTGAAGCAAAATTTTAATGTATTAGTTTAATTTGTTACTATAAAACGCTTTATGAAAAATCACTAAATATAAAATACAAAATTAAAAATTTCAATGATATTTGTACTAAAAATTTGAAATGAAAAGATATATAATAATTTTTTTCTTAATATCGAGTTTAGCTGCTCATTCTCAAAATAATATTCAAAAGGCAATTGATAATTTTGTTATTGATGAATTAAATTTTAATTCATCAATTTCATTTATGGTATATGATTTAGAAAAAAATCAAATTGTAGCTAAACATAACGAAAATACATCTTTAACAAGTGCTTCAACTACAAAATTATTTTCATCAGCATCCGCATTCGAATTATTAGGTCCAAATTATTACACACAAACTCGAATTTATCATGATGGTTTTATAGATAAAGACAGTGTCCTTCATGGAAATATTTGGGTTCGAGGAGGAGGAGATGTTTCATTAGGAAGTAAGTATTTTAATTCTGCTAATTTTGAATTAGATTTTTTAAATAATTGGTCTGATTCTTTAAAGAATAAAGGTATTATTACAATTAATGGTGCTGTAATAGCTGATGGCTCAGAGTTTGGATATAACGGTTCACCAGAGGGATGGAGCTGGGGTGATGTTGGGAATTATTATGGCGCATCTGCAAGCGGCATAAATATTTTTGATAACCAAATTTTATTGTATTTCAAAACTGGTAAATCAGGTTCATTAAGCAAAATTACTGAGATATTCCCGGATGTCCCGGGGTTAAAAATGAGTAATGAAGTTTTTGCTTCAACAGTTAATGGTGATAATTCTTATATTTTCGGAGCACCTTATTCGTTGGATCGTTTGGTAAAAGGTAAACTTCCTCAGTTTACTGAACGTTTTGTGGTTAAGGGTAGCATGCCAGATCCTGAATTTCAATTAGCTTATGAATTCACAAATGCTCTATTAAAAAAAGGTATTCACGTTGTTCAAAAACCTAAAGCTTACAGGTTGATTGACATTGAATTACCTAACACTTATGACAACTTTAAACTTCTTTATTCTCAATCCAGTAAAACTGTAAAAGAAATTGCCTTTTGGACTAATTTTAAGAGTGTTAATTTGTTTGCTGAAGGTCTTTTAAATCAACTTGGTTACTCAAGAAATAAAAATGGTTCCACTGAATCTTCTTTAAAAGTTTTAGAAGAATTTTGGGCACAAAAAATTGATATTTCAGGTATGATTTTAAAAGATGGAAGTGGACTTTCAAGGGGTAATGCAATTAGTGCAAATCATTTTTGTCAATTGTTATCTTACATGTACAAGTCAAAAAACTTCAACGATTTCAAAGAAACACTTCCAATTGCTGGAAAATCTGGAACAATTTCAAGTTTGTGCAAAGGCGAAATAGGTGAAGGTAGGATTTTTGCGAAAAGTGGTTCAATTAGTAAAGTAAAAGCTTATGCAGGATATGTTTATTCCAAAAGTGGTAAGAGATTAGCTTTTTCAATTTCTGTTAATAATTACAAGGGATCTTCTGCTGATTTACAACAAAAAATAGAAAAGGTGCTTAACGCAATTGCAATTTATTAATCTTAAAATTCAACATCCAAAATTTCTTGCCAAAAATTAGTGATTGTTTTATTATCTACTTGGATCATTTGAGGCACTATACTTGCTTGCGAAAAGCCAGGGGTTGTATTGACTTCTATAACATGAGGAATGCCATTAACTACCATAAAATCAATACGTGCTATAGATTTTAATTGAAGTAATTGATAGACATTTTTTGCTTGTTCTTGAACTTTGGCTTTCAATTCATCATCTATGCGAGCTGGTGTAATTTCTTTCGATTTTCCGTTGTATTTTGCTTCGTAATCAAAGAATTCATTTTCAGAACAAATTTCAGTTAAGGGCAATGCGTACATTCCATTTTTAGTTCTGTAAACACCACAAGTTACTTCAGTTCCGTCTAAAAAGGATTCTATCACAACCGTTTGTCCTTCCTTAAAAGCAGTCGCCAAAGCTGCACTTAATTGGCTTATTTCCTTCACTTTTGAAATGCCATAACTCGAGCCAGAATCTGAGGGTTTAACAAAAACAGGTAAACCTAACGTTTCGACGATTTGCTCGTTTGAAAACTGATTAACTGAATTTAAAAACAATGATTTCGCAACAGGAATTCCGAATGATTTCAAGAATTGGTTGCAATACCACTTATCAAACGAAAGGGAAGAGGCTAATACACCAGAATTAAGATAAGGTATTTTTTTTATATCTAGAAGCGCTTGAATTTTTCCATTTTCTCCTGGGTTTCCATGTATGTAAACTAATCCCAAATCAATTTTAATAATTTCGTCATTAAGATTAAAGGTAAATTCATTTAAATCAAATCGAGTGTTTCCATTTTCTGTTTCCACTTCCCAAATTGATTCGGATACAATTATTTTATAAACGACAAAAGAACTCGGAAAATGAGCTTTGATTGTATTTGCACTTTTTATGGAAATATCAAATTCAGAAGATAGCCCACCACAAAATAAACCTAGATTTTTCATATGTGTTTAATATTTTTAATAATCATGTATGATAGCTTATAAATTACATCCTTAATTAAAAATTTATTATAGTTTTTCTATTACAACTAATTATTTAACGAAAATATAGTTTCAGATTTTACTAAAATTTAAAACTAAAAAAAGTTATTAGTCCTTCAATTGTTAAAACAGACCAAGCGATTTTTAGTAATTTTGCATTCATGCGTATTTTATATGTTATTGTATATCCATTTATGAGTCTCGCTGTTTTTCTTTTTTACAGAAAAATTGTTTCGATAAATAAACCAAAATATAGATTCAATCGAACTATATATGCCGGAAATCATGCAGCTTCGTTTATGGATCCTTTGGTTGTAGCAACAAATAATCGATCAGTACTCTATTTTATGACTCGATCAGATGTTTTTACAACTTTTTCCAAACCATTTCTTTGGGCTTTTCATATGCTACCTATTTATCGTCAGCAAGATGGTGTTGACACGAAGGAAAAAAATGCTGAGGTTTTTCAAAAATGTACAGACGCTTTAGCCGCCAAAAAGAATTTATTGATTTATCCAGAAGGTTTGACTGACGATGTTTTTATCAGAAGACTTAAACCAATAAAAAAAGGTGCGATAAGAATTGGTTTTATTGCCCTTGAAGCATCTAATTGGAAAGAAAAAGTATATGTTTCAGCAATTGGTTGCAATTATACGTATCCAAATGCCATGCGAAGTGAACTTTTGATTTCAAACTCAGATCCAATTTGTTTGAACGATTATCGAACTGAATACGAAGCTAATTCTTATCAAGTAATAGCCGATTTAACAGACAAAGTGGAGGTTTTGATGAAAGCTCAAATCACGCATATTGAACGTGAAGAATGGAGTGAATTCCACGAGCAAATAATGATTATTTCTGGTAAAGGAATGAATTACTTGACTTATGACAAATCTTTTTCATTAGAACTAAGATGGAAGTATTCACAAAAACTAGCGAATTGGTTGAATACTTTTAGTGAAACGATACCAGTTGAGATTGAAAGTTTGAAGTCACAATTATCTACTTATTTTGAGCAATTAAAAAATTCTGAAATTCTCGATTGTGATTTAAAAGCAAAAAAAGATAATTCTTATAATAGCTTTTTGAATTTGATTTCAATTATTGCACTTTTCCCTTTTGCAACTTTAGGAGCTTTACATTGTTATTTGCCTTATCGTTTCATTAAGAATTTTGTTGAAAAGAAATTTAAACGTTCCGTTTTTTGGGGTTCAACCAAAATGGTTCTTGGAATGTTTATCCTAAGTTTGTTCAATGTTCCAATTGTCGCGGTATTGACAAATTACCTAGATCAGCCCTTTTGGATTGGATTAATTTATTTCGTATTAATAAGTATGTTTTGGCTTAGTTTTGTAAGCATTAAACTAAAAATCAATCAATTTGTTAGAATGTCAAAAATAAAGCGATTTAATACCAATGAATTGGTGATAATGCGTCAAGAATTAGAAGAACGAATTCTACAAATTGTACCTAAATTTTAATATTTTCATTTATCGAAGTAACTAAAAATGGATAACGAAACGATTATAACTAGAATAAAAAAACCAAAGTGGCTTCGTGTTAAATTACCTACTGGTGAAAACTACAAAAAAGTGCGCAGTTTGGTGGATGAGCACAAGTTACACACAATTTGTGAAAGTGGAAGCTGTCCGAATATGGGTGAATGTTGGGGAGAAGGTACAGCAACGTTTATGATTTTAGGTAATATTTGTACGCGTTCTTGTGGCTTTTGTGCAGTAAAAACTGGAAAACCTGAAGAAGTTGATGTTTATGAACCGGGGCGAGTAGCGAACAGTGTGAAGATTATGGGGGTTAAACACGCAGTAATTACCTCTGTTGACCGTGACGACTTAAAAGATGGGGGTGCTGAAATTTGGGCACAAACAGTTCGAGCTATCCGTAAACAATCACCAAAAACTACAATGGAAACCTTAATTCCAGATTTTGCAGGAAAATGGGAGAATTTACAAGTAATAATTGATGTAGCACCTGAAATTGTTTCTCATAATTTGGAAACAGTTAGAAGATTAACTAAGCAAGTACGTATTCAGGCAAAATACGATAGAAGCCTAGAGGTTCTATTTCGTTTGAAAAAAGGTGGAATGCGAACTAAATCAGGAGTGATGCTTGGTCTGGGTGAAACACCTGCTGAAGTGCTTGAAACGATGCATGATTTAGTAGCTGTTGGTGTTGATATTTTAACATTGGGACAGTATTTGCAACCAACCTTTAAACATCTCCCTGTGTTTGAATTTATTACACCTGAACAATTTGATTTCTACAAAGAAGAAGGTTTGAAAATGGGATTTCGATACGTTGAAAGTGGTCCATTAGTACGCTCCTCTTACCACGCGGAAAAACATTTATTCTAAGATTTTAATGAAATAACATTCTGTTAAACTAAAATTAATGAATGAAAAGATTTTTTTTCATTTAAAAAACTCTATTTTCGGGCTTTATATGCGAATTAATTTTCTTCTGTTTTTGACTTTAATAATAACATTCTCTTGTTCTTTAAATGCTGAACAAGAACAGAATCTGAATAAAGCAATTTCATTTTTTTTTTTAAGTATTAATAGAGATTTAAAATTATCAATTGCTGCATCAACCCATCCTTTAATATTACGTGAATTAAAAAAAGAAAGCGATGAGAAACTTAAGTCGTATCTTAAGCCAAAACAATATATTTGGACAGATGCAATTATAGGGAAATCAAAAACAAATGGTGCGATTTTACATATTCAACTAAAAGTAGCCATGATTAACAAGGATACCTATGTAAAAACCTCAAACAGACTTCGCTTGTATGCAATAAGTGAAGATAATGGAATGAATTGGTATTTTGTGGATTATAAAATTTACGAATCAGATTATTGCAATAAATTCAAACGTTTAATTTAAAAAATGAAAAAATTATATCTATTCATTGTAAGTTTTGCATTAGGTTACTTAAGTCAAGCTCAAGGTTGGCAACCAATGGGAAGTCGTTCGATGTCTTTGTCTAATTCAACGGTAGCTTTAGAAGATGTTTGGGCTTACCATCATAATCCTGCAGCGCTTTCTAATTTGAAAAAAATAGAATTTGGTGTTTCTTACGAAAATCGTTTTTTAATTAAAGAACTGCAGTCTCAAGGCTTGGTTGTCGCAATTCCATTAAAGGCAGGTGTGATTTCAATTGGTTCACAGTCATTTGGTTATAATCAATTCAGAACGTATAGAAATGGTCTTGGTTATTCAATGAAATTGGCTGAGTTTTTGGCAATAGGCGTTCAATTAAATCATCATTTTGCGCGAATAAATCCTACTTATGGAAATCATCAAACGGTAACTGCTGAATTAGGAGCATTGGCTAAAGTAAGTGAGAAATGGTCAGTTGCATTTAGTGTTTTCAATATCACAAGAAATCGACTTTCAGAATTTGCAGAAGATAGGTATTCAACTATTATGCGATTAGGAACCAAATTTTCTGTTTCTGAAAAAGTACTATTTCTTGCAGAAGCAGAAAAAAATATAGATTACAGTATCCGTTTTAAAACAGGTATTGAATATTTGCCGTTAAATAACTTATACCTAAGAGGTGGGTTTGCTACAACACCAATTGAATTTAGTTTTGGCTTAGGTTATGCATTTTCAGGAAAATATAAGTTAGATTTAGGTTCAGCCTATCATCAAATGTTGGGATGGTCTCCTCATTTTTCATTTACAATGCAGTTGAAATAATGAAAGTTATAGTTGCTGTTTTATTCCTCGTAATTTCTTGTTTTGTTTATGGACAAGATAAATCTGAAATTATACAACAGCGCATCGAATTTATTTCAGAGCAATTACAAGCTGAAGAAATCGATTTAACAAACGTTATTGAACAATTAGATTTTTTTTATGAAAATAAAATAAATTTAAATGCATCCAATGGTGAGGATCTAGAACAATTATATTTGTTAACTCAAGTGCAAATAAACGATCTCTTATTACATAGAAAAGCTTTTGGAAAATATATTACAATTTACGAATTACAAAGTTTAAAATATTGGGATCTAACAACCATACAATTAGTTCTTCCATTTGTTAGAATAGATGATAAACTAGATAATATCCACATTACATTCAAAGAAGCAATGAAAGAGGGGAAATTTGAGTTGTATCTTCGTTACCAACCAACAATTCAGCAGAAAAAAGGCTATGAAAATGTTTCTGATTCCTTGCTGCAAAATTCTAACAATTATTACTACGGAAATTCAGATAGATATTACACCCGATTCAGATACACCTACAAATCAAACATTAGTGTAGGTTTTACTGGTGAAAAAGATCCAGGGGAACAATTCTTCAAAGGTTCACAAAAAAATGGCTTCGATTTTTACTCTGCTCACGCCTTTTTTAAAGGCGGTAAATACATAAGTGCAGCAGTTATTGGGGATTATCAAGTTCAAGTTGGTCAAGGATTAAATATATGGTCTAGTTATGCATTTGGAAAGACAGCTGATATTGCAACAATGAAACGAACAGCAATTCCACTTAAAGCATATACATCAGTAGATGAAGCACGTTTTTTACGTGGAGCAGCTGTGGATTTATCCTATAGAAATATTGATTTGTTATTGTTTGCGTCTAGGAAAAAAGTCGATGCAGCAGTAATTGAAGATTCAACTTTAGAAGATTTAGAATTCATTTCAACAATAGATGTATCAGGTTTACATCGAACGAATCGTGAAATTTCTAAAATGAATGGACTCACAGAATCAATCGCTGGAGCAAATTTACGTTATACTTTTGGAGGACTTAAACTTGGTGGAACTTTTGTCTATCAAGGATATGATAAAGATTTTGTAAAAGATATAAAATATTATAATCAATTTGATTTCAGAGGTAAGTCGATGGTTTCTGGTAGTTTTGATTATAGTTATGTATTGAAGAATATAAATTTCTTTGGAGAATTTTCAAGAAATTTTAACAATTATCAAAATCAAAAAATGGGAGGTTTGGCCATGGTTCATGGTGCATTAATTTCTTTAGATTCTAGAGCTAGTATAGGTATTCTTTACAGAAATTATGATCGAGCTTATAACTCTTTTTACAATGCAGGATTTTCCGAAGGAGGTAATACTCAAAATGAAAAAGGATTTTATGCAGGTTTAAAACTTAAATTAAATACAAAATGGACAATAAACGGTTATACTGACATATTCCAATTTCCATGGCTGAAATATCTAGTAGATGCACCATCCTCAGGTTATGAATTTTTAATCCAACCCATTTACAAACCCAATAAGATTTTTGAAATTTATGGGCGTTTCAGACAACAATTGAGACAGAAAAACAGCAGAGATTCAGATGGTACCATTACTGAGATTGAGGATGTTATTCAAAGAAGTTTTCGTTTCAATCTCTCCTATACAGTTAATGAATTCTTTACACTTAAAAGTCGTATTGAATATGTTACCTTAAAAAGAGAAAGTAACAATCCCGAAGATGGAATTATGATAACCCAAGATTTTGTTTTTCGCCCCAAAAGTTTTCCTTTAGATATTGCATTGCGCTATGCTTTATTTGATACCGATTCTTATGATACTCGAATGTACTCCTTTGAAAACAACGCATTGTATGTTTTTGCTGTTCCTGCTTATTATTACCAAGGTTCAAGGGCATACATTTTAGTGCGATATTCATTTGCTAGGCATTTTGATTTATGGGTAAGATATGGTGAATTTCTGTACAACAATAGATCTACCATAAGTTCTGGCGCTGAGGAAATTAAAGGCAGTCGAAAGTCTGATTTTGTAGTTCAGTTGAGAATGAGTTTCTAATTTTTTTTTTTTTGTTACGTTTTTATAAGTTTAGCGTTATGAGTATAAGTAGGGACTGCAAGCCTTACGAATCTCCAAGTCAAACTAGATAAAACCAAAAAAAAATGGCAGTGAACTTATTGTATCACCAAAACGCCTTTCGTCTCGAAGATGAATTGCGTCAAATTGAAATTGCGAAAAAAGACCCTCGTCAATTCGCACCACTCTACAAAAAATACCATGAGGCTATCTTCAGGTATATTTATAAAAGAGTAGATGAAGAAGAATCAGCTTATGACATCACATCTTGTGTTTTTGTAAAAGCTTTAGCTGGATTACATAAATATGAGTTTAGAGGTGTTCCTTTTTCATCGTGGTTGTTTAGAATTGCTAAAAGTGAGTTATATCAATCTTTTAGAGATAAAAAAGCACAAAGAACCGTAAGCCTGGACTCAGTAACAATTGTTCAGTTTATCGATGATTTAAATGAAGATTTTAGCGAGGAACAAAGAACAAATCTTTTAAATTCATTAAAACTTCTTAAGGAACATGAATTACAACTAATTGAAATGCGTTTTTTTGAAAAGAGGTCTTTTAAAGAAATCGGAGAAATCCTCGGATTAACTGAGAATAATGCAAAGGTGAAAACATTTAGAGCACTTGTTAAATTAAAAGCAATTTTTATTAAAACAAAAGCATAGCATATGATTAAAATTTTAGTAGACAGAAAAAAACTAAGTTGTGATGAAATCAAAAATCGTCAAAATTTTCATTCAATTTTAAATAAAGTTGTAGCAAAACAACCAAAAAAAATATTTCCATGGTATTATGGTGCTGTAGGTATTGCAAGTTTTATTTTTGTAATCTTAACTATCCTTTTATAGCATATTAATATTTTATGAAAATTACAGGTAAAATATTTATAAGTATTGTTTAATTGTAAAAAAAAATTAAATTTGCAAATAAATGTTTACAGATTTAGTATTGCTATGAAAACAATTAAATGTCTACTATTATTAACTTTTATTCAAGCTGGTTATCTTTTTGCACAGCATGCTAATTTTAATACACAAAAAAATTGGTCATTACACAAAAAAGAGATATTGTTTGGACTTGGTGCTACACAGTTTCTTGGTGATCTTGGTGGTAGTTACGGAATTGGAAGAAATTATTCATTAAAGGATACAGATTGGCCATCAACAAGCATTGCAGGATTTTTTGGATTCAGATATCGTTTTGCTCCGATGTTTGCCACAACATCAAGCATTTCAATTTTTGGTTTGAGAGCAGACGATGTTCATTCTGAAGAACCATTCAGAAATGCAAGAAGTTTGCAGTTTAAAAGTTTATGTTTTGAAATTTCTCAGCGCTTAGAATTAATTGTTTATGCCAATGAAAAGTTCGGATCAACATTTAATTTACCAGGTAACTACTCTAAAAAAAATAGAAGTCAACAATTATATGGCTTTGGTGGAGTTGGATTATTGTATTTTAATCCTAAAGCCCAAAATATTGAAGGTGATTGGGTTGCACTCCGACCACTTAAAACCGAAGGTCAATCAAGTTCTTACAGTCCCTTAACGCTAACCTTACCTGTTGGTCTTGGTTTTAGATGGGGACTAAACAATATTTGGAGAATGGGTGTAGAGTTATCCTATGTTAAAACATTTTCTGATTATATTGATGATGTTAGTACAACATACGCTGATCCTTCAAATTTAAGTTCTTCAGAAGCTATTTATTTTTCTAATCCTGCTGCTGGAAATCCTGCTTTTGTTCCAGGTGAAAAAAGAGGTAATCCGGATCAAAAAGATGCTTATTATAATTTGAATGTGTTTGTTTCAAAAAACATTACATACAAAGATTATGGTAAGCAACGAAAAAAATACAATCTTAAATCAACCGGTAAATTCAGAGTTTAAAATTTTAAATATTGAATATGAAGCGAGGCTCTGGTCTCGCTTTTTTTTTACCTTTGAATATGTATTCCATTATCCGCTATTTATTATTTTTATTTGATGCAGAAAAAGTTCACTATTTCACTACAAATTCATTGAATAAATTATTGAAAATAAATTTCATAAAGAAAATATTCACAAGGTTATTTATAATAAATGACAAAAAGTTAGAGAGAAAAGTCTTTGGCTTAACTTTTAAAAACCCTGTTGGATTAGCAGCAGGATTTGATAAAAATGCTACTATGTTTAATGACCTAGCATATTGCGGATTTGGATTTATAGAAATAGGAACAATCACTCCTAAAGGGCAGCCAGGAAATGATAAACCAAGGCTGTTTCGTTTGAGATCAGATCAGGCAATCATTAATCGAATGGGATTTAATAATGATGGGGTTGAAATAGCAATCGAACAA